>CAZFEK010000060.1:0-20356 GCA_964517465.1 uncultured Alcaligenaceae bacterium
ATAGACGCTTTATGCTGCTGATGATCGACAACTACGACTCCTTCACCTACAACCTGGTGCAGTATTTCGGGGAGCTGGGCGAGGAGGTGAAAGTTTTTCGCAACGATGCCGTCAGTCTCGATGAGATCACCCGGCTGGCACCGGCACGCATCGTCATTTCCCCCGGGCCATGCACGCCCAGCGAAGCGGGTGTTTCCGTGCCGCTGATCCAGCGCTTTGCCGGCCAGATTCCGATTCTGGGCGTTTGCCTCGGGCACCAGAGCATAGGCCAGGCATTTGGCGGCCGCGTGGTGCGCGCTCAGCGGGTGATGCACGGCAAACTCTCGAAGGTGACGCACGATGGCCGCGGCGTTTTTGCCGGCCTCCCTAGCCCGTTTACCGTGACCCGCTATCACTCGCTCGCCATCGAACGCGCCTCCCTGCCCGAGTGCCTGGAGGTGAGTGCGCAGAGCGAAGACGGCGAGATCATGGGCGTGCGGCACAAAAGCTTCGCCCTGGAAGGCGTGCAATTCCACCCCGAGGCGGTGCTCACCGAGCACGGCCAACCGCTGCTCAAGAACTTTCTCGAACTTCAAGGAGGCTGAGATCATGCCCATCACCAACCAGGAAGCGCTGGTGCGCGTCATCGAGCATCGCGAGATCTTTCATGACGAGATGCTGGCGCTCATGCGCCGCATCATGACCGGGGAGATGTCGCCGGTGATGATCGCGGCGCTGATCATCGGTCTCAGGGTGAAGAAGGAGACCGTGGGCGAAATCGCCGCCGCCGCGCAAGTGATGCGTGAATTCGCCACCAAAGTGGCCGTGCCGCGCCACGAACACCTGGTGGACATCGTCGGCACCGGGGGCGACGCGAGCCACAGTTTCAACATCTCCACCGCGGCGAGTTTCGTCGCCGCCGCGGCCGGCGCGCGGGTGGCCAAACACGGCGGGCGTTCGGTGTCTTCCAGCTCGGGCAGCGCCGATGTACTCGAAGCCCTGGGCGGCAACATCATGCTCCAGCCCGCGCAAGTCGCCACCTGCATCGAAGAGCTGGGCTTCGGTTTCATGTTCGCGCCCAACCACCACACCGCCATGAAACACGCCGCTCCCGTGCGCAAGGAACTGGGGGTGCGCACGCTCTTCAACATCCTGGGGCCGCTCACCAACCCGGCCAGCGCACCCAACCAACTGCTGGGCGTGTTTCATCCGGATCTGGTCGGCATTCAGGTGCGGGTGTTGCAGCGCCTGGGCAGCAACCACGTGCTGGTGGTGCACGGCGACAACGGCATGGACGAAATTTCGCTCTCCTGCCCCACGCTGGTGGGCGAATTGAAGGATGGTGAGGTGCGCGAATATCGTATCGCCCCCGAGGACTTCGGTTTTTCGCGCTGCGACGATGCCGCGCTCCGGGTGAGCGACGCGGCGGCCTCGCGCTCCAAGGTCGAAGAAGCGCTTGCCGGCGCCGACGGGCCGGTGCGCGATATCGTCATACTCAACGCCGGCGCGGCGCTTTACGCCGCCAACCTGGTGCTGAGCCTGGACGAAGGCGTGGCGCTCGCGCGTGCCACCATTCTGTCGGGCGCGGCGCGTGCCAAGCTCGATGCCTGGGTGGCGAAGACCCGCGGGTTCGCGGCATGACGGCAGGGTCCCCCAACCATGGTGGCGCCGCGCCGCGCGCCGACATCCTGCAACGCATTCTCGCGGTGAAGGCGCGTGAAGTCGCCGCGGCCAAGGTCGCCCGCCCTTTGCCGGCGGTGCGCCTGGCGGCCCGCGCGGCGCCGCCGGCACGCGGTTTCGCGACCGCGCTGCAAGCCAAACTCGCCGCGGATCAGGCCGCGGTGATCGCCGAGATCAAAAAGGCGAGCCCGAGCAAGGGTGTGCTGCGCGAAGACTTCCAGCCTTCAGCCATTGCCGCGAGCTATGCCGCCCACGGCGCGGCATGTCTTTCCGTGCTCACCGACCGCGAATTTTTCCAGGGCGCCCCGGAGTACCTGCAGGAAGCGCGCGCCGCCTGCGCTTTGCCGGTGCTGCGCAAGGACTTCCTGGTCGACGAATACCAGCTCTACGAGGCGCGCGCCTGGGGGGCGGACGCCGTGCTGCTCATCGTCGCCGCCTTGCGCCCCCCGCGGCTGCGCGCCCTGGCGGCGCTGGCGCAGGAGCTTGGCATGGATGTGCTGGTCGAGGTCCACGACGCCGAGGAACTCGACCAGGCGCTGGAGCTCGATGGCGCCATGTTGGGCATCAACAACCGCAACCTGCGCAGCTTCGAAGTGCGCCTGGAAACCACTCTGGAACTTTTGCCGCGCCTGCCCGAGGGGCGCATGGTGATCACCGAATCGGGCATTCTCGGCCGCGGCGACGTGAGCCGCATGCGCGCGGCCGGAGTACACGCGTTTCTGGTCGGTGAAGCCTTCATGCGCGCCGCCGATCCGGGGGCGGCCTTGGCGGAGCTGTTTGGGGCGTCCGCGTAGCTCTGCAATTGTTGGCGCGCGTGGGACGCCGGGCAAAAACCGCATTCGCGGGCCGGCCCGCGCCGACCCAAAGATGGTGCCTGCGCGCGCACTGGGCGCGGCCCTGGCCGCGAAGGGTTTGGGGCAGCCTTGTTCGCGCGTGTCCCCGACCGCGGGCCGGCGCCGCGCCCGGCCGGCGCGAAATGTCGCCCTGGTGATTGACGTTTACGTAAACGTCATTTACGGTAGCCTGGCTCGCGGCGCATAATGCCTGTACCCCGCTCCCGCGCTGCCTGTGGCGGCGCGGGAACACTGGCGCGGCGCCCGGTTCGAGAGATTCAGGAGGCGACATGAACGACCTTTCCCGCACGGCCCGGCCGGCGGCGTACAAACCCAAGCACAAGGTGCGCTTCGTCACCGCGGCGAGCTTGTTCGACGGCCACGACGCGGCCATCAACATCATGCGCCGGCTCTTGCAAGCCACCGGCTGCGAAGTCATCCACCTCGGCCACAACCGCGCGGTGGAAGAAATCGTTACCGCGGCGCTGGAAGAAGACGTGCAAGGCATCGCCATCAGCTCCTACCAGGGCGGGCACGTCGAGTTCTTCAAGTACATGATCGATCTGCTCAGAGAGCGCGGCGGCGGCCATATCAAGGTCTTCGGCGGCGGCGGCGGGGTGATCGTGCCCGAAGAAATGCGCGAGCTGCACGACTACGGCGTGACTCGCATCTTTTCGCCTGAAGACGGCGCGCGGCTTGGCCTGCAGGGCATGATCAACGAATGTGTGGCGGCCTGCGACTACGACCCCTCGGGCCAAGTGCCCCCCGACCTCAAGGGCCTGCAAGGCGGCGACCGCCGGGCGCTTTCCCGCTTCATCAGCGCACTGGAAAACGGCCACTGCCCGGCCGCGCTCAAGGCGGCCATAAGCACCGCGGCGCAAGCCGCGAAAACGCCCGTGCTGGGCGTCACCGGCACCGGCGGGGCGGGCAAGTCCTCGCTCACCGATGAGCTGGTGCGGCGCTTTCGCATCGACCAGAACGACGCCCTGGCCCTGGCCATCATTTCCATCGACCCTTCGCGGCGCAAGTCCGGCGGCGCCTTGCTGGGCGACCGCATCCGCATGAACGCCATCGGCCACCCGAAGATCTTCATGCGTTCGCTCGCCACGCGCGACACCGGCACGGAGATTTCGCAGGCCCTGCCCGAGGTCATCGACTGCTGCAAGGCGGCGGGCTTTGATCTCATCGTCGTCGAGACCTCGGGCATAGGCCAGGGCGATGCCGCCATCGTGCCGCTGGCCGACGCCACGCTTTATGTGATGACGCCGGAATTCGGTGCCGCCAGCCAGCTCGAAAAAATCGACATGCTCGACTTCGCCGATTTCGTGGCGATCAACAAATTCGACCGCAAGGGCGGTGCCGATGCCCTGCGCGACGTCAGGAAGCAGGTGCAAAGAAACCGCGAACTCTTCCAGACTCCGGTGGATGAAATGCCGGTGTTCGGCACCATGGCGGCGCGCTTCAATGATGACGGCGTGACCGCGCTTTACCACGAACTTGCCGCGCGCCTCGGCCAGCAGGGCTTGAAACTGGCGCCGAGCAAGCTGCCCCGGCCGGCAAGCCGCGTCTCCAGCGGCAAGACCGTGATCGTGCCGCCGCAGCGCGCCCGCTACCTCGCGGAAATCGCCGACACCTCGCGCGGCTACCGGCATTGGGCCGAAGTGCAGGCGCGCATCGCCCGCGAACGGCAGCAACTGCGCCGCTCGCGCGAACTCCTGGCAACGGAGTGCCAGGAGAAAGCTCCCGCACTCGACGCGCTCCTGGAAACCCGCGAACAGAAACTCGACCCGCGCTGCAGGAAGCTCCTGGAAATGTGGCCGCAAACACGAGCCGCGTATTCGGGCGACGAATATGTGGTGAGGATTCGCGACAAAGAAATCCGCACCCAACTCACCAGTACCTCGCTCTCCGGCACGCGCATCCCAAAAGTGGTATTGCCGCGCTTCGAAGACGAAGGCGAAATCCTCAAATGGCAGCTGCTCGAGAATGTGCCCGGCAGTTTTCCGTACACCGCGGGTGTCTTCGCCTTCAAACGTGAGAACGAAGACCCCACGCGCATGTTCGCCGGCGAGGGCGACGCCTTCCGCACCAACAAGCGCTTTCATTTGCTGGCCGACGCCATGCCCGCCAAGCGCCTCTCCACCGCTTTCGATTCGGTCACGCTTTATGGCTTCGACCCCGACCCGCGGCCGGACATCTACGGCAAGGTCGGCAACTCGGGGGTGTCGATCGCCACGCTCGACGACTTGAAGGTGCTCTACTCGGGCTTCGATTTGTGCGCCCCCAACAACTCGGTGTCCATGACCATCAACGGTCCGGCCCCGACCATCCTGGCGATGTTTTTCAACGTCGCCATCGAGCAGCAGCTCGCGCGCTTTCGCGAAGAGAACCAGCGCCAACCCACCGACGACGAAGTCGAAAAGATCCGCTGCTGGACGCTCGCCACGGTGCGCGGCACGGTGCAGGCCGACATCCTGAAAGAAGACCAGGGCCAGAACACCTGCATCTTCTCGACCGAGTTCGCGCTCAAGATGATGGGTGACATTCAGGAGTTTTTCGTCCACCACAATGTGCGCAATTTCTATTCGGTGTCGATTTCCGGCTATCACATCGCCGAGGCCGGCGCCAACCCGATCTCGCAGCTCGCCTTCACCCTGGCTAATGGCTTCACTTACGTCGAAGCCTACCTCGCGCGCGGTATGCACATCGACGATTTCGCGCCCAACCTCTCGTTCTTCTTCAGCAACGGCATGGACCCGGAATATTCCGTGCTGGGGCGTGTGGCGCGGCGCATCTGGGCCACGGCGATCAAAAACAAATACGGCGGCAACGAGCGCTCGCAGAAGCTCAAATACCACGTGCAGACCTCGGGCCGCAGCCTGCACGCGCAGGAGATCGCCTTTAACGACATCCGCACCACCCTGCAAGCGCTGATCGCCATCTACGACAACTGCAACAGCCTGCACACCAACGCTTACGACGAAGCCATTACCACGCCCACCGAAGAAAGCGTGCGCCGCGCCATGGCTATCCAGCTCATCATCAATCGCGAATGGGGTCTGGCGAAAAACGAAAACCCCAACCAGGGCGCCTTCATCATCGACGAACTGACCGACCTCGTGGAAGAAGCGGTGCTGAAAGAATTCGAAGCCATCGCCGAACGCGGCGGCGTGCTCGGGGCCATGGAAACCGGTTACCAGCGCGGCAAGATTCAGGAAGAGTCGCTCTACTACGAACAGATGAAGCACGATGGCTCCTACCCCATCATCGGCGTCAACACCTTCCGCAATCCGCAGGGCGACCCGGTGCCGGAAAAGCTCGAACTGGCGCGTTCCACCGAAGAGGAAAAACAGTCGCAACTGAATCGCCTGAAAGACTTCCAGACCCGCCACGCCGCCGAAGCGCCGCGCGCGCTGGAGCGCCTGAAACAGGCGGCGATCAAAGGCGACAACATCTTCGCCGAGCTGGTGGAAGCCGTGCGCGTGTGTTCGCTGGGGCAGATCACCACCGCGCTCTTCGAGGTGGGCGGGCAGTATCGCAGGAGCATGTGAGGCGCGGGGCTGGCTTCGCGAATCGGAGCACAAACCGCTTCCTCGTCGCGTCCAACATTAGTGCCAGCACACGCAGGGCCTAGGGGGCTGCGCAACCGGGTCACGCCTTGAACCTAGTTGTCCCATGGCGCTTCGGCGAACAGCCGCGCCGCCTCTTTCTTGGTTCAAACCCTATTTAGCAAGAGCGGTGCGCAGATACGGGCGTTGCGGATTGATGGAAAGCGTCTGTGTCGCCGTGTGCCGAATCAGGTTCATCATTCCCATCGGGACCGCTCCCAACAGCGGCTCATCACCGAGAACGAGCGCAGACAGGTCGCAGTAACGGTCGCCAAAAGCGCACGCGCAATGTGCCAATCATCGCCAGCTCCTGGCGATTCCCTTGGCCAGGACAACTTGCCGAGCAGCCACTTCTTGGGTGTCGAAGCCGAGTTGGAGCGCGAGATGCTTCGGAATGTTTGGGAAGACCGCACCCGAAGCGACGAGCGCCTTCACCTGCAAGCTTCTGGTATGCGTTACGTCTGGCCAGCCGAGGTTTCAGGGGAAACAGGCACAGGAAAGGTGGGATAATGGAGATGGTCGCTCGCGTTCGACTTTCCCATTCGATCGGAAACTACTGAGGGGCTGGACCTTAAATCACTGCACCGATCCGCGAATCGAAGCTATCGTTGAGACCCTGCACCATGCACCCCGCCGTTGCGTCTATCGTTGCCGGTATCGAGGCTGACCAAGAGGAGGCTTTGCTCGGAGCATGCGAGCTCCTGCGGGCGCACAGGATCGGTAGTGCCGGAACTGCGGTTTTGCCGCCGTACGACACGCTGTACGCATCCGCTCCTTTCGGTCCTGCTGAGGTAAAGGCGCTCAGAGACTCGCTTGTCGGGTACCTGGGGCAGCGTGCGTGTAGGAACACCTGTGCCGCCATTTTCGCGCTCGGTCAACTGCGAGACCCATCGCTCGTCCCACTTCTCAGGCAACAGTTGGCCAAGAAGCTTGACGAATTCATGACCTGTGGGGCCGCGCTTGGACAGCTCATTGTTTGCTTGAATGACATCGGCGAAGGTCTGTTCGATGGCAACTTCAGCATCCACAACATCGAGGAAAACATCGGCACTGCGCGGCGCTACCTTCTAAGACACGGAATTGAGGAGCAGTGGTGAGGGTTAACCTGGCCTTTGACCGAGAAGGCATATCGGGCCGCGTTCAAGCGTGCTGCCCGATCGAAATACTACTGCCGAAATCTTCGGCGAGTCTGGACCCTCCAGTTTGCGTTTGCTGGACGAGTTGTGTGCGAGCCTGCAACCTTTGACCTTGTTTAAGCTTGAACCTTTGACCTTTGGAACCTTTAACCTTTTAGTCGAACTCTTTAGCCGAGCATGCTGCCACCCTCGCTTTCGCCCAATGAGCTGTTGTCGCGCACCAGCAACCCACGAGCTGAGCACGTCTCATTCGCCCTTGAGTGCTTCTCTTCGCTCGTTCATGCGATCTGTGTAGACCATTCCAACGCGCGTTCCATGTGGTCTGAGCTGCGATGTCAGTTCGACGCGTCGGGCTACTGGCCCCTGATTGCTTCCTACATCACTAATGGCCCACCGGGACCATGGAAAGAAGTCGTTCTCAATGAGTCTGGGCAGCTTTTCAGTCGCTTCTCTTTCCAGGAAGAAGTGGACGCCAGGCTTCCGGGGATGAGATCTGCCGAGCCTGAGGATATCGTTGAAGCTTCAAGATCGAGTGATCCGCTTCGCGAGATCATGCGGTTTCAAGAGCGTCAGGGCGGAACTGCGGCCGAGCACGCCATGTGGATCTGTGACGCTCTCCAAAGAGCGTTTGGGGCAGCGCCGGAACCTCAGCAACTTCTGCGGGCTTTGTCCGCGCAATCCAAGTCGCCGTGGGCGGACCTTCAACGGCTGGCGTTCGACTGGCTGGAAACGCGGGGCCCAGGGTTATCGAAGATGCACGACCCGTATTGGCACGAGCCCGTTGATCCGCTCGCGATCTTGCTACTTCCCATCGGTGCCTCATGCGAGGCGCTGGCATATATACACTGGTGGGGTTGTCACACAATTGGCACTCCGAGCGTCATTCGCCTGATGCGCGGTTGGGAAGAGAGGTATGGAGCCGAGCTCATGTGTCACTATGGCACGGTGCTTCATCTGAATGTCGCGGCCCCGATTTCTTCAGCCTCCGAAGCGTTTGAAGTTGCGTCCGAGATCGAAACGATATGCATGGAGAGCGGCTTCATCGAGAGCGCGGCAGACCTCCTCGGGGCTACCCATTGGCATTTGCACAATCGACCGTAGTCTCGATGGCGGCGAAGACTTCGCTCAACCCGCACGCTTAGTGGCGTCCTGCGGCGTCGCCACTAGGCAGGAAGAGGCGCGGCGTTGGAGTGTTCTGCGAGATCGACAATCTAATGAGAGCCCAAACCAGTGGTCGCTCTAGCGAGGCGATCGCCTCCGCAAAGGCAGGTCGCCGTTTTGATCGTCGGCCCGATTGACGCGCGGACCGGCGCTTCCTGGTTCCAGTTTCGCCAGACGTTTCAAAAGGAGTCCACTTGAACGGTCCCAGTCCGCTCGACAAGCACCCGATGGCGGGTTTCCCGCAAATCTGCTTCATCAAGAACACCGTAACCAATCCGAATATCATCGTCGGAGATTACACCTATTACGATGATCCGGAGAATTCTGAAGACTTTGAACGCAACGTTCTTTATCATTTTCCTTTCATTGGCGATCGCTTGATCATCGGCAAGTTTTGCGCCATCGCGCGTGGCGTCAAGTTCATCATGAATGGTGCGAACCACAAGATTTCAGGTATCTCCACTTACCCTTTCCAGATTTTTGGAAATGGGTGGGGAAAGGTCATGCCGCAGCCCGGAGACATGCCATACAAGGGTGACACCGTCGTCGGCAACGACGTTTGGATCGGCTATGACTGCCTCATTATGCCTGGCGTCAAGATCGGCAACGGCGCGATTATTTCCTCCCGTTCCGTGGTCGTGACCGATGTGCCCGCTTATACGGTGGTCGGCGGCAACCCGGCAAGGGTGCTCAAGGAACGCTTCCCGCAAACAGCGGTGATCGCGCTTGAGAAGATTGCTTGGTGGCACTGGCCTATCGAGAAGATAACGAAGCACCTGGAGGTGATCGTGTCCGCGGACCTTGAAGCGCTCAGAGTGTGCGTCGACAACTGACATCGGGAGTGTCCGGCCTTTTTGCAGCCGGACGCAAAAGGCTGCGTTTTCGAATTTCTATATCACCCCTCTTTACTTCCCCCTTCGATGTGACTTGCCGCGAGGAGTCGGAGGGTAAGTTTCGGCGCATGCCTCGTGCAGGCCTTGACGCAACCGCTACGCTACGCGTTTGTGGCGCAAAGAATACCGCGTAGCATCGCTCGGGAGTTTCCGCGGCGCCGTGCTGTCGTGGCAAGCGTCGAACGCCGACAATGGCGGGCTGGCGCAGCAACGCACAGCGGCTTGGGTCGGATTTTCGACGATACGGCACCCGCAGCTCCTCCAACTGCGATGACTCCGCTTTCGCGGCGCGACATCTTTATGGCGCGCTTCTTCCAACTGACCTCGACTCCGCACATGTCCGTCGAACTCTGGCTAACCTTCGTCCTCGTCTGGGCAATACTACTGGTCATAGCCGGCCCGACCATACTCACGGTGGTCAGTTACTCGATCTCCTACGGGCGGCGCGCCACCCTGCCTTTGGTCGCCGCGGTGGCGCTGGGGGACTGCACGGCGCTGGCGCCTTTTCGCCAACACTTACCTGGTGACGGCGTTGAACCCCAAGGGCATAAACCTTTTCGTGGCCTTCTTGCTGCAGTTTATCGACGCCCGCGCGCCGGTCGCCCCGCAGCTTTGGGTGTTGGCCGCCACCTTAGTGCTGCGTGCGCAAAGCCTATGCGGCGCGGTGCGCTTCGAGCTCGCCCCCGCGCTTCATGAGGCTTTCGCCGCGCGAGCGAGCTTTGGCATTCCGGCACGCCGCCGGTAAGGGACGACACGCATGAGTGGCCTCGATCGTCCGACGAACAAGCCCTCTGCTTCGTTGCCGCGCTGCACGCTCGACCACATCGTCATCGCCGCGCCCGATTTGGCAAGCGGCGCGCGTTATGTCGAGCAGCGGCTGGGGGTGGCACCCCAGGTCGGTGGCGAACATGCGCGCATGGGCACGCACAACCTGCTGGTGCGTCTGGGTGCAACGCTTTATCTCGAAGTAATTGCCATCCGCCGCGACGCGCCTGTCCCGCAGCGCCCGCGCTGGTTCGACCTCGACCGGCGGCCTTGGGATGCCTCGCCACAACTGTGGACTTGGGTGGCGCGGTGCGAGGACATCAACGCTGCCCTCACCGCCAGCACCGAGCCCTTGGGTCCGCACTACGCCATGAGCCGAGGCCATTTGAACTGGCTCATTACCATCCCCGAAGACGGTGCCCGGCCACTCGATGGCGTGGGTCCGGCGCTGATCGAGTGGCAAGTCGAACCGCATCCCGCGATGCGGCTTGCCGATCACCAACTCCAGCTGGAGAAACTCGAACTGCTGCACCCGGATCCGGCGCGCGTTTGCCGATTTCTTGGCTCGCTCGGGCTGGCCAGTGCACTGGAGGTGCGCCACGCCGAAACGCCCGCGTTACGCGCGCTGATCGCGACGCCCCGTGGCGTGCGCGAAGTTTGAGAAGGGGATATCCGCAAACCAAACGCGCTTGTATCCCCATGGGGCTGTCCGGGAAAATTGACACCGCCGCAGAGCGGCCTACAATCGGCCAATCATTACCGGTCGCGCACAATGGGGCAGAGTCTCTTCGCGCTCAAACGAGCAGGGCCGGGCTCTCGAACTGAAAGGATCGCCATGACTGCAAGCACTCTTTCACCCGCCGACAGAGCCCCTTGGCATCTGTGGCTCATCGGTATTCTGGCGTTGCTATGGAACGGCATGGGCGCATTCGACTACCTCATGACGCAGACCCGCAATGCCACGTACATGGGCGGTTTTACGCCCGAGCAGCTCGACTACTTCTACGGTCTGCCCAAGTGGTCGGTGGCCACTTGGGCGGTCAGCGTGTGGAGCGGCGTGCTGGGTTCAGTGTTTTTGCTGTTGCGCCGGCGCTGGGCTCAGCCGGTCTTCGCGGTTTCGCTGCTCTCCATGTTGCCCACCTTTGTGTACAACTATTTGCTTTCCAAAGGCTATGAGATCATGGGCGGCGCTGCGGGTCTCGCCTTCACCCTCGCGATCGTTGCAGTCGGTGTCGGCCTGTTGGTCTATAGCAGCCGGATGAAGAGGAACCAGATTCTGCGCTGAGCGGCAGGGACGTCATTGCGCTCGTCGATAGTCCAGATCAGGTTAAACCCAGCAACCTCAGTTCACCGCTCATCGATTTGCTACCGTCAGGCTGGGCCAAGTCAGCGGGCGTGCCCAACTGAGGTTTCTAGGTTAAATGGTTAGGGTAAACGGGGTCGGGAGTCGTAGTTTGCCAGCATTCGACACGACAACCGGATGGCATGCCCGAACCACCGCGGCCGCACCGAGCTCAACTCAGAGCGGAACCCATACTGCATGGCGCACAGCATCAAGAAGTGGCCGACCAGCGCAGCTTGCCCCCTCGACGGTGAATCCGAGGTACTCGCATTGCTCGATCTTCGCCAGCTGGCTTTTGTGCTCATTGACCGGCAGTTTGAGCTGTCGGTCCAGATACGTGGTGATGCTGGCTTTGACGCGCTGACCCGCCCGTTTGTCAGCGACCGCCATATACGAGCCACTTGATGATCGGCATATTCGTGCCAGTGCGTGATCGGCATATACGAGCCAGCCGATGATCGGCATATAGGAGCCAGTGGGAAGGGGAAGTAGCCAACGGGCATCTCGGTCATTGGATCGCGACCTCGGGTACCCTCGGCGTTTTTTCCGGGAGGTAAATGGGTCGAAGGAGAATCTGTGCCAGCTCGCCTCGGCTCCCTCGGTTTTCTATGCGGCTTCTGTTCGTCGCCTCGCACTTTTTGCGCCACTCTGGCTTCCTTCAGACAATCCCTCGCGGCCTTGCCCTTGCCTTCGGCTCGTGGTTATCATGCCTCCATGATGATGACTCCATGTCGGTGCTTCCACCGGGCACATTCACCCCTTCACATCGCGCCCATGCTGGGCGCACACGCGGCGGTCGACCTCGCTCCCTTCGGTCGCTCGACGCTGCGCGATAAAGCCGCGCAGCGCCGGTCACCTCTAAGTTAGGCCTTTGCGTGAAAAGACGCTCACGGTCAGGCATAGCCGACAGCCCCGGTGAGACGGCTCGCATGTCTCAGGTTCAACTCGATTCAGAGATTCAACGCTGTTTGTGGGGCTACGAAAGCGGCGGTTCCTCGCAGGGGCGGAAGGCCTGCTTCAATCGTTTGGTTTGGCTTGAAGAGCAGCGCGAAAGGGTCTTTGGGATCGAGGCGCCATGTCGGAAGTTCAATCAAGACAAATCGAAATGAAGGCGTTAGTTGGACGTGCGAAAGCGATTGTTGCCGATGCCTTTGTCTTGTCCCATTGGCCTTGACACAAAGATAGGCCGCGCCAGGCCGCGATCCGATCCGCTTGTTGGACGCGCCCGGTCAGCCTGCGCGATGTTTTGCACGCCCCAGAAGATATCGTTTTCTCCATTATCGCCAGGCGCGGCCGATGCATCGCTTTGATGGCGTTTGGCTGGTTGCGGTCACTATCGTTTCCGACGGTGCGGCACGCGTCCTTTGACCTGACAGCGGTCGCACTCACTCACATCGGCGCCGAGCGGGCGGTGTCGACGGTGTCATTCGGCTGGTGATGCCCGCACATGGCGACGGCGCCAAAACTTCAACTCCGGGAGTCCTCATGCGCACACGGAAACTAGCTCTTGGCGTTCTTGTCGGAATCGCTCTTTTCTACGGCGCAGTGATTTACGCGGGTGGCCTGCTCGCCGCAATCGGCATTCCACAAAGCTATTTCGATCTATTTGGTCAACGGCACACCGCGGTCGCTTTGGGCATCTTCAGCCTTTTGGTGTGGGCTCTGCCCGTGGTCATGCTCGTCGGCGCGGGCTACTTCCTAGGCAGTCGCCTGCTCCCGGGACTCACTGAGGTGTATCTCCCTGGCGTCGTTTTGGGAATGTTGGCCAGTTTCGGGTATTCGTTCGGTAGCGCTGAAGGCGGGTTTGGTTCGCTGTGCTTGGTGCCCTGGTGGGGACTGCCCGGACTTTTGGCTCCCTGGCTGGGTGTGGCGCTGGGCGCGTGGCTGGTGGCGCGCGGCAGAGCGCGGCAAGACACTGGCGCGCCCACCGCGGCGGCGTGATGGTGCACGGCCGCGACCTCGGCGATTTGCTGGACGAGTTCAGCCCGGGCACAATCGCGGGATAAACGGGGTCGGATAAAGTGCGGGAGTCGATAAAGCGATAAACACAACGCTCCTCGGCGCCCAGCCCGAGTGTGAGTTTCGCCCAAGCCTGCGAAAATCTGGGCATTCGCGGCGTTACCTGATCTATCCTGGTGCGGAGGTCTTTCCAGTGCGGCACGGCACGCAGGCCCTGGGCCTTGCGCAGTTGGCGGAAAAGCTGGCAAAAGAAGCGAAACGTTCTGACTGAAGGGCGGCACACCGCGATGAGCATGCCGCCTCGGGGCCACGGACAAGCTTTCGAGGGTCAGGCGGATGGCGCTCGAAGCCGCCGCACTCTGTTACGAACAAGACTTGCCTTCGCGGCTCGCTCAAGCGGCGAGCCCGGAGACGCTACTTCACTCGGGGACTAGCGGGCAGGGCGACGGTCACCTCGAAGCATGAACGTCGCCGTGCCCGCTCCCCCACCCCCTCCCCTCCCCCGCTGTGGGGGGGAGGGGAGATCACAGCGTCGCTTCGCGACGTTCACCCACAAAGGGCAGGGCGACGGTCACCTCGAAGCATGAACGTCGCAATGGCCCGATTGGCTTCATCACCAGCGAGTAATTCTCCTTGACGCGCGCGAAACGTTTCTCGATTCCCCGGGAAACCCCCGCCTTTCCACTGCGGCAATCGCAAGCATACGGTGCGCGAGCCGCCTCTCGCGCGGGTCGCAGCGCGTCAATGAGCAGCTGGCCCCTCTCTGCGCTCCTCTTGGCGCTTTTTTTACGCTTCGGAAGCCAACACGATACGAGACCACAGAGACTTCGATCAATCTCTCCATGTTCACTGGAAGGCTGTCAAAGTGTCATGACAATGGGGTATAATTGCTCTGGGGTCGCTTGCTTTGGCGACTACACAACCCAGCGCCATTCGGATTTGCCAGGCGCCATGCGGGGTTTCGCATGGTTAGGCTTAGCCTTGTTTAGCGACTGCTGAATAATGACTCGCCTTTTTTCAGAGGAACAACCAACATGCGTTTCGTCTTTTGCTCGGCGTTTGCCGCCACACTGTCGTTGTCCGCCGGACACGTCCAGGCCAGCCTGGACAATCTTCTTGGCAAGGTAGATGCCGCCACCGATGTCGTCAAGGCGGCAACGGTCAGCGATCAGCAGATCAAGGATAGTTCGCGGCAAATGGTGGCGCTGCAAGACAAGAAAGCGAAAGTCGCGCCCCCCGGGAACAAGTATGCCGACCGCTTGGCCGCGCTCACCGCGAAGCACGTCAAGGAAGACGGTCTGAAGCTGAACTTCAAGGTCTACCTCTCCCCGACCGTCAACGCCTTCGCCACGCCGGACGGCAGCATTCGGGTCTATTCCGGCCTGATGGACATGATGAACGACGACGAATTGCGCGGAATCATCGGGCACGAAATCGGCCACACGAAACTCGGCCACTCGGCCGCGGCGGTGAAGACCGCCTATATGGCTTCGGCCGGCCGCAAAGCCGCTGCAACTTCGAAGGGCACGCTCGGCACCATCGCGGATTCCGATCTGGGTGACATGTTCGAGTCCGTACTGAACGCGCAGTTCTCGCAATCGCAGGAAACCGCTTCCGACGATTACGGTCTTCAGTTCATGAAGAAGCACAAATACAGCGTCAAGGCGATGGAATCGGCCTTCCGCAAATTCGAAAAGATCGACGGCGGAAAAGGAAGCATCACCTCCTCGCATCCCGGATCGCGCGAGCGCGCCGACCGCATGAAGGCGAAGGCCGGCGACGCGTAACCGGTGGCGGCTGTAATGCAAGAACGGCGTGCTCCGACACGCCGTTTCTTTGGAAGCGCCCACTTGGACTTTTTGCCCAAATACTCAGGCAACGATCTGCAAGAGGTTGCTTTGGCGGTCGTCGGGATCTTCCTTTTCCCTTGCCTAAACAAACCATCCCCCTGTGGACTTGCCGGTCGACGGCTTAAGTCCAAAGGAGTTTATCCGGCGTGATGCAGCAGCCGCTTTGCGACCTGGCTGCATCGTGTCGGCGGATAAGCGCGATTCGTAACCCGTCTTGCCCCGGCCCCGGTTCTTTGCGCTTTTTCCCGCCTTTTTGCCCGGTTTGGTTCCTCGCACCCGCAGGAACGCTCATTCATTCTCACTCTGGAGGCAGCAGCTGATGTCCTGTTGGTTTCATTTCAGATGGGCGACTTTGGTGTCGCTCTGGTTCCTTGCCGGCAACGCGCTTGGTGCCGATTGTCCCTGGCTGCCGACCTCGAAGATCGACCAGGCCTTGCCCCATTTGCATCCCTGGAAGGCCGGCGACGCGAGCGCTGCCGGCCATTGCGATTTCAGCAGCTACGCGGCGGGCCAGAGCGGTGCAACAGCGGGTTATCCGAAGCTTACCTTCACTGAGCAAGTGCATGCGAGCGCCAGCGATGCGCGCGACAGCCTGAAGACCTTGCGAGAAGAGGGAAACACCGCCGACTACACGATCCAGCGTCTTCCCGCCTTGGGGGCCGAGGCCATGGTTCTGTTGCCGACCCCACGCGCCATGAGTCCGCAGACCACGAGCTGGATGACTCATCACGACAAAGTCGGGCTCTTCGTGAGCTGGACGGGCGATAGGCCGCTTACCGACGCCGAGCGCAATGCGGTGCAGGTTTTGATCGCCGCCACGCAAGGCGCCGCATCGCAAACGAATGTCATGGCGCAGACGTCACGCTGCCCCTATTGGGACGAAAAGGCGGTGAAGAAGCTCCTCCCTGGCAAGGAATTCCGGGTGCAGCAGTTGGGTGTCGGCCAATGCGGCGCCAGTGTCGCCGGCGGGGGAATCGTGTCGCTCAACTTCACCACCGAAGAGGATAGCCAGAGCGTCGAAACCCACATGAAAGCGAGGCGATCGGGGTTTTGTCGCTACCTCCCTTTGCCCGAATTCGGCGATTCGGCGGCGCTGGAACACTCCTGTAGCACCGGGCCGGAACAAAACACGATCATCTTCGCCACCGGTCGCGCGGTGCATACGCTGGGATTCGATCTTCGCCGGAAAGACGCGCAACCCAACGCCGCGCAACGCGAGTTGTTGCTGCAGGTCGCCCGCAGCGTGGTGAAGATAATGAACCCCTGAGCAGCCTCCGCGGCGTCGGGTCGGGATAGGGGCGGTTAGCTGGCCTGGCTGACTCCCTCCCACACCACCCGGTATGCCGAGCCGCACCGGGCGGTGCAAGAACTTGAGGTCTTGAAAGACGAGGCAGACCGCAACCAAGGTAGAATGACTGCGTGACGGTGCTTGGGGGAATCAGGCCGCAGATGGCGATGTGGCGGTTGCGTTTGCTTGGGCGGCTGCGCGGCGAGCGTGGCCGACAAGTATTGGAGCGCTTCCCGAGCCGCGCCGTGGCTTTGCTCCTGGCACGGCTCGCACTGCCTCCGCAGCGCCGCCATGCGCGTGAGGAGTTGATCGAACTTCTTTGGCCCGAGGTGGCGCCTGAAATCGGGCGCAACCGCTTGCGCCAGGCGCTCTCCACCTTGCGGCGCCTGATCGAACCGCCCGATATTCCACCGCAATCAGTGTTGCAAGCCGATCGCCAGTCGATCGCTCTCCACCCCGAAGGGGTCGAAACCGATGTTGCCGCTTTCGAGCAGGCGCTGCGTATTGGCGATATCGACGGCGCCCTCTCGCTCTACGGCGGCGATTTGCTTCCCGCTTATCTCGACGAGTGGGTAAACGACGAACGCCTGCGCCTGTCTGCGCTTTATGAACGGGCGGCGCTTCGCAAGCGCCCGGACCCTGCTGGCGGCGGCTTGGCGCACGCTGCGGCTGCGCGCCACGAAGAGCCGCAGCTGCTTGCTTACCCGAGCACCTTTTTCGGGCGCGAGCGCGAAATCGCCACGGTGCTCGATGCCATCGTTCAGCATCGGCTCGTTACCCTCACGGCGCTGGGCGGTTTCGGCAAAACCCGCCTGGCCACGGAGAGTGCCGGTCGGGCGGAGGGCTTTGACGCCGTTGCCTTCGTCGCGCTGGCGGATTGCGGCTCGTCCGCCGAATTCGAGCAGGCGATATGTAATGCGCTGGGCATGCCCGCCAAGGACGGCGACGCGCGGGCGCAACTCCTCGCTTTCCTCGTCGATCGTCGCGTGCTGCTGGTGCTCGACAATTTTGAGCATCTGGACGATAGGGCGGCTTCGACACTGCTGCAATTGCTCATGAAGCTACCCGAGCTTCATGTGATCGTCACCTCGCGGCGCGCTCTCGATCTCCCGGGCGAACAAACCATTGCGCTCGGTCCTCTGCCGGTGCCGATTCCCGGCCTGGCCCTCGGGCCGGCCGCCGCCACGCCGAGCGTCGCGCTTTTTGTCGATCGCGCCCGCGGTGCGCGGCCCGATTTTGCGCTCACGGAAGCGAATCGCGAAACCCTGATCGCACTTGCCCGAAAGCTGGAAGGCCTGCCGCTTGCCATTGAAATTGCGGCCTCGCGCATACGCAGTTATGCGCCGGAGGACATGCTCGCCGCGCTCGATGCGCGCTTTTCTTTGTTGCGCAGACCTGGCTCGCGTGGCGCGCGCTACGGTCGGCACGCTTCACTGGAAGTGGCGATCGAATGGAGCTGGAACCTGCTCTCTTCCCAGGAGCGCGAACTCTTTGCCTCCTTGGTGGTTCTGCGCGGTACTTGGACCGCCGATACTGCCGCCGAAGTGCTGGTCTTGAAACCCGCCCAGGTCCGGGCCGCGCTCTATGAATTCGTTGCCGCCTCCTTGCTCTGCGTCGAGACCGATGGCTGCGGGGTTCCGCGCTTCTCGATGCTTGAAACCCTGCGCGAGTTTGCGGCAAGCCACCTCGAGGCCGGGCGCGATGCCCTGCTGCGACAACGCCACCTCGGGGTTTTCCTGCGGCGCGCCGAAGATTGCGCGGCGGCGCGCGAGCGCGTGGACGAGGCAGAGTGGCCGAACTACCGCGCCGCAGGGACATTTGCCCTAACCCAGCCGGCACCGGAACTCGCCCTCAAGCTCGCGCTCTCGCTGCGTTCGCGCTGGGAGGCCAAAGGCGTGAGCCCAGAAGAACTCGAATGGATAGGCGCCGCCGTGGAGGGGGCGACAGAAGAGCGCGAACTCGCCAGCGCCGGCCAGGAAATGCTGGCGCAAATTCGGCTGGCGGCAGGAGATCTCACGCGCGCTACTGAGCACGCGGAACAGGCAGTCGCGTTGGCGAGCAGTAGCGCTGCTTCCAAGGCGCGCGCCCTGCTGTCGCTGGCCCAAGCGCTATGGGAGCGCGAACCGCAATCGCCGCGTTTGGCCCTTGCCCTTGCCGAGGCCACGAAACTCGCAGCGGATACAGGCGACCGGCTGCTGGAGGGCGACGCCCTGCGCGTGCGTGGCAAGATCGTCCTCATGCACGGCTCGGAAAACGCCGATCACGCGGGTGCCGATATCTTGTTCCAGCGCGCCGAGGCGCTTTATCGCGCAGCCGGCGCAGCGGACTGGGCGGAGCGGGCGCGGCTCTCGCGCGTCGCCTGCCTGAGTAATTTGCGGCGCGAATCGGAAGCAGAGAATGTTCTAGACGCTTGCGAAGCGTACTTTGCTTCGTCCAACTCGGCGGTTGATTTGGTAGCCGTCGCCAACATGCGCGGTTACCTCGAATCCGGACGCGGCAACTGGGCGCAAGCGCTGGCCGCCGGACGCGTATGCTTGCGCCTGGCTTGGGCCCATCATGCCCGCCAGCAACTTACACTCGCGTTGTGGAACCTGCCCCAGGCCCTGCTGCATGTCGGCGCCGTCCGCGGCGCGGCGCGCCTGATGGGCTTCGCCGCCGCTTTTTGGGAGCGTAATATTGGCCCGCTCACTGCGGCCGACCGCGAGAACATCGAGGAAGTCGCGCTTCGCGCCAGGGCGGAATGCGGTCCCCGGGAAACCGCCCGGCACTTTGCAGAGGGCGCACGGATGAGCCTTGCCACGGCAGTAAGTTTCGCCCTGAGCACCGCCGAATAGGCTCAACTTGGAACCCTGCGGCGGCTTGCCTCGCGGGCGCAGCGATGCAAGAGCCACAGACCGCAGGAAAAAAATAGGAGTGAAGCCGAAGGGTACGCCCCTAGTCGCGGCCAAGGCCGCTCCTCGCGCCTCCCAAAATGGTTTTGAGGGCGCGGGTGTGCAGCGTGGTCACCCTTCAGGTGATGATCCAGACGAACCTGCTGACTTTGCCCAGCCTGACCGGTGGCGAATCGATGAGCGGTCAACTGAGGTTTGTCGGTTTAACGATTGCCTAACGGTGGTTTTCTAGGATCGGTCCCAGGGTGAAGGGAAAGATGACTTGATCCCCTGACCCCCGAATTCTGTTCAACCGACTCGAAGGAGACCATCATGTCACACCCTCATTGCCGTTTCGCCCGCCGCGCCGCCTGCACCGTCGTCGGGGGTCTTTTGCTCAGCGGCGCCGCGTTCGCACAGTACGCGCCTATGGATATGTCCTGGGCCATGCAGTCGCAAATGCAAGCCTACAATTACGGCCAGGCCGCCGCCAACGCGGCAGCCATGCAATACCTGCGCCACATGCAGCAACTCCGCGCGGCGGGCTATACCGGCCCCTCGCTGCCCACCGGCGTGACCAATGAGTCGCTGCGCGCGAGCATCAACGGTGCCAACCAGGCCACCCAGGACTACATCCATGCTCAGTCGCGCAACTCCGAACGACGTTCCGCCGCCGTCGACAACTACTCCTGGCAGGCCGTTCGCGGTTGCCGGCCGGCTGTCGACCAATATGGGCGCTGGGGCTACGTGTGCTGAAACGCCGCCCGCTCGTCGCCGCGATCACGCCCCAGCCGGCGACGGGCGAGCGTCAAATTCGCCTTTGCGGCGCCACATCTTGGTGGCGCGATTCTTCTGTCGGGACTCGTCTCTGCCGATGTCCGTCGAAGTCTGGCTTGCCTTCGTTCTCGCCTCGGCCATCTTGCTGGTCATTCCCGACCGGACCCAAGGCTGTTCACTTTACGATTTCCGGCGTCCAATCATACCGGCGATTG
>CAZFEK010000061.1:0-20343 GCA_964517465.1 uncultured Alcaligenaceae bacterium
GCCCGCGAACTGCGATCACCCCCTCCCGCGGGGAGGGGGCTGGGGGGAGGGTTCGTCTTACCTGGCGCTCGCCTTGCAGACCACCTGCCACGCCGTAAATGGTCTGTGCGGAGCGGGTGAGGCGCGCGGCGCCATGCTCGCCGCCATCGAACGCGTCGCCAGGCAGATCGCCGCCAGCCGCGGCTTCATCGGGCCGCGCCTCAAGCTCGTGGTGGCGCCGGAGTATTTCCTGAGCGGCTATCCCCTGGGCGAGACCATTCCCGAGTGGGCCGAGCGTGTGGCTCTGGCGCCCGAAGGCCCGGAGTATGCGCGGCTGGCGCGCATGTGCCGGGAGCTGGGCATCTATTTCTCGGGCAACGCCTATGAGATCGACCGCCATTTCCCCGGCCTCTATTTCCAAACCAGCTTCATCATCGACGATGGCGGCGAAGTCGTACTGCGCTATCGGCGGCTCATTTCGATGTTCACGCCCAGTCCGCACGATGTCTGGGACGCTTATCTCGCACGTTATGGCGCCGCCGCGCTGTTTCCGGTGGCCGACACGCCGCTGGGAAAACTCGCCTGCATCGCTTCGGAAGAGATTCTCTATCCCGAAATCGCCCGTGCGCTGGCGCTCAATGGCGCCGAAGTGTTTCTGCATGCCACCAGCGAAGTGGGCAGTCTGCGCCCCACTCCCAAGGACGTGGCGAAATCGGCGCGGGCTTTCGAGAATTGCGCTTACGTGGTTTCCGCGAACAGCGCCGGTGTGGTGAGCGGTGACTTTCCTGCCGCCTCCGCTGACGGCCGCTCCAAGGTGGTCGATTTTCTCGGCGAGGTGCGCGCCGAGGCGGCCTTCGGCGAATCGATGGTGGCGCATGCGGTCATCGACATCGCGGCGCTGCGGCGCCAGCGGCAGACACCGGGCATGGGCAATGCGCTGGCGCGTTTGCGCACCGAAGCCTTCGCCCTGGCCTATGCACGAGCGGTGCATCCGGCCAATGGGCTCATCGATGAGCAGGGCGCGCTGCGCCTTCCCGATCGCAGTCATTTCCTCTCCACCCAGCTCGCGGTGATACGCGAACTCACCGAACGCGGCACCTTCACCGCCGAGTGAGAGCCGAGCGCCATGGCATGCCCGAAAATCTGAGCGAGCGATCCTCGACCCGCCTTCCCACCCGCAACCCGCGCACCGGCGCATGCGATGGCCGCATTCCGGTATTTTCGGCCGAGGCGGTGGCGGCCAGAGCACAAGCGCTGCGCGCCGGGCAGATCGCCTGGGAGCGGTGCGGTGCCGCAGGTCGTGCCGCGGTTCTGGAAGCCTGGGCCGAGCGCCTCGATGCCCGCCGCGGGGCGCTGCTCGATGTGCTGCTGGCCGACACCGGGCGCTGGCACGAATCCCTGCTCGAAATCGAAGGCACCCTGCGTTGCCTGCGCCGCTGGGCCAAGGAGGGGCCGGAATTCCTGGCCGATGGCGCGGAGCAGACGAGCGCGGTGCCGGGCTATCGCCTGCGCCAGCATTGGCGGCCCTATGTTTTGGTCGGAGTCATCAGCCCCTGGAACTTTCCTTTGCTGCTGGCGCTCATCGACGCCATTCCCGCGCTGCTGGCGGGCTGCGCCGTGTTGATCAAACCCTCGGAGGTCACCTCGCGTTTCGTCGCCGTGGTCGAGGCGAGCCTCAGGGAGCTGCCAGAACTCGCCGCGGTGCTGGGTTTCGTGACCGGAGCAGCGGCGACCGGCGAGGCGCTGATCGAATCGGTCGATGCGATCTGTTTCACCGGCAGCGTGTCCACCGGGCGCAAGGTGGGCGAACTGGCGGCGCGGCGCTTCATTGTTTCGTCCCTGGAACTGGGCGGCAAAGACCCGGCCATCGTCTGTGCCGATGCCGACCTGCCGCGCGCCGCCCGCGCCCTGGCCTGGGGCGGCATGGTCAACGCCGGACAGAGCTGCATGTCGATCGAGCGCGTGTATGTCGCGCGCAGCGTGTTCGAGCCTTTCGTAGCCCAGCTCAGCCGTGAAGTCGGGGCCTTGCGCTTTTGTTTTCCGGATCCGCGTTTGGGCGAGATCGGCCCGATCATCGCCGAGGCGCAAGTGGCGGTGATCCGCGAGCAGCTCGATGCGGCCTATCGCGAAGGCGCGCGAGCCACCGTCGGAGGCCGCTTGCAGCAATTGGGGGGCGGCTGGTGGTGCGAGCCCACGGTGTTGGTCGATGTGCGGCAAGACATGGCCATCGTGCGCGAAGAAACCTTCGCGGCGATTCTGGCGGTGCTGCCCTTCGAGAGCGAAGACGAGGCGGCGGCTCTGGCCAACGATTCCGACTATGGCCTGTCGGCCGCGGTGTTCGCCGGTGACCTCGACCGCGCCGCGGCGCTGGCCCTGCGCCTCGATGCCGGCGCGGTGTCGATCAACGACGCTGCCTTGACCGCGGTGATTCACGACGCCGCCAAGCAGTCCTTCAAGTTTTCGGGACTGGGCGGTTCGCGCATGGGCAAAGCCAGCATCACCCGCTTCGTGCGCCAGCAGGCGCTACTCATCAACGCCGGGCAGGCGGCGCCGTGGTGGTTTCCGAGTGCTGGGTCCTGATCGGCGAGACTCGCTCATGTCATCCCCCCCAATCCTGATCAGTGAAGTCGGCCCGCGCGATGGCCTGCAAAGCGTCGCGAGCATCATGCCGACCTCGGCCAAGCTCGCCTGGATTCGCGCCGAGGCGGCGGCCGGCGTGCGCGAAATCGAAGTGGGCTCCTTCGTGCCGGCCCGCGTGTTGCCGCAACTTGCGGATACCGCCGAAGTCGTCGCCGCGGCGCTGCAAATCCCCGGGCTCGCCGTGGCGGCGCTGGTGCCCAACAGCAAGGGCGCCCAGCGCGCCCTAGCCTGCGGCGTGCACAAGATCACGCTGCCTTTTTCGGTGAGTGAGACGCACAGCCTGCGCAACCTCAAGCGCACGCACGCACAGATGTTCGAAGAAGTGGCGGCGATCGTGGCGCTGCTGGGTGAGTTGCCACAAGCGCAGCGGCCGCACTTCGAAGTGGGCCTGTCCACCGCCTTCGGTTGCACGCTGGAAGGGCCGGTCTCGGAAGCCGCGGTCTTGGCGATCGGCGAACGATGTGTCGCCCTGGGCGTCGATGAAGTGGGCTTGTCGGACACCACGGGCTACGCCAATCCGGCGCAGGTCAAGCGCCTGGTTCGGGCGCTGGCCGCGGCCGTGGGGCAGGAGCGCGCTGCGGGCATCCATTTGCACAACACGCGCGGGCAGGGGCTCGCCAACGCGCTGGCCGCCATCGAAGCCGGCATCACCACGCTGGACGCCTCTTTGGGCGGCCTGGGCGGCTGCCCCTTCGCGCCCGGCGCCAGCGGCAACATCGTCACCGAAGACCTCGTCTTCATGCTCGAAGCCATGGGCCTCACCACCGGCATCGACCTGCCTCGCCTATTGGACGTGCGGCGCGAGGTGGCGCTCAAGCTGCCGGAAGAAGCGTGGTTTGGTTATACCGCGGCGGCGGGGCTGCCGAAGGGGTTTGGAAGCGCCGGAGACGATTTCAGGCGCGGCGTCTGAGGTTTGGGGGCGGGCGAGGAATCAGGATGCGGCGCTGACCCGCAGGCAGCTTCCGGGCTTCGCGCATGTCTGAGCTGGCCACCGCCACATTGACCGCGGCCTCCGGCAAATGCGAATTGCGTTTCGTCAGCGCCGCCCGCAGATTCTGCACCCGCAACACCTCGCGCTTGCTGGCCCGCCCCAAGGATTGCCGCGGCACCGTCGCCGTTATTCCGCTCCTCCCTGATCCGAAATGGCCTTGCGCGTCACTCGCTCGCGGGCGTCGATCGATGATGGCGCGATGCAGGCGCGCGGCAAAGACCTCGCGCGGTGGCAGGACAGTCAGGTATTCGGCGACGTGAATGCTGCTTCCGGCGAGTTCCAGCAGCTCGATCGATTCGCGCCGTTTGCCGGCGCAGAGGACGATGCCGAGCGGGCGGTTCTCTCCGGCCCGCTTTTCATGTTTGTCGAGCCAGCGCAGGTAGAGCTCCATCTGCCCTTTGTCGGCCGGTTTGAAGTCGCCGATTTTCAGATCGACCACGACGAGGCAACGCAGGTCACGGTGATAAAACAACAGGTCGATGTAGTAGTCCTCATGGTCGACCGTGATGCGCTTCTGCCGGGCGATGAAGGAGAAGCCGCCGCCCATTTCCAGCAGGAAACTTTCAAGATCGCGCATGATGGCGTCTTCGAGGTCCTTTTCCAGATAGCGGTCGTTCAGGCCGAGAAAATCGAGGACATACGGGTCGCGAAACACCATTTCCGGCGAGAGACGGTCGGCGTTGCGCAACGCGGTCATTTCGGTCTGAATCAGCTCTTCAGGTTTTTTCGATAGCGCGGTGCGCTCGAACAGCATCGAGTCGATGCGTTCCTGCAGGGTACGCGTGCTCCAGCGCTCGATGCTGCGCATCTCGGCATAAAAGTCGCGCTTGAGCGGATCGTTGAAGTAGATGATGGCCTTGAAATGCGTCCAGGACAATTGTGCACGCAGCGCATGCACAATCCGTTCGTCAGGAAAAGCTTCGGCAAAGCGCAGCATGTTGAACAGATTCCGTTTGCCAAATCCGCCGCCGTACTCGGCGCCCAGTTGCGCCGCCAGACCAGCGATGACTTGCTCGCCATAGGCGGCACGCTCCCCTTTAAGAACCTCCTGCTGGATGCGCTTGCCGATATTCCAGTAGAGCAGGGTCAGGCCGGCGTTGACGGCGGCTGCCAGCGTGCTGCGCGCCTCGACGATCAGGCCGCGAACCTCGGTCAGAAGACGCTTGTTATCGGCGTCGGGCTTGGCAGGTTTCTTGTTCATATCCCCAACTCCTCGAAGTACTCCTGACCCTTCACCGCCAGTTCCACCGCCTCGCGATTCAGGTCGGCCAGCTCGACATGGAAATCGCGCAGGGTTCGCTCGAAGTCGAAGTCGAGCTTGCGGACGTATGATGCGTGCAAACGCGATGGAGACCTTCGTCGGCGTGGATGGCTCCAAGAACACCTTGGATTCTTGGATTGAACCCGCGAATGAAGCCCAGCCGAAAGGCGCAATTGTTCATGGGATAAGTTCTTGCCGGATGCGGTTCCGCTCTTGATGCAAGGCATGGCGCGATTTTCTCGGGGACGTGCAAAAGTAAGGGTTTTTGGCTTGGGTGGCAATGCCAGTGTTTTCCATGCCAATGGTGGATGAGATTGAGACGACGACCAGTACTTGGCGGCTCCCACTCAGAGACCAAGGGGACAGACATCGCAAGACTGGCTGGGGTACGGAAGAAGAGCGGGAGAAGACGCGCAGGGCGCTGGCAAAAGCGCGAACGGCGGGGCAACTGGGACAGACCCGAGCACAAGACCCGGCCGCCGGGCTGCGGATTGAGTTAAGCGCTGACGGCGCAGGGCGTCGGGCGCTCGCTGGCGCCCGCGCGACCACATCCTCGCGGGGAAGGTTGTCCTCGAAAGCCGGCAGCCGTCAGCCGACGCCGCCAGCATATAGGCATCAAGCAAGTAAAGGACCCCTTCGCGCCCGGCGCCAGCGGCAACATCGTCACCGAAGACCTCGTCTTCATGCTCGAAGCCATGGGCCTCACCACCGGCATCGACCTGCCTCGCCTATTGGACGTGCGGCGCGAGGTGGCGCTCAAGCTGCCGGAAGAAGCGTGGTTTGGTTATACCGCGGCGGCGGGGCTGCCGAAGGGGTTTGGAAGCGCCGGAGACGATTTCAGGCGCGGCGTCTGAGGTTTGGGGGCGGGCGAGGAATCAGGATGCGGCGCTGACCCGCAGGCAGCTTCCGGGCTTCGCGGAGATCAAGGCTTGTCTAAGCGCTGGAACCAAAAGCAGCAAAGCCGATAGCTCATTGGAGCTGGCCTCCAGAATCACTACCGCAATGGGCAGACGTTCGAGGTTTTGCTGGTAGGGAAGGTTGCGATCAACGGTAACGAACGCATCGAAGGACTCTCCGGCCAGCGCCAGAAGGCGCCCGTTCTTTTCTCCGGACCAGCCCATTTCGACGACGCTTCGAACTTCGTGTTCCGCGATGGCTTGGCGCAGTCGGCTCGGTACCGATTCGTCAAGCAGCACGCGCATCGGTCACCAGCCGGCTGCGGGCCTCATCGAGCACCGCAGTTGCCTGGGCACGGGAAACCGATGGAAAGTCTTCGAGAAAGGCGTCCAGGGTCGAGGTGCCCTCGAGGTAATCGAAAAGAGTTTTGACGGGTACACGCGTGCCTGCGAAACAGGGTTCGCCGCTCATGACCTCCGGACTGCTGGCAACCAGACTGCTCTTCATCGGACCTCCACGAATAGTGTACCTCACCAGGCTCCCCGAAGCGGTGTTTCACCCATGTTTCAAACTCGCGACTGGTCGTTTCAGACAAACACGGAACAGCGTGCGCGCCTGTCGGAGCGCCGGGGAACCCTTGATATTTCAATTGCCTTCGAGACTGATCGAGCGGCGGTTCAAGCTGGCAAGCCTCTTGCAGTAGCCCTTCCCGATGCACCGATCAATCCGGTTCTCGGGAGGAGCCCAAATGTTTTTCGCCACGCCGCAGCACCTCAAGCTTTCCGCGCTCAGCCTCGCCCTGGCGTTGGCTCTGGGCAGTGCGCAGACCCTTGCACAAACTGCCGCCCCCCCTGCGGCAGACCCACCCAAGGAGGCGACCGAGGCGAGCAAGCTCGAAACGGTCAAGGTCACCGCCCAGCGGCGCGAACAGGAACTGCAAGCGGTGCCTCTGCCGGTGTCGACCTTCTCTGCGCGCGATCTGGAAAATCGCGGCGTCACCGCCACCCGAGCCATCGCCGATTACACCCCCAACATGATCGGCGCCAGCAATACCGGCTTGGGTACCGCCAACATGTATTTCCTGCGTGGCCTGGGCAATACCGAGTCGATTTCCACCTTCGATCCGCCGGTGGGCACTTACGTCAACGACGTCTATGTCGCACGCCAGGGCGCCAACAATTTCAGCTTCTTCGATGTCGAACGCGTCGAAGTGCTGCGCGGCCCGCAAGGCACGCTCTTCGGGCGCAACACCACCGGCGGCGCGATCAACGTCATTCTCAAGAAACCGGGCGATCGTCTGCAAGGCTACGTCGAAGCCGGCACCGGCAGCTACTCCGCTTTCGCGTCGCGCGGCAGTGTGGACCTGCCCATGGGCGAAAACCTGAAGACCAAGTTCTCCTACTTCTACAACGACGATGATGGCTATGTGAAGAACACCACCACCGGCGAGCAGATGAATGCCACGCACAACCTGGGTGCTCGTGTGGCCATGCGCTGGAAGCTCGGCAATGGCCTGTATTGGGATGTGGCCGCCGACCGTGTCAAGGATGAGGGCCTCAATGTCGTACACGCGATGATCGATGGCGAGCGCCGCACGACCACCGGGTATCGCGCGGGGAGCTCGGCCTTTTTCAATGCCTCGGGCGCGCCGCTCACCACCGGGGAGAAAAACAACTACGGGCAAGGCAACGACACCAACGCAGACTCGATCACTTCGAACCTGCTCTGGTCGATGGACAACCTCTCCATCGAATTCATCACCGGCTGGCGCGACCTGAAGCAGAAGTTCGGCATCGACTTTTTGCCCAACCCGGCACCCACCGGCGGCTTTTCCATTCTCAACGATTCGCGCAGCAAACAGTTCACCCAGGAAGTGAAAGCCACGGGTGAATTGATGGACGGCAAGCTCAACTACGTCGCCGGCCTCTTTTACATGAGAGAGCAGAACACCACGGATTTCGCCGACATCCTGCGCGCCGGCCCCAACACCCTGGTGCTCGCCGACCGCTACATGAGCAACGACACCCGCTCCATGGCGGTTTATGGCCAGGTCGACTACAAGTTCACCCCACAGATCACCGCCACCCTGGGCCTGCGCTACACCGACGACGACAAGGACATCCACTTCCGCGACAACCGGCCGCTGGCCGCCACGCCCAATCCGGCCACCCGCCTCACCGACGAAAACATCGCCGCGGCCGGCAACCCGCTCACGCAAGCCACGCGTCTGGCCACACCGCGCGCGGCGCTGGCCTATGAGGCCAACAAGGACCTGATGTTCTTCACCTCCGCCACGCGCGGCTTCAAGTCCGGCGGCTGGTCCTCGCGCGCCACCTCGGCGGCGAGCATGCAGGAGTTCTTCCCGGAAAAGGTGTGGTCCTACGAGGCGGGCTGGCGCTCCACGTGGATGGGCAATCGGCTGCGCTTCAACGCCACCGCCTTCCATATGGACGTGACCGACTTGCAAACCGTCTCCGGCGTCACCCTGCCCACCGGGCAGGTGGTCTTCCTGCAAAAGAACTTCGCCGGGTTCAGGAACGACGGCCTGGAAATCGAAATCGCCGCCTTGCCCTTGCAGGCGCTTTCCGCCTATTTGAATATCGGCCTGCAAGACGCCAAGTACACCGATCTCGCCCCGGCGGTGGTCGCCCAGCAGGCCGCCTGCCGCGCCAGCATCGTCGCCAACGCCACTTCGCGCCCCAACTGCAATCAGGGCATCGTCACCGCCAGCGGTGACATCGGCCTCCCGGTGCGCGCCCCCAAGGTGACGCTCAATCCCGGCCTCACCTACACCTTCCCGGTGATGGGCGGCTGGCAGCTGGCGGCCACCGGCAGCGCCACCTACACCAGCCGCATGGCGGCGGCCACCAACAACATCGTCTTTGCCGGCGGGCATACCGTGTTCAACGCCGCGCTTGCCTTGAGCAGCCCCGACAAGCTCTGGCGCGTGAGCCTGGAGTGCAGCAACTGCGGCGACAAATATTGGGTCACCGCCAACCTCGCCGGACTCAACTACCTCTCCGAGCCGCGCCGCTGGGCCTTGCGTCTGACGCGCAACTTCAAGTAAGCGATGACCGAGCGCAAATTCGCGGAGACCGCCGGGAAGTCGGGCGCGGGCCTGCCCCTGGCGGGCCTCAAGGTCGTGGAATTCACCCACATGGTGATGGGCCCCGCGGTGGGGCTCATCCTTGCCGATCTCGGCGCCGAGGTGGTGAAGGTGGAACCCCTGGCCGGCGACAACACCCGGCGCCTGCAAGGCGCTGGCGCGGGCTACTTCGCCATGTACAACCGTCACAAACGTAGCTTGTGTCTCGACTTGAAAAGTCAAGCCGGCAAGGCCGTGGCGAAGCGTCTGGTGGCGCGCGCCGACGTGCTGATCGAGAACTTCCGCCCCGGCGCCATGGCCGAGCTGGGCTTGGGTTACGCCGAACTGGCCAAGGAGAACCCGCGGCTCATCTACTGCTCGGCCAAGGGATTTCTCTCCGGCCCCTACGAACATCGCACCGCCCTCGACGAAGTGGCGCAGATGATGGGCGGCCTGGCTTACATGACCGGCCCTCCGGGCCGTCCCCTGCGCGCCGGCGCTTCGGTGATCGACGTCACCGGCGGCATGTTCGCGGTGATCGGCGTCCTCGCCGCGCTAGAGGCGCGCCAGCGCAGCGGCCGCGGCCAGGAAGTCAAAAGCGCGCTGTTCGAAACCACCGCCTTTCTGGTCGGACAGCACATCGCGCAATACGCCGTCTCCGGCAAGCCCGCGCCGCCGATGTCGGTGCGGCAATCGGCCTGGGCGGTGTATGAAGTCTTCGACACCGGCGATCGCGAGCAGGTTTTTGTCGCCATCGTCAGCGATACCCAGTGGCGAAAATTCTGCGAGGCTTTCGCCCTGGCCGAATTTCTCGCCGATCGCAGCCTCGACACCAACGCCGGGCGGGTAGAGCAGCGTGAGCGCATCCTGCCGGTGCTGAAGGCGCATTTCTCGCGTCTGGGCAAGGCCGAGTTGATGGCCAAGCTCGACGCCATTGGCCTGCCGTTTGCGCCCATCGCCAAGCCCGAAGAGCTGGCCGATGACGCGCATCTGCGCGCCGGCGGCCTGGTCGACCTGGCGCTCCCCGACGGCCGGCCCGCCGCGCTGCCGGCCCTGCCTCTGGAGATGGACGGGCGCCGCATGGCCCGCGCCGCGCGCCTCCCGCGCGAAGGCGAACATGGCCGCGACGTGCTGCGCGAGGCGGGCTTCAGTGACGCAGAAATTCAGCGCTTGATCACCGAGGGCATCCTGCGCGACGATGCCAAACAAGTTTCTGGAGTCTCGACATGAACCGCCTGAACCGCCTTGCCGGTGCGCTGATGTTTTGCCTTGCGGCGCCTGGCGTCCTGGCGTTGGACCTTGCCCGCAAGGAAGATCAACTTGCCGCCTACATCAAGCTGCGCGGCGACCTCGCCGGGCAGGAGACCTTCGCCGATTTCCACATCGACGTCTACGGCGTGCTGCCGGGCGAGCGACCGCAACTCTTATTCAAGCTCGACGGCTTCAACGTCGGCAAATTCGTCAAAGACGGTGAGCGCTGGCTTTTCCTGTCGCGCGAACTGGCGCTCTACCGCGACGCCAAGACCGGCGGGGTGCTGGAGCGCTGGAGCAACCCCTACACCGGCCAGGAGAACGCGGTCGTCCAGGTGCAGAACGACCCGGTCAACCAGGTCTACGATCTCGCCAGCCCGCGCCTGGCCTTCAAGTTCGACGATTACGCCAGCGAGCTGCTGTTCAAGGTCGATGTGCCCCTGCGCTACCCCAATCCGCTGCCACCGCAGCAGTTTCCCGAAGAGTCGGGCGGCGCCTTCTACAGCGGCATGGAGAGCTTTACCTTCTTTGCCGACAAGGCCCAAGTGCACGATGCGTCCAAGACCAGCGCCGCTACGCGCTACGTGTGGTTCCGCTACGGCCCCTGGCTGCCCTGGATGAAAATGGGCGAGCGCGCAGGTTTTCTGCTCTACACCGGCCACGGGCGCAAGCACGCCGACTTCGCGGCGCTGGATGCGGTGCTGCGCGAGGCCGTGGACAAGCAGTATCCGCTCTACCGCCATGCACCGCAGACCTTGGTTTCCCCCAACGAAACCAGTTGGACCTTTTATCGCAAGCTGAAGGCGGGTGCGCCGCCGGAAGGGAAAGGCAAGCCATGATTGGCGCGCGGGAAGGCCCCCGCAGCTTGTTCGAGAAACTCTGGGACGCGCATTGCGTCACTCGTTTCGACGATGGCTCGGACCTCCTTGCCGTGGATGTGCTCTTTTTGCACGAGCGCACCGGCAGCGTCGCCCTGGAAAGCCTTCAGGCGAGCGGGCGCAGCGTGCGTCATCCGGAACGCGTGTGGTGCACCATGGATCACATCGTCAACACCCGTGGCGATGGCCCTGAGACCCTGGTGCCCAATGGCCAGGCCTTTCTCGATGCCACGCGGCGCAGCACCCGCGCCGCGGGCATACGGCTTCTGGACCTCGACAGCGTCGATCGCGGCATCGTGCATGTGGTGTCGCCGGAACTGGGCATCGTGCATCCTGGGCACCTGCTGGTCTGTCCCGACAGCCATACCTGCTCCCAGGGCGCGCTGGGCGCGCTGGCCTGGGGCATAGGTTCCACCGAGGCCGAACAGGTGCTGGCCACCCAGACCTTGCGCGTAACACGCCCCGCCAACCTGCGGGTGGACATCAGCGGCGAATTCGCGCCGGTGGTCAGCGCCAAGGATCTCGCGCTTGGTCTCATCGCCCGCTTTGGCGCCGCCGGTGCCGCGGGGCGCGCCATCGAATTCACTGGCGAGGCGGTGCGCGCCATGTCCATCGAAGCACGCCTCACCCTGTGCAATCTGGCGGTGGAGTTTGGCGCCTTCACCGCGATCATCGCCCCCGACGCCACCACCTTCGCCTATTTGCGAGGCCGCCGCCACGCCCCGGCGCGGAGGTTTTGGGACGAGGCGCTGCGCTACTGGCGCCTCCTGGCGTCCGACGAGGACGCGGTCTACGAGGCGAGCCTGGAACTCGACGCCCGTACCGTGCCGCCCATGCTGAGCTGGGGCACCAGCCCGCAGCACAGCGTGGCCGTCGATGGGGTGGTGCCCGACCCGCGTGATCTGGCTGACGCCAATGCGCGTGGCGCCGCCGAAAGGGCCCTGGACTACATGCAGTTGTTGCCCGGCGAACGCCTGCTGGGCAAACCCATCGATGTCGCCTTCATCGGCTCTTGCACCAACGGGCGCCTGGAAGACCTGCGCGCCGCCGCCGAGCTGCTGCGCGGCCGACGCGTCGCTGCCGGGGTCGAGGCCTGGTGCGTGCCAGGCTCCCGCGCGGTGAAGCGCGAGGCCGAAGCCCAAGGGCTGGACCGCGTGTTTCGCGAAGCCGGCTTTCAATGGCGCGAACCGGGCTGTTCGCTGTGCTTCTATGCCGGGGGCGAAGGTTTTGCGCCCGGTGCGCGTGTGCTCAGCACCACCAACCGCAATTTTGAAGGCCGACAGGGCCCGCGCGCCCGCACGCATCTGGCGAGCCCGGCCACGGTGGCCGCCTCGGCGGTCGCCGGGTGCATCGCCGACCCTCGGCCGCCCCGGCACTGATGCGTCGGCCGGCCTGGTCCCAACTTCCGCGCGTCCGCCTCATCCAGACTCGGGCGCCAGCCATTGCCTCATTCAAGGAGAAGTTCTCATGACGCCCACACCGCGCTACGACCTCTTGATCAAGAACGCCCGGGTCGTGAGGCCGCAGGGCCAGGCGGTGCATCAATGCGACATCGCCATCGCCGGACAGCGCATCGTCCGCGTGGCGCCAGACATCGCGCCAGCCGAGGCCAAAGCGATCTACGACGCCCAGGGGCGGCTCGCTTTTCCTGGCGTGGTCGATGCCCACATGCACTGCGGCATCTACGCGCCCCTGGCCGAAGATGCGCTGAGCGAAAGCCGCGCCGCGGCCATGGGTGGCGTGACTTCGAGCCTCAACTACATGCGCACCGGGCAGTATTACCTCAACAAAAGCGGCCCCTACGCGCGCTTCTTTCCCGAGGTGCTCGCACTTTCGCGCGACCGGTTCTTTGTCGACTACGGCTACCATCTCGCGCCGATGAATGCCGAGCACATCGCCGAAATTCCCGAGCTCATCGAGCAGCATGGCGTCTCCAGCTTCAAGATCTTCATGTTTTACGGCTCGCACGGACTGCATGGCGCCTCGAACCAGCAGCGTGATTTTTTGATGATCGGGGAGGACGAGCGCTACGATCTGGCCCATTTCGAATTCATCATGCGTGGCGTGCAGGCCGCGCGCGAGCGCTTTTCCGGGATAGCGCAGGAGATTTCACTTTCGCTGCATTGCGAAACCGCCGAAATCATGACCGCCTACACCAAGCTCGTGGAGAAGGACGGCTCTTTGAGCGGCCTGGCGGCCTACAGCGCCTCGCGCCCGCCGCACTCGGAAGGCCTGGCGGTGTTCATCGCCAGCTATCTCGCGCACGAAACGGCGCTACCGAACATCAACCTGTTGCACCTCACCTCGCGCAAAGCGGTGGAGGCGGCCATGATGATGGCCAAAGTATTCCCGCACATCGACTTCCGGCGCGAGGTGACCATCGGCCACCTGATGCTCGACATCCACTCCAAAGCCGCGGCGCTCGCCAAAGTGAACCCGCCGATTCGCCCCCGGCCCGATGTCGAATACCTCTGGCAGGCGCTGCTCGAAGGCCATCTCGACTGGGTGGTGAGCGACCACGCCTGCTGCCGCCACGAAATGAAAGTCGGCAAACAGGATGGCGACAACATCTGGGTAGCGAAAAGCGGTTTTGGCGGCACCGAATATCTTTTGCCCGCGCTGGTGAGCGAAGGCACGCGCCGCGGCATGAGCTACCACCAGATGGCGCGGCTCACCAGCTGGAACCCGGCGCGCCGCTTCGGCCTGCGCCACAAGGGCGATATCGCCGAAGGTTTCGATGCCGACATTGCCCTGGTCGATCCGGGGCGCAGCTGGACGGTGAGGGCCAAGGACTCGCCCTCCACCCAGGGCTACACCCCCTTCGAAGGGCAGGAACTCTCCGCCCGGGTGGAAGCCACTTTCTTGCGCGGCATGCTGATCTACGAAAACGGCCAGGTTCTGGGCACACCGCGCGGGCAGTATCTCTGGCGCCCCAGCCTGAGCTGAAGCGCGCCGCGCGCCAGCAGCGAAGCATAGGATGCAAGCCTTCCGCCGCCACCAGGGCATTGCCGCGCCACTGTTGCGCGAGAACATCGACACCGATGCCATCATCCCCTCGCGAGAGATGAAAACGGTAACGAAGCACGGCCTCGCCGAGGGGCTCTTCGCCGGCTGGCGCTATCGTGGCGGCGGTGGGCGCGAGCCCGCGCCCGATTTCGTGCTCAATTGGGGTGCCTACCGCGGCGCCTCGGTGCTCCTGGCAGGCGCCAATTTCGGTTGCGGCTCGTCGCGCGAACATGCGGTCTGGGCGCTCAAGGAATTCGGCTTTCGCGCCATCCTGGCGCCAAGCTTCGGCGCGATCTTCGCCGCCAACTGCGTGCGCAATGGTGTTCTGGCGGCGGTGGTCGATGAAGCCACCCTGCACACCCTGGCCGCCTGGGTGGAACCCGACCCCCAGGCGCGGCAACTCATCATCGATCTGGAACAAAACCGCGTGCTCACGGAAGGCTTGAGCTATCCCTTCGATATCGGCGCGGCCGCGCGCGAAGCCCTGCTCGACGGGCGCGATCCCATCGCCGCCATACTCGCGTTCGAGAGCCGCATCGAAGCCTGGGAAGCTGCCGACCGCAAACGTCGGCCCTGGCTCTACGATTGGGGCGCTTAGCGCCAAACAAGGTTCTGCTGTGCGGTCTCTCCCGCGATCACGCGTCTCCGGTTAACGATCACGGCCGGAGACGCGCTTTTTTTGTTCGCCGCAGGCAGGCTCAGGTGTCCGCCGGAAGTGCTTCAGGGCGACGTAGCGCAGGATGGCGAAGTAGTGAATGGCGCTGCCGCCCGCCACGAAAAGATGCCAAATGCCGTGCCAGTGCCGGGAAGCTGCGCAGCAGGTGTTCAGCTCGGAACGATCGATGCATTTCTCATTCACCTGGCGCGGCAGACCTGAGTCATGCACACTTCCTTGAGCAGCACCCTGCTCACCACCCCGCCTCCCGCTCCGGCGTGGCACTGATTTTGTGGATCGACAAGTCGGCGCCGTTGAATTCTTCTTCCGCGTCGAGCCTGAGGCCGACGAATTTCTTCAAGAGGCCGTAGACCAGCAGGCCGCCGATCACGGCGATGCCGATGCCCAGCGCGGTGCCTAGGAGCTGGGCCAGGAATGAAACGCCGCCCGCACCGCCCAGCGCTTTCTGGCCGAAGATGCCGGCCGCCAGGCCGCCCCAGGCGCCGCACAGGCCGTGCAAGGGCCATACGCCCAGCACGTCGTCGATTTTCCAGCGGTTTTGGGTGAGCGTGAACATGTAGACGAAGAGCGCGCCGGCGATGGCGCCGGTGAACAGTGCCCCGATCGGGTGCATGAGGTCGGAGCCGGCGCACACCGCCACCAGGCCGGCGAGCGGGCCGTTGTGTACAAAGCCCGGGTCGTTGCGCCCCGCCACCAGAGCGGCCAGGGTGCCGCCCACCATGGCCATGAGCGAATTGACGGCGACCAGGCCACTGATCTTGTCGATGGTCTGCGCCGACATCACATTGAAGCCGAACCAGCCCACCGACAACACCCAGGCGCCCAGTGCCAGGAAGGGAATGCTCGAAGGCGGATGCGCGGCCACGCCGCCATCTTTGCTGTAGCGGCCGCGCCGCGCGCCCAGTTGCAGCACGGCGATCAAGCCCAACCAGCCGCCCACGGCGTGCACCACCACCGAGCCGGCGAAGTCGTGAAACTCTTCACCGGCGAAACCCTTGAGCCAGGCCTGCACGCCGTAGGCCTGGTTCCAGGCGATGCCTTCGAAGAAGGGGTAGACGAAACCGACCACCAGAAAGGTCGCGGCCAACTGCGGATTGAAGCGCGCCCGCTCGGCGATGCCGCCGGAGACGATGGCCGGAATGGCCGCGGCAAAGGTCAGCAGGAAAAAAAATTTCACCAGATCGTAGCCGCTCTTTTGGGTGAGCGTGCTTGCATCGACGAAGAAGGTGGTGCCATAGGCAATGGCGTAGCCGATGAAAAAATAGGCAATGCTGGAAACCGAAAAGTCGGCCAGGATTTTCACCAGGGCATTGACCTGGTTCTTCTTGCGCACCGTGCCGAGCTCCAGAAAGGCGAAGCCGGCATGCATGGCCAGCACCATGATGGCGCCGAGCAAAATGAACAGGACATCGTTACTGGTCTTGAGCGCTTCCATAAGGCCTCCCAAAGGTAGATGGGAAGGGCAAAAGCAGCCTCTATGCCAGTCAATTAATTCGTTGATTTATCGATGTTTGCTGGTGAGCTGTCCAGCCGGCCGGACGAGGCGTGCACCACGCGTGTGCAGCGCGCGCACCTTCGCAGTGCGCTGCACGTCCCTTGGGCAAGGAATTTGCGGAGCAGGGCGCCTTTGCACCGGCGCGGAACCCGCGCGCACCAAAAAAAGAGCCCGGCACCAAGGCCGGGCTCTTTTCACGACCGCCTTCCAATCAGGCCGCGAGCAGCTTTTGTAATTCGCCGGTCTGGTACATCTCGCGCATGATGTCTGCCCCGCCGACGAATTCGCCCTTGACATAAAGCTGCGGGATGGTAGGCCAGTTGGCAAATTCTTTGATGCCTTGGCGGATTTCTTCGTCTTCCAAAACATTCACCGCGAAGAAGTCGCTCACGCCCGCCGCCTTGAGCATCTGCACGGCTGCGCCGCTGAAGCCGCACTGCGGAAACTGGGGTGTGCCCTTCATGTAGAGCACCACGGGGTGACTCGTGACCTGGGCGCGTATGGTATCTTGAATGCTCATGAGAACTCCTGGTTTCGAGGAAACAATTTTACCGCGAACTCACCACGGGTCGAGCGCAAGCCTCGTCATTTACGCTGGGGTGCGTGAGACCCTGCGTTCACCAGGGGCTGCAGACCTCGCCGCGACTTGTGTCGAGGAAACTTCGCCCTTTCGGAGCGGGGCCACTGCCTTGCGACAAGCCCCGCGGTTTTTGGTTTTCGAGGGCCCGTAGAGATGGTGAACAAGCCTGATTTCATGCAGGGTATTCTGCTCGCCGCCGGACATGGACGGCGCTTCGGGGGCAACAAACTTTTGCACCGGCTGCCCGATGGCGAGCTGTTGGGGCTGGCAAGCGCAAAACACCTGCGCCAGGCGCTCCCCAACGCTCTTGCGGTTTTGCGGCCGGAAGACCGCGAACTGAGCCTTTTGCTCGAAGGGCTGAGTTTTACCCTGGTCATTGCCCGCGAAGCGAATCGGGGCATGGGGCACAGCCTTGCGGCGGGCGTTGCAGCAACTCCCAATGCCGCCGGCTGGGTGATTGCCTTGGCCGATATGCCTTTTGTGCTGCCCTCCACGATCGCCGCCCTTGCGGAAGCCTTGCGCGCGGGGCATGAAATCGTGGCGCCGGTTTACCGAGGGCGGCGGGGCAACCCGGTGGGGTTCTCGGCCCGGTATCGGGATGAACTGCTTGCCCTCGAAGGCGACGCAGGCGCGCGCCGGCTGCTGCAAACGAACCCTCAGCATCTGCACTTGCTGGAGGTGGACGACCCGGGAGTCGCTCAGGACATCGATACCCCCGAGGACCTAGACCAAGGGGCGAACGCCAGTCCCGCCGGTTACGGCGGGGTGGGCGAGACGAATCCTATACCGGGGGCCGCAGACCCCGCTCAAAAGGGTGGCGAGGAGGCCTCGCGCTCTTAGGGCGAGGCAACTCAGCTTCGCGGGGACACGCTTTGAATCTCGAAGACGGCACCTTGGCTATTTCGACTCACGTCTATTTGCCCCTGCGCGAAATCGAAATCACCGCCGTTCGCGCTCAGGGCGCAGGCGGACAGAACGTCAACAAAGTGTCGTCGGCGATCCATTTGCGCTTCGAAATTGGACCATCGTCGCTGCCCGATTTCTACAAACAGCGCTTGGCACGACTGGCCGACCGCCGCATAACGGCCGATCAGGTGGTGGTGATCAAAGCGCAGCGTTTCCGCACTCAAGAACAGAACCGCGGCGACGCATTGGAACGCTTGCGCGAGCTGCTGCGCAGCGTCGCCGTACCGCAAAAGCGCCGCGTTGCCACGATGCCAAGCCCGGCGGTCGAGGCGCGGCGCCGGGAGCAGAAGCAGCGCTTGGCTCGGCGCAAGGCCGACCGCCGGCGCGTCGAAGACACCTTTTGAAGACGCCGTGCGGAGGCGTTACCAACCAGGAGGAAGCATGCGAACAACTTTTCTCTTTTTCTTGCCCCTGCTGCTGCTCAGCGGTTGCGCCACCATGAAGGAGCCGAAACCTTTGCTGGAGAACCTCAAGCGCCAAGTGGCGGACACCGAACGCGCTTTCGCCAAGACCATGGCCGACCGCGATCTCGCGGCCTTCAAGCGGTTTCTTTCAGAGGAGACGATTTTCTTCTCCGGTCCAACGCCCCTGCGGGGTCCGGACGCAGTGGCCGGTTGGTGGAAACGCTGGTACGAGAAGCCGCAAGCGCCGTTTTCCTGGGAACCCAAGGAGGTTGAAGTGCTCGATTCGGGCACGCTGGCGCTGTCCAGCGGTCCGGTTTTCGACCCGCAAGGCAAACGCGTCGGCACTTTTACCTCGGTCTGGCGCCAAGAGGAGCCAGGCGTTTGGCGCATCATTCTCGACAAGGGTGAAGCGTTTTGCGATTGCAAACCGGAGAAGTGAAAGCGACCGGCGCGAGTCGAGCAGCGGCGCTTTCTAGTCCAAGCTAAACAGCTGGCCCGCTTCCGGCACGGTGGTGTTCCACCCCAGCTCGGCGCGCAGTTTTTCGCCGAAACCGAGCGCGGTGCCGGATTCGCCATGGACGATGAAACACTGGCGCGGCGCGCGCCGGAAACCGTTGAGCCAATGCATCAAGCCGGCCTGGTCGGCGTGGGCGGAGAGCCCGCCTATGGTGTGGACGCGCGCGCGCACCGGCACGTCTTCATGGAAGATCCGCACCATCTTCGCCCCGTCCACGATGCGTCGACCCAAAGTGTGCGCAGCTTGAAAGCCGACGATGATGACCGTCGATTCGGCCCGCGGCAAGTTGTGGCGCAGGTGATGTTTAACGCGGCCGGCTTCGCACATGCCGCTGGCGCTGATGATGATGGCGCCGCCTTTGATGCGGTTCAAAGCTTTGGACTCTTCCAGGTCCTGCACGAAGCGCACCCTCGCGAAGAACTCTCCGCGGCCTTCCCAGTCGAGCAGGCGGTGGGTTTCCGCATCGAGCACGTCAAGATGCCGGAACAGCACCTCCGTGGCCGCCGTTGCCATCGGCGAATCGACGTAAATGTCGAGGGGCTTCAGCCGCCTCTGGCGAGTGAGGTCCGCCAGCAAAAATAGAAGATCCTGGGTGCGGCCCACGGCGAAGGCCGGAATGATGACATTGCCTTGGCGATGGCGCAGCGTCTCCTGCAGCGCAAGAACGAATTCTTCCACGGTGTCCTGCCAGCTCTTGTGCAGGCGGTTGCCATAAGTCGACTCGACCAGGAGGTAGTCGGCTTCGGGAATGAGCGTGGGATCGCGCACCAGCGGGTGTCCGGGCTGGCCCAGGTCTCCGGAAAAGACGATCTTTCGCTCGCCGCCGTCTTTGTTTACCCAACATTCGACGATGGCGGAACCCAGAATATGGCCGGCGTCGCGGAATACGCAGCGCACGCCCGGCGCGGGCTCGAAGGCGGTGTCATAAGGCAGCGGCCGCAATTGCCTGAGGCAAGCCTGGGCCTGGGCGACGGTGTAAAGCGGTGCAGTTTCCCCCGCCGAGTGACGGTGCCCGTTCCCGCTGCCCCTGCGCCGCGGCGCTTTGAAGTTCTGCCACTCGGCTTCCTTTTCCTGGATGAAAGCGCTGTCCGGCAGCATTACCTTGAGCAGGGCGGCGGTGGGCTCGGTGCAGTAGATCGGGCCCTGGAAGCCCTTGAGGCAAAGGCGGGGCAACAAGCCCGAGTGGTCGATGTGAGCGTGGGTCTGAACCACGGCCTGGCAGGCGCGAGCATCGAAATCTAGGGCCGAGAAATTGCGCTGGCGCGCTTCGCGCCCCCCCTGAAACATGCCGCAATCGAACAGCAGGCGGGCCTCATTCGTTTCCAGCCAATAACTTGAACCGGTGACTTCGCGCGCCGCGCCAAGGAAACGAATTTTCATGTCGGACAACTCCTCCTCATGTTGACAAGCAGGGGGCTTGAAATGCCCGCCATCGACCCTATTTCAGGATTGTACTCCGCGGGGCCGCAAGGGTTGATTTGAGTCAACATGCGACTTCCCGCGGAGCGTATTCTGGGTTTGTAGCCCTCGCCCCGGCGGGGCAGCGGCTATGGGTGTGAAGTCTCAAAGAGAGGAGCAAGATATGGCCAATCTAACCGTATGGGATCCCTTCACCGAAGCGGGTCTGGACGACTTCTTCAAAGGATTACTTCGGCCCGCACGCTTTGAGAACAAGGCGCCGGTGCAGATCAAAATGGATGTCAGCGAGGACGACAAG
>CAZFEK010000062.1:0-83 GCA_964517465.1 uncultured Alcaligenaceae bacterium
GCCCTTTCACGGCGGTAACCGGGGTTCGAATCCCCGTGGGGACGCCAAACAAAAAGCCACCCGCAGCGGTGGCTTTTTTGTTT
>CAZFEK010000062.1:183-19671 GCA_964517465.1 uncultured Alcaligenaceae bacterium
ATCGCCGCAAGGCGAGCCGCGCACAATCCCCGTGGGGACGCCAAACAAAAAGCCACCCGCAGCGGTGGCTTTTTTGTTTGGCATCGCTGCGGGTGCAGCAGAACCCCGCCGGGTTCGACCAGCGCTGCGACAGCAGCGCGCAGGACGCCCGTCAGGGCGGTCCCGCGCCGCAACGGCGCGGGATGCAAGGATCGCCGCAAGGCGAGCCGCGCACAATCCCCGTGGGGACGCCAAACAAAAAGCCATCTCTCGCACCTGCTTGCGCCGGGCTTCCCTGCCCCTGAACCGACCCAAGCCTGGGATAATGCCTGCTCTCTTGCGCCTGCTTCACCCTATGCCCGCCGCGCCTTTGCCTCTTCCGCTCACCGATCGAGTGATTCTGGTCACCGGCGCCGGCCAGGGCCTGGGCAAGGCGCTCGCGACGAGCTTCGCTGCAGCAGGAGCCAGGGTCATACTGCATGGACGCAACCCGCGCAAACTCGAAAGACTCTACGATGCCCTGCTTCCCACCGCCGCCGCCGAACCGGTGATCTTTCCGCTCGATTTCGCCGCCGCCGACGAGCAGGCCCTGGCGACTATGGCGGATGCGATCGACCGGCAATTCGGACGCCTGGATCATCTGGTGCATTGCGCAGCGGAGCTTGGCATCCTGGGCCCTTTCGATCAGCAGAGTTTGGCTGCTTGGGACTCGGTGCTGCGCGTTAATCTCGCTGTCCCCGCGGCTCTGACGAAAGTTTGTGTCGGTTTGCTCAAGACCTCGGGGCGGGGCCGCGTCATCTTTACGCTGGCCGATCGCGGGTTGGAACCCAAGGCCTATTGGGGTGCCTACGCCGCCGCAAAAGCGGGGCTCTCGGCCTTGGTAAAGGTGCTCGGCGACGAATGGGAAAACGAGCCCGCCTTGCGGGTTTACGGTGTGGTGCCTGGCCCCATGCACTCGCCGCTGCGCGTGAAAACCCACCCCGGGGCGGCGCTTTTGAATCTGCCTCCGCCGGAGGCGATGGCGCCGCTTTACCTGGACCTGCTGCAGGAAGAGCCGCCGCGCCCAGGCGGAACGATTATCCTCGCCCAGGAATGGTTGAGCGCACACCCACCGGAGCAGCCGACCCTCGGGGGTGGCGCAGCCTGATGCGCAGCACGCGCAGCGCGTCGGCTTCGCACATGTCTCGAACCAGGAGCAAGCGTCGCGACCAACGCTCGCGCCCCAGGCGATAGCGCAGAACCACCAGCCACGGCAGCACGACGCTGCCCGGCAGGAGCTCAGCGGACATGTTGCGACCAACCCGGTCCACCAGCCGCATCTGATTCTGCCCGCCGAGTTCCACTTGCACGATCGCGGCGCGCGGGCGAAGCAGCGCATGGGCATATGTGCTCCACGCGCCATGCGCCGCCAGGACCAATGCCAGCACCACATGTAAAGCAGGGGGCAGCGGCAGCAGCAGCACCGCCCCTAGGCTCAGTCCGTGCGCCAGCAGGATCGCAAGGCCAAGTGCCTTGGATGGTCCACGTTTCAGACGCAAGGGGGCTAGACGGCGCATGAGTTCAAAAACCGGTTCTGCTCAATGCTTTTGGCGGCCATGTTTGGCCAGCCGCAGCCAGGTGTCCACTACCGTGTCGGGGTTGAGCGAAATACTTTCGATGCCCTCGTCCACCAGCCACTCGGCGAGGTCGGGATGGTCCGATGGCCCCTGGCCGCAAATGCCGATATATTTCCCAGCCTTGCCGCAAGCCGAAATGGCCATCCCCAACATGGCCTTGACCGCGTCGTCACGCTCATCGAAGGTAGAAGCAATCGGGCCGCCGGAATCACGATCCACGCCCAGGGTGAGCTGAGTCATGTCGTTCGAACCGATGCTCATGCCGTCGAAATGCGCCAGAAACCGTTCGGCCAAGAGCGCGTTGGAGGGGATTTCGCACATCATGATGACGCGCAGGCCGTTGTCGCCGCGCTTGAGGCCGTTGGCGGCAAGGAGCTCGACCACGCGAGCGCCCTCGGTCACGGTGCGAACGAAGGGAATCATCACTTCGACGTTGGTGAGCCCCATTTCATCGCGCACTTTTTTTACCGCCTGGCATTCGAGCTGAAAGCAGTCGTAGAAGCTCTCGGCGATATAGCGCGAAGCGCCGCGGAAACCCAGCATGGGGTTTTCTTCGTGCGGTTCATAACGATCGCCGCCCAACAAATTGGCGTATTCGTTCGATTTGAAATCGGACAAGCGCACGATCACCTTTTTGGGCCAGAAGGCCGCGGCAATGGTAGAAATGCCTTCGGCGAGCTTAGTGACATAAAAGTCCACGGGCGAAGAGTAACCCGCAATACGCCCGCTCACCTTGGCCTTGAGCGCCTCGGGCAGGCGGTCGAACTCCAGCAGCGCCTTGGGATGGACACCGATGGTGTTGTTGATGATCATTTCCAGCCGCGCCAGGCCTACGCCTTCATTGGGAAGGCTGCGAAACTCGAAGGCCAGCTCGGGGTTGGCGACATTCATCATCACCTTGACCGGCGCTGCGGGCATGGCGCCCAGATGGGTTTCGGAGATTTCGATTTTCAGCCGGCCTTCATACACGTTGCCGGTATCACCTTCGCAACAGGCAACCGTTACTTCCTGGCCGTCTGACAACACGGATGTGGCATCCCCGCAGCCCACCACCGCCGGTATGCCGAGTTCGCGGGCGATGATGGCCGCGTGGCAAGTGCGTCCGCCCCGATTGGTGACGATCGCCGCGGCACGTTTCATCACTGGTTCCCAGTCCGGATCGGTCATGTCGGTCACCAACACGTCGCCCGCTTTGACGCGATCCATCTGGGTGGCGCTTTTGACCAGACGAACCACACCCTGGCCCACCTTCTGCCCGATGGCGCGGCCGCTTGCCAGCACGCGGGAGCGTTCGAGGAGCTTGAAGCGCTTGAGGCTGCCGTGCGCCGCATCTTGCGATTTGACCGTCTCCGGGCGCGCTTGAAGGATATAGAGCTTGCCATCGCCACCATCGCGGCCCCATTCGATGTCCATCGGACGCTGGTAGTGCCGCTCGATGATCATGGCGTAACGGGCCAGCTCTTCCACCTCGGCGTCGGTGATGGAAAAGGCTTGGCGTTCTACCTCGGGCACGTCTAGCGTCTTGACCGAGCGGCCGGCGGCGCGGCTTTCGGCAAATACCATCTTGATCGCTTTGCCGCCCAAACCGCGGCGCAGAATGGCGGGGCGCTGCGCGGCGACATTGGGCTTGTAGACGTAGAACTCGTCCGGGTTGACCGCGCCTTGAACCACCGTCTCGCCCAAGCCGTAGGACGCCGTGATGAACACGACTTGGTCAAACCCCGATTCGGTATCGAGCGAAAACATCACGCCGCTGGCGCCAAGATCGCTGCGCACCATGCGCTGCACACCCGCCGAAAGTGCCACGTCACCGTGGGTGTAGCCTTTGTGAACCCGGTAGGCGATGGCCCGGTCGTTGTAAAGCGAGGCAAACACTTCACGTATTGCATGAATAGTGTTATCTAACCCATGGATATTTAAAAATGTTTCCTGCTGCCCCGCAAATGAAGCATCGGGCAAATCTTCGGCCGTGGCCGAAGAGCGAACCGCCAGCGAAAGGTCTTGCCCCCCCTCCGCCACCATACGGTCATAGGCCACTTCGATGGCGCTTTGCAGTTCGGGCTGCAAGGGTGCATCAGCCACCCAAGAGCGGATTTCGGCGCCCGCCAGGGCCAAGGCCTCGACATCATCGACGTCCAAGGCCTCCAAACGCGCTGCGATCCGCCGGGTCAAGTGATTGTGGGCCAGGAATTCCCGATAGGCGTGAGCGGTAGTGGCGAAACCTCCGGGAACACGCACCCCGGCATGCGCCAACTGGCTGATCATTTCGCCCAAGGAGGCGTTCTTTCCGCCCACTTGCTCGACGTCGCTCATGCGAAGATCCTGAAACCAAATCACATAGGGGTTTGCGCTCATAGCTGTCACCGGAGAGAGGCTGGAAGACGGTCGCGCCTGAGGCGCGAAACCGCAATTTTACCGCGCTCGAGCCGCCCATCGGAAATATTTATTGCGGCGCAGCAGCGCCGCCTGAATCGGCTGCAGGGTCACCGCGTTCCGAGCAAGGAACCCCCGGCGCTTTGCGCAATCGCCGCGCCGGCGGGTGAGCAGAAGTTTAGACGGTGGCCGATTCGTCGGGCGTCTTTTCCGGCCGCTCGCGGGAGCGCACGGCCTTGCGCAAGCTCTTGTAAAGGTCCGGGTGGTGGGACTTGAGGTAGCTGATGACTTCGAAGTCTTCGCGTTTCACCTGCGAAAGGTCGATCTGCTCGACATGCACCAGCCGAAGTAATTCGCGCACCGGCTTGGGCATTTCGCGCCCGCTTTCATAACGCGAGCCACCACTCTGGGTAACGCCAATCTTGGTCCAGAACTGCTCTTGGTTCAGACCCAGCCGGCGCCTGATTTCCCGCGGGTTGAGTATCTTGTCGAACACCTTCACGAAACGCCCCCAATCGATAAGTTGCTGCTACCTCCGCCCGATCTTAACCGGCAAGGCCGGATTCTGTCGGTTTTATGCAGAAGTAATTCTTCCGTACCAGAGCCGATCTGGCAAGTGGCTTTTCGTAACTCGCGCGAAAAGTGGAGTTTGAGCCCCTCTGGGCGTGTCATTTTGGGCGTGTTCGGGGCCTTTTCATCTGGTAGGATGCCCGCTTGACGGGAACTCCCATGCTCCGCTACGACCTTCATTCCCACTCCACTCATTCGGACGGCCTGCTCACGCCCACGGCCTTGGTTCGGCGCGCAGCCGCGCGCCGAGTAGACGTTTTCGCCCTCACCGATCATGATGAAATCAGCGGTCTGGCCGAAGCGGCTCAGGCGGCCACAAGCACTGATCTGGTCTTCATCCCCGGCACGGAACTGTCCGTGAGTTGGCGCGATGTCACCTTACACATCGTCGGTTTGGCCATCGATCCCGGCGATGCGACCCTGCATGCCGGCCTCAAAGCCATCCGGGAGGGACGCGGCACGCGCGCCAAACGGATGGCCGACGCCCTCGCCGCCGCGGGGATACCCGGAGCCTACGAAGGGGCGCTGCGTTATGTCACCAGCGAAAGCCTGATTTCACGCACGCATTTCGCGCGTTTCCTGGTCGATGCCGGCTACGTCAGCGAAGTGCGCGAGGTGTTCAAGCGTTATCTGACCCCGGGCAAGCCGGGTTATGTTGGCCACGAGTGGGCCACCCTGCCTCAGGCGATCGGCTGGATCCACGGCGCCGGCGGCCAGGCGGTGCTGGCGCATCCGGGGCGTTATCCGGTCTCGGCGCCCCAAATGCGCGAACTGCTCAAGGACTTCAAAGAGGCCGGCGGCGATGCAATCGAGGTGCTCACTTCCAGCCACACTCCAGAGCAATACCTGGAATACGCGAACTTGGCGAAACGCTTCGGTTTCCGCGCTTCCGTGGGCTCGGATTACCACGGCCCGGGAGAGTCCTGGATGGATCTGGGCGATTTGCCTCCGTTGCCTGCCGGCTTGGTGCCGGTTTGGCAGGACTGGCCCTGCCCGGTCGAAAAGGAAGCCGGAGCCGCCTGATGCCGAGCCGGCGCACGGTTTTTTTTGTCTCCGATCGCACCGGTATCACGGCAGAGATGCTGGGAAACAGTTTGCTTTCGCAGTTCGAGGGCTTCGTTTTTCAGCGGCACAACCTGCCCTTCGTCGACAGCCTGGCGAAAGTCGATCAAGCCATCGAGCAGATCGCGTCACAAGCGAAATTGGATGGCCGGCGGCCGATCGTCTTCAGCTCGCTGGTCGATACCGCCATGAGTGCCCGCTTGGCGCAGGCGCCGGCCCTGTTCCTGGACTTCTTCCAAATCTTCATTGCACCGCTCGAATCGGAGCTGGGCGCGAAATCCTCGCACGCCGCCGGCAAGTCCCATGGCGTGTCCGACCCCCGGCAATACTTTGCCCGCATGGAAGCGATCAATTTTGCCTTGGAGCACGACGACGGCGCTTCCACGCGTGGGCTTGCCAAAGCGCAGGTCATATTGGTCGGCGTGTCGCGCTGCGGCAAAACGCCCACCTGTCTCTATCTGGCCATGCAGTTCGGCATTCGGGCCGCCAATTTTCCGCTGACACCCGACGATTTCACCGACCGCGAGCTGCCCGCGTCGCTGCTTCCGCATCGAGAGCGCCTCTTCGGGCTCACCATCACCGCGGAGCGGCTGCACCGCATTCGCAACGAGCGTCGGCCGGACAGCAGTTATGCCACCCTGGCCAATTGCCAATACGAATTGCGTGAAGCGGAAGCGATGATGCGCCGCGAAGGCATCTCGGTGCTCGACACCACCAGCCGCTCGATCGAGGAACTTGCCACCACCATTCTGCAGCTGGCTCGGGTGGAGAGGCATATCTATTAGCCGCACCAGCCGCGCTGGATCGTGGCGCAGACACGCGGCGCCGCCTTGGTCTCGAGGTCGCGCAAGGAGGTCAGTATCACCGCACTCCCCGGCGTGGACCCGGTTTTGGGGGAAAGGACGACGCGGCTATCGGGCCCCGGTGTGCTCGGCGCCGCACCCGCCGGATGCGGCATACCCTAAGCGGTCGCGGGTTCCTTGCCGGCCAGGAGATATTCGATCAGTTCATGCACGCTGCGGATAGCCGAACCAAATGGCAAGGAATCCGCGCCACGGAAAAAGAGACCTTTGGAGATTTCTCCGCGCAGCGCCGCGGCGAGCTGGTTGTCGATGCAGAATTGGCCGATCTTCGCCAGCCCGTCGCGCCAGCCGCAGACGGACAGGCATTGCAGGCCCGCGACGCAGCGCTTGAGATCGGCACGAGCGCGAGACTGGAGCCAGGCCTCGCTCTTGAGATAGCTCTTGAGCCAGGGCGTCAACACGCCGCGTGCCGGCAGGCCGGCGACGCTCATGAAGGTGACGATGTCTTCTTTTTTGGCCTCGGCCAGCACTTTCTTGAAATTGGGATGCGCGTCGCTCTCCTGCGTCACCGCAAAGGCGGTACCCACCTGCACCGCCGCGGCCCCGAGGCTGATGAGGTTCTTGACTCGTTCGTGGCTGTTCACGCCGCCCGCGGCGATCAGCGGTATCCGCTCCCTTTCGATGCCCAGTTCGGCCAGCACTTTCAGCACTTCCGGGAGCACCACTTCGAACTCGAAGCGGGCATCGGCGATGTCCGCCGGCTTGGCCGCGCCCAAATGACCGCCCGCATGCGCCGGGTGCTCGATGATGATCGCATCCGGCAGCCGGTTCTTGCGCATCCATTTGCGCAGCACGATGCTCACTCCGCGGGCATCGGAGAGTATGGGCACTAGCGCCACCTCGGGATAGTTCGCGGTAAGTTCGGGCAATTCCAGCGGCAGCCCCGCACCCATGACGATCGCGTGGGCACCGCTATCGCAGGACTGGCGAACATGGTCGGCATAAGCCGAAACCGCGCGCATGACGTTCACCGCCACGACGCCCTGCCCCTGGGCGAGATCCAGGGCCCCGCGCACTTCGCGATCGAGCGCGACCAGATTCAGGCGGTCGAGGATTTCGCGGTCCCGGCTTTTTCCAGCCTCGGCAAGAAGGTCGGGGTGATGGTGGCGCAAATCTACACTGGCAATGGTGCCCATGGCCCCTTCTTTGGCCACCGTGCCGGCAAGCCGGTGGGCGGAAATGCCCACGCCCATGCCGCCCTGCACAATGGGCAAAACACGCCGGTTTTTTAGTTGCAACAGCGGAAAGGGAATTTGCAGCATGGTTCTTCCTGATCGGGGGCTTCGGTCTAACTTCCGGCTTCGAGCCGAGCCGGATCGCGCACAATGACGATCCGGCCCTGAACTTCGATGATGCCTTGTTCGGTGAGCTTATGCAGGAGGCGCGAAAAGGTCTCCGGGGTGAGATTGAGGCGCGAGGCGATCACGCGCTTGCTGGCCGGCAGGCGAACCTGCAACGGTGAGGCCGAAGATTCAGCGCTCATCACCAGGCCGCTGAGAAAGCCCAAGACGCGTTCCAGGGCGGACTGCACCGAATACGCTTCCACGTCTTTGATCAGCCCATGGAGCTTCATGCTCAAGCCGGCCAGCATACGGCGCGCCAACAGGGGCGTGCGTTCGATGGCGGGCAGCAGCGCTCGGCTTGGAATCAACAGCACCGACGAGTCGGCCACCGCCTGAGCGGTCACCGGATAACGGCCTTCCAAAAACATGATCGCCGCCCCAAAGCTCTTGCCCGGACCCAGGAGGTCCACGACTTTTTCGACATCCGGCTGCGCAGGCATGGCCAGCTTGATTTGCCCATGAACGACGACATAGAAACCGCGCGCCGCATCGCCGCGATGAAAGAGGTATTCGCCCTTGAGCGGCCGCAAAAGCTCCGTCGCGGCGCTCAAGGCGTTGAGGTCGGCCGGAGGAAGTTCGCGAAAAAGCGGCTGCGCCGCCAGGAGGTCGGGGATGCGCCCCGGCTTTCCGATGGTGATGCTCATAGCGCGCACTGACCCGAGCCGGTACTTGGTCCGGAAGGTACAAATCGTAAAGGCCAAGACATCAGGTTTCCCCCGCGGAACCGCGCGCAGCAGGCCCACCACGCGCGCCCAAAATGGTTCGCCAGTCTTTCATCGCTCGTCGCCCGAGTCCTTGCTCTGGATCAAGCCTGGGTGTGAACTTACCTCGCCCGACGCCAAACTGCAAGAAATTGCTGCCGGGTAAATGCCCAAGAAAGCGCGGCAAGCGTCGACCACCCGATCCGAGCGCCCGCGAGCGACCACCAAAGCCTGGTTCCGAGCATCCCTAAACCCCGGCCAGCTCCTGCCGCACCTTTTCGAACACCATCACCGCGGCGGCGGAGGCGACGTTGAGCGATTCAACCCCGCCCGGCATCGGAATCGTAAGCTGGAGGTCGGCCGCGGCGGCCAAATCCGCGCTGAGCCCCGCGCCTTCGTTGCCAAACAAAAAGGCCACGGGCCCGCGCAGATCGACCTCGCACCAGGGCGCTCCCCCATGGACAACGGCCGCCACACGACGCCCCGGAAACGCCCGGGCAAGCTCCGGCAGATCGGAGGCCTCGGCAATTTCGACAAAAAAGTGTGCTCCCTGCGCGGCCCGCAGCACTTTGGGAGACCATGCGTACGCGCAGTGCGCGCTGAGGTATGCGCGGTGTAAGCCGGCGGCCGCGGCAACGCGCAACAGAACTCCGAGATTGCCCGGATCTTGAATGTCCTCCAGCAGAAGGCAGGAAGCCCCCGCGGGCAAGGATCGCTCGAAGGTCGGAATCTCGACCAAGGCGAGCACGCCCGAGGAGTTGACGGTCTGGGCCAGGCGTTGCAAAAGCGGGGAGTCGAGCAGCCAGATCTCGGTCTCCGAACATTGCCCGATCAGCGTTTGGGCCGCAGGCGAAAACTGCACCCGGGCATCCAGCAGCAAACGGCGCGGGACGCCATATCGAGCTCGATAGGCCTCGACCAGATGCGCTCCCTCCAAAAGCGCCCAGCCGGCCCGGCGCATGGCTCCAGAAGAGCGGACCAGGCGCAGGAGTTCCCGATAGCCGGCGTTTTCAGCCGAGCGGATGCTTTTCACGGCGAGGGCGGGGGTGGATTGGGCGCGGGGCCGCCGACCGGCCGCTCGGAGAACTGGAAGAACACCTCGTCCTGCCGGATCATGCCCAAGTCCTGGCGGGCTCGCTCTTCGATCGCCTCCAAGCCTTGTTTCAGGCTGCGCACTTCGGCATCGAGCGCTTCATTGCGCGCTTTGAGCCGGATGTTCTCTTCACGCTGGGTCTCGACCTGCCGAGACAGATCGCGCACTTTGAGCCAGCCCCCTTTGCCAAACCATAGCGGGTACTGCAGCGCCAACACCAGCGCCGCAAGAATCAGCGCCAGCACCCGCATGGCTTGCCCGCTGCGTCAGCGCAATTGATAAAAGGCCTCGCGTCCGGGATACACCGCTACGTCCCCCAGGTCTTCCTCGATGCGCAGGAGCTGGTTGTACTTCGCCAGACGATCGGAGCGGGACAGTGACCCGGTCTTGATCTGTCCGCAATTGGCGCCGACCGCGATGTCGGCGATCAGACTGTCCTCGGTCTCGCCGGAACGATGCGACACCACCGCCGTGTAACCGGCGCGCTTGGCCATCTCGATCGCGGCGAAAGTCTCGCTCAGCGTCCCGATCTGGTTGATCTTGATCAGGATAGAGTTGGCCACGCCTTGCGCGATACCCTCGCGCAAGATTTTGGTGTTGGTGACAAACAGGTCGTCGCCGACCAATTGCACCTTGTTGCCAAGGCGCTCGGTCAAGAGCTTCCAGCCGGTCCAGTCTTCTTCCGCCATGCCATCTTCAATGCTGATGATGGGATAGCGGTCAGCCAAGGTCGCCAGGTAGTCGACGAACTCGGCCGAAGTCAAGGCGAGGCCTTCGCTTTCGAGCTGGTATTTGCCGCCTTTATGAAACTCCGTGCTGGCGCAATCGAGGGCGATGGCGATGTCAGTGCCGGGCGTATATCCGGCGCGGTCGATCGCCTCCATCAAGAGCTGCAACGCCGCTTCATTGGAAGGAAGATTGGGGGCAAAGCCGCCCTCGTCGCCCACGGTGGTGGACATGCCTTTACTGTCCACCAGCTTCTTCAGCGCATGAAAGACCTCGGCACCGTAACGCAGCGCCTCGCGAAAGCTTGGCGCCCCCAGGGGCACCAGCATGAATTCTTGGATGTCTACGCTGTTGTTGGCATGCGCGCCGCCATTGATCACGTTCATCAGGGGCACCGGAAGCTGCATTCCGGCCGCGCCGCCCAGATAACGGTAAAGCGGCAGACCGCTCTCTTCCGCGGCGGCCTTGGCGACGGCGCAGGATACCGCGAGCAGGGCATTGGCACCGAGGCGCGACTTGTTTTCGGTGCCGTCGAGTTCGATCAGGGTTTTGTCAATGAAAGCCTGTTCCGAGGCATCGAGCCCGATGATCGCTTCGCAGATTTCGGTATTGACATGCTCGACCGCTTGCAGCACACCTTTGCCCAAGTAGCGGCTGGCGTCGCCGTCCCGCAGTTCGATGGCTTCTTTGGAGCCCGTGGAGGCGCCCGAGGGAACTGCCGCCCGGCCGCTCACGCCGGACTCGAGCACCACGTCTGCCTCGACCGTGGGATTGCCGCGCGAATCGAGAATTTCGCGAGCGACGACATCGACGATTGCACTCATTGCTGTCTTCCTGTTGATTGATCGGAAATTTCGTAATCGCACACCACCCAATCGAACACCTCGCGTGCCCCGATCACCAGTTCCTGGTGCAAAGGGTGGGGCAGATAGGCGGCGAGATCGGCGCGCGTGGCGAAGAGGGCATTCAAGCCATAGTCATAGGCGATGGGACGGTCGGTGAAATTCCAGCCATGTTCCCAGCCGATGATCTGGGGAAGCTTGGCCGGCAAGGTGTCCATACGCGCGACCGCTTCTTGGACACGAGGGTCTTCGCGGCTCACGCCGGACTTCAGCTTGAACAACACGAGGTGACGGACCATTTCAATTCGCTCCAAGCCATTCGTTTTCGATGAAGGGGCTGCGTTTGACCACCGCATCGAGTTCGAGCAGCGTCTCCAGAAGCTCGCGCATGCGCCCGAGCGGCCAGGCGTTGGGCCCGTCGGACAGGGCCCGATCGGGATCCGGATGGGTTTCCATAAAGATGCCCGAGATGCCCGCGGCCACCGCCGCTCGCGCCAGCACCGGCACGAACTCCCGCTGCCCGCCGCTGGCATGCCCCTGCCCGCCGGGGAGTTGCACCGAATGGGTGGCATCGAAAACCACCGGACAGCCGGTGCGCCGCAGGATGGCAAGGCCGCGCATGTCGGACACCAGGTTGTGGTAGCCAAAGGACGCGCCGCGCTCGCACACCATGAGGTTGTCGCCGCCGCTCGCGGCGCGCGCCTTGGCGACCACGTTGAGCATGTCCTCGGGGGCGAGAAACTGCCCCTTCTTGATATTCACCGGCCGACCGGCTCGGGCCACCGCCTGAATGAAGTCCGTCTGCCGGCACAAAAAAGCCGGGGTCTGCAAAACATCCGCGACCGCGGCAGCCTCGGCGATTTCGTCCACAGCATGCACGTCGGTGACTACGGGGACGCCGAGCTGACGCTTGACCTCGGCGAGGATGCGCAAGCCTTCCGCCCTTCCTAAGCCGCGAAACGACGACGCAGAACTGCGATTGGCTTTGTCGAAGGATGATTTGAAGATAAAGGGAACGCCGAGTTCGGAACAGATCTCTTTCAGCGCTCCGGCAGTGTCGATCTGCAGCTGCTCAGACTCGACCACGCAGGGCCCCAGCATGGCAAAAAGCCGCTTGCCCAATCCGACTTCGAAGCCGCACAAGCGCATGGCCGATCAAATATTCGCGACCAGTTCCGCGGCGGTTCCGGCGGCTCCCGCTTCGGTGCGGCGCTGGTGCGCCAGCGCGGCCCGAACGAAAGCGGAGAACAGCGGATGCCCGCGGCGCGGAGTCGAGGTGAACTCGGGGTGGAATTGACAGCCGACGAACCAAGGATGATTCGGCAGCTCGATCATTTCGCACAAATTCTCGGCGGTGGTGCGCGCCGAAACCTTGAGCCCGGCGTTTTCGAGTCGCGGCAGATAATGGTTGTTCACCTCGTAGCGATGCCGATGGCGCTCGCTCACCGTATCGGCACCATAAACCTTGTGCACTAAGCTCCCTGGCACCAACTGGCAAGGTTGCGCCCCCAAGCGCATGGTGCCGCCCAGGTCGGACTTCTCGGTGCGAATTTCGACCGATCCGTCCCGGTTTTGCCATTCGGTGATGAGGGCAATCACGGGGTGCGGCGTGCTGGGGTCGAATTCGGTGCTGTTGGCATCCTTGAGTCCGGCAAGGTGACGCGCAATTTCGATCACCGCCAACTGCATGCCCAGGCAGATGCCCAAATAGGGAATGCCATGCGTGCGGGCGTATTCGACCGCCTTGATCTTGCCTTCCACGCCGCGCTTGCCGAAACCGCCGGGTACCAGAATGGCATCCATGCCGGCGAGCGCGCCGACGCCATCGCGCTCCAGCGACTCGGAATCGAGGTAATGGATGTTGATTTTGCAACGAGTGTGAATGCCCGCGTGAATCAGCGCCTCGGAGAGCGATTTGTAGGATTCGGTAAGATCGACGTACTTGCCGACCAGCGCGATGTTGACCTTGTGCTCGGGATGCTCGAGCGCGTAAACGAGTTTCTCCCAAACCGAAAGATCGGCCTCCGGCGCCTCGATTTCCAGCTTGCGACAGACGATGCGATCGAGGTGCTCGTCGTGCAGGTGGCCGGGAATCTTGTAGATACAATCGGTGTCCACGGCGGGAATCACCGCTTCGGGTTCTACATTGGTGAAAAGCGCGATCTTCCGTCGCTCGTCCGCCGGCAGCGGCCGATCGACGCGGCACAGCAGGATGTCGGGCTGAATGCCGATCTCCCGCAGTTCTTTGACCGAATGTTGGGTCGGCTTGGTTTTCATCTCCCCGGCGGTCGCGATGTAGGGCACCAGCGTCAGGTGGATATAGCAGACCTTGGTCCGCCCAAGCTGTATGCCCATCTGGCGTATCGCTTCGAGGAAAGGCAAGGATTCGATGTCGCCCACCGTGCCGCCCACTTCGACGATGGCCACCTGCGCATCGCCCACGCCGGCAAAGATGAAAGACTTGATTTCATCGGTGATGTGCGGAATCACCTGCACCGTGCCGCCGAGGTAATCGCCGCGGCGCTCCTTGCGTATCACGCTTTCGTAGATTTGCCCGGTGGTGAAGTTGTTGCGCCGGTTCATGCGGCGATCGGTGAAGCGCTCGTAGTGCCCGAGGTCCAGATCGGTTTCCGCGCCGTCGTCGGTGACGAAAACCTCGCCGTGCTGGAAGGGGCTCATGGTGCCCGGATCGACGTTGATGTACGGATCGAGCTTGAGCTGGGTGACCCTGATTCCGCGGCTCTCAAGAATGGCAGCGAGCGAGGCCGCCGCGATCCCCTTGCCGAGCGACGAAACCACGCCGCCGGTGACGAACACGAACTTGGTCATCTGAGGCATCCGGAAAAGGCCTATTTTATCGGAAAGCGCCGCGCGCTCCAAACCGCTAGGCGGGAAGAGGGCTTCGGCCCCCTTCCCTTTCGCCGGCACCCGTTCTGGCGGGGCGAATCAAGACGCGCCCAGCCCGCCGCGCAAACGCGCAAGCGTAGCATCGCGGCCGAGAATCTCCAGCACCGCATCGACTGCCGGCGTGCTGGCCTGCCCGGACACCAACACGCGAAGCGGCATCATCACTTGGGGCAGTTTTAGACCGCAGGAGCTGGCCACCTCTTTGATCACCGCCCCTATGCTCGCCCGATCCCAAGGCAGATCGGCAAACCTCTCCACCAGCACTCGAATCGCGCCGAGCGCGGCGGCGCTCAAGTGTTGCGCCCTGAGTTCGGGCGACGGGTGGAGGGTCTGGTAGAAATAGATCGACTCCTCGGCCATCTCGGCGAGCGTGGGGACGCGATCGCGCAACAACCCGGCAACGGAGGCCGGATCCGGCCCGCCGGTCGTGGCCACGCCGCGCCAAGCAAGCTGCTGCGTCAGGAGCCCGCCCAGCTTTCCGAGATCGGCGCGCTTCAGGTGCTCGTGGTTCAGCCATTTGAGTTTGTCGGCATTGAAGCGCGAAGGCGCGGGGCTGATCCCGCCCAAATCGAACCAAGAAACGAGCGCCTCGCGGTCGAACACTTCTTCGTCGCCATGCGCCCATCCGAGGCGGGCCAGAAAATTGATCATCGCCTCGGGAAGATAACCTTGCTCGGCATACTGCATGACGCTGACCGCGCCATGGCGCTTGGACAGCTTCTGTCCATCCTCTCCCAGCACCGTCGGCACATGCGCATAGGCCGGAGGCTCATGGCCCAAGGCACGAATGATGTTGATCTGCCGCGGCGTGTTGTTGACATGGTCATCCCCGCGCACCACGTGGGTGATGCCCATATCGAGATCGTCCACGACCACACAAAAATTGTAGGTCGGCGTGCCGTCGGGGCGTGCGATCACCAAGTCGTCGAGTTCGCTGTTGGCGATTTCGATCCTGCCTTTGACGCCATCGTCCCAGGAGACTGATCCGTCCAAAGGGTTGCGAAACCGAATCACCGGTTTCACCCCTGCCGGCGGCGCATTTTTGGCGTCGCGCCAACGACCGTCGTAGCGCGGCTTTTCGCCGCGCGCCATTTGCTCGGCCCGCAGCGCCTCGAGTTCTTCCGGGCTCATGTAGCAGGGATAAGCCGTGCCGGCCTTGAGCATGGCGGCAATGACCTCGCGATAACGGCCCATACGCTGCATTTGATAGAACGGGCCTTCGTCGTAATCCAAACCGAGCCAATCCATCGCCTCGAGGATGGCCTGCACGGCTTCGGGGGTCGAGCGTTCGAGGTCCGTATCCTCGATGCGCAGAATGAATTTGCCGCCATGCCGCCGGGCATAGGCCCAGGAGAAGAGCGCGGTGCGTGCGCCGCCCAGATGCAAATATCCGGTGGGGCTGGGCGCGAAGCGAGTGCGTATCATGCGTGCCGTCCTCAAAAAAACTTGGCGCGCCTCGATGCGCGCCCAAGCCGGCTATTTTACCGGAGGACGGTACTCAGGCGTCGCTGCCCAGCGTAAAGTAAAACGCGGCGCCTTTGTTTACCGCGGCTTCCGCCCAAATCCGCCCGCCGTGGCGCGCGATGATGCGGTGCGCGGTGGCCAGCCCGATTCCGTTGCCGACGAATTCCTCCGGCCCGTGCAGGCGCTGGAAAGGACTGAACAGCTTGCTGGCATAGGCCATGTCAAAACCGGCGCCATTGTCGCGCACGCAATAGGCGTGTCCGGTCGGGGTCTCGACGCGGGAGAACTCGATCCGCGCTTTGGCTTTTTTCCGGGTGAACTTCCAGGCATTGCCGATGAGGTTTTCGAACACCGCGTGCAGCAGGATGGCATCCCCCCGGCCGACCACGCCGGGTTCGATCTTCACTTCGACTTCGCGTTGCGGCTCGCTTTGCCGCAAGCCGAAGGCGATTTCCTCGGCGAGCTGCGACAGGTCGATGTCTTGATGGCGCAGTTCACCTCGCGTCACCCGCGCCAGGCGCAGAAGATCGTCGATCATCCGGCCCATACGCTGGCTGGCCGACCTCACCCTTTCCAGCGAGCGCCGCATTTCCTCATCGAGCGGCGTCTTGTTCTGCAAGATCACGGCCTGGCTGAAGCCGTCGATGGCGCGCAAAGGCGTGCGCAAATCATGCGCCACCGAATAGGCAAACGCTTCCAGCTCGCGGTTGGAGGCTTCCAATTCAGCGGTGCGGTCGGCCACCCGCCGCTCCAAGCCGGCGTTCAGGCGCCGCACTTCGGCTTCGGCGGTCTTTTGCGCCGTGATGTCGTAGCCAAAATAGTAATAACCCACTTGCCTCTGCCGGTCGTTGAAGTGAGGCAAATAGGTCGAATGAATCACCCGTTCAGCGCGCAGAACGCTCGACGATTCGAGACTCAGTTCTTTGCCCGCCAGTGCCATCTCCACCAGGGGCTGCACCCGGGCATAAGATTCTTCGCCATAAACCTCGGCCAGCGTCTTGCCGATCACCTGTTCGGCGCGGCGGCCGGCCCACTCCAGAAAGGTCCGGTTGACGAAGCGAAAACGCTGCTCGTGATCAACATAGGTGATCGCTCCGGGCACCATATCGGCGACGGTGCGCATGCGTTCCTCGCTGGCTCGCAAAGCGCGTTCGGCAGCGAAGCGCTCGGTCACGTCGGTGCCGAAGGCGTAGAAACCGACCACTTCGCCGGCTGCGCCGCGTTTGGGAACATAGGCGATGGAAGCGTGTCGTTCCGGAAGGATCACGCTCGCTCCTTCATGGACAAAACTTTCGCCGGCCAGGACGCGTCGAAAGCGCTGCTCCAGTTGCACCACCGCAGACAGGGGAACGATTTCGCGCAGCGGCTTTCCGATCAGTTCGGATGGCGATTTACCAAGAAGACTCGCTTGCATGCGGTTGACGTAGCGGATGATGAACTCGGTGTCGAGCTCGGCAACGTGGGTGGGGATGTTGTCCATCACTGCCCGCAGGCGTTCTTCGCTTTCCTGCAGCGCCCTCTCGGCAACAACTCGCGCGGTAATGTCGTAGCCAAACAGGTAGACGCCTTCCACTTTCCCATCGGCATCCAGCCGCGGTCTGAGGGTTTCATGCATTTGACGATCGGGCGCAAGGCAACTCGGCCCCTCGCGCTCGACCATTTCGCCCCGCAAGGACCTTTCCAGTTCGGCCTCGAGGCCGCGGTAGCGCACCTTGGGCAGCAGATCGGCAAGGCCGCGTCCGATAACCGCCTCGGACTTGCGCTCCAGCGCCAGCACCGCAGCAGCATTGGCGAATTCCACCCGCAGATTTCGATCGAATTGCATCATCACCGCCGGTACGGTCTGGGCCATGGCGCTGAGCAGCTCCTCGCGGGCCTGTAGCGCGCGTTCGGCCTGCTTTCTTTCCGAAATATCCCGCGCCACGGTGAGGACGGCGCTGCCATCCGCAAAATCGACGATGGCTGCGGTCGCCTCAACGTCGATTGCCGCGCCTTGCAGGGTAAGATAAACCTGCTCCGCGCTGGGCAGGCGCAAGCCCGTGGCAAGATGGGACTCGAGATAGGCAATGCGTTTGGCCACCCGATCCCGGAAATCCGGGTGTATGCAGTCGAGGATGTCGCTGCCGACCATCTCTTCGCTGCGCAGCGCGCCGAAGAGAGTCAAACCGGCGCGATTGACCAGGACGATGCGTCGATTGCGGTGAATGAGCACCGCATCCGGCAAGAGCTCCATCAACATGCGCTGGCGCTCTTCGTTGGCACGAAGGGCTTCTTCCGCCTGCCGTCTGACCGAGATGTCTTCGATGACGCCGATGAAGGACTCGGGCAAGCCGTCTGCCGACCGTTGCACCGAAACCGTCAACTGGCACCAGACCGTAGAAGCGTCTCCCCTCAAGCAGCGCCGCTCACCGGAAAAAACGGTCAGTTTGCCTTCGCGCAGCTGCTCCAAGGCTTGACGATCCCGTCCGATATGCTCGGGAAAAAGCAGCTGATCGAAGCGCTTGCCCTCGATCTGCGCCGCTTCGAAGCCCAGAATCTGGCATAGCCGCTGATTGACCCCGACGATGGTGGTCTCCAGCGTGAGATGCGCCATCCCAACGGCGGCTTGATCGAAGGTGGCGCGCAGGCGCCGCTCGCTCTCCGCGATGCGCTCCTCGACCATCCTGCGCGCCGAGATGTCCCGCCCGACGCCACGGTAACCGGTGAATTCCCCTCGCTCGTCGAACACCGGTTCGCCGCTGACGGCGAAGTGACGCCAATTCCCCGCCGCGTCCTGGCGCGCGTATTCCATGTCGGTGAAGGGCTGGCGCGCGCTGAGCACCTGCCGATGCGCTTCCAGCTTCTCCGGATCGAAGCGGGTGCCGGGAAGCTCCCAGCGGGTCTTGCCCAACTGGTCATCGGCGGCCAAGCCGGCGATTTCGCTCACCTCGGCCGAAACATAGGTGAAGCGCAAATCGGCATCCTGTTCCCAATACCAATCTGCGGCGATGCGGGTAAGCGCCCGAAAGCGCTGCTCGCTCTCCCTGAGGGCGGTGAAATGTTCCTGCAGGGCTCGGGCCATATGGTTGAAGGTGTCAGTCAGCTCGCCGACTTCGTCTCGGCTGCGCACCGAGACCTGAAGGCGATATTTGCCATGTTCGATCATGCGCGAGGCGGCGGCGAGTTTGCCCAGGCCGCGAGTCAGAAGATGCGTGGCCACATAGAGAAAGAAGGCCGTCGCCAGAATCGCCAGCACGGCAATCCCCAAGCTGTCGAGCAGGACTCGGTCGCGCAAGGCCGCCGACAACCCGACGGGAATGCCCACCTGCACGGAACCGAGAGGCGCGCCATCGAACTCGATCGGCACCGCGCCGTCGATGCGCTCGCCGTCAGCGGCCAGCATTCCCTGCCGCGCGGCGGGCGGAAGAGCGCTCATGGCCTCGCGACTGGAATGCGCCAGCACGCGGCCTTGGACCGAGAGCACGGCGATATAGCTCAGGTTGGCGCCTTGATAGACGGTGTCGACAACCGCTTGTGCCGCGGCAAAATCCTGCCTCGCCATGGCCGGCCCCAGGGTCGACTGCAAGGCCGGCAGAAGTCGCGAAAGATGCGCTTGCGCTTCTTCGCGCTGGGTGTCGCGCAGCAGGCTTGCCCCATGCCAAAGCAAAAGCGCCAACATGGCCGCCTCGATCGAAGTGGCGGCAATGATCAGCTTGCTGCGCAAAGAGAAACGGAAGCTTTTGGCCATCGGCCTGTCTCGGGTCGGCTAAAAAAAGCGGCGCCGCGAAGAACTTCTGCCCATCCTGCGCCACTCTATGATAACGGCATTGTCACATCAAACTGAATGGCGCCGAAGGCCAGCGCAAAGGCCTTCCCCGACCGGTAATCAGCATTGACCGCGATGGGTCGCGGTGGGATAATGCGCGACTTTGTCGGGTGGTTAGCTCAGCGGTAGAGCACTGCCTTCACA
>CAZFEK010000063.1:0-18275 GCA_964517465.1 uncultured Alcaligenaceae bacterium
GGCCAGGTTTGGCCACCTTTCCGGATGGCGTTCCAGACCCCCTTGCCGATCCCTTCACCCGCGACGCATCGATCTTCGCAAATTCAGGACTGCTGCTTTGTCCCCTCCTTCCTTGCGGGCGCGGATTGCTCCTGCGCGGGCTTGGTCGGTCTCAGCGGCGGAACGGGGAGCGGAAACCCCATGAACACCATGACAAACAGAATCGGGAGCAGCAAATAGAAGAGGGGCCTTTTCAGACTTAATTCGATTCTCATACTCAAAGGTATGCGCGACGTTGGTGCTTTTCAAGCCCATAAGCGCAAAATCCTCCAACCCTCGACCGTTCCACGACAGGATTGGAAGGAGCGGGGACCAAAGGCTAAACGTAGGGAACTCCTTTGGGCGGGGTCGGGAATGGGGGCGGGGTCGGGAATGGCGGCGGGGTCGGGAATGGCGGCGGGGTCGGGAATAGGCACGGTGGCCGGGAATAGGCGCGGTGGCCGGGATTAGGGGCGGCGGTCGGGTCGGGACAAGGAGCCGGGGTCGAGCACTTTCCTGCTTTTTCGCCGTGGCACCCAAGGGACCCGCGTAGGCGCACAAGGGTGAAGACACTGCGGTCGGCGCAGGCGCTAATCTGACCAGGGAGGGGGCAGGCCATCGCGGGCGAAGGGTGCGACCGCACTTCGCAGCGGCAAGGCCAATCCGCTGAGGGGCAACGCGAGCCAGGCCTCGTGACTTTCCAGGGCGCAGCCGGTGATGGGTGGCAGCAACCGCGCCGCTATCGAAATATTCGACAGCGCGCTCTGGCGGCGTGAGGCAAACAGTGATAGCCAGCGCGCACCGGTTTGAGACCGTTTGAGTTATGATCGGGCGGCTGAATTGAACCCGAACTCACCATGCTCCACGCCCGAGTCATTCCCGTAACCCCTTTCGAACAAAACGCCACGCTGCTTTGGTGTGACGCCACGCGGCGGGCCGCCGTGGTGGACCCCGGCGGCGACCTCGATCGCATCGAAGCGGCGATTGCGCGCGAGGGCTTGAGCTTGGAAAAAATCCTCGTCACTCATGGCCATATCGACCACGCCGGCGGCGTGGCTGAATTGGCCGAGCGCGCCGGCGTTCCCATCGAGGGCCCGCAGGAGGAAGACGCGTTCTGGATCGAGCAAATGCCGACTCAGGCGCAGATGTTCGGTTTTCCCCGCTGCCGCTCTTTTGTGCCGCAGCGCTGGCTGCATCAAGGCGACCGGGTGCAGGTGGGCGAAGTGGAACTCCAAGTTCTGCATTGCCCCGGGCACACGCCCGGACATGTGGTTTTTTTTGAACCGCAATCGAAGCTCGCTATCGTCGGCGATGTGCTTTTTGCCGGCTCCATCGGGCGCACCGATTTTCCGCGCGGCGATTACGACACGCTGATCGATTCCATACGCAATCGCCTCTGGCCCCTGGGCGAAGATGTGCGCTTCATTCCCGGCCACGGTCCGATGTCCAGCTTCGGCGAAGAGCGGCGCAGCAACCCGTTTGTCGCCGACTGATCATCATTTCGCCCGGAGTCGTGGGGCTTCCGCCATCTCCCGTTTTTCACCCACCCCGAGTCGTTCATGAAAATCGAAACCATCGCCGTTCACGGCGGCTACACGCCAGAGCCCACCACCAAGGCCGTTGCCGTTCCGATCTATCAAACCACATCTTATTCTTTTGACGACACCCAACACGGGGCCGATCTCTTCGACCTCAAGGTGACCGGCAATATCTACACCCGCATCATGAACCCCACGACCGCGGTACTCGAAGCGCGGGTGGCGGCGATGGAAGGCGGCGTAGGAGCTTTGGCGCTGGCTTCGGGAATGGCGGCAATCACTTACGCCATTCAGACCATCACCGAAGCGGGCGACAACATCGTCACCACCAGCACGCTGTACGGCGGCACCTATAACCTCTTTGCGCACACCCTGCCGCAACTGGGAATCCAGGCACGTTTCGGGGACTACCGCGATCCTTCCAGCCTCGAAAAGCTGATCGATGAACGCACCAAGCTCTTGTTCTGCGAAACGATCGGCAACCCCCTGGGCAACCTGGTCGATTTTGGCGCCTTGGCGGACATCGCGCACCGCCACGGCATTCCGCTGGTGGTGGACAACACGGTTCCCACGCCTTACCTCTGCCGCCCCTTCGAACACGGCGCCGATATCGTGGTGCATGCCTTGACCAAGTACCTGGGCGGCCATGGCAACTCGATAGGCGGCATCATCATCGATTCGGGCAAGTTTCCCTGGACGGAACACAAGACGCGCTTCAAGCGCTTGAACGAGCCCGACGTTTCTTATCACGGCGTGGTCTATACCGAAGCGCTGGGGCCGGCCGCCTACATCGGAAGGGCGCGAGTGGTGCCGCTGCGGAACATGGGCGCGGCGATCTCCCCTTTCAACAGCTTTCTCATTCTGCAAGGCATCGAAACGCTGCCCCTGCGTATGGATCGCATTTGCGCCAACACGGAAGCAGTGGCGCGGCATTTGCAAGGCCATCCGGTGGTTTCATGGGTGCAATACGCGGGCTTGGCGGAGAATCCATCCCATGCGCTGGCGCAGCGCTACTTGGGCGGGCGTGCTTCGGGCATTCTTTCTTTTGGAATCAAAGGGGGGCTTGAAGCGGGCGCGAAATTTATCGACGCGCTCAAGCTCGTCACGCGCTTGGTGAACATCGGCGACGCCAAGTCGCTCGCCTGCCACCCGGCCAGCACAACGCACCGCCAGCTCTCGCCGGCGGAAATGTCTAAGGCGGGCGTCAGCGCCGACATGGTGCGCCTGTCGATCGGCATCGAGCATATCGACGACATTCTCGAAGACGTCGATCAGGCGCTCGCTGCGGCGGGACGTTAGCGCAATCTGTGGAACTCGCGCGAGCGCCTCGCGAATCTCCCCTCTCCCGCCAAAGAGGGGAGGGGGTGGGGGCGGGATGCGGGGGCTCGGCTTGCGCGGAGGGCGCCTGGCGCTGAACCCTAGCCCGTGCCGCAGCCCCCGGTGGGCGCGGGCTGCGGTGCCGCGGCGGGCAGCGGCGCGCCGCGCTTGATGGCGGTCATCTCGGCCAGAATGGAGATGGCGATTTCGGGCGGTGTCTTGCCGCCCAGCTTCAGACCCACGGGACCGTGCAGCTTGGCGATTTCGGTCTCGCTCAAATCGAACTCGCGCAAACGTGCGCGGCGCTTGTCATTGTTGGCGCGCGAACCCAGGGCGCCGACGTAGAACGCGGTCGACTTCAAAGCTTCCATCAGCGCCAGGTCGTCGAGTTTGGGATCATGGGTCAGCGCGACGACGGCGGTATGTCCGTCGGGGTTCATCTCGCGCACCACGTCGTCGGGCATGCCGCGCGTGAATTCGACGCCGGGCAAATACCACTCGGCCGCGTATTCCTCGCGCGGATCGCACACGATCACGTGGTAATCGAGGGCCTGCGCCATCATGGCCACATAACGCGAAACCTGACCCGCGCCGATGAGCAAGAGCCGATAGCGCGGGCCGTGTACGGTGGTGAGCACGCGGCCGTCGAATTCCAGCGCATCGGCGCGGCTGCCGCGCCTTACTTGCACCTCGCCGCTTTCTATGTCGAGCGTCCGGCGCGCAATTTCGTGGCCTTCCACGATCGCCAGCAGTTCTTCGAGGCGGGACTTCTCAGCGATGGGTTCCAGGACGATTTGCAGCGTGCCTCCGCAAGGCAAGCCAAAGCGCGCCGCCTCTTCGGCGCTGACGCCGTAAGTGGCTTTCTCCGGCTTGCTGCCGGCCAATTCCCCTTTTTGCACACGGGCGATCAAATCGTCTTCCACGCAGCCGCCGGAAACCGAGCCGATCACCTGTCCGTCGCCGCGGATGACCATCATTGCCCCCACCGGCCGCGGGGCCGATCCCCAGGTGCGCACGATCGTGCCCAAGGTGACGCGATGTCCCGCTTGCCGCCACTTGATGGCGCTTTTCAACACGTCCAGATCGACGCTGTCCATGATTTCAACCTCCTCGAATCGAGCGCGGGGCGGGGGCGCCCCACGGCATCGTAAGCGAGGCCAGGTTCGGCCGCAACTGGCCCCGCCGCGGCTGTTCCAAGCCAGAGCAAGTGCTCCATTTTGGAGCAAATCGGTGGCTCTCCGATGTCCTTCCCCACCCTTGCGAGGCGCGATTCACAAGCGTAGTCTGGCACCTTTGAGGAAGGGCCGTAACGATCGTTTTCTCCCTGCCGGCTCGTGACGGGTAGGGCAAGAAGACGTGACTTTCGGGGACAAGAACACCAATCCGTTTCGTGTCAAAAGGAGGTACATCCATGAGTACTCGCATCAGCATGACCGTCAACGGCAAGGCGGTCAGCGCGGAAGTGGAGGAGCGCACGCTGCTCGTCGCTTTTCTGCGTGAACATCTGCGCCTCACCGGCACTCACGTAGGCTGCGACACCGGCCACTGCGGCGCCTGCACCGTGCTGCTCAACGGGCAAGCCGTGAAATCCTGCAATATGCTCGCGGCGCAAGCGCAAGGCGCGAGCATCACCACCATCGAAGGCCTGGCCGCTGCCAACGGCGACATGCATCCGATGCAGGCCGCATTCAAGGCCAGCCACGGCTTGCAGTGCGGCTTTTGCACGCCGGGTATGGTGCTCTCCGCGGTGGAATTGGCCGGCAAGCTCAAGAACCCCACCGAGGCCCAGATACGCGAGGCGCTGGACGGCAACTACTGCCGCTGCACCGGCTACCACAACATCGTCAAGGCGGTGCAAACCGGCTTGACGAACATGTGAAGGAGAACGACGATGAGCGCAACTGGAATTGGCGCGCGCGTCGAGCGCAAAGAAGACCGCCGCTTTCTCACTGGCGCCGGGCAATACACCGATGATGTGGTGTTGCCGGGCCAAACCTACGGCTATTTCCTGCGCAGCCCGCATGCGCACGCCAAGATCAAGGGTATCAACTCCGCCGCCGCGAAGGCCGCCCCCGGCGTGCTGGCGGTTTACACCGGCGAGGACATCGCCGGCAAAGTGAACGGCCTTCCCTGCGGCTGGCTGATCACCGACGTCAACGGCCAACCGATGAAAGAGCCGCCGCATCCTGTGCTGGCGCAAGGCAAGGTGCGTTATGTCGGCGACCACGTGGCGCTGGTCGTTGCCGAGACCTATTTCCAGGCCAAAGATGCCGCAGAACAAATCGAAGTCGATTATGAAGAACTGCCCGCGGTGGTGAGCGCGGCCCAGGCCGACCAGCCCGGCAAAGCCGCGGTGCATGACATTGCGCCGAACAACGTCTGTTATGTCTGGGCGCTGGGCGACAAAGGCGCGGTCGATGCCGCGTTTGCCCAGGCGGCGCACGTGACGCGGCTCGATTTCCACAACAACCGCCTGGCACCCAACGCCATCGAGCCGCGCGCTGCCAACGCAAGCTACAACCGGGCCGACGATAGCTACACGCTCTACGTCTCCAACCAGAACCCGCACGTCGAGCGCCTGTTGATGACCGCCTTCGTGCTGGGCCTGCCCGAGCACAAAGTGCGCGTCATTGCTCCGGATGTGGGCGGCGGTTTCGGTTCCAAGATCTTTCTTTACGCCGAAGATGTCGCGCTCACTTGGGCTTCGCGCCAATTGGGGCGGCCGGTGAAGTGGACGGCGGATCGCACCGAAGCTTTCCTCTCCGATGCGCACGGGCGGGACCACACCACCACGGCGGAGCTCGCCCTCGACAAAGACGGCCATTTCCTCGCCATGCGCGTGAAAACCAAGGCCAATCTGGGCGCCTATCTTTCCACCTTCGCGTCCAGCGTGCCGACGATTCTTTACGCCACACTGCTGGCCGGGCAATACAAAACTCCGGCCATCCACTGCGAAGTGACTTCGGTCTTCACCAATACCTCGCCCGTGGATGCCTATCGCGGCGCGGGGCGGCCGGAAGCCACTTACGTGGTCGAGCGCCTGGTGTCCACCGCGGCGCGGGAAATGGGCATAGACCAGGCGGAAATCCGGCGGCGCAACTTCGTCACGCAATTCCCGTATCAGACGCCGGTGGCGCTGATGTACGATACCGGCGACTACAACGCCATCATGAACAAGGCGCTGCAAATGGCCGATGTGGCGAACTTCGCGCAGCGCAAGACGGCCACCGAAGCCAAGGGATTGCTGCGCGGCATCGGTTATTCGAGCTATATCGAAGCTTGCGGTCTGGCGCCGTCGAACATCGCCGGTGCATTGGGGGCGCGAGCGGGCTTGTTCGAAGCCGGCGAAATCCGCGTTCACCCCACCGGCTCGGTAACCGTGTTCACCGGCTCGCACAGCCATGGCCAAGGGCACGAGACCTCCTTCGCGCAAGTGGTTTCGGATCGCTTGGGCATCCCCATCGAAAACGTCGATGTGGTGCACGGCGACACCGGGCGCGTTCCCTTCGGCATGGGCACGTATGGCTCGCGTTCACTGGCGGTGGGCGGAAGCGCCATCATGAAAGCGCTCGACAAGATCGTCGCCAAGGGCAAAAAGATCGCGGCGCATTTGCTCGAAGCTTCGGATGCCGACATCGTGTTCAAGAACGGCGCCTTCAGCGTCGAGGGCACCGACAAACAAGTGCCCTTTGGCGGAGTCGCTTTTGCCGCTTATGTGCCGCACAACTATCCCTTGGACAAGCTTGAACCGGGGCTGAACGAAAATGCCTTCTACGACCCGACCAACTTCACTTTCCCGGCCGGCACCTATGTCTGCGAAGTGGAAGTCGATCCGCAGACCGGGCAGACGCGCATCGATCGCTTCACCGCGGTGGATGACTTCGGCAACATCGTCAACCCCATGCTGGTCGAAGGCCAGGTGCACGGCGGCTTGGCGCAAGGCATAGGGCAGGCGCTTCTGGAAGAGTGCCGTTATGATCCGGAGACGGGGCAATTGTTGTCTGCCTCTTATAGCGATTACGCCATGCCCAGAGCCGACGATTTGCCGAGCTTCCAGATCGGCACCACCTGCACGCCCTGCACGCACAATCCGCTGGGAGTCAAAGGCTGCGGCGAAGCGGGAGCCATCGGCTCACCGCCGGCGGTGATTAACGCCATCGTCGACGCCTTGTCCAAGTTCGGCGTGCGCGACGTGCCCATGCCGGCGACGCCGCAGCGCGTGTGGCAAGCGATACAAAGCGCCCAGAAGGCCTGAACGGAGGATACCAACATGATGAACTTCAATTTCCATCGTCCGCAAAGCCTGGCGGAGGCTGCATCCCTGCTGGCGGCCAAATCCGATGGCAAGGCTTTGGCCGGAGGGCAGACCTTGGTAGCCGCGATGAAGCTGCGCTTGGCGAGCCCCAGCGACTTGATCGACCTCTCGGGTGTTGCCGGTCTCAAGGGCATTTCCCGCGAAGGCAACAGCATCAAAGTCGGCGCCATGAGCACCCACGCCGAAGTGGCCGCCTCCAGCGAAGTGACCAGCGCCATTCCCGCGCTGGCCGCGCTGGCAAGCGAAATCGGCGACCGGCAGGTGAGAAATCGCGGCACCCTGGGCGGGTCGCTGGCCAACAACGATCCGGCGGCGGATTATCCCGCCGCGGTCTTGGGCCTGGGCGCTACCGTGGTTACCAATCGGCGCAGCATCGCCGCAGACGATTTTTTCACCGGTCTTTTCGGCACCGCGCTGGGCGAAGGTGAAATCATCACCGCGGTAAGCTTTCCCATTCCGAAGAAAGCAGCCTATGTGAAGTTTAAGAACCAGGCTTCGCGCTTCGCGCTGGTGGGTGTGTTCGTTGCCGACACCGGCACCGGAGTGCGCGCCGCGGTCACGGGGGCGGGGCAAAACGGCGTCTTCCGTGCCAAGGAGATCGAGGCGGCACTCGCCAAGGGTTTTGCCGCGGCATCACTCAACGGCGTCAAGGTATCCGCGGCGCAGTTGAACAGCGATCTTCACGCCAGTGCCGAGTATCGGGCGCACCTCATTCCGGTACTTGCCGCACGGGCGGTGGCGAGGGCTTAATAAAGCGTTTGCTCTCTTTCGTTCCGACTACAGCCCCCCGCGCGGGGGCTGTTTTTTCCGGCCCAGGCTTTTTTGCTGGGCAAAAGTGAATACTCCCGAGCATTCCCGACATGGCTGCCCTCAGCGAACTTCCCGCTTCCATCGACGACACGATGCGTCTTTTGGCCCAGGCCGATTACCTCGCCGACCGGGCCTTGGCGACCACGATCTTCTTGGCTTTGCGCCTCCAGCGTCCTTTGTTTTTGGAAGGCGAGGCGGGCGTGGGCAAAACCGAAATTGCCAAGGCATTGTCGGCAACGCTGGGACGCCCCTTGGTTCGCTTGCAATGTTACGAGGGCTTGGACCTCAATGCGGCGGTGTATGAATGGAATGTGCAGCGCCAGATGATGGCTATACGCCTCGCCGAAGCGGGAGCCGGGAACGGCGCGTTGGCGCGTGACCACGCGTCGAGCGCTGGCCCCGCTCAAATTCGTGGCGAGGAAGCCCCGTCCTTAAAGGGAGGGATGACTCACCTCTATGGCGACGCTTATCTCATACGTCGCCCGCTTTTGCAGGCGATCGAATTGGCGCGATCCGGCACGCCTCCGGTGCTCCTGATCGATGAGCTCGACCGCTCCGACGAACCCTTCGAAGCCTATTTGCTCGAACTGCTTTCCGACTTCCAGATCACCATCCCGGAACTAGGCACCATCAGCTGTGATGAGCCCCCAATCGTGGTGCTTACCTCCAACCGCACCCGCGAAATCCACGACGCAGTGAAGCGGCGCTGTCTTTACCACTGGGTGGACTATCCGGACGCGCAGCGTGAATGGGCCATCGTGTTGCGCCGCGTACCCGGCGTAGCAGCCACACTCTCGCAACAGGCGGTGGAGTTCGTGCAGCGCTTGCGCACCCGCGACTTGTTCAAGTTGCCCGGGGTGGCCGAAACCATCGATTGGACTCGCGCCTTGATGGCGCTGGACCAGATGGTGCTCGATCCGCGCACCGTCAACGATACCCTGGGAGCGCTCTTGAAATACCAAGACGACATCGCCCGCGTGCAGGGCAGCGAAGCCGCCGCGCTGGTGGCCGAAGTTCAAGCGCGCCTGGCTCAGTGATGTTGCCCAATGCCGTGCTGCCGCGCGACGCCCGCCCGGGACGGCTGGCGCAGAATGTGATGCACTTCGCGCGGGTTTTGCGCGCGGCAGGGCTCCCCGTCGGGCCCGATCGGGTGCTCGCCGCGCTGCAGGCGCTCGAAGTAGTGGGTTTGGAGCGAAGGGAAGATTTTCGCGCCGTGCTGGCTGCCGTTTTTTTGAGTCGGCGCGAACAGCGCGAGCTCTTCGACCAGGCCTTCCACATCTTTTGGCGTGACCCTGACCTCCTGGGCCGGGCGATGCAGCTCCTGCTGCCCAAAGTCTATGGCCGCGGCTTGAAAGACGAGCACCAATCCAGCCAGCGCCTGTCTGCGGCCTTGCAGCATGCCACGGGCGAGCAGCATCGGCAGGAAGCAGAGATGGAAGAAATCGAGCTCGAAACCACGCTCACTTTCTCCGCGCGCGAGCGCCTGCAGAAAGCCGACTTCGAAACCATGAGCGGCGAGGAGTGGCAAGAGGCCAAGCGCTTGGTGGCCAACTTGCGTTTGCCGATCGAAAAAATTCCCACCCGCCGCGCCCGTCCGGCGCCGCGCGGACGCATCGATTTGCGCGCGAGCCTGCGCGCAAGCCTCAAAACGGGGGGCGACGCGCTGCCTTTGCGCTGGCGCCAGCCCGGGCGACGCCACCCGCCTTTGGTGGTGCTTTGCGACATCTCCGGCTCGATGCACCGCTACACGCGCATGTTCCTGCATTTCCTTCACGCCATCACCAACGACTACGACCGGGTGCAGACCCTACTTTTCGGCACGCGGTTGACGCACATCACGCGCCACCTCAAGCATCGCGATGTCGATTTGGCGGTCTCGCGCATCAGCGCCTCGGTGCTCGACTGGGCGGGCGGCACGCGCATCGGCGCTTGCCTCAAGGAATTCAACTTCCGCTGGAGCCGCCGCCTTTTGGGGCAGAACGCGGTGGTGCTGCTGATTTCCGACGGCCTGGACCGTGACGCTGCCGCAGGGCTCGCGGCGGAGATGGCGCGCTTGCACCGCTCTTGCCGGAGGCTGATTTGGCTCAATCCGCTCTTGCGCTACGACCGTTTCGAAGCCAAACCGGCCGGCATACGCGCCATGTTGCCTCACGTGGATGCTCACCTGCCGGTGCACAACATCGACAGCCTGCATGACCTGGCGGCCAGCCTGTCGCGCCTGCGCCGCGTGCCGCGGCACGCGGAGTCAGGCACGGCCTTTGCGTCTTTCACCTCGTCTTGAACCCAGAATCGAATCATGGAACTCACCCAATCGCAGTTCATTCCCGTATCCCGCCAGAAAGTCTGGGACGCGCTCAACGATCCTGCCGTGCTGAAGGCCTGCATTCAAGGCTGCGAAAGCTTGGAGCGGGTTTCCGAAACCGAATATGCCTTGGCCGTCACCGCGGCCATCGGCCCGGTGAAAGCGCGTTTCAAGGGCAAACTTCTGCTCGCCGATCTCGATCCGCCCAACAGTTATACCCTGACTTTCGACGGCCAGGGTGGGGTTGCCGGCTTCGGCAAAGGCAGCGCCAAGGTTGCGTTGAGCGAAGAAGGCGAGGGCACTCGCCTCGATTATTCGGTCAAGGCCCAAGTGGGCGGGCGCATCGCCCAGGTCGGCTCGCGCTTGATCGACGCCGCGGCCAACAAAATGGCGGGCGATTTTTTTGGCGCCTTCATTCGACACTTGGCTCCGGCGGCAGCCGAAGCCCTACCGGAAGAGAAAGCCGGCATGCCGCTTTGGGCTTGGGCGGTGCTTTTGCTCGCGGGCCTTGGCTTGCTGATCTTTTTGATGCGCAGCTTCTGAGGCGACTTTTTCTTGGGCGGGCAGCAGCGGAGCCGATTTCTCGGTCTCGGCCCCGCCGATCGGCTGATTCCTCACTCGTTCACGGCGCGCTTCAGAGTTTCGCCGGCGGCCTGCGCTTCCAGGGTGAAGTAGAAGGCGGCGCCGTGGCCGGGCCGGGACTCAGCCCAGATGCGGCCGCGATGCCGATGGATGAGGCGCTGCACTGTGGCTAGGCCGATGCCGGTGCCAGGGAACTCCTCGGGTCGGTGCAGACGCTGGAAGGGGCCGAAGAGTTTATCGGCATAAACCATGTCAAAGCCCACGCCGTTGTCTTTGACACAATAGACGCGCTCGCCGCCGCCCATGGCCATGCTGAATTCGATGCGCGCCTGATGCCGATTGCGAGTGAACTTCCAGGCATTGCCCAACAGATTCTCCAGCACCACGCGGATGAGGTTGGGGTCGGCGACCTCCGGCAGGCTTTCCGGGATCAACACTTCCACCGCGCGCTCGGGCTGCGTTTGCGCCAGCTCGTCGGCGATGGCGCGGGCGATGGTCGCCAGATCGAGCGGCTCGAAATGCAGCGGGCTGCGATTGATGCGCGCCAGCGCCAGCATGTCGTCGATCAGGCGCCCCATGCGTTGCGCCGCGGCAACGATGCGGCCCAAGAGGTTGCGGCTGGGCTCGTCGAGCTGTTCGGCATGGCTTTGCAGCAGGATGTTGGAAAAGCCATCGATGGCGCGCAGGGGTGCGCGCAAATCGTGCGAAACGGAATAGGAGAAAGCCTCCAATTCGCGGTTCACCGCTTGCAGCTCGGCGGTGCGCGTGGTTACGCGCTCTTCGAGTTCCGCATTGAGCTGGTGTATCTCTTGCTCGCGGCGCTCGCGGTCGAGATAGATGCTCGCAAGGTAGGCGGCCTTTTGCACTGCCTCGGTTTCGGCATCGTCGGCCAGATGCGGCTCGCGCCAGTACAAGGCAAAGGTTCCCAGCACTTCTCCGGTGCCGGCAAAAATCGGCGTGGAGGCGCAGCCGCGCAAGCTGAAGGTTTTGGCCAGCGTCTGGGAGGAAAGCATCGCGGCATCGGTTTGCAAGTCTTCGATCACGACGCGCGCGCGGCTGGCTGCGGCGGTTCCGCAAGGAGTCGTGCCCGGGCCGATCGGCAGCGCGTTTACTTCTTTGCGAAATTCCTCGGGAAGGCTGGGCGATGCGCCTTGCATCAGCGTTCCAGTTTTGGCGTCGAGTAGGAGCAAGGAACAGCGGCTGCCGGGGCATTGTTGTTCGAGGTGCTCGCACAGTTCGGCGAAAATTCCAGCGCGCGGGGCGCCGCTGGCGATCTGCTGCAGTATGCCTCGCTCGCGCTCGGCAGTTGCCTGCTGGCGCTTTGGTGCGGTGATGTCGAGGAGGGTGCCGCGCAGGCCATATTGCCCGGGAGCGAGCAGGAAACGCTCGGCGGTGGCGGAAACCCAGCGAATCTCGTCTTTGCGCGGCACGCGGTATTCGAGGGTCACCACTCCGTCGCTGCTCGCGGCTTTTTCCATCGCGCGCAACAGCAGAGGCTGGTCAGGCGCAAACGCGATTGGCAAAGTTGTACGCAAGTCGATTTCCCTGACCCCGGGAGGCAGGCCGAGGATCTCCGCGGTTTCCGCCGAAAACCCACCCTTCCCCGTGGCCAGATCGAATTCCCAATTGCCGATGCGAGCAATCCGCTGGGCTTCGGCAAGGCGCTCTCGGCTGCTCATCAGTTCACGATGCGTGCGCTGGACTCGCAGCAACGAGGCGTTGAGCGCAAAGCCGAAAAGCAAGATGAAGACGCTGAACGCAGCCGCGCCCCAAAGGTAGCCGGCGGCGCGGCGCCGGCTTTCGGCCAAGCCTTCGTCAAGCGCGATGCCTACCGCCGCGATCAAGCCGTAGTCGCCCAAGACGCGAAAGCTGGTCATACGGGCAATGCCGTCGACTCCGCCGGCGGCCTCGAATTCGCCGCCCAGGCGCAGCGCGGTTTCCCGCAAGAGTGCGCCATCGGTGAGGTCTTGCCCGACGGCGGCATCTTCTGCGCTTTGTCGCGCGCGCACGACGCCGTCTCTGCCGACGAGTTCGATGGCGCCGTGCCGGCCGATATCCACCTGCCGGTAGAAACCGGAAAAATACGCCGGGTCGACCGCCGCCACCACCACACCGGCATACTGGCCGTCGGCGTGCTCCAAACGACGGGAAAGCGGTAAGCGCCACTGGTTCGATACGCGCCCGAATACCGGCCTGCCGATCGTCAGATCAGTGCTTCGACGCTGCGCGTGATCGCCGGTGTACTCATATTCTCTTCGCGCCACGTCCAGAGCCTGCAAGGGGCTCGTGGCCAGCACCACTTCGCCCTGGTCGTCGATGACCATCAAGAGATGGGCAATGCCCTGCATTACCCTGCCCTCGCGGATGTAGCGGGAGAAATCGAGGGCGGCACCGCGTTGCTCATACTCGTTTTTGAGGAAGAGCATGGTTTGATCGATCGCGCTGAGCGAACGCAATACTTGCTCTTCGTAGGCGCGCACGAGGTTGCTCGACTCTTTGCGCAAGCGTTCGATTTCGAGTGAACGCTCGGCGCTGATGCGCCATCCCGCCAGCGCCCAAGCGATCAGTACCAGCAGCCCGGCGAAGACATAAATGCCGGAACGGGGATCGATTCCGAGCCACCAGGCCGAGGGTTTGGCGCCTTGGGGAATCGACGGATCGGGACGGGGGCTGGGCACGCGGCCAAGTCTACCGCTTGGGGCGCCGGCCGGGAAGCGGGCGGCCTTTGATCCCATGCCCGGAGGGTGCGCCCGCCCTCATCCGGGCTACTTGCTCGCCAAGGCGCCGAGGCGCGCGAGGTCGATTTCGCTCAGCGCGGCCTTGAGCACATCCATGTCCACGCCTCGTCCTTTGATCTCGACGCTGAAGCGATTGCCCACGATCACCGCCACCTCGCCGCGACGACCTTGGTTCTGGAATTTCTCATGGACCAGTTGGCCGTTTACCGTCGTCGTGCGCTCGTAGCCGCGATCATCCTCGCGAGCAAACTTGGGATTGAAGCTTGCCGCGAAGCTCGCCAAGCCGGACATGCTCCCCAGATCGGTGATCTCCAAGTCCACCGAGCGCTGTTCGTCGCCGTAATGTCCCTTGGCATGCGAGGCCTTCATTCCCATGCCTTCGCCGCGTTCACCCGACGCGGAGCTCTTCGGCAGTCCCGCCAGCACTTCCGGCAACATCGCCTTGAGGTCGCGAAAATCGACCGGTTCGATATTTTTGCCGCCGGCCAGAACCTGGCCCACCGCGCCCAGCGCCTTTCCAACATCTTCCGGCGTTGGCGTTGCGCCGGGCTCGCCGGATTTCGCCGCCTTTTCGCTGCGCTTGGCTTGTTCGCCCAGTTGATTCAGCTTTTGGAGTGCTTCGTTGACGCGCTGCGCATCTTCGTCGCTTTTGCCGCCAAAAAGCTTGGAAATGAAGCCAGCCGTGCGCTCGGAGGATGTGTCGGGCGTTTCCAAGCGCGAACCCATCGCTCCCCAAGCGCCCATCATCCCCATGCGGCCGAGGCCGATGACGCCTACGAGCAAGCTGATGAGGACGGTGATCACGATGGCACATATCACGACCACGACGGTGTAGCCCAAGGCCTTGTCTTTGGGGCAGCGCATCAAGGGCGGCAATCCGAGGTAAAGGAGATAAAGCCCGTAAAGTGCGGCCAGAAGTCCGAGGACGCCGAGCATCGGAAGCAGATGAAAAATGCCGGCAACCCAAGCCGCGGTGTAGCTATAGGCGGTGACTTTGAGCGCGGCGAAGGCATCCTTCCGGCCCCCAAAACTGGGGGCGAGCGCATTCACCAGCAGCGAGATCAGAAAAACGCCCGCCAGGGTGAGCACGTAATGCGCGATCATGCCAGCAAACCCAGCTGCGAGCGCGGCTCGGTAGTGGCCCAGCAGAGGAATGCTCGTGCCGATGAGGCTCATGCCGACAAAATTTGCCAACGGCCCGATGGCGGCGAGCGGCATGATGTAGCCGACGTACAGACTACTCGTGCTGCCTCCTTCACCGGCGATCTTCTCCCACTCGCTTGAAGGCGAAATCAAGATATTTTTGGCCCGTTCGATCAAGCCGGGCGGGGATGAGTTCACCGATCCCTTACTGGATGCTGGCGGGGCGATGCTTGGGCTTTCCTTGGCGCGTGGCCCAGTCGGGTGTATCGAGTGGCCGCAATGAGCGCAAAACTGCGCGTCCTCGGCGATTGGCTTGCCGCAACGGGAGCAGAACATGATTCCTCCCCAATTTTCGGGTTAGGCCGGAACCAGAATCTTAGCTCAGACCGAGTCCGAGCGCAGCATTTCACTCCCGGAGTAACAGGCGATCAGCCTCGCCAGGGCGGCGTCGGCTCGCTACGGACGCCGTATTGCGCCAAGGCTTCGAGAACTCGCGGACGCCATGCTTCGTCGTCTTGCGCCAGGGCGTCGAGGGCGGCAAGTACGATGTGGTAACGGTCCACTTCAAAGTACCTTCGCAGCGCCGCTCGCGTATCACTGCGCCCGAATCCGTCGGTGCCTAAGACCGTGAACGGCGCGCGCAAGAAGGGCGCGATACGTTGCGCGTGGGCCGCCAAATAGTCGCTGGCCGCCACGATGGGCGCCGTGCCGGGCAGAACCTCCTGGATGTAGCTCGCGCGCCGCGGCACCTCGGGGTGCAGGCGATTGTGGCGCGTCACTTCGCGCGCTTCGCGTTCGAGTTCGCTGTAGCTCGTCACGCTGAAAACTTCGGAATCCACCTGCCAGTCCTCGGTCAACAGTTGCGCCGCCGCCAGCACCTCGCCCAGGATGGCGCCGGAACCGAGCAAACGCACTGAACCCGCGCCCGCTTTGGAAGCATAGCGGGCAAAGCGGTAAATGCCGCGCAGAATGCCTTCTTCACTGCCGGGAACCAACGAGGGCTGGGCGTAGCTCTCGTTCATCATGGTGAGGTAATAGAAAACGTCCTGCTGTTCCATCAACATTTCTTGCATGCCGCGATCGATGATCACCGCGAGTTCGCAGGCGAAAGCCGGATCGTAGGCGCGGCAGTTGGGCACCGTGGCGGCGAGTACGTGGCTCTGGCCGTCTTGGTGTTGCAAGCCCTCCCCGCCAAGGGTTGTGCGGCCGGCGGTGGCGCCAAACAAGAAGCCGCGGGCGCGCTGGTCGGCAGCGGCCCAAATGAGGTCGCCGACGCGCTGGAAACCAAACATGGAATAGAAGATGTAGATCGGCAGCAGCGTTTGGCCGTGGGCGCTGTAGGCGGTGGCGGCGGCAATCCAGGAGGCCAGCGCACCCGCTTCGGTGATGCCTTCTTCCAGGATCTGCCCGTCGCGCGCTTCACGGTAGGCCAGCATGGAGCCGGCGTCTTCGGGGGTGTAGCGCTGCCCGTCGGGACAGTAGATGCCGATCTGTCGAAATAGATTGGCCATGCCAAAAGTGCGCGCTTCGTCGGCGACGATGGGCACGAGTCGCGGGCCAAAGACTGGGTCGCGCAACAGTCCGCCGAGCATGCGCACGGCCGCGACGGTGGTGGACATCTCCTTGCCCTCGGCGGCCAATGCAAACTGCGCATAGTGCTCGATCGAGGGCAAGACGGTCGCTGTGGCGCGAGGCGGCCGGCGCGGCAGGAACCCGCCTAGCTGAGCGCGCCGCTCACGCATATAGGCCAACTCGCGACTGCCTTCCGGGGGGCGATAGAAGCGCATCTCGCGCAAGTCATCGTCCGACAGCGGCAAGTGAAAGCGGTCGCGGAATTCGCGCAGCGCTTGATCGTCGAGTTTCTTCTGTTGATGAGCGACCATGCGGGACTCGCCTGTCGCACCCATGCCATAACCCTTCTTGGTTTTGGCGAGAATTACCGTCGGTTGGTCCCGATGTTGCGTCGCCGAGCGGAAGGCCGCGTGGAGCTTGCGAAAGTCGTGACCGCCGCGCTTCAGCGCGTCGATTTCCTGCACCGTCATGTGAGAAACCAGAGCGTGCAGTTCCGGGTCGAGATCGAAGAAGTGCTGCTGATTGTAGGCCCCATCGTTGGCGCCAAGAGTTTGATACTGGCCGTCGACCGTGGCGGCAAAGCGACGCAGGAGCACATGATGCGTGTCGCGTGCAAAAAGCGGGTCCCAGTCGGAGCCCCAAAGCACCTTGATCACCTTCCACCCGGCGCCGGTGAACAGCGCCTCCAGCTCCTGGATGATCTGGCCATTGCCGCGCACCGGCCCGTCGAGGCGCTGCAAATTGCAGTTGATGATGAAGGTGAGGTTGTCCAGGCGCTCGCGGGCGGCGAGCGTCAGCCCGGCGATGGATTCGGGTTCGTCCATTTCTCCGTCGCCGAAAATGCCCCACACCCTTCGGCCGCTGGTGTCGGCGAGGCCGCGATGTTCGAGATAACGCATGAACCGGGCCTGGTAGATGGCCTGGAGGGGGCCCAAGCCCATCGAGCCGGTGGGAAACTGCCAGAATTCGGGCATTAGCCAAGGGTGCGGATAAGAACACAAACCGCCCCCGGAACCGCTGTGCGCGGCCGCATCCGCCGCCTCCGGGGTTGCACCTGGGGTCGAGGATTGGTCCGGCGTAGCCGGGCGAAACGCGGCGCTGCCGACCTCCTGCCGATAGCGCGCCAATTGGGCTTCCGTCAATCGGCCTTCAAGGAAGGCGCGCGCATACACGCCGGGCGCTGAGTGGGGTTGAAAGAAAACGAGATCGCCGGGTTTGCTCTCGGTGCCGGCGCGGAAGAAATGGTTGAAGCCGGTCTCGAAAATTTCCGCCGCGGAGGCATAACTGGCGATATGACCACCGAGCTCACCGTAGGCGCGGTTGGCGCGCACCACCATGGCCAGAGCGTTCCAGCGCATGATGGCGGTTAGCCGCTCTTCGATTGCGAGGTCGCCGGGATACGGCCCCTGGGCCTCGACGCCGATGGTGTTGCGATACGCGGAAAAGGGCGGCACATGGGCGACGATGCCCAACTGCTGCGCTTCTTCCTGCAGTTGATGCAGCAAATACCGGCCGCGCGCTTCGCCGCCGACATGGACCACGGCCGACAGAGAATCGAGCCATTCGCGAGTTTCTGCGGGGTCGCTGTCTTCGGCTCCGCCAGCTTCGGCGGGAGCGGCAGCATAGGGATAGAGCTTGGGCATGAGGGGGCTCCGGCGGGCGTGGAAGCGAAGCATTCTAGCCAGCCGCTAAGCAAAGCATCTTGCAAAAATGCGTCATCTTAGCGGGCTAAAAGGCAGAGTTTGCCGCAGTTCGGACTTCGCCTCTCAGTCCTCAGAACGAGCATCGGAGCGGGTTCTGGGGTGATTCTTGCTTCTGTGCACGGCCTGCAAATTTTGCTTGACGTTCGCATAAACCGCGCCCACAATGCGCGGGCGCGTTTCTAAGGCAGCGATTTTCGCCAGCAGTCATCGGTTTTGCATCGGTACTTCGGTTCGTAA
>CAZFEK010000064.1:0-18194 GCA_964517465.1 uncultured Alcaligenaceae bacterium
ACGCGCTATTTGACTGTATTACCACATAAATTTGTGGGGAAACCTCAGCTCCCGAACCTTTTTTCGCCCGACCATTTTATCGCGCCTGATACGACCCCTTTTAACGCCGCAAGAAATATCCGAGCGCGGCCCCTTATCGCGTACGCCCGCCCCGCCCTTTTCGCGCCGCCTGTCGGCGCGCCGGCTTTCACTCCTTCGCGCCACTGGCCGCCTTGCTGCTCCCCTGCCCACTACCACCGGGCGGGACGCATTTGAAATGCACTTCGGTCGAACCCAGTCGGCCAGGCAACGACGACATCACAGTTTCCCGTACGACGCTAACTTCGAGGCCCTTCTTCGCGCAGAATTCGTTGGCCTCTTTGTAGACCTCCGCCTTGTTGCTGAGTGACACCCCGATGCCCGGCGTGCCGTCCTTCTTGCCGATGTAGTACGAATCCTGGCCTATGGGTATTACCCCGGTGCTCTGGCACGCTGAAAGGGCGCCGGCGGCCAAGACGATGAGAAGACGAAAGCTCAAAGTACTATCCTTTCAAGTGAGCACGACCAACACCATATTGGAGGTGTCGCTGCCGAGAAACCGCTCTACGATGAAGCACAGATGCGGCGGACCTCATTTTGGAATCACGCCCCTCTGGAGAGCACCATTAGCGCGCATGACCAGACACCGCTTTTCCTTCTGCACGACCGGTCAGCGTAAGTATGCCATGTGCTGTCGCAAATACGTAGTTTGAAAGGCGAATACCGTATTCTCGCGCGTTCGCCACTTGGTCCAGACTTATGCCGAAAAAGGCGGCCAGCTGTTTCGCCCCGCGGGTACAGCGTTTTGTTGAGACCACCGAAGCAACAACTTTCGCGCTGTGATTAGATGCGCGGAGATCTGCCAGCCTGGAAGCGAACGCGAGCACTACTTCAGCATCGACCGGGTCTTTCCAACACTTGCACTCGATGATCAGGAGCGTGCCCCCAACCTGAACCGAGACGTCGACTTGGTGAGGAAATCCGGACGCCCCCTCTATGCAATTCTTTGGCCCGCCCCTAACCTCTGCCTCCGCAAGCGGTGAGACCGTGCGGCGCAGCTCTTGCACGAGCTGCAAAACGAGCTTCTCAAGTTCCCTATCCGTCATGGTAGAGGAAGTAGGTAAAAGAATTGCCACGCGGAAAACCAGAGGTGCCCTCCTCGCCGATTCTCAAGATGCTGCCTGGAACACACGCTCCTTTGGCAACTCAAGGTTTGCGTACCTCAATTACGGTGTCCGGTGCTTTCTGCAACTTCGGGCGCTGTAGCTCCCGACCGCCAGCAACCAAACACATGAACTGAATCTCCGAGCGCGGATAATTGCCCAGGATATAGGGCGGCTGTGTTTCCTGGGTGGAAACGATCTGGAGTTCCTTGCCAAGGCCAGAACAATACTGCGAAGCTTCGCCTATGATCTCGGCTTTCATGTTTCCGAGGCCAGGAAATCCAGTCGCCTGTTGCTTGGCGATCATGTAGGTATCCCTCCCCATTTGCACGATACCGGTATGTGATGCGCAGCCCGCCAAGGCTAACACGATGGCGGCTATGCCGGTTGAGTTCTTCATTTCCTCTCCGATCAAAAGGGTTTAACGTCCCAGGCTCGACTATTTCGCGCCCTCGGCCACCGTCCAATTTCTTGCCCAGTTCAAGACTCCTCGAAGTAGTCGCCATCAATCGTCTTGACCGTGTAGGTGCTTCGCGCCGACACTCCAACGTCATACTCAAACATCAGACTAGCTAGACGCCTTCCGTCAACCAGGATAATCCGCGTGCCGATCCGTTGGGCGTACTCTTCGGCCTCCCGCGTGTACGATGAAGTAGTGAGAAAGATGCCCTTCGAAGCCCGCTGCCCTTGTAGAGCGCCCGCGAATTTCTGAATCTCCGGACGGCCCACGGTGCCCTCCCACCGTTTGGCCTGAATGTAGATCACGTCGAGGCCAAGCCGATCCTCGTCGATTACGCCGTCGATACCGCCGTCGCCCGATCGGCCAATCGCGCGAGCCGCTTCGGCACGACTTCCTCCATAGCCCATCTTAACCAGGAGATCGACGACAATCTCCTCAAAGAAACTTGGAGCCGCTTGCTTCACCGCGTCGAGGAGTTCAGCCTCGACAGACGACCGCAGGCGTGAATACGCCTCTTCAAGGGCCTCGTCCGGGGGCTGCCCAGCGGATGCCAACCGGACTGTTGGTGAAATTGGCTCCGCGGTATCATCATCTTCCACGCCTGCGGCCTTTGACCGGGCGCGGAAGTCGCGAAAACCCGCGAAGCGCATTAGATATTCGTTGTCGATGCGCACCGGCTTCGCGGCGAGTGTCTGCTGCCCCAGATCGGTGATCTGATACCAACCGCGCCCGGGTGACTGAACGAGGCGCGCCTGCTTCATGTAGGACAGCGCCCAACCCGTTCGGGAACGGATGACTGGGCTTTTGCCACTTGGTAACAACGCCACTCGCTCCTCCGGAGTGAGCTGGAAATACTCAGCCATGATATCGGCAAGCGCGCGGCGGTGGTGCGCTTCGCCGTCGCGCAGGACATCGAGCACCGGGAGCATCGCGTCTTCGTGTGTTGGGATGGTCATGGGAGTTTCGAGTGCTCGAGAACTGAAATGGAAAAGCAATCACTGGTTCCAGGCTCGCCAACTTCACGAATATTGGCAGAAATGTTCAACCCAGCCCCTCCCGGTATGCGATTTGGAGTTCGTCGCCTCACCATCGCTTGACGCTCGACCCGCCCGCGCCGCCGGCGAGACCTTTGCCGCACATGATGCTCCAATCGATCTCGTCGCTCAAGCAGGCTAGCGCCGCACAGTCAGACCGCCCAAGATCGCCGGGTTTCACCGTTCGCCCTGCGCCCGCCGGCCCAGCGCCCGCGGACTGGAAGCCGCGCGGCGCTTTCGGCCGCTGTCCGACTGGCGGGTCGCGCCACGCGCGAGCTTGCCGTCTGGGTGCGCTCTGCAGGTTCTTACGCGCGAGGCGCGGGGCCCCGCCCGAAGACGTGATTAGCGGTTGCAGCGCCGTGTGGCTTTCAGGCCGCGGGCGCCGCCACGACGAATCAGGTAAGCGGGTTGAGAGTCTCCCCGTTCGCCTGCTGCGGAAATGCTGCCTGGGGCATTCGATCCCGGCTCATCGAGCGCGACAAAGGGCCGCGGTTGAAAGGCTCTTCGCCGCGCTGCCTACGCACTGACGATGTCGATTGCCCCGGCGGGATTGACGATCGGGATGCCGTGAAAGCGCGCGAGGTTCAATAGGTGCGCATCGCCCGAGACGATCAAATCGGCTTCGGCCGCGAGCGCGCAAGTGAGCACGGCATCATCGGCGGGATCGGCGTGAACGGTGGGCGCGATGTGCGCCGGAACGACGATCGTGACGAGCGCGGCATAACCGTCGAAGATGTCGGGAATCGCCAAGCCGCGCCGTGCCAATTGGTTTGCGAACTTGGCGCGCGCGAGCACGCCTTGCAACTCCGCAAGCAGCGCCGTGCTGCTCGCCAGTTCGAGACGCCCCGTCTGTGCAGCGTCGAGCAGGCGTCCCGGGAGGCCGCCCCAAAGCAGTGCTGAAAGCGCGGTGTTGGTATCAAGAACCAGCCGCACGCCGGGTCTCGCTGCGGTAGGCGTCGATTTCGGCCTGAATCTCCTCGGGCGTCATCGGTGGCAGCGGCTGGGTCGCAAGCTTGGCGCGCGCCTGTTTGAATTGCTCCACCCGCTCGCTGCGCAACTCTTCGCGCAGAATCTGCTCGATCCGCTCCGCTGTCAGAAGCCCTGCGCGCTGGGCCTCCTGCGCCAACTGGTCGGGTAGCGTAATTTGTACCGTGGTCATCTACGCTGTCTCCTTCAAAGTTCTCGGGTTTTCACCATGTATCCGAGATTTCAGGTTTGCCTATTTCGCGAACAGCGCCAGATATATTCGGCGCACCCGCTCCCGGTGTGCGATTTGGAGTTCGTCGCCTCAACATCGCTTGACGCTCGACCCGCCCGCGCCTCCGGCCAAACCGTTGCCACACATGATGCTCCAATCGATCTTGTCGCTCAAGCGGGCCTGCGCCGCGACGACGGATCAGCGAGAGCGGGTTGAAAGCTTCTCGGTTCGCCTGCTGCAGAGATGCCGGTGGCGACACTTAATCGCGGCTATCTGGTTCGGCGATGTCAGGACCGATGCCTGGCTTAAACGAACTCGATTTGCACTTTGCGACCGACCAAGGCGGCGCCGCGCTGCAATGTTGAAAAGGTGACATCTCGCGTCGGGTCGAGCAGCCGATCCACTTGCGAGCGGCTGGTCCTGAGCATAGCCGCCAACTGCGTCTTTGTCCGCGAGCGCTGCTACATGGCCTGAGTCAGTTGCCAGACCACCACTTCCTTGACGGCCAGAGTCTGCGTTTCCTCGAAATTGCCTTCGCCCTTGAGGAAATTGTCGAGGCTCGATCCGTGATATTGCTTGCTCATGACTGCAATTCCTTTTGTCGCTTGCGTGCCACTGCTCGAATTGTGGCGCCCCCTCCGATCAGACCCCCCCGGCGCACCGCTGAAAATCCAACTCTTTTGGCCCTTCGCTTTAGCCCTCCTCATCCGCCTTCACCCCCGCCTCGCGCAGAATCTGAAAAATGAGCGCGGTGCTGAAGCCACGCGCCTGCAAGAAGCGCACTTGGCGCGCTTTTTCTTTTTCGTTGGCCGGTGCTTGGCCGAAGCGGCGCTGCCATAAGGCACGGGCGGTGGTGGCGTCGTCGGTGCCGGTTTCGGTGAGCGCGGCTTGGGCCACTTCGGCGGCCACACCGCGGGCGCGCAGCTCACCGAGGATGCGCCGCTGGGCGAAACCGCCGGCGCGATGCCGCGCGGTGGCCGCGGCATAACGCGCGTCGGATAGGTAACCCGCGGCTTCGAATTCAGCGAGCAAGGCCGCGGCGTCTTGCGGGCTCAGGCCCCAGGCGCGCAGCCTTTGGTCGAGCTCGGCGCGGGCGTATTCGCGGCGCCCCAGAAGGCGCAGCGCGCGCTCGCGCGGGCTCTTTTCAGTCTTCTGCGGCATCGGCAGCCGCTGCGCCGCCTCCCGGCGAATTCACGCCCACGGCGGCGCGGATTTTGGCTTCGATTTCTGCGGCGGTTTCGGCATGCTCACGCAAAAATTCGCGGGCGTTGTCTTTGCCCTGGCCGATTTTTTCGCCGTTGTAGGCGTACCAGGCACCGGATTTGTCGACGATGCGATGGGTGACGCCCAGCTCGATGATCTCACCCTGGCGCGAGATGCCTTCGCCATAAAGAATGTCGAACAAGGCTTCGCGGAAAGGCGGTGCCACTTTGTTCTTGACCACCTTGACGCGCGTTTCGTTGCCGACCACTTCTTCGCCTTTTTTGATCGCGCCGATGCGACGGATGTCGAGGCGTATGGAGGCGTAGAACTTCAGCGCATTGCCGCCGGTGGTGGTTTCGGGGTTGCCGAACATGACCCCGATTTTCATGCGGATCTGGTTGATGAAAACCACCAGGGTATTGGTGCGTTTGATGTTGGCGGTGAGTTTGCGCAGGGCCTGGCTCATGAGGCGCGCTTGCAGGCCGACGTGCGAGTCGCCCATTTCGCCTTCGATTTCCGCCTTGGGTGTGAGGGCCGCCACCGAATCGACCACGATCACATCCACCGAACCCGAGCGCACCAGCATGTCGGCGATTTCGAGGGCTTGTTCGCCGGTGTCGGGCTGCGAGATCAGCAGATCAGAAACGTTGACCCCGAGCTTCCCGGCGTAGACCGGGTCGAGCGCGTTTTCGGCGTCGATGTAGGCGGCCACCCCGCCCTGTTTCTGCACTTCGGCCACCACTTGCAAACAAAGCGTGGTTTTGCCGGAAGATTCCGGGCCGAAAATTTCCACCACCCGGCCGCGCGGCAGGCCGCCCACGCCGAGCGCGATGTCGAGGCCCAGCGAACCGGTGGAGACCACCTGCAAGTCGCCCGCCACCTGGGCCTCGCCCATTTTCATGATCGAGCCCTTGCCGAACTGCTTTTCGATTTGCGCCAGCGCGGCGGCGAGCGCCCGTGATTTGTTGTCGTCCATATTGGCTACCCCTGAGAAGGTGAACGGAGCAGCGCGTCATTTCGCCCATTGACAGGCTCAGCGCGCCAAATTTCCCGAAGCTTCGGGTTGCGGCGATTATGGCAGTTCCCGAAAAAAAGAACAATCGTTCGATGACGATTTTTCTGCACTAGGCTGGCGGATTATTGCGCAGACCCGGCAAGCCGCCCGGTCAACCCGGCGATCGCCTCGCTTGCCGCCTGTTCGCGCACCGCCAGCCGATCTCCCGTGAATTGAAATCGCCGGGCTTCCACCGCGCCTTCGGGTCCCGCCCAAGCAACCCACACCGTGCCCACCGGCTTGTCATCGCTGCCACCGCTGGGGCCGGCGATGCCGGTGAACGCCACCGCCCAATCGGCCCCGCTACGCCCCCGGGCACCCAGGGCCATGGCCCGCACCACGGCCTCGCTGACCGCACCCTCACGCTCGATCAACTCAGGCGGAACACCGAGTTCTTCGACCTTGGCCTCGTTGCTGTAAGTGATATAGCCGCGATCGAACCAATCCGAGCTGCCGGCAAGCGAAGTGAACCAGGCCGCCACCAATCCCCCGGTGCACGATTCGGCCGTGGCTACGCGCTGGCGTCGCTGGCGCGCCGCTTCGGCCAGTTCTTGCACTCGGCGAAGAAGTTCTTCGCTCACCCGGCGCCGCCAAGCGCTGACGCCAGCCGCGCCCAAACCGCCAGGGCAAGTGCCGCATAGAAGGCCGCGACGATATCGTCGGCCATGACGCCGAAGCCGGTTTTCCAATGCGCATCGATGATCCGCGCCGGGGGCGGCTTGACGATGTCAAAAAAGCGAAAAAGAAAAAACGCCGCAATCGCCCAGCCATTGCCCGGCGGAATCACCCACAGGAGCAGCATGAAAGCGACCACCTCATCCCAAACGATGCTGCCGTGATCGGGCACACCCAGCGCGCGACCGGTCACGCCGCAGGCCCAGCAACCGACAGCGAACAGCAGCGCGCACAGGGCGAGGTAGCCCAAATCGCCAAAAAGCGGCAGCGCCCAGGCCGCCAGGGGAAACCCCACCAGCGTTCCGAAGGTTCCCGGGGCGATGGGCGCAAGCCCGGCGCCAAATCCCAGAGCGATGAAATGCGCCGGATGGCGCACTACAAACCCCGGCGTCAGTGTTTGGCTCACGCAAGTTCCCCGGCAAAGTGATCGAAGCCCTGGTGCGCAATGGCCACCGCCCGCCCCTCGGCGTCCAGCAGGCGAGCATCTTGCGCTTTGCCTACGACGATGCGACCGATTCGAGTAAGTGCCAGCGCGAGCCGCGCAGACAGCGCAAGAATCTGCTCCCTCGCTGCGGCCGGCGCGGTGAAGCAGAGTTCATAGTCGTCGCCGCCGCCAAGCAGACAGGCTTGGGCAAGCTGCTGATCCGAGCAGGCTTGGAGTGCCGGCGCCAAAGGCAAAGACGCCAGCTCGATTTCCGCGCTTACGCCCGAACGCTCCAAGATATGGCCAAGATCCGCCATGAGGCCGTCGGATACATCGATTGCGGCGCTCGCCAACCCGCGCAGCGCCCGTCCCAGCTCGATGCGCGGCGCAGGCCGCTGCAAACGCTGCAGACAGTGCGCGCGATGTGGGTCGGCAAGCGCCACCCGGCCTTGCCGGGCGGCAAGGCCCAAAGCCGCTTCGCCAGTTGCGCCGGAAACCCACAGCTCGTCGCCTGCCCGCGCGCCGCTGCGCAGCAAAGCCCCGCCTCGCGGCAACTCGCCTAGCACGGTGACGCAGAAGTTCGTGGGCCCGCGCGTCGTGTCGCCACCGATCAAGTCGACAGCATGTTTCTCGGCCAAGGCATAAAACCCCTGGGCAAACGCCGCGATCCACGGTTCGTTCACCTCGGGCAGCGCCATGGCCAGCACCGCCCACCGGGGGCGCGCGCCCATCGCGGCGAGGTCGGAGAGGTTTACCGCCAGCACTTTGTGCCCGAGATCACCGGGATCGGTATCGGCAAGGAAGTGCGTACCGGCAACCAGCATGTCGGTGCTGACCGCAAGTTCGCAGCCCTCAGCAACCGCCAGCAATGCGGCATCATCTCCCACGCCCAAGCGGGCGCTGGGCGCGGGTCGCGAGAAATAGCGGGTGATGAGCTCGAATTCGTTCATGGCCCGCTTCTGCGCTTGCTCGGTCGTGCCGCTCGGCAGCCCGATTCAATCGGGGGATGCCGCGGCCGGCACGCCTCGCTCGGCGGCTCGCGCCACGAAGGAGAGCTTGTCGAGCACCCCATTGACGAACTTGTGCCCGTCGGTGCCGCCGAAAGACTTGCCCAACTCCACGGATTCGTTGATCGCCACGCGATAGGGAATGTCGGGTCTATGGCACAGCTCGAAAGCACCCAACAACAAAATGGCGCGCTCCACCGGGCTCACTTCGTTCCATGCCCGGTCGAGATGCGGTTCCACCGCCGCTTGCAGTTCCGCGGCATGGAGGTGCACGCCATCCCAAAGGGCGCGAAAAAAATCCTGGTCCAGTTTGGCCCAATGGCTGCCTTCCGCGATGCTCAAGGCGATGCCCGCTGGATCGCCCTTCGCCACCAGCCATTCGTACAAACCCTGCAGCGCCGCCTGGCGCGCTCTATGCCGCGCCGATCTCATGCCAGGGCCTTGACCAGGTTGCTCATCTCCAAGGCGGCGAGCGCCGCCTCGAAACCTTTTTGGCGCATGCGCGCTTCGGCCTGAGCGTCGGTTTCCGTGGTGAGTATGCCGTTGCCTATGGGGATGCCGAACTCCAACTGCACGCTAGAAACACCCGACGCAGACTCGTTGGAAACGATTTCGAAGTGATAGGTTTCACCGCGTATGACCGCTCCCAAAGCCACCAACGCGGTATAACGCCGCGTTTGCGCCAGAGCCTGCAAGGCGAGCGGAATTTCCAGCGCGCCGGGCACCGTGACCAGCGTCACCTCCTCGTCCTTGAGCCCCTGAGCCGCAAGGGCCTCGAGGCAGCCCGCCAGCAGCCCCTCGCCGATCTCCGGATTAAAGCGAGACAGGACCACGCCGACGCGCTGACCGTCGCCGTTCAGGTTCTTTTCGATCAAATGGGGTTTCATTTCGTCGCCCTTGCGTCGCGTTCGAGGTAACCGGTCACTTCCAGATCGAAGCCGGCCATGGAGGGCATGCGGCGCGGGCGAGCCAGAAGGCGCATCTTGCCGACCTTGAGATCACGCAGAATTTGCGCGCCTATGCCATAGTCGCGCAATTGGCTTTTGGTTTGCACGGGCTGTGCCTGGCCGAGCGCTCGCACCGCCAACTCCTCGGCCTGCTCCGGTCGATGCAAGAGCACCACCACGCCCGCAGGCGCTTTGGCGATTGCCGCCAGCGCCGCCGGAACGCTCCAAGCATGCGAGGGCAGTTCCCAGTCCAGGCAATCGACCACCGATACCGGCTCGTGCACCCGCACCAAGGTTTCCGCATCGGGCCGCGGTTCGCCATGCACCAGCGCCAGATGCGTTGCGCCGGAAAGTTTCTCGCGATAGACGAAAAGCTGAAACGCGCCCTGCGCCGTGTTCAACTCTCGCGCCCCTACTCGCTCGATCAGCCGTTCATTGCGGCTGCGGTAGTGAATGAGATCGGCAATCGCGCCGACTTTGAGCCCATGCTCGCGAGCGAAATCCACCAGATCCGGAAGTCGGGCCATGCTGCCGTCGTCCTTGAGGATTTCGCAAATCACCGCCGCCGGCGTGAGTCCTGCCGCGGCAGCCAGATCGCAGCCCGCTTCGGTGTGTCCGGCGCGCATCAGCACGCCGCCGTTTTGTGCGGTCAGCGGAAAAATGTGCCCCGGCTGAACGATGTCTTCCGGCTTGGCATTGCGCGCCACCGCGGCTTGCACGGTGCAGGCGCGGTCGGCTGCGGAAATGCCGGTGGTGACGCCTTCCGCGGCTTCGATCGAGACGGTGAAGGCGGTGCCGTGCGAAGAACGGTTCTGCTGCACCATGGGCGGCAGGTGCAGCTGGCGGCAGCGCTCTTCGGTCAGCGTCAGGCAAATCAGACCGCGCCCAAAACGCGCCATGAAGTTGATGGCTTCGGGGGTGACGAAGTCCGCGGCCAAGACGAGGTCGCCCTCGTTTTCGCGATCTTCTTCGTCGACCAGAATGACCATGCGCCCAGCTTTGAGCTCGGCGATGATTTCGGGAATGGGGGAAAGGGGCATGGCGGGAGACCGGCGCAATGGGGCGAGTATTCTACAATGCGCGCGGCAAGCGACTCAAACGGAGTTACCCCCCTTCGAAGCAATTCCCGCCCAGTCGAAGGCCATCGCTCCTGAAGGGCACTCGACTCAGGGCTCCAAATTCGCCCAGGAAGAGTGAGGCGCACGGACCAACCGGGTCCCGTCACCTCGCACCGCGGCGCGGTAGGGGACCTCCCTCGGGGACCGACCAGGCGACAAGAAAGGCACTTTGCTTTCTTGCAATGTTTCTCCGATGGTGATGAAATTCGCGCGCAACCTTCAGTTGGACGACGATCAGCGCGCGTTAGGATCGACTGAGGCACCCCTTCTGACTCGAACCGGAACCCCGGGATCCGGATTTGAAAAGGCGAAAACATGCAGCATGAGTCCTTTCTCCAGGCAATCGATCGGTGGCGTTCCGAAATCCCCACTCTGCAAGTTCGCGACGGCCACACCGCTATCCTGCCTGGCGCCATGGCCGCCGGAATATCCAAGGGTTGCGAATCATGCAAAGTCGGCAAGTGGTATTGCCTATTCATCGGTAGCCGATGCAATCTTACTTGCTCGTTTTGCGCGCGTGGTCACGAAACGGCAAAACTTCGCGACGATCCCATGAAAGCCATCGGCGGCAATCACTATGGCGATACGGTGTCGGACAAAGAGATCTTGGCGGAACTGGAACGATCGCCCTATCTTGACGGGTTCTCGTTCTCTGGAGGTGAACCCTGGATGTACTTGAGTCGAGTCACAGCGCTTTCCAAAGAAATCACCCGGCAGTTTCCGAACACCTATCAATGGATCTATACCAACGGCACAATGGTAGACTGGAAGCGGGCCGAAGAATTGCAGTCCTGCGGAATTCAAGAGATCCGGTTCGACACAGCCGCTTCCGACTTCTCCCTTAAGGTCATGGAGAGAATGGCCGTGGCACGTAAGATATTTCCCGTCGTGACCATCGAAACTCCGGTCCTCCCCGGGTCGGAAGACGCACTACTGGCCTGCCTCGACAAAGCTGCCGAAATCGGAATCGATTACGTGAATCTGCACGATATCAAGCTCACGAAAGATCTCCGAATGGAAACGCCTCGCCCTGAGGAAATCTGTTCCAATCCGCAAATGCCCGCGATCAAGACCTGGACGACCAGCACCGAAGCGGTTTACCGCGTCATGAAAGCCGCGGCGTCGCGGGGGTACCCAATGTCGATTCACGACTGCACGTATCCAAACGTAGTGAATCAGCAAAAGAAGTTCGCTACGAACGCCACGGGCTATAAGTTCGACTGAACGAAACGCAGAGCCCAAACCTCGCATTCGGAATTGCCAAGCGACCAGCCCATGGCAAGGCTCCCTTGGTCTTTGCCACAAGGCGCAAGCTGCGCACGAGGGGCGACTGGCGGCGCTTGTCTGCTACAATTCGCCTGCGGTAGCAGTACCATTGTGGTTCGGTCGAGCGGGTTGGTCGGGAGCGGGAGTGATGGACCACTCAGGACGCCGCGTCACTGAACTCCGCAGTATTCGCAAACGCGACCGGCAATGCGGTGGTCTCCAAAACCACACGCTGGCGGCCGGGTCGTTGCGGCCAGCACGTTCGGGTGCGGTCTCAATGAGGGACCCGCCTTGATCAGTGCAACGGGGAGGGTTTCATGGTTGTGGCGCAGCTTGTCGAACGGGCGCGGTGTTTCGCGCGGATGACCGTTTTTCCCTCGGTCCGCGCGGGATTGCGCAGTCTGGCATGCAGTGTCGTGTTGGGTTGCTTGCCTGGCCTCACGCTGGCACAAAACACGCCGCTGACGGGTGTGCTCGAGGTGCGTTCAGGGAGCAGTTTTAGCTGTGCACGCCTCTCCGGTGGCACGGTCAGTTGCTGGGGCATGAACTGGTACGGGCAACTGGGTAACGGCAGCACGACCTCGCATGACGCCCCCAGCGCCATTGCCGGCCTCAGCGGCGTGGCGGCGCTGGCGCTGGGCGATAACCATGCCTGCGCCCTGATGGTCGGCGGTACGGTCAAGTGTTGGGGCTACAACGTGTACGGTCAGCTAGGCGACGGCACGACCCTGAATCGCCTGACGCCGGTTGATGTTCCAGGTCTCAGCGGCGTAGCTGCGCTCAGCCTCGGAACGATGCACAGTTGTGCGCTGCTTGCCGCGGGCGGTGTGACGTGCTGGGGCGACAACGGGAACGGTCAGCTAGGCGACGGTACTTACGTTGCCCACGGCGCGCCGGGGGCTGTGTCAGGTATTACCGGCGCAACCGCCATCGCGGCAGGAAATTACTTCACTTGTGCGCTGGTCGCAGGTGGGGCGGCAAAATGTTGGGGCAGCAACGGGTATGGTGAGTTGGGCGACAACACAACGACTACCCGACCCAACCCAGGCGATGTGTCGGGTTTGTCCGGGGCGACGGCGCTAGCCGCTGGCTCCAATCACGCCTGCGCGCTGCAAGCTGGAGGCACTGTTCAGTGTTGGGGATACAATGCTGAGGGCCAGGTTGGCGACGGCACGAACACCAATCGCTTGATACCTACCGGCGTGTCCGGGCTGAGCGGTGCGACTGGCCTGGGTGCGGGAAGCAATTTCAATTGTGCCGTGGCCGCCGGCGGATCGCTCAAATGTTGGGGAGACAACGACTACGGGCAATTGGGCGACTGGACAACCACGAATCGTTCCACGCCTGTCGACGTGCCCAACTTGACCGGTGTAAGCATGGCCGGTTTAGGCGCAAACCATAGCTGCGTTCTCCTGAACAGCGGCCAAGCCCAATGCTGGGGCAGCGACGACTCCAAACAACTGGGAAATGGAGCGTTCATCGATGTCTACAGCACTTCGACCCCTTTGCCCGCCATAGGATTGTCCACTGTCAGTTCCCTGGCGGTAGGGGAGTACCACGCCTGCGCCCGGAAAAGCAGCGGGACTCTACATTGCTGGGGCTACAATACATATGGTCAAGTTGGCGCGGGCCCGGGCAGCGCGTGGGCAATTGAAATTGCCACGGCGGTACCCGGCCTCTCGAATATCACCCAAGTCGCCGTAGGTAACTCCCATACATGTGCTACGAGCGCAACGGGGGCGCTTTACTGTTGGGGAAGCAACTCTTCCGGCCAAATTGGCGTTGAGCCGACCTGGTCCAGCTACTATGTGCCGACACTGGTTCCCGGCGCGGGCTGGGCCAGCCAGGTCGCGGCCGGCAGCTATTTCACCTGTGCGATTACCGCGCTGAGTGCAACCAAGTGCTGGGGTTCAAACTCGTATGGGCAACTGGGCAATGGCAACAACTTCAACCAAACGAATCCCGTGGATGTAGGTGGCCTCTATGGGGCACACCACTTGGATGCCGGAACCAGTCATACCTGCGCACTATTGCCGGGCGGCTATGCCAAGTGCTGGGGCTTCAATGGCCATGGCCAGCTGGGCAACGGTTCGAGTGGGGACTACAGCGATGTTCCCGTCGATGTCAGTGGCTTAAGTGACGCAACGCAGATCGTGTTGGGCGGCAGTTACACTTGCGCGCTTATGGCCTCCGGCGGGGTCAAGTGTTGGGGTGACAACAATCACGGTCAACTTGGACTCGGTTACGTCTCTTATTCTCCCGTAACTTCGCCCGTCGATGTGCCTGGCCTGAGCGGGGTCGTTGCCCTCGTTGCCGGCGGCGTGCATGTGTGCGCATTGCTTGCTGGCGGAACCGTCAAATGCTGGGGAGATAACTATTATGGCCAACTCGGAAACGGTTCTTTTGTTGACAGCCCATCGCCGGTCGACGTGGTCGGCATCACCGGAGTTACGGCAATCGCCGCGGGCGGCTTTAACACCTGCGCCGTGGTGTCCGGTGGAGAGGTCATGTGTTGGGGCAACAACTATCATGGCCAGCTTGGCTTGGGGATCAATTCGTCGCGGGCGTTTACACCGCAAACGGTGATATCGGCGGTACCCAACGCTCCAAGCATTGGAGCCGCGGAAGGGGCCAACGGAGCGGGGAAGGTCCGTTTCACTCCGCCAAGTTATCAAGGCAGTCAGTTGATCGACACCTACCGCGCCACCTGCAGCCCCGGGGGCACGACCGCCACAGGGAGTGCCAGTCCGATCAGCGTCTCGGGTTTGAGCACCAGTGTGAGTTATACATGTACCGTCGCCGCGCACAATGCCGCTGGATGGAGCGCGGAATCTGACCCTTCGAACGCCTTTACCCCCATCAACAAGAATCAACGCGTATTTGTCTCCGCCGCCAGTGGCAGTGATGCCAATACCGTCAGCGTCTGTGCCGCAAGCGCGCCCTGCCGCACTTTTGGTGCGGCGGCAAGCGTAACGCTGAGCGGCGGTGAAGTCGTAGCGATTGCCAACGGCGAATATGGGCCCGTGACGCTCATCGACTCCATCGCACTCGTCGCGGCGCCAGGCATCCAAGCCTCGATCACCGCCAGCAGCGGCGCGGCAGTGATCATCGACCAAGCGAACATCGCTGTGGCGTTGAGCGGTTTGAGCATCGTCGGAGCCGGCGGCAGTCTTGGCGTCGGCATGTACGACGCGGGTCGCCTGTCCATCGAACGATGTCAGATTCACGGGTTCACCGACGTGGGCATTCTGGTGGATGCCCCGGCGCAAGTGACGATCGCTGATACCTTAGTGCGCAATTCTGGGAACTACGGCGCCGCCCTCATCAACGGCGTGTCGGCGAACATCACCCATACGAAGTTCATGGGCAACTCCCTGGCTAGCATTTTGATCGGCGGCGACACCGGCAGCACCGCGACCAAGGCATCGATCAGCAACACCGTGATCAACGGCGGTGGCGTGGGCACGGGCATCGCCGTGCAGTCTTTGCACTCGGGCGCGACCGTCGCGGTCGGCCTAAACCGAAGCGCGATTACAGGAAACAGCATTGGCGTCGAGGTCAGTTCGGCTGGCGGGGCTGCCGTCCGTTTGAGCTTGAGCCGCAGCAAAATCAGCGGCAACGGAACCGGCCTGAAACAATCGGGTAGCGGTGCCGTGCTGCGTTCTCGCGGAAACAACACGGTGAGCGGGAACAACACCGCGACGAGCGGGACGATTACACCACTTGCGCCGCAGTGAGGCGCTCCATGCGGCGGGTTGGAAGCGTGTTCGTGGGCTCCAACTCGCGCCGCAAGCCGCGTTTCAATCGTTAGGGGGCGTTCCCGCCCCCAACCAAGTCAGGCGCCACCACCTAGCGGCAAGTCGTAAAACTCCAACGGATGCCCGTCCTCCTCGCCGAAAATTTGCGAGAGGCCGTCGGGGTTTTCGCCGCTGTTGATGCGTTGGCGCATGGCAAGGATCTGCTCCTGCACGAGAACAAAGGCATCCACCACCTCGGGATCGAAGACCCGACCGCGGCCCTGTTGTAGGACGTCCAGAGCCACCTCTACCGGCACGGCGTCGCGATATGCACGCTCCATGGCGAGCGCATCGAATACGTCGAGCACGCTCACGATGCGCCCGGCCAGGGGAATAGCTTCGCCGCGCAGTCCGTGGGGGTAGCCGCTGCCATCGAAGTGTTCGTGGTGGGAAAGCGCGATGTCGGCAGCCATGCGCAGCAACGGAGAAGCGCCGCCCGCCAGAATGTGCGCACCCAATAAGGTATGGCGCTGCATGATTTCGCGTTCGGCGGCATTCAGCGCACCAGTCTTCTTGAGGATGTAATCGGGAATGCCAATCTTGCCAATATCGTGCATGGGCGCTGCCATAAGCATGAGGCGCGTGGTTTCGTGGTCGCAACCGCAGGCCGGGGCAAGGACAGAGGCAAAATACCCGATACGCACCAGATGCGCTCCGGTATCGTGGTCCTTAAATTCCGCCGCCATTACCAGATGGCGCAAATCGGCGCGGCCGACCCGCCACAGCTCCGCGTCGTAGAGCTCTTTTTCGAGGCGGGCCTGGAGCGCGAGGCGCTCGGCTTCGGCAGTTGCGAGCCGCGCTCTGAGGCGCAGGATTTCCCGTTGCGCGAGGTCCAGACTATCGGGAAGATAACCGGGCGGAAGATCGTCGGATTCTCGGTTCATTTGCGTTACGATACTCCTCTTGTTGCTGCCCCGCCAATCCGGAATTAAACCCCTCAGGCCCTTTCCCATCATGCCCGTTCTGCTCCCGTCCGTGCCGCGCGTACTGGTACTCGGCGCGCAGGGTTTCATCGGCTGGCATCTCGTTGCCGCCCTGCGCGAGGCGGGCTGCACGGTAGTAGAAGGTGTACGCCGTGCAACTCGGGCACAGCAAATCGCCATCGATTTCGCGCGCGACAAAGAGCCCGACGCCTGGTGCGCCAGGCTTGCGGGCATCGATGTCGTCGTCAACGCCGTGGGTATACTGCGCGAAAATTCGACTGCCCGTTTTGCCGCGATTCATCAGGACGCACCGATCGCGCTGCTGCACGCATGTGAAAGGATGGGGGTAAGGCGCTTGATTCAGATTTCCGCTTTGGGCATTTGCGACGACGCGAGCCAAGAGCCCCTGGCTTACTTCGCCTCCAAGGCCGCAGCCGACCGCGCTCTACTCGCATCGACGCTGGGCGTGACCATCGTGCGCCCCTCGCTGGTCTTCGGACTCGATGGCGCCAGCAGCCGCAGTTTCTTGGCGGCGGCCAGTTTGCCCTTACATCTCTTGCCCGGCGAGGGTGCGCAGCGGGTTCAACCGCTGCACATCGACGACTTGTCCGCCTTGCTCTCGAACTTGGTCACCATGCCAGACACACCGCCGCGGCTCATTCCTGCGGTCGGCCCGCGCAGTTTGAGTTTTGCGCAACTGCTGGCGATATATCGCAGCCAGCTCGGGCTGCCGCCGCCCTGGCAAATCGCCCTGCCCATGCCCTGGGTGCAGGGCCTGGTCCGCCTGGCGGAATTCCTGCCGCAGCGCGTGGTGGCCCGCGAAACACTCGCCATGCTGGAGCGGGGCAATACCGCCGACCCCGCCCCCGCCACCCGGATACTGGGGCGGGCTCCGCGCCCACCGGAAGCTTTCCTTGCCCCGGCGGAGCGCGAAGGTGCTCGGCGCAGCGCCAACGCCCTGTGGCTCGAACCCCTGGCGCGCCTCGCCTTGGCTTTGCTGTGGCTCATCTCCGGGCTCTTGGGCTTGGTTTTCGTCGATCCGCGGGTGCCCACTTGGCTCGCGCGCCTGGGTCTGGACCCGGCCGCGGCAGATGGCGTGCGCATCGCGGCGGCGCTATGCGACCTCGCCTTCGCCGGGCTGAGTTTGATGTGGCCCCGCCGCATACTCTGGTTGATGCAACTCTTGCTGATTGCAGCCTATACGCCTTTGGCCAGCGTGGCGGCTCCAGAGGAGTGGCTGCACCCTTTCGGCCCGCTGTTGAAGAACCTGCCCATCGCTGTGCTGCTGCTGTGGCTCTGGGCCAATACACCGGTAAAGAAATCATGACCACGCTACTGCTGCTCAAATGGCTGCACATTCTTTCCGCGACAGTGCTTTTTGGCACTGGCATGGGCACCGCTTTTGCGATGTGGGCTGCGCATCGCCGCGGTCAAGCGGCCGGAATCGCGCTGGTGGCGCGCAACGTGGTCACTGCGGATTGGGTGTTCACCACGCCGACAGTGATCTTGCAGCCCGTCACCGGCGTCGCTCTGGCGTGGGCTTATGGATGGCCGCTCGCCACACCGTGGATCGCCCTGTCGCTGGTGCTTTATATGCTGATCGGCGCCTGCTGGCTGCCGGTAGTATGGCTGCAATTGCGCATGCGCGATTTGGCCGTCGATGCTGTCGCTCGCGGTCAGGATCTGCCGCCCCTTTATTGGCATTATGCGCGGCGCTGGGAGATCCTGGGTTACCCGGCGTTTTTCATGGGCTTGGTGATCTTTTGGTTGATGGTCGCCAAACCCGACTCGTTTGCGGCGATGTAGGCTGGGAAAAAGTCAAACCCTCGCGGCTTCCGCCGCTCCTACAAAACCCGGCACCACCGGCGCCGCTTCCGTTCGCCCTGCTCCATGTAGGAGCGCCGGCA
>CAZFEK010000065.1:0-18149 GCA_964517465.1 uncultured Alcaligenaceae bacterium
AGATGCTGGGCGTCATTCTCGCCACCATTGCCATCGCTTTCAGCCCGATGAGCAAATTCACCATTCCGTTTTTTGTGCTGGCCACCATCGTCATTTTCGTGATCGAAGGCGTGCGCATCGTGCCCCAGCAAAACGCCTGGGTCGTGGAGCGCCTGGGCAAGTTCCACGGCGTGCTGGAACCCGGCCTCAACGTCATCGTGCCGTTTCTCGATCGCATCGCCTACAAACACATGCTCAAAGAAGTGCCGCTCGACGTGCCCGAGCAGGTGTGCATTACGCGGGACAACACGCAGCTCGCGGTGGACGGCATCATTTATTACCAAGTGGTGGATCCGCGCTTGGCCTCTTACGGCTCTTCGGACTACGTGCTCGCCATCAGCCAGCTCGCGCAGACCGCACTGCGTTCGGTGATCGGCAAAATGGAACTCGACCGCACTTTCGAGAGCCGCGACGAAATCAACCACACCGTGGTGCAGGTGCTCGACGATGCCGGCCGTACCTGGGGCATCAAGGTGCTGCGTTATGAGATTAAGAGCCTTACGCCGCCGGAATCGATTCTGCGCGCCATGCAGGCGCAGATTACCGCTGAGCGCGAGAAGCGCGCCGTGATCGCCAAGTCCGAAGGTCAGCGACAAGAAGAAATCAACATCGCCGATGGCGAGAAACAAGCCGCGGTGCTGAAGTCCGAAGGCGAAAAAACCGCCGCCATCAACAAAGCGCAAGGTGAGGCCATCGCCCTCAAGACCGTGGGCGATGCCACCGCAACCGCGGTGCGTATGGTGGCCGAAGCGCTCGCCGCGCCGGGCGGCATGGATGCCGCCAACCTCAAGGTGGCGCAGCTCTACGTCGATGCTTTCGGCAATCTCGCCAAGACCGGCAACACGCTGATCGTGCCCTCGAACCTGACCGATGTCGCCACCATGGTTTCGGGTGCGATGACGGTGATGGAAAAGGCGCGCAAGGCCTGATCGAGAAGCGCCGAAGCGACCGCGAAATGCGGGCTGGAGGCGTCAAGCCTGGGTCTAAGCTCAGGGCGGCGAGCGTTGCCCTCGCGCTCGTCGCCATGAGCGTCCTTGCCGCCCCGCCTGCGCCCGGAGAATATGAGACCCACCGCGCCTGGGGCGCGCTGACGATCGAAAAGACCGCGGGCGGAGACTTGCGGTTTTCGATCGAGGTGCTGGGCGGCAATGCCCATACCTGCAGTTTGCAGGGAAAGATCGAAGGCGAATTGGGAAAGGCCGATGACGGCGATCCGGCGGCGCCTTGTCTGGTGACCTTTCGACCCCAAGGCAAAGCCATCGAGGTCGGCAGCAACACCCCACAAGCCTGCCGCATGTTTTGCGGTATGCGCGCGATGTTTGAAGGCAGCTACTACCCGCCCCCGAAAGGCTGCAAGCCCAAAGAGCGGGTTGCCCGCAAGGAGGTGTTCTCGCGTCAATACCGCGCGCGAGACTACCCGCAGGCCTTGGCGACGATCGAGAAACTGCACGTCGAGTGCGGAGCCTTCCTCGACTGGATCGAAATCGATCGCCTGCGCAATGATTGGGCGATCACGCTCTACCACCTGGGCCGCCGTGCCGATTGCCGCGCCGCGCTGGCGCCCACGCGCGCCGCCCAGTTCGCCGATGCCGATGCCCTGCGCGAAGAACTGCCGCCCACCGACTTCGAGAATTATCTGGCGGTGGCCAAGGCAACCTGGCATAACTTGAAGCTTTGCGGTCTGTCGGGCCGCTGACCCTTTCACAAAAGAAAACATGCATTCCAGATTGCGGATTCGGCTTTGGGTGAGCCTGCTTGCGGGCGGCTCGCTCGCCGCGGTCAGCGCCTTGGCAGCGCAAGCCTTTAAGGTCGGCGATCGCGTCGAGGCCTCTCCTAGCTTTTCCAACTCGCGTTGGGAATCGTGTGAGGTCGTTCAAGTCCTGCGGGCCGGTGACTATGCCCTCGCCTGCGGGCCCAAGCGCTTGGAATATGTCGTCCAAGGAAGATGGGTGCGGCCGTCTTCGGCGGCATCGGCACCCCGTCCCGGGCAGGATTTGCCGACCGCGGCGCCGCAGGCGGCCTCGATCCGCGCGCCCGCTCCGCCCGCCGGCCGGCCGGGAGCCGCTCCGCCCGCCGCGTCGGCCGCTCCCAAGGAGCCGCCGGTTCATGGCACTTATCACTGCGTGGCGGCAGGCGGCGTTGCGGGCACCCTGCAAATCGTCATCAAGAGCGCCACGCGTTACGCCGACCGCTATGGCAAAACGGGCGAGTACACGTTTGACCGCAGGAGCGGCGAAATCCGCTTTCCTTCCGGACCTTGGGAAGGCTTCTACGGCGCGTTATTGCGGCCCGGCAAGATCGGCATCGCCTCGCGATCTGGAGGCAGCTACAACACGATTTGCGACTTGAAGTGATTCCCGCAGTCCCGCCCGCGACCCGGCCATGGATGGGCCGAGAGTCGTTGCGGTTCGACTCGGGCGGCCTCGCTCCATTCGGCTTTGCTGGCGCAGGGAGAGTCGAAGCGGACTCCCCCGCGATGCGACTTCAGGCCCCTTTCTACTGCGGCGCGCAAAGTACCACGCCTTCGGCGCTCCAGCCGGCGGCTACGGTTTGTTGGTAGGCCGCCAAATTGCTGGTGATGCGATGGTTGGAATCGACACCGTGCGCGAAACCATTGTTGTAGGCGCGGTACACGGGCAAGAGGCCGCTGGTGCACGCGCCGTTGGATGCCGGCGTGGTGGCGAAATCGTTGCCCTCGAACTTCCAGCTCGACGCCGTCGGATTGAAGAGCGACTTGAGGAAGGCGCATTCTTCCGCATTGGCCGTGTAGAAGTGCGAATTGGGGCCATAGGGTGCACCCGTCGCGGGGTTGGTCGCCGAGTTGCCGTAGAAGCGGCAGACTTGATTTGGCCCCCCGGCCTTGAAGGTGTTGCCGGTCCGCTGCCAGCGCCCGACGGCGCCGGAATCGACGAAGGTTTGCTCGTTCGGATCGGCGGTAATGAAATAGTGGTTGAGATCGGGGTTGTAGAACTCGACGACGGTCGCCGTGGCCTTCGCCGGCTGACTCACTGAAAACTGCTTGCCGCCGACCACGATGTAGCCGGTGCGCGCGACGCCGTAGTCGTTGGCTTCAGCGGTGTAAGTCACCGCACCGGGGCCGGTTGCATTTGCCGGCGTGGCGGTTAGCCAGCTCGCGTTGCTGCCGGCTTTCCACTGACAGCCGCTGGGCACGGTCACGCTGATGTTGCCGCTGCCGCCGTTCCCGCTCACGTTAACGGCACTCGAAGACAGCGTCAACTGCGAGAAACAGCTGGACTTTGGCACGACATTGAGCGCGCCGCCTGGGTTGACGCAGTTCATCCAGTAAATCACATCACCCTGCCTTTGCTGCACCCACAGGCCCAGCGGATAGGCACCGGCAGCTTCCGGCAGGTTATTCGCGTCAACGGTCCCAACGAAGTTGCGCACCGTCGTGCCCGGCGCCATTTGCCCCACCTGAGCCGTGGCCACGCGCCACCCGGTGTACTGGCCGCAGCCGTCGTTACCCGGCGGCGCCGCCCAGAGTTCGAGCATGACGTTGCCCGACTTGCCGTTGCTGCGATTCTCGATCTCCTCAGCCATCAGCGTTACCTTGCTGGTCGCCAGATCGACGGAAGAATCGGACTTGCCGTGGAAGAAAACCGTCTGCGCCGCCGCTGGCACCGACAACAGCAATGCGACCAGCGCGACGGAAAGTGAAGCGCGCGTGCGCCGCACCAGCACCTTAGGATCGAGATTGAACATCGTCTTATCCTCCCATTATGGTTCGGCACCCCCAAGAGTGCCGGCCCGATTATTGGCCATTTTTCTAGCTCGGGCAATAACATTCCGGTGACGTCACCCGCCCGCAAAGCGAAAGCCGAAAAGGGTAGGCGCGCCGTCTCGTCAAAGGGCGGAAGTGCCGGGCAAGGGGACGCGGCGGGCGCGAGGGGTGCTATTCTTGGCGCGGGTCCGTCGCAAAGCCAAAAGGGACGCGGCGTTTCAGCGAGGTCCGGATGCTGGGTGCGCGGTGCGGGGCTTTCATGCCTCTTGAGCGCCGTTTTGACGCGATCGATGCTGCGAGCCGCGGCCGTTCACCGAGGAGAAGACGCAAAGTGAACATCTTGCTTCGTTATCTCGTTGACCACGGGTCGAGCGCAAGCCCCGCCATTGATGGCGGGGTGAGCGAGACAAATCCTCAGTTCGGAGGCGTCAGCCTCCGTTCTGGCTCGTGGCGAGGAAGCCCCCGCATTCATGCGGGGGAGACTCACAGCGCTTTGGAAGAAGCGGGCCTCGGGCAGCAGCCCGGCGAAGTGGCAATCGAAGTCTGCTCGGACAGCACCCATGCCGGCTGGCTAGCGCTGCGTCAGGCACTGTGGCCGGATACTTCCGCCGCCGAACATCTCGCGGAAATGAAAGCCTATTGCGACGACCCGGAAAGGTACGGGCAATTCCTTGCCGTGCTCGAAAACGCCGGCGCCATCGGTTTCGCTGAGGCCTCGCTGCGGCGGGACTACGTCAATGGCACCGACTCCAGCCCGGTCGGATTTCTCGAGGGTATCTACGTCCTTCCCCAGGCGCGGCGCCAGGGTGTGGCGCGGCTATTGCTGGGCGCCGTCGAGGCATGGGCGCTGGACAAGGGGTGTTGCGAGCTGGCGTCGGACACGCCGATCGACAATCGGGTCAGCCAATGCGCGCATCAGGCGCTGGGCTTTCAGGAGACCGGTCGTGTCGTGTTCTTCAAGAAAACGCTGGTTCAGGATCCGCAGGATTAGCTGGGAAGGGAAGGATGCGCGTAAGCACTCGGGCAGCCCCGCCCAGAGCCGCGGCGGCGCCAGCGGCAGGAGGAGGTGATCAATGATCTGGCGCGTGCTCGTCGTTGCGGCTTGTTACCTGCTTTCGAGCTACGGCATCATCCTGAGTTTGGCGATGTGGGGCGCCAAGCTGTGGATGGGTTTGCTTTTCAGTGTCGCGTGGCTGGCGCATCTCGTGATGAGCATCGCCTGGATACGCCAGCGCCGGCTTGGTTGTGGCTGGCCGGTGGGTGGCACCCTGGCCGGAATCGCCAGCCTCGCGCTCATGCCCTTCGGCCTGGTGCTGGTGGCGCCTTGTGTCCTACTGGCCGCTTATCTGGTGTGGTTTCACTGTCGCCGCACACCGCCGGCCGGCTGAAAGTCAGATGCCGGGAGTTCCGTTCGCGGCCAGGCATCCAAAGCGACCGCGCCACCCGCGGCTCAATTGTAAGTCTTCGTTGCTGAACCAGACCGGGAATAGCAGCGCCTTTCCAGCCCACATGCCGCTTTCGGCGATTTCGCCCGGCCATTAGAATAGCTTGCCCCGCGCGAACCGGGCAGGCAGCGTGGGCAACCAAAAACCGTCTCGGCCCGATTGGTGAGCCGCATCGAGTCAAACTTCTTTTGATTCTTTTTTAGGAGGGTTACAAATGAAAACAGGCAAGGTTTTGGTTGTTCTGCGCTCGCTCCTGGCGGCGAGCGCGCTGGCGCTTCTGTCCGCGGGCGCCCAGGCGCAAAGCGCCATTCAGACCCAGGAGACCAATATCCAGGGGGTCACGGCCGACTTGATCGAGTGCAGCCGCAAGGCCGGTGTGCTCACGGTGAAACTGCGCTTCCGTTCCGCTGCCGACAAGAAGACCTGGTTCAACATCGACACCGGCCACGGGGCCTATGCCGGCTTCTATGTCGTGGCGGGCGACAAAAAACACTTCATCCTGCGCGATGCGGAAGGCGCGCCGATCGCGCCCAAGGCGCTCGGTGGCGTGCATCTCAACAAAGGCGACACGCACCTGTGGTGGGCCAAATTTCCCGCCCCCGGACCGGAGGTGAAGCAAGTGAAGCTGGTGATTCCGGAAGTGCTGCCTTTCGAAGACCTTCCCGTCACCGACAAATAGAGGCGGCCATGAACTCCAAGCGCTTTCTGTGCCTGCTGGCACTGCTGGCCTGCGGCGTGGCGGGCGCGGCGGGGTCCGAGAAATACCCCGGGCCTGACGACCCGGCCACCGAGGCGGCCGCCCGCGCCGCCTTGCCCAAGGCCAAAATCGTGGCCATCGTCATGAAGGTCAGCGGCATCGATGGCTTGATCGCCGATCTCAACGCCAAAGTCATCGGCCAGGAGATCGCCATCGAACTGCCAGGCGACGTGCTCTTCGAGTTCGACAAAGCCGACATTCGCAAAGCGGCGGAGCCCACGCTGGAGAAAGTTGCCGCGCTGCTCGCGGCCTACCCGAAAGCGAAAGTGCGCATCGAAGGCCACACCGATGCCAAAGGCGACGCTCAGTACAACCAGAAGCTCTCGGAGCGCCGCGCCGAGTCGGTGAAGAAGTGGCTGGTAGCCAAAGGAGCCGTCGCTGGCCAGCTCAGCGCGCGCGGCTTCGGTAAAACCAAACCCGTGGCGCCGAATGCCAAACCCGACGGCAGCGATGATGCGGAGGGGCGGCAGAAAAATCGGCGGGTGGAGATTCGGATTCAGAAATAGCGGTGCCCCGCGTGGTGCCTGCGGCTGGACCACGGCCCCGCGCTGGCGACCCGTCAACGGCTATTTCTCGACGTTCTGTATGCTGGTGAGATAAGCCAGCACGTCCTGGATGTCCTGTTCCTTGAGCGCGCCGAGTACCCCGATGCTGCCTTTTTCGTCATGGGGGCGCTCGCCTTTGAGGTAGGCGTCGACCTGTTTCTTGAGGTAGTTGGTGTATTGCCCCACCAGCATGGGAAAGCGCCCGCGGCCGCGCCCGTCGGTGCCGTGGCAGGTGTAGCACTCTTTTTGGTAGATCGTCTTGCCGTTGTCGATGTCGCCTTCGGCGCGCGGCACGATCATCACGCGATCCATGGCTTCCAGCCGCGCCAGCGCGTCGTCGGTTTCCTTGAACTCGGGCCACTTGGTGGGCAACTCGACTTTGGCCAGGTACTCGGCGATGGCCTCGATGTCCTCATCCGGCAGTTCGCGCTCCTGGGTGTAGGGATACATCGGGATATTGATGCGTTGCCGGGCGCGAAAGGACTTCAACTGATCCTTGAGATAGGTCGCGCGCTGCCCGGCGATGCGCGGATATTCGCCGCGTTTGCCCCCTTGGCCGTATTTGCCGTGGCAGGCGGCGCAGACTTCGTTGATGTCCTGGCCCTTTTCGTCAGTGGCGGTAGCGGGCAGGGGCGTGACGGGCACGGCCTCAACGGGTGCAGGCGCGGGCTGTGCAGCGGCCGGCTTGGCGGCGTTTCTCTTCGGCGGCGCGGCGACGGCCGCAGTCTGAGTGAAGGCACAGACCAAGCAGAGGGCGCCGACGAGTAACACGCGGAGCAGCGAGCGAGCCATGGAAAAGACATGCAGGAAGTACCGACCCCGCGCATTGTGCCCGCCCGCCCCACAGGGCTGCTTGACGATGGTCAAGTGCCCAGGTGAAGTGATCCTCGCCCAATGGCAGCGCGAACGCCTGGGGGTGTGGCATCCGGGAGCAAGGTAAGGCGCGCTTGTGGCCAGGTGTCCAATTGTGGCCAGACAATAGTCACCGCCCCAAACCCGGTCGAATCTTCCGCCAGAACCGCTTTTTGGAGAAAAGCAGCGTTCAAGCTGGTACAAGGTACTGATTACGATGCCGCGTGTTCGATCTCCTTTTTGCCCCCAAAATGATGGACAATCCCAGAGTTATCAAAAATGCAGTTCAAGCCGTGACGGTAGGGAGCAGATGACGCCGGAACAAAGGGCTCGGCAACTCATTGACGAGAAACTCGCATCCGCGGGCTGGTTGATTCAGGATTTCAGGAAAATCAATCTGTCCGCCGGGCGCGGGGTCGCCGTTCGCGAGTATCCGACGGATACCGGCCCCGCCGATTACGTCCTCTTCGTGGATCGCGAAGCGGTAGGCGTCATCGAAGCCAAGCGCGACGAGGCGGGCGAGAACATCACCACCCACGAAAACCAGACCGAACGCTATGCCCATGCCGTCCTCAAGTGGCGCGTGCAGACGGTTCCGCTTCCGTTCCTCTTCGAAAGCACCGGGCAGATCATCCGCTTCACCGACGGCCGCGACCCGGCACCGCGCTCTCGGGAGATTTTCCACTTCTTCAAACCCGAGCTGCTGGCCGACTGGTTCGCCCAGGCCGACACTTTGCGCCGTCGCCTTGCCGAACAGATGCCGACTTTGCCCGTGCGCAATCTGCGCGACTGCCAGGTCAGCGCCGTCACCGGTCTGGAAAAATCCCTTGCCGAAAACAAGCCCCGCGCCCTGGTGCACATGGCCACCGGCGCGGGCAAGACCTTCACCGCCATCACCTCGGTGTACCGCCTGCTCAAGTTCGCCGGCGCCCGCCGGATCCTGTTCCTGGTGGACACCCGCAATCTCGGCAAGCAGGCGCATCAGGAATTCATGGCCTACACGCCGCCTGACGATGCGCGCAAGTTCACCGAGCTCTACAACGTGCAGCGCCTAGCCTCCCCTACCGTCGATCCCCACGCCCAGGTCTGCATCTCCACCATCCAGCGCATGTATTCCATCCTCTCCGGCGAGCCCATCGACGACTCGGCCGAGGACATGTCCCTCAATGAGATTCGGCAGACCCAGGCCCAGGCGAAGCTCGTCCGCTACAACCCGGCCGTGCCGGTGGAGACCTTCGACTTCATCGTCATCGACGAGTGCCACCGCTCCATCTACAACCTGTGGAAGCAGGTGCTGGACTACTTCGACGCATTCCTCATCGGCCTCACCGCCACGCCCGACAAGCGCACCTTCGGCTTTTTCAAGGAAAACATCGTCGCCGAATATACCTACGAGCAATCCGTGGCCGACGGCGTCAACGTCGGCTACGACGTCTACGAAATCGAAACCGAGATCACCAAGAAGGGTGCCGAGCTCAAGGCCAAGGAATGGGTAGACCACCGCGATAGGCAGACCCGCAGAAAGCGCTGGGCCGAAACCGAAGACGACACGCCCTACACCGGCAAGGAGCTGGACCGCTCCGTGGTCAACTCGAGCCAGATCCGCAAGGTCATCCAGGCCATGAAAACCGCGGTGGAAACCGAAATCTTCCCGTCCCGCCGCGAGGTACCCAAGACCCTGATCTTCGCCAAGACCGACAGCCACGCCGACGACATCATCAACATCGTGCGTGAGGTCTATGGCCAGGGCAACGCCTTCTGCAAGAAGGTCACCTACACCGCAACTGAAGACCCCGACAGCATCCTGGCGAGCTTCCGCAACGACTACAACCCTCGCATCGCCGTCACCGTCGACATGATCGCCACCGGCACGGACGTGAAGCCCCTGGAAGTGCTGCTCTTCATGCGCGACGTGCGCTCCAGGGGCTACTACGAGCAGATGAAAGGCCGCGGCGTGCGCAGCCTTGGCTTCGACGACCTGAAGCGCGTCAGCAACAGCGCCGACAGCGCCAAGACGCGTTTCGTGCTTATCGACGCCGTCGGCGTGGAAAAATCCCTCAAGACCGAAAGCCGCCCGCTGGAGAAGCAGCCCACCGTCCCGCTCAAGGACTTGCTGCAAGGCGTCGCCATCGGCCACCGCGACGACGATACAGTGCTGTCGCTGGCCAACCGCCTGGTGCGTTTGAGCAAGCAGCTGGACGACAAGGCGAAGGCCCGGATTGAGAAGGCCTCAGGAGGAATCCCCGTCGGCCAGCTTGCCAAGAACCTCATCGCCGCCATCGACCCCGACCGGATCGTCGAGGCCGCCCTGGCCGCGGCCCGGGCCAAGGGCATCACCCGCGCCGAGGACACGCTCACCCCCGATGAAATCGCCGCCGCCCGCTTGATGGGCGTCGCCGCGGCGTGCGCCCCCTTCGATGCGCCCGAACTGCGCGACCAGATCGAATCCGCCCGCCGCGAGCGGGAACAGTTGATCGACCACATCAACCTGGATCAGCTGACGCTCTCCGCCTACAGCGAACAGGCCGAAGCGCAGGCGCGGAAGATCGTCCAGACCTTCGCCGACTACATCGAACAGCACAAGGACGAGATCGCCGCCCTGGGCTTCTTCTACCAGCAGCCCTACGCGCGACGCCAGCTCACCTTCGACATGATTGAGGAGCTGTACGAGCGCCTCGCCCGCCCGCCGCTGATGCTCACCACCGAACGCCTGTGGAGCGCCTATGCACGTATCCAGGCCGGCCAGGTCAAGGGCGACGATACCCGGCGCCAGCTCACCGACCTCGTCGCCCTAGTGCGCTTCGCCCTCGGTCTGGACAGCGACCTCAAGCCCTTCAGCGAACATGTGGACAAGCGCTTCCAGGAATGGATCTTCCGCCACAACGCTCGGCGCGCCACCGCTTTCACCGCGGAGCAGACCGAATGGCTGCGCCTCATCAAGGACCACATCGCCAGCAGTTGCAGCATCGCCCGCGAGGATTTCGACTACGCGGAGCTGGCCGACAAGGGCGGCCTGCAGAAGGTCTGGACGGTGTTCGGCGAGGAACTGGACGGGCTGATGCGGGAGATGAATGAGGAGTTGGTGGCGTGAGGGATGGTTATTGCCTGCCAACAGGTTGGAGCTTAGTGCCGCTCGCAGAACTGCTGACCGGCATTGAGGCCGGTAAGAGCTTCAAGTGCGATGAGCGTCCGCCTGAGGTTGCCGAGGTCGGTATCGTGAAGGTCAGTGCCGTCACATGGGGCGAGTACCAGGAGCAGGAAAGCAAGACTTGCCGGGATGCCGAACGGATCAATCCTGACTTGTTCGTTCAGCGCGGTGATTTCCTGTTTTCGCGTGCCAACACGGTGGAACTCGTAGGCGCATGTGTCATCGCCAAGCAGGTTACGTCCAACGTGATGCTGAGCGACAAAATTCTCCGTTTCAAGTTTGCGAATGATGCGTTGAAGCCGTGGGTTCTCAACTTGCTACGCAGCCAACTCGGGCGCCGGCAAATCGAAGCGCTTGCGTCAGGCAACCAAGAGTCCATGCGCAATATCGGGCAGGAGCGAATTGGCGAGATCCTCGTGCCATTGCCTCCCGCAGGGGAACAAACCCGCATTGTCGAAAAGCTCGAAGAACTGCTCTCCGATCTCGATGCAGGCGTGGCCGAACTGAAGGCGGCGCAGAAGAAGCTCGCCCGGTACCGGCAATCGCTGCTGAAGGCGGCGGTGGAAGGGGCGCTGACCGCCGAATGGCGCACGCAGAACCGCCCGGCCGAAAGCGGCGCGCAACTGCTGGAGCGCATCCTGCGCGAGCGCCGCGCCCGTTGGGAAGCGAAACAGTTCGCCCGGTTCAAGGAACAGGGCAAGACTCCGCCCAAGGGCTGGCGGGACAAGTACCCCGAGCCGGTGCAGCCCGATACCAGCGAGTTGCCGGGGCTGCCGGAGGGGTGGGTGTGGGCGAGCCTGGATCAACTCGCTGCGATGGTTCGCAACGGTTTATCGCAAAAGCCGAGCAGTGAGCCTATTGGCTATCCAATACTGCGCATCAATGCCGTTCGCGCGATGGCTGTGAATCTTGATGAAGTGCGATATCTGGCGATCAGTGAGCAAGAGGCCGCCGAGTACATTTTGGAAAATGGCGATTTGCTGGCAACCCGATACAACGGAAGCGTCGATCTGCTCGGGGTTGTCGGACTGATTCGAGGAATGGCCGCGCCCACTGTGCACCCAGATAAGCTGATCCGGATCAAGCCCTTGCTTGCGAGTACGCTTGGGGAATGGATGGAGGCTTGCGCTGCCAGCGGTGCATCGCGCCGTCATGTCGTGTCTCGGGTGAAGACGACAGCCGGACAAACTGGAATCTCTGGTGAGGACATCAAGAAGATGCCCATACCCTTGGCGCCCTTGGCCGAGCAAGCTACTGCAACTGAAATGCTGGCCGCCACCCTACGTGAGATAGCCGAGCAAGGCAACGCAATAGAGGCGTCGCTCGCGCAATCCGCCGCCCAACGCAAAAACATCCTCAAAGCCGCCTTCTCCGGCCAGCTCGTTCCGCAAGACCCCGGCGACGAGCCCGCCGGCGTGCTGCTGGAGCGCATCCGTGCCGGGCGGGCGGGACGCAGCGGCGAGGCCAAACGGCGTGGCCGCAAAGCGAGGAAAGCCACATGACCGAATTTCCGCCGCAGGAAACTCTGACCTGCGAATTCAAGAGCGATCGGCGGTGCCTGTCCGACAGGGAATTGATCGAGGCTGTCGTGTGCATGGCCAATAGCCAGGGCGGCGAGATTTATCTGGGAATCGAGGACGACGGCCGCCCTACGGGCCTGCATCGGAATCACCGGAATCTGGAAAGCCTGGCGGCCTTGGTTGCCAACCGCACCCGGCCTCCGGTTGAAGTGACGGTTTTTGAGCTCACCATCGACGGTCTGCCGGTGGCGTGTATCCACGTGCCGAGATGCGCCAGCCCGGTGGCGACCCAGGACGGGGTGTTGAAACGCCGCCGCCTGCAGCCCAATGGCAAGCCGGAATGCGTGCCGTATCTGCCCCATGAGTTTGCCGCGCGCCAGGCCCACTTCGGGCTGCTGGACATCAGCAGCAAGCCCGTGGCCGGAGCCACCCTTGCCGACCTCGATCCGGTGGAACGAGCCCGCCTGCGCCAGTTCATCCAACGCTTCAACGGGGATCAGATCCTCACGGACCTGGATGACATGCAACTCGATGCCGCGCTCGGTCTCACGGTACGGGCCGGACAGGAACATCGGCCATCGATGACAGGGTTGCTGCTGTTGGGCCACGAGGCGTCATTGCGGGCACTGGTGCCCACCCATGAAATCGCCTTTCAGATTCTCGACGGCGAGGAGGTGCGCCTTAACGAGTTCAGTCGGGCGCCGCTTCTGCGCGCCTTCGAATGGCTGGAGACCCTGTTCAGGCCATTGAATGTCGAGAAGGAGTTTCAGGCCGGTCTGTTCCGGGTCGCCATCCCGAGTCTCGATCCGCGCGCCTTCCGCGAGGCCATCGCCAATGCCATCACTCATCGCGATTACAGCCTGCGCGGCGCGGTGCATGTTCGGCTGAGTGGCGATGAACTGGTGATCAGCAACCCGGGAGGCTTCGTCGAGGGGGTGACGTTGCGCAATTTGCTGACCACGGAGCCCCGACCGCGCAACCCGAGTCTCGCCGATGCGCTAAAACGGATCGGACTGGTGGAACGCACCGGCCGGGGCGTGGACCTGATCTATCGCGGGCTGTTGCGCTATGGCCGTCACAATCCCGACTTCAGCCAGTCCAACAGCCATTCCGTTGTACTGCGCCTCAGCATGGCGGCCGCGGATGAAGCGTTCCTGAAGGTAGTGCTGAAAGAAGAGTCGCGGCGCGGCGGCGCCTTGCCGATCGACAGCCTCATCATTCTTTTTGCGTTGCGCGAGCAGCGGCGCGCCAACGCCGACCAACTGGCCGAATGGCTGCAGAAAGACGCCTCCGGCGTGGTGGGCAGCGTTGAATCGCTGGTTGAGGCCGGTTTGCTCCAGGGGCACGGCAGCGGCCGTGGTCGCAGCTATACCCTCTCCCCGGAGCTTTATCGCATGCTGGGCAAGAAAGCCGAGTACATCCGCCAGGCCGGTTTTGACCGATTACAGCATGAACAGTTGATTCGGAACTTCGTGGCCCAGAACGGCCGCATTACCCGGCAGGATGTGATCGAGCTATGCCGTCTGACACCCGACCAGGCGTATAAGCTGCTTAAACGCCTTTGTTCAGAAAATATCCTTATAAAACAGGGTGAACGCAAGGGGGCGGGCTATGTGCTGGCCTGATTTATACGCCAAGGCGCATAAGTTTTTGCGCGGGCGCATACGAATCGTCGCTCAATGCTGGGCTGGCTATGGCAAGGAAATTGTCGCCACGCCGTCGCGACAATTGGCGTGAAGCCTTTTTCAGAGTCCTCCGAATGAATTCCTCCACCCTCGTCCAGAAAATCTGGAACTTCTGCCACACCCTGCGCGACGATGGCGTCAGCTACGGCGACTATCTCGAACAGCTCACCTATCTGCTGTTCCTCAAGCTCGCGCATGAGTACGCGCAGCCGCCATACAACCGCAACACCCATATCCCCCGAAGCTGCGACTGGGCCAGTCTGCGCGGCAAGACCGGCGAGCCGCTGGAGGCCCATTACCTGGCCGTTCTGCACAAGCTGGGGCAGGAACCGGGGATGCTGGGGGCGATTTTTTTCAAGGCGCAAAACAAGATCCAGGACCCGGCCAAGCTCGCGCGTTTGGTGCAGATGATCGATGCCGAGAAGTGGATCAGTCTCGACACGGACACCAAGGGCGATCTCTACGAGGGACTGCTGCAAAAGAACGCGGAAGACACCAAGAGCGGCGCCGGCCAGTATTTCACGCCCCGCGCCCTGATCGAGGCGATGGTGGCCTGCGTGCGCCCCGAGCCCATGAAGACCATCGGAGATCCGGCCTGCGGCACAGGCGGGTTCTTTCTCGGCGCCTACAACTGGCTGACCCGACCCGGTGCCAGGCTCAACAAGCGGCAAAAAGAATTCCTGCGCGACAAGACCTTCCACGGAAACGAGATCGTGCCGAACACCCGCCGCTTGTGCCTGATGAACCTGTTCTTGCACAACATCGGCGAACTGGATGGCGAGCCTGCGGTGGAGCGCGCGGATGCCCTTGTCGCCGAGCCGCGGCAGAAGATGGATTACGTGCTGGCCAATCCGCCCTTCGGCAAGAAGAGCAGCATGACCATCACCAACGAGGAGGGCGAGGAGGACAAGGACGCGCTCACCTACGAGCGGCAGGACTTCTGGGAAACCACCTCGAACAAGCAGCTCAATTTCCTCCAGCACATCGTCAGCATGCTGAAGGTGGACGGCAAGGCCGCCGTGGTGCTGCCCGACAACGTGCTGTTCGAGGGCGGCGCGGGCGAGAAAATCCGCCGCAAGCTGCTGGAGACCTGCGACGTGCACACGCTGCTGCGCCTGCCCACGGGCATCTTCTACGCCCAGGGCGTCAAGGCCAACGTCCTGTTCTTCGATGCGAAACCGAAGGACGGCAAGGTGCATACGCAGGGGGTATGGATCTACGACCTGCGCACCAACAAGCACTTCACGCTGAAGACCAAGACGCTGAAGCCCGACGATCTGCGGGACTTCATCGCCTGCTACAACCCGGAGAACCGGCATGAGCGCAAGGAGACCGAACGCTTCCGGCATTTCCGCTACGACGAGCTTGTCGCCCGCGACAAGACCAGCATGGACGTCTTCTGGCTCAAGGACGATAGCTTGGACAACCTGGATGACCTGCCGCCCCCGGACGTGCTGGCCCAGGAAATCATCGAGCACCTTGAAGCGGCGCTGGCATCTTTCCGCGATGTGGCCGCGGGTCTGCGCAAATGAGGCCGGAGCGGTTCAGGCAGTTCCGAGGTGGTTCGCAGCACCTCTGGTGCGACAACCCGCCCGTCCAGCGGGCCCGCTGCCGTTCGAAAAAAACCTGCCGCCCGCAATCGAGCTGCGGTTCAATTTTCAGCACTTTTGGCTGAAATTTCCCCTCACCCCCCGCTCTCAAACTCGAACGGCAAGAGATAGACCAGCCTCCCGGAAGTGACGCGCAGCGTGACTTCCCAGGCCATGCGCCCGCTCGTGCACACCGGTAGCGAGCCAGTTGCACGAAACTTGCCCTCGCTTGTCTGCGTGAGCGCTATCTCATGCACGCCCATATTCATGGTGACGCCGCGAAGGCTCGCTTCGATTTGTGTTGGTGCTGAGCCCGCTATGCCCACGGCGACATTGAGCGGCGCTTTGGGGTTGATCGGACGAGGTCCGAGGTCAAGTGTGAGTATCGAACCATCGGTCAAAGTGGCGCGGCAAGGGGTTTTGTCCAAGCGGCAATTGCCCGCCGGAGGCAAGACCACAACTTCCTTCGAGCGAACAAGAGCAATGCCGACCACCGCCGCGACCGTCGCGGCGACCCCTACGAGTAGCCAACGCCGCAGGTGAGGCCAGTAGCGCCGCCTGTGGTCCAAGGATAAAACACGGTCCATGCCAGCCATTGTGCTCCGCACCGAGGTCTCGGACTTTTGATAAATATCAATCGCTCTTTTGCACTGCGGCATATATTGGCTGCGGCAAGTTGTCGCGGGGCTGCCACGCTTCTTTCATGGTTTGGTTTTCACGCTGTCGAAAGGCGCGGCGGCCTGCAAATGGGCAGTTTTTCTCCGAGGGAGTTGAATCATGAGGCAATCGAGTAAGCGGACGCTTTCGCTGCTCTTGGCCGCCGGCGTCGGTCTCGCGACCGCCACGACCTGGGCGGCCGAGTCGCTGCAAGACGTCATGAAACGGCGCAATCTGTCGCAGCAGGATCTGCTGGCGGCCGCCAAAACCTATGTGCCCACGGGCAAGCGCGACGAGTTCGTCGCCTTCAGCTCGGGCGGGCAAAGCGGCCAGGTCATCGTCTACGGCATTCCGTCGATGCGTATTCTGAAGTATCTCGCGGTGTTCACTCCCGAGCCCTGGCAGGGTTACGGCTACGACGAGAACTCCAAGGCGGTGCTGAAGCAGGGCGCCATCGATGGCAAGACCATCACCTGGGGCGACACTCACCACCCGGCCATTTCCGAAACCAACGGCGAATACGATGGCCAGTTCCTGTTCATCAACGACAAGGCCAATCCGCGTCTGGCGGTGATCGATCTCAGGGACTTCGAAACCAAGCAGATCGTGGTCAACCCGGTGTTCAAGTCCGAACACGGCGGCGCCTTCGTCACCACCAATTCCGAGTACGTGATCGAAGCCGCGCAATACCCGGCGCCCCTGGAGCCCAAGAAGTTTTATCCGCTCGAGGAAATGAACGAGAAATACCGCGGCGGCGTCACCTACTGGAAGTTCGACCGCAAGGAAGGCCGCATCGTGGCGAAGGATTCCTTCTCCTTCGAGCTGCCTCCTTATTGGCAAGACCTGTCCGACGCCGGCAAAGGCCCCTCGGAAGGTTGGGCCTTCACCAACTCCTTCTGCGCCGAGCGCTACGTCGGCGGCATCGAGAAGGGGCGTCCGCCTTATGAGGCCGGCTGTTCCGCCAAGGACACCGACTATCTGCACGTGATGAACTGGAAAAAAGCCGCCGAAATGGTCAACGCCGGCAAGGGCTTCAAGCTCATCAACGGGCACAAGGTCATCAGCATCGAAACCGCGGTCAAGGAAGGCCTGCTTTATCTGATTCCCGAGCCCAAGAGCCCGCACGGCGTGGATGTCACTCCCGACGGCAAGTTCATCGTGGTCGGTGGCAAGCTCGACACGCACGCCTCGGTGTACAGCTTCGAGAAAATTCAGGCCGCGATCAAAGCCGGCAAGTTCGAGTCCAAGGACGCCTACGGCATTCCGGTGATCGGCTTGAAAGACGCCCTGCACGTGCAAGTGCCTCTGGGCTTGGGGCCGCTGCACACCCAGTTCGACTCCAAGGCTTGCGTGGCCTACACCTCGCTCTACGTCGATTCGCAAGTGGCCCGCTGGGACTTCTGCGAAGGCAAGGTGCTCGACAAAATCAGCGTGCACTACAACATCGGCCACCTGATGACCATGGAAGGCGACTCCACCAAGCCCTCGGGCAAGTACCTCGTGGCCTTGAACAAGCTGGCGATCGACCGCTTCGTGCCGGTGGGACCTTTGCATCCGCAGAACCACCAGTTGATCGACATCAGCAACGACAAGATGCAGTTGCTCTACGACATGCCGCTGCCCTTGGGTGAGCCGCACTATGCCGTGGCCATCGCCGCCAACAAACTCAAGCCCGGCGTGCGCTACAAGCTCGGCACCGACAGCCGCACCGACAAGCCGCACCCCGGCGCGGTGAAGGCCGGCGAAGAGAAGACGGTCAAGAAGGGCAACAAGGTCGAGGTCTTCGGCACGCTGATTCGCTCGCACATCACGCCCGAAACCATCGAGGCCGATGTCGGCGACGACATCACCATCCACCTCACCAACCTCGAACGCGCGCAGGACGAGACCCACGGCTTCACGGTGTCCACCTACAACGTGCATGCCTCGATCGAGCCGGGCAAGACCATCACCGTCAACTTCAAGGCCGACAAGGAAGGCGTCTATCCCTACTATTGCACCGAGTTCTGCTCGGCGCTGCACCTGGAGATGATGGGTTATCTCCTGGTCAAACCCAAGGGCTGGAAACCGACCAAGGTCGCGGCTTTGGCCAAGGGCAGCTACACCGAAGCCGAGTACAAGGCGACGGTGAAGAAGGTGGCCGACACCCAGGCGATCATCGACTCCGTGG
>CAZFEK010000066.1:0-16994 GCA_964517465.1 uncultured Alcaligenaceae bacterium
TCGGCTCGGCTCGGCTCGGCTCGGCTCGGCTCGGCTCGGCTCGGCTCGGCTCGGCCGGCTCGCGGCTTAGCTCACTAGCGGCTTGGCAGGGTTCGGGGTTGCTCATTGATATGTGTTCTTCTAGGCTTGCGCCGAACCTAACCGATTGCAATCCTCTGTGTCAACCCCCATAAGCTGGACAAGGTCTTTCGACGCGTTTACATGGCTCTTGGACTTCATCCGACAGTACGCAGGCACTCAAAAAGCGGGTCAAGGCTGCGCTTCGAGGTAGCGCTTCACACCCGCAAGAATTTCCGCCTTGGCTTCTTCGGTGCCGACCCAGCCCAGCAGACGCACCCATTTGCCGGGTTCGAGGTCTTTGTAGTGCTCGAAGAAGTGCGCGATCTGCGCCAGGGTTTGCTCCGGCAGGTCGCGGGGGGTTTCGAAGGCGCGGTAGAGGTTGCAGAGCTTGTCGATGGGCACGGCGAGGATTTTGGCGTCCACCCCGGCTTCGTCTTCCATCTTGAGCATGCCCAAGGGGCGGCAGCGCACCACCACGCCGGTGATCAAGGGCACGGGCGAGAGCACCAGCACGTCCACCGGGTCGCCATCTTCAGACAGCGTCTGGGGGATGTAGCCGTAGTTGCAGGGGTAATGCATGGCGGTGGACATGAAGCGGTCGACGAAAACCGCGCCGGTTTCTTTGTCCACTTCGTATTTGATCGGGTCGCCATGCATGGGGATTTCGATGACGACGTTGCAGTCATTGGGCAGATCGCGCCCGGCGGGGACTTGGGTGAGGCTCATGCTTTTGGGGTTCCACTTTGGATCGCGCCGCTATTTTACCGCGCGAAGCCGGGCTTTGGCCGCCCTTCCCCGCGCTGGCGGCGAGGGCTACACTGGGCCTTTTTTCGCCCCCGGCTCATCTTATGCTCTACACCCTCGAAGGCCACGCGGCGCGGTTTCACGGCAGCCGCCATTTCGTCGCTCCCAATGCCACGATCATCGGTTCGGTGATCCTGGAAGAAGATGCAAGCGTCTGGTTCGGTGCCATTCTGCGCGGCGACAATGAACCGATCAACATCGGCCGGGGCAGCAACATCCAGGATGCCTGCGTGCTCCACACCGACCCCGGCGCACCCCTCTCCGTAGGCGCGAACTGCACCGTGGGCCACATGGTGATGCTGCATGGCTGTACCGTCGGCGAGCAATGCCTGGTGGGCATCGGTTCGGTGATTCTCAACCACGCGGTGATCGGCAAGAACAGCATCGTCGGCGCCAAGACGCTCATCCCCGAAGGCAAGGTATTTCCGGAAGGAAGCCTGATTCTGGGTTCGCCGGGCAAGGTGGTGCGCGCACTCACGCCCGAGGAAATCGCCGCCATAGCCCAGGCGGCGCGCAATTATGTGACCAACGCCGAGCGCTACCTCAAGGAGTTGCGGCTCGATGGCCGCGTGCCGGGCTGAACATCCGAATTGCCACCTGCGCGCATCCAAGAGCTGTCTTACATTCGACAAGGAGCTTAGACCATGACTTTCCGACCCTTCCTGCTTGCCCTGCTGCTCGCCCCAGCGCTGGTCAGCAGCGCCGCCCAGGCGGCCGGCGAAAGCAAGGACCGCATCGAGCGCAACCTGCCGCCGATTACCGCGGTCAGCCTGCAAGGCACCGGGGAACTCATCATCACCCAGGGCGACCGCGATGCGCTGGTGATCGAAGGCGCGGGCGAAATCACCCGCGAACTGAAGAGCGAAGTGCAGAACGGCAAGCTCGTGCTCACCAATGAGCGCGAATGGGGCTCGGTGACCTGGGATGGCTTCCTGATGAACTTCTCCTTCAAGAAACCCGGGCGGCAGAACGTCCGCTATTACCTCACGGTGAAGAACCTCAAGGAAATCGAAAGTTCGGGCGCGGGCCATGTGCGCATGGAAGGCTTCAGGGGTGACATCCTCAAGGTCGAAGGTGCGGGCGCCACCAAATTCGAGTTTTCCGGCCTGAAGCTCAAGGAGCTGCATTTCGATGCCGCCGGGGCCTGCAAGGCCGCCTTCTCCGGCGAGGTGGACAGCCAGCACATCGACATCGCCGGCGCGGGCAGCTACGAGGCCGGCAAGCTCGATTCCAGGACCATACGCATCGACATCGCCGGCTCGGGCAAGGCCGAGCTGCGCGCCAAAGAGCGCATCGAGGCGAGCATCGCCGGCGTGGGCAAGATCGACTATTACGGCGACCCCAAGGTCATTCCCAGTATTGCCGGCCTGGGCCGCATACGCAAAGCCGGGCCCTGAGGCCGGTTTCACTTCTGGAGGTTGCCATGAAACGTCTTACCGCCGTACTCGCTGCGCTCCTCGTTTCCGCAGGCTGTGAGAGCCAAAGCGACCAATCCGTACAAGTTCAAAGCGGCAAGGGCACGCAAGTGCAAACGCAGAACGAACGCAACAACAGCCAGTCGATGCGCGTCGAAAAAGGCCTCGGCGTGCAGGCCCAGTCGGGCCGCGACAACAAGCAGTCGATGGTGGTGGAAGACGGCCAGGGTGTGCAAACCCAGTCTGGCCGCTATAACACCCAGACCATGCGTATCGGCAGCGGCAGCGGCTCGCAATCGCAATCGGGCTGGTTCAATTCCCAGAGCATGTCGATAGGCAATAGTGATGAGGCCGAGGAAAAACCCAAAGCCGCGACCAAGCGCAAGAGCACGAAAGAACCGCCAGCGGAATAGGGTAGATTAGGCCTGCGCAATGCGCAGGCGAATCCGCCATTTTCCAGGCTCTCGCGAAGCCCCAAGATCGGCCGGAGTTGGGTTCAGCCTTCCGGCCTTAACCCTCCCTAACCAACGATTCCGTTCGTAAGCCACCCCCACCCCGCCCTCCCCCGCAAGCGGGAGAGGGAGCACCCCGCGCGCCCCGCAGCGGGCACGGCGCCTAATCTCTGATCCCTACCCCCGCTTGCTGCGCACGATCTGATAAGCGCGGACGACGTAAGGCAAAGGCGCGCTCCAGATATGCACCAGGCGGGTGAAGGGGAAGATCAGGAACACCGTCATCCCGAAGAACATGTGGGTCTTGAAGATGGGATCGACTTTGGCCAGCAGCGCGGGGTTGGGGTGCAGATAAACGATGCTTTGCACCCAGTCGGCCAGGGCCACCATGACGCTGGCGTCTTGTTTGGCGGCATGCCCCAGCGAGAAGGGAATGGTGGTGAGCCCCAAGAGCAGGGTGATCAAAAGCCAGGTGAGCACGAATTTGTCCGACCCGCGGCTCACCACCGACACGCGCCGGTTGAAGAAGCGCCTCACCCACAGGATGGCGCCGCCGGCGAGGCACATCAGCCCGAACACCGAGCCGGCGACGATGGCGGTGTACTGGTGCGCCATATCCGACACCCCCAGGGCAAGGAACCAGGAATGCGGCGTCAGGAGGCCCACCGCGTGGCCCAAAAAAATGGCCAGGATGCCCACGTGAAAGAGGTTGCTCGCCCAGCGCATATTGGCTTTGGACAAAAGCTGCGAGGAATCGGCTTTCCAGGAATATTGCTCGCGCTCGAAGCGCACCAGGCTGCCCAGCAGGAACACCGTCAAGGCGATATAGGGATAAACACCAAAAACGAAATCGTGAAGACTCATGATGGGACTCCTCAGGCGGCGAGTTTCCAAACACCGCCGCGTTGTTCGATGAGACGCAGCACCGGCGCATAGGCGCTGCCCGCGGCTTCGAGATTGGCGGCGAGCACCGCGGTGACCTTGGCGGCATCACTCAGGAAGGTGCGCGCTTCCGATTCATCGAGACCGGCGGCGAACTCCAGAACCAGCGGCAGGTAATCGGGAAGTTCGTTGCTGGCCAGCGTCAGGCCGTATTCCTTGTACATCTCGGTGAGATCGATCAACGCCGGTCCGCGGTTCTTGTCGTCGCCGAACAAGTGGTGGGTCAGGTGCAGACTGTGCTCGGGGGTGAGGTCGAAAGTTTTGACGTAATCGGCCTGCACTTCGGTCAGCGGCCGTTGTGCGAGGTGGCTGATGAGTTTGCCCACCTCCAGGGTCTCATCAACCGTCCAGCCTTCGCTCGCGGCAATGCGCTCGGCCATTTCGCCCAGGTGGGCGACCAGCTCGGCGCTGGGGTATTCCAGGAGCAGCGACAGCGCTTTGTAGAAATTGAGGTTCATGTGCTTTTGCTCCTAGTCGCGGTTCGGTTCGGCCAGCGGCGCCAGTTCCTTGGCATCGGCGTGGGTGTCCTTGCGCCGGCTGGGAAAAAGCGTGATCTTGGAAACGCCGCGCGACGAGTCGTTGCCGAAAGTGAAACCGTTCTGGCCCTGGAAGCCGTAGGCGTCGTCGAGCCGCAGCTCCTCGTGCCCGGTGGGAATGACGAAGCGGTCTTCGTAATTGGCGATGGCGAGATAACGGTACATCTGCCTGGCCAAGTCTTCGGTCAAGCCCGCCGCTTCCAGGGCGCGGGTGTCGCCCTTGCCCTCGACGTGTAGGGAGCGCATGTAAGAGCGCATGGCGATCATGCGGTTCAAGGCGCTGCGTATGGGTTTCTCGTCGCCCGCGGTGAGCAGGTTGGCCAAATACTGCAAGGGCATGCGCAAGGTGTCGGCCCGCGGAATGCAGCCATCGGCTTCGGTGGGCAGAGTGCCTTGGTCCAACTGGGTCTGCACCGGCGAGAGCGGCGGCACGTACCAGACCATGGGCAGGGTGCGAAATTCGGGATGGATGGGGAAGGCAATCTTCCAATCCATGGCCATTTTCCAGATCGGCGACTTGCGGGCCGCCTCCAGCCAGTCTTCGGGCACGCCGTCGCGCCGCGCCGCTTCGATCACTTCGGGGTCATTGGGATCGAGGAATATGCGGCACTGCGCTTCATACAAGTCCTGCTCGTTTTGTGTGCTCGCCAATTCTTCGATGCGATCGGCGTCGTACAACATGATGCCGTTGTAGCGTATGCGTCCGACGCAGCTCTCCGAACAGACCGTGGGCAAACCCGACTCCACGCGCGGAAAACAGCCGATACATTTCTCGGCCTTGCCCGATTCCCAGTTGTAGAACATCTTTTTGTAGGGGCAGGCGGAAACGCACATGCGCCAGCCGCGGCATTTGTCCTGGTCCACCAGCACGATGCCGTCTTCTTCGCGCTTGTAGAGCGAACCCGAGGGGCAAGAGGCCACACAAGCCGGGTTGATGCAATGGTTGCAAATCCGCGGCAAATACAGGTGGAAGGTGTTTTCGAACTGTTTGTAGATTTCCTTCTCGATGTTCCTGAAGTTGGCGTCCTGCGAGCGCTTGGCGAATTCGCCCGCCAGATCGTCTTCCCAATTGGGGCCCCAGGTGATCTTTTCCATGCGACTGCCGTCGATCAGCGAACGCGGACGTGCCGTCGGCGCAGCCTCGGAGAGCGGCGCATTCTGCAAATGGGCGTAGTCGTAGGTGAAGGGTTCGTAGTAGTCGTCGATCTCAGGCATATCCGGATTGGCGAAGATGTTGGCGAGCTTGCTGAGCCTGCCGCCCGCCTTCAATTCGAGCTTGCCGTTCTTCAGGGTCCAGCCGCCCTGCCATTTCTCCTGGTCTTCCCAGTTCTTGGGGTAGCCGATGCCGGGTTTGGATTCGACGTTGTTGAACCAGGCGTATTCCACGCCTTTGCGGTTGCTCCAGACGTTCTTGCAAGTCACCGAGCAGGTGTGGCAGCCGATGCACTTGTCGAGATTAAAAACGAAGGCGAATTGCGCACGTACTTTCATGGGATTCTCCTGATTCGCTCTAGCGCTTGCCGATGCCCGCGGGGTTTCTTTGCGCCTCGCGCTCCGGGGTCAAAGGCCGCTCCAGCCAATCGACGTCTTTGTCGGCGATTTTGTGGACAGCCACCATGGTGTCGCGCTGGCAACCCACCGTGCCGTAGTAGTTGAAACCGTAGGCGAGCTGAGCGTAGCCGCCCACCATGTTGGTCGGCTTGACGATCACCCGCGTCACCGAGTTCAGAATGCCGCCGCGTTTTCCGGTGGTGTTGGAACCGGGCACGTTCACGTTCTTCTCCTGTGCGTGGTACATGATCGCCATGCCGCGCGGCACGCGCTGGCTGACCACGGCGCGGGCCACGGTGGCACCGTTGCCGTTGACCGCTTCGACCCAGTCGTTGTCTTCGAGGCCTATGGTCTTGGCGTCATCCTCGGCGATCCAGACGTAGGGGCCGCCGCGGAAAAGCGTCAGCATGCGCAGATTGTCCTGATAGCTCGAATGAATGCCCCACTTCGAGTGCGGAGTGATCCAGTTGAGTTCGAGGTGCGGTTTGGCTTTGACCGCCGCGGGCACGCTGTCGAGTTCCTTGAGATCCACGGGCGGCTTGTAGGTGCACAAGCCCTCGCCGAAATCGAGGAACCACTCGTGATCCTGGTAGAAATGCGCCCGACCGGTGAGGGTGCGGAAAGGAATGTGTTCGTGGATGTTGGTGTAGCCCGCGGTGTAGGACACCTTCTCCGATTCGATGCCCGACCAGGTCGGCGCGGTGATGATTTTGCGCGGCTGCGCCTGAATGTCGCGGAAAGTGATTTTGTCCTCGTGCCGGCCTTCATACAGATGGCTGTGGTCTATGCCCGTCTTTCTGGACAGCGAAGTCCAGGACTTGTGCGCCACTTCGCCGTTGGTTTCCGGCGCCAGGCGCATCACCGCGTCGCACACCGCGATGTCTTCTTCCAGCGAAGGCATGCCGAAGGAAACACCCGGCTCCTTGACGGTGTAGTTGCACTTCTTGAGTTCTTCGTACTCGGCCTCGGTGTTCCAGTCGATGCCTTTGATGTTGTTGCCCAGCTTCACCAGCAGCGGGCCGAGGCCGATGAACTTGTGATAGATGCTGCCGTAATCGCGTTCCACCACCTTGAGCAGCGGCAAGGTTTTGCCCGGCACCGGTTCGCACTCGCCTCTTTTCCAGTCTTTCACTTGGCCCATGGGCTGCGCCAGTTCGAAGGGCGAATCGTGCTGCATGGGAAGCACGACGAGATCCTTCTTCTTGCCCAGGTGTTTGGCCGCCAGCGCGGTGAAGGTCTTGGCGATGTGCTTGAAAATCTGCCAGTCCGACTTCGACTCCCAACCCGGCGAAACCGCTTCGGCCAGGGGATGGATGAAGGGGTGCATGTCGGTGGTGTTGAGGTCGTGTTTTTCGTACCAGGTGGCGGTGGGCAGGATGATGTCGGAATACGCGCCGGTGGAATTCAAACGGAAGTTGATGTCCACCATGAGGTCGAGTTTGCCCACGGGCGCTTCGTCATGCCACTTCACTTCGGCGTTGTTGGCGCCGTCGCCCCCTTCCTGCAGCACACCGTTTTGCGCCCCCAGGAGGTGTTTCAAGAAGTATTCGTGCCCCTTGGCCGAAGTGCCGATGAGATTGCCGCGCCACACGAAGAGGTTGCGCGGCCAATTGACGGGGTTGTCGACATCGGCGAAGGCCACGTCGAGTTGCCCGGACTTGAGCTGCTCGACCACATGTCTGGCGACACCCGCTTCGTCGCTGGCGCCAGCCTTCTCGGCCTCGGCGACCAGGGCGATGGGGTTCTTGTTGAAGTGCGGCGTCGAAGGCAGGAAACCCAGGCGGGTGGCCACCACGTTGTAGTCGGCGAGGCTATAGCCCTTGTACTTGGCCTTGGCGGTCGGCGCATGCAGCGCATCGACAGCGATGGTTTCGTAACGCCACTGGTCGGTGTGGAAATACCAGAAGGAGGTGGAATTCTGGTGCCGCGGCGGGCGCTGCCAGTCGAGCGCGAAGGCGATGGGCGCCCAGCCCGCTTGCGGTCTGAGCTTTTCCTGGCCGACGTAATGCGCCCAGCCGCCGCCCGATTGACCCACGCAACCGCAAAGGTGCAGGAGGTTCATCACCGAGCGGTAGCCCATGTCGTTGTGGTACCAGTGGTTGATGGCCGCGCCCATGATCACCATGGACTTGCCCCGGGTCTTGGCGGCGTTGTCGGCGAACTCGCGGCCGGTGCGTTCGAGATCCGCCGCTTTCACGCCGGTCACCTTGGCCGCCCATGCGGGGGTGTAAGGCACGCTGGCATCGGCGTAGGACTGGGCGACATTGTCCCCCCCCAGACCCCGGTCGATACTGTGCTGGGCGAGCATCAAATCGAAGACCGAGGTGACCAACACCACTTCGCCGCCGGCGAGTTTGAGTTGCCGCGCCGGCACCTGGCGATAGAGCACTTTGGCTTCATCGATGGCGAAATGCGGGAAAGCGACCGACACCTGGGCGTCGCGCGCCGCGAGGCAGGACAGTTCGGCGGAAATCGCTTCCTGGTTGGCGGCATTACGAGGCAGGAGGTTCCATTTGCCCTCCTCGCCCCAGCGAAAACCGATGGAGCCATTGGGCGCCACGAAGGTTTTGCTGGTCTCGTCGAAGACGATGGTTTTCCATTCGGCGTTGTTCTTTTCCCCCAAACCGTCGGCGAAATCCGAGGCGCGCAGATTGCGATCCGGCACGTAGTGCGCGCCGTCCTGGCGCAGCACGATTTGCATCGGCAGGTCGGTGTACTTCTTGGCGTATTCCTGGAAATAGGGGTCCTGGCGATCGACGTAGAACTCCTTCAAGGCCACGTGCGCCATGGCCATGAAAGCCGCCGCGTCGGTGCCCTGGCGCACCGGCATCCAGAGGTCGGCGAACTTCACGTATTCGGCGTAGTCCGGCGCCATGGACACCACTTTGGCGCCCTTGTAGCGCACCTCGACGGCGAAGTGCGCGTCGGGCGTGCGGGTCATGGGCAGATTGGCGCCGCAGATGATGAGATAGGTGGAGTTGTACCAGTCGGCGGCCTCGGGCACGTCGGTCTGTTCGCCCCAGGTCTGGGGGCTCGCCGCGGGCAGATCGCAATACCAGTCATAGAAGCTGCCGCAGGCGCCGCCGATGAGCGAGAGATAGCGCGAACCGGCGGCGTAGGAAATCATCGACATCGCGGGGATCGGCGAAAAGCCGAAAATGCGATCCGGCCCCCACTTCTGGATGGTGTGGACGTTGGCCGCGGCGATGATTTCCGTGACTTCTTCCCAGTTGGTGCGCACGAAACCGCCCAGGCCGCGCACCGCGACGTATTGGTCGCGCTTCGCGGCATCGGCTTGAATCGCCGCCCAGGCTTCGACCGGGTCTTTGCCGCTTTTCTTTTCGGCACGGTAGAGGTCGAGCAAACGGCCGCGGATCAGCGGATGCTTCACCCGATGCGGGCTGTAGAGATACCAGGAAAACGAGGCACCCCGCTGGCAGCCGCGCGGCTCGTGGTTGGGCATGTCCTCGCGGGTGCGGGGGTAGTCGGTCTGCTGCATCTCGAAAGACACCAGGCCGTTCTTGACGAAAATTTTCCACGAGCAGCCACCGGTGCAGTTGACGCCGTGGGTGGAGCGCACCACCTTGTCGTGTTGCCAACGATGGCGATAAACGTCTTCCCACTGGCGGTCTTCTTGGGTGACGATGCCGTGGCCGTTGGAAAAGGTCTCCTTGACCTTGTCGAAGAATTTCAGGCGGTCGAGAAAGTGACTCATGTGAATCTCCTAGAAATCTGCTGTGGACGCGGCAAATCAGGGGTTGCGGATCTCCGCGCCGCGGCGCAGATAGAACCACCAGTTGACGAAAAGACATACGCCGTAGAAAGCGGCGAAACCGTACATGGCAACTTCGGGCGTGCCCAGTTTCATCTGGTCGCCGATCAACACCGGGGCGATGAAGGCGCCATAGGCCCCCACCGCCGAAGTCCAGCCCAGCACGGGGCCGGCCTGTTCGCGGTTGAAGATGAAACCGATGCTGCGGAAAGTGGAGCCGTTGCCGATGCCGCTGGTCAGAAACAGCGCGATGAACAGTAGCATAAAAGGTAGGAAGTACTGCTCAGGCGTGGGCGAATGGTAGGCGAGCATCATCACGTAGCCGACGCCCACCGAGGCAAGCACCATGGCGCCGCAAATCCACTGCGTGACGATGGAGCCGCCCCATTTGTCGGCAATCCAGCCGCCCAGGGGCCGCGCCGCGGCGCCGACAAAGGGTCCGATCCAGGCGTAGGTGAGCGCCGAGGGCGCATTGGGATTCTTCAGCGTATGCGTCAGCACGCCGTTGGCATCGGCGACATGCTGGAAGCCGAAGATCACCGTGATGGCAAGCGGCAGGGCCATGGCAAAGCCGATGAAGGAACCGAAAGTGACGATGTAGAGCGCGGTCATCGACCAGGTGTGCTTGTTCTTGAAAATCTCGAACTGCTTGGCGATGTTGTCCTTCATGGTGCCAAAGGCGGCGAGCCGCATCACCGTTAGCGCGGCGATGATGTCCAGCGGAATCGCCACCCACATGTTCAGGAGCCCGAGGCCAGTGGGTGCCGGCAGGTAGAGGTACAACATGAAGATCGAAGGCACGAAGGCCAGAGTGTAGAGGTAGGTGATCTTCAGGAAGGCGACGATGGGGCTGCCCGTATGGGGCGAGACTGTCTTGAGGTTGTTCATGCCCCACCAACACAGGGCGCCCAACGGCACCAGCGAGAGCACCCAGGCGAAACCGGCGTTTTGTATCCAGGTGGGTGTACCGGCGGCGATCTTGCCGAAAATCCAGCCGCTGTCTTTCACCAGCGTCATGGATTCACCGCCCAGCGCGCCGAAAATGCTCACACTCATCACCAAAGGTATGACAATTTGCATGGTGGTCACGCCGAAATTGCCCAAACCCGCGTTGAGCCCCAGTGCCGTGCCTTGCAGGCGCTTGGGGAAGAAGGTGCTGATGTTGCTCATGGAACTGGCGAAGTTGCCGCCGCCCACCCCCGACCACAACGCCATCAACTGGAATACCCACAGCGGCCATTCGGGGTGCTGCAGAGCGATGCCGGTGCCGATGGCCGGCGCAAGCAGCATCGAGGTGGTGAGGAAGACGGTGTTGCGCCCGCCCGCCAAGCGGATCAGGAAGGAGGCCGGAATGCGCATGGTGGCGCCGGAAATGCCGGCAATGGCGGTCAGGGTGAACAGCTCGGCTTGTGAAAAAGGAAAGCCGAGGTTGAGCATTTGCACGGTGATGATGCCCCACATGCCCCACACCGCGAAGCCGCACAGCAGCGCCGGGATGGAGATCATCAGATTGCGGTAGGCGATGCGTTTGCCGGTGGACGCCCAGAAGGCCTCGTCCTCGGGACGCCAATCCTCCAGGGTTCGGGCGTTCGCCGGGCGGGCGGGAGCGGGCGAGAGGCTCGCTGCGGTAGTCATGGTCAAGCTCCTTGAGTCGTCTGTTTGCCCTGCGTCAGCTCGGGCGCGTGCGGATGCATGGCGTCGGAACGGCGCATCTCGGTGAAGTAGGCGAGGATCAGCGATACCCAGACCACGCCGTAGAGCAGCATGAAGGCCGAGGAGCGCACTCCGGTGAGATCCACCAGGGCGCCGAACATGATCGGCAGCACGAAGCCGCCCAGGCCGCCGACCATGCCCACCACGCCCGAGACCACGCCGAGGTTCTTGGGGTATTCGTCGGCGATGTACTTGAACACCGAAGCCTTGCCGAAAGCCCAGGCCACACCGATGATGAACAGCAGCAAGGTGAACACCCAGGGGTTGAGACCGATGTGGAAAGTCTTGGGCCCGGTGACGGTCCTCACCGTGAATTCAGTCTGGGGGTAGGACAGGATGAACAGACACACCCAGGACACCCACAACACCCACCAGGTCACCTTCTGCGCGCCGTAGCGGTCGGAGAGCCAGCCGCCGATGGCGCGCAGCACCCCGCCGGGCAGCGAGAAACAAGCCGCCAGCAAGGCCGCGAGCTTCAAGTCGAAGCCGTATTCTTCGACGTAATATTTGGTCATCCACAAGGCCAGACCGACATAACCGCCGAAGACGATGGAGTAGTACTGGCAGAACTTCCAGACTTGCGGATCGCGCAGCACCTTGAGCTGGGCGCGGAAATCGATCCGGCCGCCGACGCTGTGCGCCGGATCGGAATAGGTGAACAGCCAGAAGCCCACCGCCATCAGCAACATGGCGAGGGCGAAGGACTTGGGCACCATGGTCCAACCCCAAGCCACCACCAGCACCGGCGCCACGAATTTGGTCACCGCCGCGCCGGCATTACCCGCGCCGAAGATGCCCATGGCGAAGCCCTGCTGCCCCCGCGGAAACCAGTGCGCCACATAAGCGATGCCCACCGAGAAGGAGCCGCCCGCCAGGCCCACGAAAAGGCCGCCCACCAGAAATTGCCAATACGACGTGGCCTCGCCGATCAAGTAAATGGGAAGCACCGTGGCCAGCATCAGCGCAAAGAACACCACGCGGCCACCCAAGCGGTCGGTGAGTATTCCCAGGGGCAAGCGCACCAAGGAGCCGGTGAGCACGGGGGTCGCCACCAGCAGGCCGAACTGCGTGTCGTTGAGGTGCAGGAGTTCCTTGATCGGGATGCCGATCACCGCGAACATCATCCAGACCGCGAAGCACAAGGTAAATGCCAGTGTGCTCATGGTCACGACCAATAACTGCTTCGTCTGTTTGGAGGCCATGGTGTTTACTCCGCTGCGTTACGGTTCGCAGTCTAGATGCCAGGCGCGGCGATGCAATGGCCAGCCGGATGCTGTGTCATCCGCCAACTACCTCCAAAGAGGTAGCCGGCGGTAGCCCCGCCCTGGCGTCCGAGGCGCATCCAGACTGACTTGGCGACGAACTTCCCAGGGACTCGGCTCAGTCTTCGTGCCCGGCCGCCTCTTTGGAGGTATGACACATTTTCTGACCGCGGCGCCGCCTCACACGCGTGCCGCGACGAAGGCTCCCCAGGTGATGCGCCAGTGGCTTTTCACACGCTGGAGCCCGGCCAGTGCCGCAACGCAAAGTGCGGCGAAAAGCCACAGGCCCGGACCATAGGCGCCGGTCACCTCCTTGCAATAGCCCAGGCCCGCCGCCAGAACGGCTCCGCCGATGCCTCCGGCCATGCCGATCAGCCCGGTCATGACGCCCAACTCATCGCGAAAGCGCTGCGGGACCAATTGAAAGACCGCCCCATTGCCCGCCCCCAGCGCCAGCATGGCGGCAACAAAAAAGATCAGTGCCAGCCAAACGGACGCCAGATTGCAGCCCAGAATCGCCAGGCTTCCCGCGGCCAGACCATAGATCACCAGCAGACTGCGGATGCCGCCGATCCGGTCGGCGATGGCACCGCCCAGCGGGCGCATCAGAGAACCACCAAAAACGCAGGCGGCGGTGAAGTAGCCGGCCGCCACCGGCGGCAATTGATACTGGTCGTAGAAGTACGCGGGCAGCGTGCCCGCCAGGCCGATGAAGCCGCCGAAGGTGACGGCATAAAAGGCCATGAAGCGCCAGGTGTCAGCGCCGCGCAAAACCGCGAGGTATTGGGCCGGTGATTTGGGCGGGGGGCAGGTCGGGCTGTCCTTGGCAAAAACAAGGTACACGATGAAGGCAAGCCCGAGGGGCAACAAGGCAAACCCAAAAACGTTCTGCCAGCCGAACCAGGCGGCCAGACCCGGTGCGAACAGCGCGGCCAGCACGGTACCCGAGTTGCCGGCTCCGGCAATGCCCATCGCGGTGCCCTGATGCTCGGGCGGATACCAGCGAGAAGCCAGCGGCAGCGCCACCGCAAACGCCGCGCCGGCAAATCCCAAGAAGGCTCCCAGGACGAGCGCCTGGCCGAAGCCGCGGATGCCGAAAACCCATGCCCAGGCCGAGGCCAGCAAAACCACGACCTGACCCAACACGCCCGCGCGCTTGGGTTTGAGGTGATCCACCAGCAAGCCCATCAGGAGACGCAACACCGCACCCGAAAAAATCGGCACCGCCACCATGAGGCCGCGCTCCTGGGCGCTCAAGTGCAGATCGGCGGCAATCTGCACCGCCAGCGGCCCCAAGACGTACCACACCATGAAACTGATGTCGAAGTACAAGAACGCGGCCAACAAGGTGGGCAAGTGCCCGGCTTTCCAGAATCCAGGGTTCACGATTGCAGCCTTTCGAGAGTGAGCAAAGCCTGCCTGCGGCGACAGGTCTCGCCGCAGGTTCTTGTCGAATCATTCAGCAAACGGTGTGCCAATCGCCGAAGCACGCGCCCTGACGCCGCTCACGCGGTCTTTTAGCTCGCCAAACGGGGCCGACACCCGCACGGCCACGGTGCATGATTGGTGAGTACCGCCGTCACTCGGTGCATGGCCCTCCGCGACCCAGAGGGCCGACAAAGCGGCTATCATTCGAGCCGATTCCCTTGCGCCCACGAACCTCGACCGTGTGTGCGCCTCGCCGGCGGAGGATGCGGCTGCGCCCCTCCCCCGGCCAATCGCGGAGTAAGCCATGCCCCTGCCGAATTTCCTCACCACCCGATCCATCCTGGGTCGCCTTGGATTGTTGATGGGCGTCATCGTGATTCTGGCGATCGTCTCGATCATGGTCTCGACCGTGTTCACTGAACTGTCCGCGGGCAAGGCCAAGGCGATCAATCTCGCCGGAAGTCTGCGCATGCAGGCCTATGCCATCGAAGGAGGTTTGAGCCGGCCCCACGCCGATGCCACGCAGAGCGCCGCGACCACGGCGAGGAACATCGCCGCCTTCGAAGCCAGGCTCCAGCATCCCGCGCTGCAGGCGGGGTTGAATCCTGAGCTGGCTCGGCCGCTGCACGACCGTTACCTGCAGCTGGGCGAACGCTGGGCACGCGACATTCGGCCGCTGGCCGCCGCGGCGGCCACCGGTTCCGAAGCGCGCGCCGAGTTTGCCCAGGCCATCGACGGCTTCGTCGCCCAAATCGACACCCTGGTCCATTTGATGGAACAGGACCTGGAGAGCAAGATTCAGTGGCTGCGCCTGGTGCAAGGCGTGTCGCTGTTCGCCATCGTGGTGGTGGTGTTGGTGACCATGTACCTCATGCACATGCAGGTGCTCGTGCCCTTGCTGGACCTGCTGGCCTGTGCCCGCGCGGCGCGCGAGGGCGAATTCCGCACCCGCGCGGAACACACCGGAAGCGACGAGCTGGGACAGTTGGGCGAGGCATTCAACGCGATGATGCAGGACCTCGCGCACATGTATGCCAACCTCGAGGCGCGAGTGCAGGAAAAAACCGAAGAACTCGCGCGCAGCAAAGAGTCGCTGGAATTGCTCTACAGCATCACCCGCGATTTCTCCACCCACGAAATCAGCCCCGAGTTGATGCAGCAGGTGCTCACCGTGATCGAGCGTCTGGTCGCGGCCCGCGCCGGGGCCATCTGCGTCGGCGCCAGCGGCCCGGCCCTGCCGCTGGCCAGCATGCCGGCGCGCGAGGCCGGCGTCGCGAGCATGTGCGGCCTCTCGGACTGTTCGCGCTGCCTGGGCGATGGGAATTTGCGGGTTGAAAGTGCGCTGGCCGATGGGGCGAGACTCCTGTCGATTCCGCTCATCGACCAGGGCCGCCTTTATGGCGTGATGCCGCTGGCCTTGCCGCCGGAATCGAGTTTGCCGGAGTGGCAACGCGAACTCGTGGAAGCCGTGGGCCGCCACCTGGGCGCCGCGCTGGCGCTCGCGCAGCGCAGCGAGGAACGGCACCGCCTGGCGCTTTTCGAAGAACGCTCGGTGATGGCCCGCGAACTGCACGATTCGCTGGCGCAGTCGCTCTCTTACCTCAAGATTCAAGTGGCGCGGCTGCAAATGATGTTGAAAGGTTCGGGCTTCCCGGAGCCCGCGCAGGAAGTGGTCACCGAACTCAAGAGCGGCCTGGCCAGTGCCTACCGGCAATTGCGTGAACTGCTCACCACCTTCCGGCTGCGTATCGATGGTCGCGGGCTGCATGCCGCCATCGCAGACACGGTGCAGGAATTCCGCCACCGCGGCCAGTTGGCGATTTCGCTGCACAACGGCCTCACCGGCATGGAGCTGGCCTCAAACGAGGAGATCCACGTGCTGCAAGTCATCCGCGAAGCGCTCTCCAATGTCGAGCACCACGCCCAGGCGCACACCGTGGCCGTGCTGCTCGAACGCCTGCCCGACCAGCGCGTGCGCGTGCGCGTGGATGATGACGGCATCGGCATCGAGGCACCCGAATCGCCCACACACCACTATGGTCTGGTGATCATGCGCGACCGCGCCGCCAGCCTGGGCGGCGAATGCCGCGTCGTGGCCAGACCGGAGGGCGGTACCCGGGTGGAACTGGAATTCACGCCCGCCACGCCCTTCCGTGACACCCTGGCAACCGCCTGAAGGCAACGCTCATGTCCGACTCCGCCAACCGCATCATCGTCATCGACGATCACCCGCTGTTCCGCAAAGGCGTGGCACAGCTCATCGCCATGGACCTCGAATTGCATTTTTCCGGCGAGGCTTCGAGCGGTGAAACCGGGCTGACCCTGGCACGCAAGGTCGATCCCGACCTGGTGCTGCTCGACTTGCACATGAAGGGCATGGACGGCATCGCCACCCTGATGGCGCTTCGCGCCGCCGGGGTGGAAGGCCGCATCGTCATCCTCACCGTTTCCGATTCGCCCGAAGACCTGATCGCCGCCATCCGCGCCGGTGCCGACGGCTATTTGCTCAAAGACATGGAGCCCGAAGCACTGCTGGCGCACATCCGCGAGGCGCTTTTTGGCCGCATGGTGATCAGCGAAAGCCTCAATAGCCTCCTCGCCCAAGCGCTGCGCGAAGAAACGCAGGCTGCCAACCGCAGCCTAGGCGCGCTCACCGCGCGGGAGCAGGCGATCTTACGCTGCCTGGCGCAAGGACTCCCCAACAAGCTCGTCGGCCGCGAGTTGGGCATCACCGAAGGCACGGTGAAGGTACATGTGAAGAATCTCTTGAAAAAGCTCGGTTTCCGCTCACGCGTGGAAGCAGCGGTATGGGCGCATGAGCAGGGGTTGAAGCGCTGAGGCGACAGGCTCCTTCGCGGGCATGCCGGCTCCTACAACGCCGATGCGGGCACGTTCGCCAAGGTAGGAGCGGGATTGGCCGTGAATAGGCATCGGGAAGGCTGGAACCGCTCGTTGCAGGGGGCGTTCTCAAACCTGCCCTCATACCCCCTTGGCGCAAAACGCGATGCCTTCGTCCTTCCAGCCGCGCGCCACCAGCGCCGTGATCTGCGCCGGATCAG
>CAZFEK010000067.1:0-16369 GCA_964517465.1 uncultured Alcaligenaceae bacterium
CATCGATGACGATATCGGCAAACTGCACATGCCCACCGGGGCGGATGACCCGAAACAGTTCCCTGAACACTTGCCGCTTTTCGGGGCTGAGATTGATCACGCCGTTGGAAATGGCGACATCGACCGTGGCATCTTCCAAGGGCAAGTCGCCGATGTCGGCTTTTTCGAAGCGCACCTGCGGCATCGCCGCGGTTTCAGCGCCGTCGCGCGCTTTGGCGAGCATGGCCTCGGTCATGTCGAAACCGATCACTTGTCCCTCAAAACCTACGCGCCGGCCCGCCAACAAACAGTCCATGCCGCCGCCCGATCCGAGATCGATGACGGTGGCGCTTTGCGGCAGCGGGGCAACGCGCAGCGGATTGCCCACCCCCGCGAAAGGCGCGGTCACGAAATCGGGCAGCTCGGCCAGTTCGCTGCCGTCGTAACCCAGCAGCGATGCGGCGTAAACCGGGCCGCGATGAAAATGGAAGTCACCCTCGGGTTGCTCCGCCACCCGGGCGTAGGTGGACCGGATTTCGCTTTTCAGCTTTTCGCGGTCGAAACTCACTTCACAAACGAGTGCCATGGTCAGCCTCCTTTCGTGTCAAGGAAGTCTCGGCACAGCAAGCCTCGATGCCCAAGGTTTAAGGCTTGGAGGCAGAGATGGCGACTTTATAGTCTGATTTTCGTCTGCGTGCAAGACGGTTCGGCGCCAGGGGCGGAGCTTGCGGGAAGGCGCAGGATTCAACGGCAAACGCCTGGTGTATCGCCCGGTCGGAAGCGTCGAAGCTTAACAATGGATGCGCGCCAAACGATGCCGCATCGAGGTCGTGTCAGCAGGCTGCCGGAGCGCGTTCTCGTTCGCGGCGCGAGGGGGGCTAGGCTACCGAGATCTGGCGTGCGGCCTTGCGCCTGGCGCCTACCAAGCGAGAATAGGCGGGTGGGCGGCTGGCGCAAACGCCGGGCTACGGCTTTCCACGAAAGGCTCTACCCTGGCTTGAGCTTTCCTTGCGCGCGGCTCATGATTTCACGACGTGTCCCATTTCGGAGGCTAGGCTGGCATGGCCCCGATCGCTGTGCTCTGTGAGCTGGTTCACGATCAGGTTTACGAACTCGATCTGATTGGCGCTCCAGGTCTTGCTGTTAAGGAAGCCGGCCAAGGCTTCCTTCGCTGCTTGCCGGTCAAGGCCCACAAGTGACCGCACAAAAAGTCCTAGCCCTTGCGACTCCTCGGCGGCGTGCTGAATGTCGTCTGCAGCGCCCACCCCGTTCTCCGTCAGCATGCGCTCCAGTTCCGCGAGATCGGCGGGCGTCAACGCCTTGATCATGCGGAGCTTATAGACCGCAACGTGGTCCTGATGAGCGCGCAGGAAGGCCTGCGCCTTGGCGCGGAACTTGGCGAAGTCGGTACCCTGCCCGAAGCCAGGCAGCACAAACGCAGTTTCTCCGCCCATCTCATCCTCAAAGTCGGTGTAGACGGGCTTGCGCTTTTGCTTCTCGATCAACTTGATCAGATCGCGCAGCCGCCGGCGCATCCCCTCCAGCATCGGGACGGTCAGGTTTTGCCACCACTTTTCCTTCTGCACGTCGTGGATCAGCATTCGCCGATGCCTCGGCACGCACGGCAGCATCGTGAACGGCCAACCATTCCCGCTGCAGGAAGCCAAACTGGCTCATTTGCCCGCCCCACTGGCCTGCGTAGCCGGCTTATGGTGCCCGGCACATTGCTTCTGGATTGCAACCAGCCGCGCATCAGTTGCAATCTTGCGCTTATGTAACCCATTAGTATTCATTGGCTTACCTGGCGCCCGCCCGCTGTCGATTGCAACATTCACCGCGATGCCTCACTGAGCTTGCAATCAGGGTCCGCACCGGGAACCCAGCGGGCCGCTCGGGTGCCCCCGACGCTGTGCACGAGCCGATCCTTGCGCAACTCTCGCAGCAGTACCTGAATCTGGCTTCGCGACAGCGCTGGCAGCACCTGCCGGAATTCCGCCATCTGCGCGCCGCTCGTCGCGTTGTCCTGGATGTGCTTGAGCAGCAGCGCTTTGTTCGTCTGTCGATCGAGCCCCTTGGTCCGCGTGTACGCTCCCTTGCCGCCCAAGGCGGCGTAAAGCTCCCGCGCCAGGATATACCGGGTTCCCCGACCGCGCCCGATCGACTCCACCGCGCCGGCCGCGATCAGACCCGGCAGAGAAGCCTTGAGGTGCTCCGGCACGGCTAGCTCGCGCCGCAGATAGTCGAGCGCGAGGAAGTCGTAGGTCGAGAACGACTTGAGCTTCTCCTCGCCCAGCCGCTCGATGAAACGCACGAAGGCCGGGCTGGCAACCGTTCCATACAGGGTCAGCCGCACCTCATGTGGCGACGTGCCCGCGAAGCTGGGGAGCGCCTTGCCCTGCCGGATCGCGCTTTCGAACATCAGGTTCATGCCCTGGCCCGAGCGTTCGATCAGCCCGCACTTCGCCAGCGCCTCGGCCAGCCGCCGATTGCGCGGGTTCTGCTGGTCGAGGATGTTTGCCGGAGTGATCCCCGTTGGCAGGCCGCCGGGGCTCACCACCTCGAGACGCTGGGGGTACTGGCGCACGAATACCGAACCGCCGAGCCGATAGTCCCGGTGCGCCACGGCATTGAGCAGCGCTTCGCGCACCGACACTTCGTCGAAGGTCGGCAGTTCAACGCGGAATAACCCGTCCTGATAGCTCTGGCGGTCGTTGCGCAGGTTGATCTTGTTCCAGATGGCGTCGTGCCAAAGGAAGAAGCCCTCCCGGTACTCCTCACGATCTGCCGCAGGGCCCGACGCCTCGGAGGACCGGTACTCGAACACGAGTTCCGCCTGCGCCAGCCAGCGCCCCAGCGCCGCGTGCGTGCCGAACAGGATCAGCGCCGCGTAGGTGACGTGCCCCTCCAGCAGCAGCTCGGCGTTGGCGAGCGTCTGCTCGGCGGTCCATCGCGTCTTGCGCTCGTCGCGCGTCTTGATCGCCCAGCGGCTGCGAAATGCCGCGATCGCTTCCGGCCCCAAGTCGCTGATCCCCGCGCCGGAACAGACCTCCGCGGAGAAATCCGGCCCCGTCTCGGCGAACATCGCCTTCAGTTCCGCATCGCTCAGCCCGCTCAGTTCGTCGCCGGCCCGCTTGAGATACCGCCCGTCGATCTGCCAGGCGGTGCCCGGAAGTCGCGGCGGCACATGGACGATCAGCACCCGACCGTCGGCCGTTCGCACCTCCTCCAGCGGAATGCGATGCGACAGCCGGTCGTGCAGTCCGGCTTCCGTGCGCCCCGGCTCGGCAAACGCCGCCGTGCCGACGATGCGGCGCGGGCGCCGGTCGGTCACGCCGAGAATGATCTTGCCGCCGCCTTCGTTGGCCAGCGCTACGCAGTACTCCACCAGCTTGTCGAAGTGGAAGTTGTGCTTCGCTTCCTTGAATTCGAGGCGGACTCCTTCGGGCTCGGCGAGCCAGTGCTGGAGTTGTTCGGCGGTGGTCAGCATGCTGTCGTCGCGGCCTTCGATGCGGCCTCGAAGACGGCGGCCCAAACTCCTTGTTCTTCTCCTCCAACAGCCTTACAGCTTGCTTCTGCACTTCCAATGAATTGGGAAGCGGAACGCGCAACGCCTTCAGGCGGTCCATATTCAACGAGACCTTGGCTGCACCTCGCATCGGTGGCACCAAGAGCTGTTCTTTGTGGGGGAGCAGTAAGTAATACAGGTATGGTACGAAGACAGGCGCGACGGGCTTCGACTTTTTCATCAAGACGGCCGTGAAAGTTGCCGCCGCAAACTTCCCTTTTATGTAATGAACTTGCTTGATGCAGCAGGTCTTTGGCGGTGTTCTCGTAGTCCAGGCTGCCGGCGAAGGGCGGATTGGCCAGCACCAGCGTGTACTTCTCTTCCTCGCCGGCGTGGTCCTGCGCCAGCGAGTCGCGGTAGCGGATGTCGGGGTTCTCCACGCCGTGCAGCAGCATGTTCATGCTGCCGATGCGCAGCATGGTGTTGTCGAAGTCGAAGCCGTGAAACATGCGGTGGTGGAAATGCTCGCGCAGCGCCGCGTCGAGCAGGTCCACCGCCTTGGCCAGCAGCGCCGGCGAGGGGATGGTGAAGCGCGCGTCCTTCATGTGGTGCGCATAAGTGGAGTCGTCGCCACCGAGCGTGCGCAGGAAAGGGAAGGCGTGCTCGCCGATCACGGCATACATGTCTGCGGGGGCGAAGTGCTTGAAGCGCGACCAGCGCAGGTCGTCGTAAGGGCGGCCCTTAGGGTCCTCGCCCTCGGGGAAGACCCGGCGCTCCATCGGCCTCCTGAACCGGGCGGACTTGTTCTCTTCCAGTGTGTGCAGGTCGTCCAGTCGGCGCAGCAAGAGCAGGTAGGTGATCTGCTCGATGACTTCCAGCGGGTTGGAGATGCCGCCGGACCAGAATGCGTTCCAGATCTGGTCGATCTGGCTCTTGATGGTGCCGGTGATCACGTTGAAACTTTCGGAAGTTCTTGGTTCAGGTGAGATTCGACCGTCCCCGGCAGGGGTATGCAGTCGCCTCGGCATACTGCCGCAAGCCCGGCGGATTTTCAATCTCGATAGCCGGCCCTAGCCCGCTTCCGGCGTCCTGCCTCGATACCTCGGCACAACGGAGCGACTGACGCTATCCCATGCCATAAGCGTTACGGTGGGACAGGAGGCACCCGAGACCCGAGGGAGTCGGCCCCCCGTATGGCCGATGCGATCCGGGCACCGAGAGCCAGAAGCAGTGCCCTGGAAGGCGCGCGCTGGCACCCGGCGCAGATCGCGCGGCAAAGCGCTTGATGGCGACCACACAGAACGCCGGGCCAGGGCTTTCCACGAAAGGCTCTACCCTCGCTTGAGCTTTCCTTGCGAGCGGCTCATGATTTCACGACGCGTCCCATTTCGGAGGCTAGGCTGGCATGGCCCCGATCGCTGCGCTGTCTTTGCGCACGCATCTACTTTTGCTCGTGGCGGCGGTGTTGGTGCCGCTGGGGGCACTGGTCGTCTACTCCGTCGATCGCCTGAACGAGCGGGCGGTGATCACGGTCGGCGACAAGGCGCAGGATGCCGCCGAGTTCGTGGCGACCGATCTCGATCGCTTCCTGGAACGCTCCGGCCGCTGGCTGGAGCGCCTGGCGCAGCGGCCTGAGCTCGCCGCCCTCGACCCAAGCCGCTGCGGCGCCGTGCTGGCGGATTTCATCGACGTACACCGGCGTTACGCCGGCGCCGCGACGGTCGATGCCGAAGGGCGGGTGGTCTGCCTCGCCAGCGCCGGCGGGAGCGAAATCGAAACTGGCTTGAGTGTTGCCGACCGCGACTGGTTTCGCCGCTCCCAACAAGACGACCGTTTGCAGATCGACGGGCCGTTCATGGGGCGTGTGACGGGTAAGCGCGTGATCGTCCTCAGTCTGCCTTTGCCGGGCGTGGGTGGGCGGCGCGGGGTCATCGCCCTGGACCTGGACCTCGCCGAGATTCAGGCCGGGCTGGAGCGCTTCGCGTTTTCCGCCGAGACGCTGGTGACGGTGACCGATGGCGAGGGACGCGTGCTGGCGCGCACGCGCGACGCCCAGACCTGGTTCGACCGTCCCGATGATGCGCCGCCGGTGCGAGCCGATACCACGCGAGCCGCCGAGAAAATTTTGCGCGGCGTCGGCGCCGACGGCATCGAGCGTGCTCATGCCGCGGCCGCCGTGCCCAGTGCCGGGTGGCAGGTGCGGGCGGGTATACCCGTCGCGCCGGTGCTGGCCGCCAACCGACAAACCCTGATGCGCAACTACGCCGTCATAGGCGCGCTGGCGCTGGGTCTGGCGGCGCTGGCGCTGTGCTTGCGTCGGCGCATCCTCGCGCCTATCGAGGGCCTGGCGGTGGCCACGAGCGCCGTGGCCGCCGGCGCCAGCGGCATTCGCATCCCCGAGCCGCCTATGCCCGAGCTGCGCCCGCTGGCCGGCCGATTCAACGCCATGCTCGAGGCGCGCGAGGCCGCCGAAGCCCGCCTGCGCGAGAGCGAAGCCGCCTACCGCAGCCTGGTGCGCGAGTTGCCGGCGATCACCTATACCGCCCGCCTCGACGCCGACTTTTCGACCACTTTCGTCAGTCCGCAAATCGCCAGCCTCGGCTTCACCGAGCTGGAGTGGTTGGCTGATCCGGCGTTCTGGGTGAAGCACTTGCACCCGGAGGACCGTCAGCGGGTGCTGGCCGCATTCGCGCAAGGCGTTGCCGCGGGCGGCGCGGTGGACTGCGAGTACCGCCTGTTCGACCGCGGCGGGCAGGTGCATTGGTTTCGCGACGCGGCGACGGTCGTTCGCGGCGAAGACGGCCAGCCGCGCCTGCTCCAGGGTGTGCTCCACGACATCAGCGACCGCAAGCAGGCCGAACGGCGGATGGCGGAAGAAAACGAGGCCATGGGCCGGCTGAAAAAAATCGGCGACTTGTTCATCCACGACGGTGACATCGAACAGATCCTCGGCGAGATCGTCGAGGCCGCGATTGCCGTCTCCGCTGCCGATTTCGGCAGCCTTCAATTGCTGGATGCCCGCAGCGGCGCCTTGCGCCTCCTGGCGCAGCGCGGCTTCCCGGAAGCGTGGGTGGCTTTTTGGCAGAACGTGCCGGAGGGGCAAGGCGCCTGCGGTGCGGCCTTGCAGCGCGGCGAACGCGTGGTGGTCGAGGACATCGAACAAAGCGCGATTTTTTCGGGTGAAGCGCTCGAAATCCAACGCCGCGCCGGCGTGCGCGCCGTGCAATCCACGCCGCTGACGAGCCGTTCGGGCCGCTTGTTGGGCATGTTCTCGACCCATTACCGCAAGCCGTGCCGGCCCGAGGAGCGCGCCCTGCGCCTGCTCGACCTGATTGGCCGGCAGGCCGCGGACATCATCGAACGCAAACAGGGGGAGGACGCGCTGCGCGCAAGCGAAGAAAAATACCGCTCGCTGTTCGAGAACGCGCTCAACGGTGTCGCCTACTGCCGCCTGTTGTTCGAGGACGGCAAGCCTGCGGACTGGGTTCACCTCGAAGTCAACCGGGCCTTCGAGCACCTGACCGGCCTCGCCGACGTTCTCGGGCGTCGCGCCAGTGAAGTGATTCCAGGCATCCACGACTCCGACCCGAAACTCTTGGCGGCCTTTGCTCGCGTGGTGGCCAGCGGCCGGCCGGAACGCTTCGAGATCCATCTGCGCGCGCTGGACCAGTGGTTATCGGTGTCCGCCTTCAGCCCTGGGGCGGAGCACTTTGTGGCGGTATTCGACGCCATCACCGAAAGCAAACGCGCCGAGGAGCAGATGCGCGCCTTGGCGCAGCGAGTGGAGGCCGCACGCGAGGCGGAGCGCAGCCGCATCGCGCGGGAGGTGCATGACGAGCTGGGCCAGGCGCTCACCGGGCTGAAGCTCGACCTGGCCCTGCTCGTGCAGCACTTGCCCGCCGCGGCGCCGGCCGTCGCGCCGCAGGTCGAGGCCATGAACCGCCTCATCGACGCCACGGTGCAGGCGGTGAGGCGCATTTCCTACGAGCTGCGCCCGGGCGTGTTGGACGCCCTCGGCCTCACCGCCGCCGTGGAGTGGCAGTGCCGAGAATTTCAAACGCGCAGCGGCATCGCCTGCAGCGCCGAGTTGCAAGAGAACCTGTCCGCCGACGCGGCCCGCGCGACGGCGCTCTTTCGCATCTTGCAAGAGCTGCTCACCAACGTCGTCCGCCATGCCCGCGCCTCGGCGGTGGCCGTGCGCCTGGAGGAGCGGGAAGGGCGGCTGCGGCTGACGGTGGCGGATGACGGCATTGGCCTCGATGCGGGAACCCGGCGGGAACCGGATGGGCTGGGCCTGCTCGGCGTGCGCGAGCGGGCCGAGCAGTTCGGCGGCCGCGTGGAGGTCGACAGCGCGCCCGAGCGCGGCACCTGCGTCAGCGTCGAAATCCCCCGCGCGGAGGAAAAAGCGTGAGCGCGGGCATTGCGGCGAAACCCCGCTTGGCCGTTCGCCCGCCATCGAGCGATGAGGGGAGGATCACTCAATGACCCGCATCCTCGTTGCCGACGACCATCCGGTGGTGCGCCAGGGCATCCGATTGATGCTGCAATCGGCGGCCGAAGCCTACGAAATCGGCGAGGCCGGCAGCGCTCGGGAAGTGTTGGAGCAACTGCGCCGCCAAGCCTGGGACGCGCTGGTGCTCGATCTCAATTTGCCCGACCGCAATGGCTTCGATGTCTTGATCGACGTGAAGGCGCGGTATCCCGCTTTGCCGGTGTTGATTCTCAGCGTCCATCCGGAGGGTGCGGTGGCGCCGCGCCTGCTCAAGGCCGGTGCCGCCGGCTACCTGAACAAGGAGAGCGCGCCCGCGGCGCTGCACGCCGCATTGCGCAAGGTGCTCGCCGGGGGGCGTTATGTCAGTCCGGCGCTGGCGGAAATCCTCGCCGAGCGGCTGACGGACGAAGCCGTGCGGCCTCGCCACGAAGCGCTTTCCGAACGCGAATTCCAGGTGCTGCGCCTGATCGCCGAAGGCAAGCCGGTAGGCGAGATCGCCGAGGCCCTGCATTTGAGCGTGAACACGGTCAGCACTTATCGCAGCCGCCTGCTGGAGAAGATGGGTATGGCCAGCAATGCCGAGCTGACGCGCTACGCCTTGTTGCATCGCATCGTCGATTAGATCGCATCGTCGATGAGGGACGAAGGCCCAGCGTCTCTTTGACCCCGGCTTCTGCCGGCATCACGGCGGCGCGCTGCGCCTTGCCGCCGTGTAGTACAAAACACGACAAGCGTTTCATGGCCCTCCCGATAGCAGCCCCAATGCCGCTCGGATAACCTGCGCCGATTTATCCGGCACAGATAGGTGCGACGATTCCAACCGCGTTCGAATGCGCTCCCCGGGACAGAATGGACGAGAATGAGGTGCGGCCGTGAGCCGGGTGTTGATCGTCGACGACCACCCCGTGGTGCGCTACGGGTTGAGGCAGTTGCTCCAGAACGAAGGTGTCGTCAAGGCCGTGGGCGAGGCCGGCAGCGCCGCGCAGGCCTATTCGCAACTGCGCCGCGGGCGCTGGGACGCGGTGCTGCTCGACCTCAACCTGCCGGACCGCAACGGCTTCGACATCCTGGTCGACATCAAAGCGCGCCATCCGGGGCTGCCGGTGCTGATCGTCAGCGTGCAACCGGAAGATGTCATGGCGCCGCGTCTGCTCAGGGCCGGGGCCGCGGGTTATCTCAACAAGGAAAGCGCGCCGACCGAAATTTTGCGCGCCGTGCGCAAGGTGCTGGCCGGAGGCCGTTACGTCAGCCCGGCGCTGGCGGAGCAACTTGCCGAGGGCCTGGGCACCGAGGCGGCGAAACTGCCCCATGAGACGCTCTCCAGTCGCGAGTACCAAGTCATGCGTCTGTTGGCCGATGGCAAGGCGGTGGGCGAGATCGCCGCCGCCCTGCATTTGAGCGTGAACACGGTGAGCACCTACCGCGCCCGCCTGCTGGAGAAAATGGGCATGGCCAGCAACGCGGAGCTGACCCGCTACGCCTTCAAACACCGCCTGGTGCAGTAAACCGCGCGCCCGCGGCCGCCTGGCCGGGCTGTAGGACAAACCGCGACAGGGTTATCACGGTTTGGACTATGGTGCGCCGCAGCGGCCCGTCTTAGCCTTTCTTCATCGGGGCGCGCCGCGCCCCGCCTGCCGTGGGGTGTCCCATGGGCGTATGGTTTGTTGTTCGGTTTTTGCGCGATCGTCTGCAGCTCGTTTTGGCCGATGTCACGGACATGGGAGCGCTCGCAGGGGGTGTGCTTGCCTTATGTCAGCGCGGTCTCGCGCGAAACGCTGGCGCCGGTTTGGCGGCAAGGGCAAGGGCTGCGCAACCCCAGCGCGCAGTTGGTCCCTGCCCTGCTATGCCGATGTGGGGCCAAGCGCCGGGCGGGGGACGAAAATGAGCGCCTTCACCACACGCAAGCTGCGGTTTGCCGGCCTGGTGCTGGCCGCGCTGCTCGGCGCGGGCGGCCTGTGGTTCGTTTGGGCCAACGCCGAGCGCTCCACCGGCCCCCCAGAAAAGATCACCTTGGCGCTGATCGAGCAGCCGGCCGTGGCGCTCATCCACGTCGCCGAAGAAAAGGGCCTCTTCCGCGAGGTCGGACTGGAGGTGAGTTACCACAAGTTCGCACTCGGGCGTGATGCCCTTCTCGATGCCATCGCCGGCCGGGCTGACCTCGCCACCGTGTATGACTTGCCGGTAGCGATCAATCTGTATCATGGCCACGACCTCGCCATACTGAGCACCCTGCATAGCTCCAACCGCGGCCATGCCGTGGTGGCGCGGCGGGACCGCGGCATTGCCGCGCCGGCCGATTTGCGGGGCAAGAAGATCGGTGTGACGCCGGGCACCACCACCGATTATTTCTTGCAGGTTTTCCTCGCCGGTGAGGGCGTGGCAGCGGCTGCGGTGACGACGGTGCCGGTCGAACCAGGCGCTTACGAGGCGGCCCTCCTGAGCGGGCAGGTCGATGCGCAGGTGGCTTTCAACCCTAACCTCTATGCCCTGCGCGACAAGCTGGGGCCGGAGCGCGGGGTCGTCTTCTATTCCGATGCCTACACCGAGTTCTCCGTGCTGGCCGGGCGCCGGGATGTTCTTGCGGCCAAGGGCGAGGCGGTGCGCCGGCTGCTGCGCGCCCTCGTACGCGCCGAGATCTACCTGCGCGACCACCGCGAGGAAAGCTTGGCGATCGTCGCCAAACGTCTGGCGAACAGCTATTCGGAGGCGAGCGTGCGCGCCGGTTGGGACACGCTGAGCCACGAGGCACGCTTGAGCCATCTGCTGCTGGCCGTGCTGACCCAGGAGGGGAACTGGCTGAAAAATTCCGGTAGGTTTCAGACACCGGTGCCGGACTTTGAACAAGCCCTGCTGCGCGAACCGCTCGCCGCTGCCGATCCTCGCGCAGTGACCCTGCTGGCGACCGCGCCCGAGCGTCGGCCGTGAAGCTCGCCAGCAAGCTCCTGTTGCCGCAATTCGTGCTGCTGGCGCTGCTTCTGGCCGGCAGCGCGGCCTTGACCATGCACCTGCGCGAGCGCGATCAGGCGATGAGCGAGCTTGCCCAAGGTTTGACCGAAAGCGTTTTGCTCAGCCGCCAACTGCAGGAGCAATACGCGGTTTTGCTGTTCAATGTGCTGGCTTATCGGCAGGACCGCCAGCCGAGCCGTCTGGACGCGATGATTCGCGCCGAGCAGGCTTCCTCGCGAACGCTGGACCGGCTGATGCCGCTGGTGGGTGATGCGCGCCAGTATGCGCTGGCGCGCCGGCTGGTCGATGCGCACGGCAAGATGCCGGTCGCTCGCAGCGCTTTGGTGCAAGCCGTGCAGGGGGGCGACGCGGCGCGCCTTGCGCTGGCCTTCGACACCTGGCAGTTGCACCGCGGTCGGCTCGACGCCAGCTTGAGCGACCTGTCCGCCTACTATCGATTCGAGCTGGAAGCGAACCGGGCGACGCTTGCGCGGCAGGAGACGGACTTCCTGCGCCTGGGGACGCTGTCTTATGCCCTGGGTTTTGGCATCCTGCTCCTGTTCTATTTCCTCCTCCGTCGACTGCTGAGTGTGCCCCTGGCGCAACTCACGGCCGGGCTCGATGCCATGGCGCCCAACCGGCTCGACGCCCGGCTGGATCGTCGCCTGGAGCAAAGCGGCGATGAACTGGGGCGCCTGGCGCGGGCCTTCAATGCCATGGCCGAACGTCTGCAGACTTATTATCTGGAAATGGAGCGGGCGCGCGGCGAGCGCGAACGGGCGCAGAACGCGTTGCGTGAGGCGCACGATCAGTTGGAGGAGCGTGTGCGCGAGCGCACCGCCGAACTGGCCGAAGCCAATCGCAGCCTGGAAGCGGAGATCGTGGTGCGGCAACGGGCCGAGAAGGATCTGGAAGCCTACTCGTATACCGTGTCTCACGACCTGCGTGCCCCGCTGCGTGCCCTGAACGGCTTCGCCCACATGCTGATCAAGGATTGTGCCCAGCAATTGGCTCCGGTCGACCGGCAGCACCTGGAGCGTATCCTCGCCAACGCCGAGCGCATGGATGGGCTGATCCACGCCCTGCTCGATCTGGCGCGCCTTGGCCGCCAGCCGCTGAAAGTCGCGCGCTTCCGTCTGGGCGATCTGGTGACCGAATGCCTGGAGACGCTACAGCCCGAAATGGCGGGCCGCAAGATCGAACTCGAAGTGGGCGATCTGCCCGAATGCCAAGGCGACCCGGCGCTGATCCGCCAAGTGCTGATGAATCTCCTGGCCAATGCCTTGAAGTACACCCGCGGCCGCGATCCGGCCAAATTGACCATCGGCTGCGAGAGGCGCGGCGGGGAGGAACTGTGCTTCGTGCGCGACAACGGCGTGGGCTTCGACATGCGCTACGCCGACAAGCTCTTCGGCGTGTTCGAGCGCCTGCACCGGGCCGACGAGTTCGAAGGCCTGGGCATCGGCCTGGCGAGCGCCAAACGCATCTGCGAACGCCACGGCGGCCGCATCTTCGCCGAGGCCGAGCCGGGCAAGGGAGCGACTTTCTATTTCACCTGCCCGAATTGTGCCGCCTCGGATGAAGACGGGGTGAGCGTGGAAAGGCGCGCGGCCGGCGGCTGAAGATCGGGGGGAAAGACGCGGCGCGGAAGTGCCGGCAGCGGCGTTTACTTCACATCCTTGATTGCCGTTTTCAGCGCCTCGTGCGCGGGCTTGGGCTCTTTGGCCATCAGTCGCCCTTCCTGCTTGTGTTTGGCCACACCCTCGACTTCGAGCATATCGGCCAGTTCGGTAAAACTCACCATGCCGTTGCCCTTGCCGCCGTCTTCGGCGATCAGCTCGTCGCCGTAATACACCGCCGGGGCTTTGGCGCCGGGGCCGGCGAGTCCATGGGGCACGATTTGCACCGGGAGCTGATAGAGGTTAGTGAGTTCGGCGGCAACTTGCATGTTGTTGTTGCAGCGAACCCAGGGCGGGTCACGCACCACCAGGGTCAAGACCTTTTGGTTGCCCAGCTTGGTTGCTCCCGGCGCTCCCGCCCGCAGCGGCGGCGCGTAAGCCGCCAGTTGCAGGGCCAGGGCGGCCAGCAGGGCCATGGGCAAGGCACGCGGCGTCGGGTTCATGGGAGGCTCCTTCGGTTGAATGCCGGATCGGTGGAGAGTATTCTAGTACTCGTTTGAACGTTGGTCGAGGAGGCGGACATGAATGGGCGAATGTGGGGCTGGCTGCTTTTGGCGGCGGCCACGAGCGGACCAGCAGCGGCCGCGGATAAAGCTAGGCCCATGGCCGGGTTTATCCTGGGGCGGCCCTGTGCCGAAGCTGGCCGCATCGGCGAGTGCCCGCTGAAATGGGCCGGCGACATGGTGTTTCGCAGCATGGCGGGCGAGATCCTGCGCGTCGATCTGGCTGCCAGCGGCATCAAACAGGAGCGCCTGGACGAGGCCTACGGCCTGGAGGTCGAGATCTACGGCAAGGTGTTCCGCCACGACCACGAAGGACGGGTCGCCGTCTCGCAGCTCAACATCGTCAAACCGCCGGGCAGTCGCGAATTTTTCAAGGGCTGACTGTGAATTCGCGTCCCCGGTCCGGGGCCGAAAAAGGACCACCCCGAAAATGTGGGTTCAGAGGAGACCAATGCCCGCGCCAGCGGGGGCTATGCCGGAACTAAATCGCCGCGGAGCGGCGATTCCGCGGCAAGGGTGAGATGCAACGATGATGCGTTGGATCGCGGTGCTGGCAGGACTAAGTTTTGCGATGGTGGCGCAGGCGCAAGGTTATGCGCGTCCCGAGCTCTTGATCGAGACCGAGGAACTGGCGCGTTTGCTCGACCAAAAGAACCTGCGCCTCATCGACGCTGCCGATCCCGCCACCTACAAGCGCGCCCACCTGCCCCGCGCGGTGAACATCCCCTATCTCGACCTTTCCCGCATCGAAGAGCGGCGCGGCACGGGGCAGCCCACCAGCAACTTCGAGGCCGAGCGCATCTTCGGCGGCGCCGGCATCGACGCGAACACGCTGGTGGTGGTCTATGACGGCGGCGAGGGCGCACTGGCCACGGGCGTCTGGTTCGTGCTCGACTTCTTCGGCCACCAGCAGGTGCGCGTGTTGAACGGCGGCTTCCGCAAGTGGCTGAAGGAGAGCCGGCCGGTGACGCAGGAAGTGCCGATCGTCGAGCGCAAGAAATTTGTGCCCGCGCCGCAGCCGAAAAAGATCGTCACGCGCGAGTGGGTGAAGCGCAACCTCGGCAACAAGGGTATCGTCTTCGCCGACACGCGTTCCTTCAACGAGTACATCGGCCGCGACCAGCCGCCGGGCGCGGCGCGCGGCGGCCACATCCCCGGCGCCATCCACCTCGAATGGACGAATTTCTCCGCCGACACCGCTTCCTTCAAGAGCGCCGCCGAGATCGAGGCGGCGCTGAAGGCACGCGGCATCGCGCGCGAAACGAAGGTCGTCACCTACTGCCAGGGCGGGCTGGGCCGCTCGACCGACGTCGCCTTCGCCATGAAGCTGATCGGCTGGGACAACGTCGTCGAGTATCCCGGCTCCTGGGAGGAGTGGTCGGCCGATCCGCGCCTGCCGCTGGAGCGATGAAGCTGCGCGCACTGCTTTTCGGCGCGGTCTTTGTGTTACTCGCCGCCACGGCCTCCGCGGCGAACGAGCTGAAGCCTTATTCGGGGACGGCCGCCGACTTCGCCGCCCAGGACCTGCAGGGCAGGCCGGTGCGCTTCTCGGCCCATCGCGGCAAGGTCGTGCTGCTCAACTTCTGGGCCACCTGGTGCCCGCCCTGCCGCAAGGAGATGCCGGCGATGGAGCGCCTGCACCGTGCCTACCGCGAGCGCGGCCTGGTGGTGCTGGCGGTGTCCGAGGATACCGTGCCGCCCGAGGAGGTGAAGCGCTTCGCCGCACTGCTGGGACTGACTTTCCCGGTCTGGTACGACCGCAGCGGCGAGGCCGGCCGCCAGTACAGGATCCCGGGCGTGCCGGCTTCCTACCTGGTCACGCACGACGGCCAGCTCGCCTGGCGCGTGCTCGGCGAATACGACTGGAGCGGCAAAGAGGCGATCGGCGCCGTCGAGCTGCTGCTCGACGAGGCGGGGAAATAGATGGTCTCGCGGCGCGATTTCCTCAAGAGCGGCGGCGCCTGCGGCCTGATGGCCGGGCTGTCCGACGAACTGCTGGCGCGCATTCAGGACCCGGGCGATCCGCTTTCAGCCTATCCCTACCGCGAGTGGGAAGACTTCTACCGCAGGGAACTGGCCGAGACGCGCGGCAATGCGCAGGGCTATGCCTTCCACTGCTCCAACTGCCAGGGCAATTGCGCTTTCCGCGTGTATGCGAAGGACGGCGTGGTGACGCGCGAGGAGCAGCTCGCCGAATACCCGCAGCTCAACCCGAACCTCCCCGACCCCAATCCGCGCGGCTGCAACAAGGGCACCATCCACTCGCAGGCGATGCATGAGAAGGACCGCCTGCTGCACCCCCTCAAGCGCACCGGCGCGCGCGGTTCGGGCAAGTGGCAGCGCGTCTCCTGGGACGAGGCGCTCGGCGACATCGCCGATAAGCTGGTCGACACGCTGGTGAAGGACGGGCCCGGCGCGATCATGGTCTACGCCGGCACCGGCATCGTCTCGCAGGGCAAGCGCGCCGGGCCGCTTCGGCTGGGCTCCTTGCTCGGCGCGCAGCGCCTGTATCCGTCGAGCGCCGTGGGCGACATGTTCACCGGGGCCAGCCTCGCCTACGGCATCCCCAACGTCGGCACCTCGCTCGATGCCTGGTTCGAGATGGACTACATCGTGCTGTGGAGCTTCAACCCGAACGCCACGCGCATCCCCGACGCCCACTACCTGTGGGAGGCGAAGTGGCGCGGCGCGAAGATCGTCGTCATCTCGCCCGACTACAACCCGACGGCCATCCACGCCGACTTGTGGATTCCGATCCAGCCCGGCACCGACAGCTTTCTGGCGATGTCGCTGGTGCAGGTGGTGCTGGAAGAAAAGCTCTACAAGGAAGACTTCGTCCGCGAGCAGACCGACCTCACGTTTCTCGTGCGCGAGGACAACGGGCAGCTCTTGCGCCTCTCCGACATCCGCAAGGGCGGGCGCGACGACGTTTTCTACTGCTGGGACGAGGCGAGCGGGCGCGCGCAGGCCATGCCCGGCACGCGCGGCCACTTCCGCAAGACGCTGCGCCTCGGCGCGTTGAAGCCGGCCCTGACCGGCCGCTACGATGTGAAGAGCGCCGACGGCAGGACGATTCCCGTCACCACCGTGTTCGAGGAGGTGCGCGCCGAAGCGGCGAAATTTGCGCCCGAGGCGACGCAGCAGCACACCGGCGTCCATCCCGACGTGGTGCGCCGCCTGGCGCGCGAATACGCCGCGGCGCACGACCCCGGGCTGACCATCGGCTTCTCGCTGCACAAGTACGCCTGGGGGATACTGGCCTGCT
>CAZFEK010000068.1:0-16364 GCA_964517465.1 uncultured Alcaligenaceae bacterium
TCGCCCGCTCCGGTGTTTGGCTTGCGCGCCCTTGGGGCGGCCCGGCGGGCGCGCTCATACCTCGACGACGCAAGCGCCCCGAACCTTGGCGATCACAGGAATGTGAATCCCACGGCGAAGAGCTTCTCCACCTTGGACACGAGGCGTTTGGAAACGACGAAGACGATGACGTGATCGCCGCTGCGTATGACCGTGTCGTGATGGGCCATGATCACTTTGTACTCGTTTTCTTCGCCCAGATCGTCGGTGAACACGGCCGACTCCTGCGGCGAGCGCCGGCGCACGATGGCGCCGATGGTCGCGCCCTTGATCACCGGTAATTGCTCGATGCGCCGCCCCACCACTTGCGAGGATTTTTCGTCGCCATGCACCACGATTTCCAGCGCCTCCGCCGCGCCGCGCCTCAGGCTGTGCACCGCCGCCACGTCGCCGCGGCGCACGTGCGCCAGAAGCGCGCCGATGGAGGTCTGCGCGGGTGAAATGGCGATATCGATCTGACTGCCCTGCACCAAGTCGGCGTAGGCGCGACGATTGATCAACGCCACCACACGCTTGGCCCCCAGGCGCTTGGCCAGCAAGGCAGCCATGATGTTGTTTTCATCATCGTTGGTGAGGGCGATGAATAAATCCATTTGATCGATATTCTCATCCTCGAGAAGCTTCTCGTCGGTAGCGTCGCCCTGCAAGACCAGCGCCTTGCTGACCTTTTCGGCCAGCCACTCGGCATGCCGCTTGTTGTGGTCGATCACCTTGACCTGGTAATCGTGCTCGATGGCTCGCGTGAGGCGAAAGCCGATATTGCCGCCGCCGGCGATCATGACGCGCTTGACCGGCTTGTCCATGCGGCGCATCTCGTGCATCACCCGGCGAATATCCCGGGTGGCGGCGAGGCAGAAGACCTCGTCATTCGCTTCGATGACCGTGTCGCCCTCGGGCGTGACCGGCGTTTCGCGCCGGAAAATCGCCGCGATGCGTGCATCCACTTTGGGCAGGTGCTTCTTGAGGTCCTTCAAGGGATGGCCCACCAGCGGCCCGCCTTCGAAGGCGCGCACCGCCACCAGACTCACCAGGCCATGGGCAAACTCCTGCACCTGCAAGGCCTCGGGAAACTCGATCAGCTTGACCAGATTGTCGGTGACGATCTGCTCGGGGCAGATGGCGAAATCGACGGCGAAATTCTCCTTGCTGAAGAGTTCGGCGTATTCGTTGAAATCGCCCGAGCGCACGCGGGCGATGCGCGTCGGCAGGTTGAACAGCGCATGCGCGGTTTTGCAGGCGCAGAGGTTGGTCTGATCGCTTTGCGTCACCGCGATCAGCATGTCGGCATCTTCCGCCCCGGCCTGGCGCAAGGTCGAAGGCGCCGATGCGTTGCCCACCACGGTGCGCAGATCGAAGCGCTCCTGCAATTGCGCCAGGCGCGCCGCGTCGACATCCACCACAGTGATGTCGTTGGCTTCCGAAACCAGGCTTTCCGCCACTGAAGTGCCGACTTGCCCGGCGCCCAGGATGATGATTCTCACGCGCGTCTCGCTCCCCCGTGAGTCGGCGAAATGCCGGCCTCACCAGGGCGAAATCCTACCACGGAAGCGCCGCCGCGCCGGGGTCAAAGCTTGGCGAGGCGCTCGGAAAAATCGGGCAAGCCCGCCTTTTGCAACATCTCGGCCCACCCTGGTAGAGCATGCAGGCGCGCAAAGCTCGGATCGACCGGGATGCAGTGTGCGCCGTTGCCCCTGGCGCTGGCATAGGCGCCAAGCTGGCCCAGGGCGGCGCCTAGATCGCCGCAAGCGACCGCCAGCATCGCCTCTTCGTAGCCCGTGATCACGCCATTGAAGCGCTGGCGCGCCTGCTCCATGACCCGCTCGGCATTGCTCTTGCGCCCTAGCAAATGCAGGGCGCGCGCCAAATAGACATGGGAGTTGGCGTAATCGGGCGCGCGCTGCAACATCTGCTGGGCCGCTGCCAAACTCCCCTCGGCATCGCCCAGCGCGGCCAAGGTGTCAGCCAGAAGCAGCAGGGCATAGATGTCCTGAGGAGCCAGCTCCACGGTCTGGCGCAGTACCGTAGCGGCGCGCTCGAAGTCGCGCCAATAAAAGAATAAGGCCCCCAGATTGCTGCGTACCCCCAGATCGAGCGGGCTGAGGGCACGCAGCACGTCGAATTCCCGCAGCGCTTCGTCGAAGCGGGCGCTGAACACCAGAAAGCTCGCGTAGGCGCCGCGTACTTCGTGGTCGCGGGGAGCGGCTTTGAGCGCGAGCTGAAAGAGCCGATCGGCCTCGCCCCAGTCGAAGTCATTGATATAGGCGATGCGCGCCAGCGTGGCATGCGCCTTGCCCGAACCCGGGTGCAATCCGATCGCCTGGCGCGCGGCGTGAATGGCTTTTTCGGAGTTGCGCGCCCCAGGGTCGAAGACCAAGTGCCGCCGCTGCACCTGTGCCGCGGCGAGTTCTGCCCAGGCATCGGCGAATCGTGGATCACATTGCGTCGCCTCCTCGAGCAACTTGATGGCCTTGTCGAGCCAGTCATGCTGTCGCTGCTTGAGCATGTAGCGGGCGCGCAGGTAAGCGTCGTAGGCCTTGGGGTCGGCGGTGGAGCCGGGCTGGGTGCCTCCGAGGTCGGCCGCGGCCGGCTCACTGCAGAGCCTGGGCACCAGATCGCGCAACAGCTCGCGTCGCACCAGCCCCAGGAGTTCCAGACCACGGCAATCACCCAAGGCGATGTGTCGGGTGTGGCAAGTGTCCCGGCCGGCAACGCAAGCGAGCGTGTAGCTCACGCCCTGCCCCGCCGCGGCTTCGATCAGCAGTACCCAGCGTGTGCCGCTGCTCTGGCGCGCTTCGCGCCGCGCGTCGCGCCAATCGACCGCAGTGGCGGCGGGCAGGCGAAAGGTCCGCAGCGTGGGCAGGCGCCGCAAGGTGCTCTCGATCTCCTGACAGACCTCGGCAAAAACGGGGTCAGCCGTCGTGCCCTCGGGCTGAACCAGGCGCAAGGCGAGACCCGGCAGGCTCGCCAAGTCGAGCGCCAGGTCATCGCGGCGACGCAAGCGCGGCAAATAACTGCCGCGATCCAGGGAGATCTCCCAAGCCGCGGCCTGTCCCTCCTCGGCGTAGTAGCGCTCCAGACGCTGGCGCAAGCGCCCGGCTTCGATGCGCACCACGGCGTCGGTCTTGGGGTCGTAGCTCGCGGCGTGCTTGTGAAAGAAATCGATCGCCAGGGCCGCTTCTTTGAGTGCGCCCAGGTCGCCGGCGGCTTTGCGCTCCAAGAGATGTTTGAGGAAGCGCTGCTGGCGCAAGGAGTGGCGAAACGCGCGGCTCTCGCAGAGCCGTTCGAGTTCCTCGGCGAAGGCCTCGGTGGGCGTTTCGTGGCGCACTTGACCTGGATCAGGCATCGCAGTCTCCCTTGCAACCTTTCTGCAACCCCAGGAGCGATCTTTCTCGGCTGGCTCTTTTATACCATAGCCTCGTGCGCATCAGTGCCATGGGGTGCGTTTGGGGAGGCAGCGATTTGTCCGAGCGCTTCGATGATCTTCCGTGTGCCCAGACTTGCCGGAGGGTGGACTTCGACCGGGTGGAAATCCTCCCCGGGCAGGTTAGCGGAAGCCTGGTTCTGGCGGTGTCCGGGATTGCCCCCTGGGCGGATCTGCGGGTCAGTCTCGAACGGCTGGGGTTTGAGTCGGACCAGGACTTCGCTGCTTTTGAATTGGTCGGCAGGCTCAGCGGTGTCGCCTTGCCAGCCATGATCGATTTTTGTGTCGTGCTGCTCATCAGTGCATTCGAAGGCCGGGAAGGCATCGAGATCTTCGGAGCCACCCGTTCGGAACGGCGCATCCTGCGCCGGACGCCGCCGGTGGCGGCGCATCAGGCACCACCCTTCAGGGGGGAGTAAACCATGTTTCATGCCGTGTTCGCAGCTTTGGGTTTTCCGCGCCGACTGGTGTTGGGCTTGATGCTGTTTTTCGGCTCGCTCGGCGGAGCGCAAGCCGCCGAACACCGCTACTGGCTGCTGGTTGACCGCGACTCCAATCCGGGCACGGGCTGTACTCAGGCCTCGGTCAACGGTCCGCTGCAAGGCATCGATGTTCGCTTCCAGCTCACCGTCAACACCACCGCAAGCGCGGCGGTGGTTTCCCGTCTGGAGCAGAGCGTTTGCACGGGTGGCAGTTTTGCCGCCCCCACCCTGGTCGAAAACGGCCCCTGGCCGGTCGGTCTGGGCCTGGGGCGCAATGGCTTTGCCGTGCTCGAGGCGGCAATCCCCCTCGGCGTTCTCCCGGCCACGGGAAATGCCACCGCCTGGGTGACGAGCGACGATGGCAGCGGCGGCCAGGATGCCACAGCCGCCTTCGCCATCGCCTGGGCCGATGCCCATACCGTTCCCGTGCCCCTGTCACCCGCCCTCGCAGGCCTGCTGAGTCTGTTGCTGACCCTCGCCGCCGCGCTGTGGTATCGCCGTCACCCGCAAGGGCTGCGCACCCTGGCGCTGTTCCTCGCCGTGGGCGCTTCCGGCCTGGTGCTGGCCGCGACCATCGTGCATGACGGGCAGATCGGCGATTGGCTGGGCATCAACCCCGCGGTCTCCGACCCCGCCGGGGATGCCTCGCCCAACGCCGACATCAGCGCCGCGTTTTGGACCCGCGACGCCAATTTCTTCTACTTACGCATCGATGCCGATGTGCGCTTGGAAGCAGGCAGCAACCAGGCACCTCAAGTGAATGCCGGGCCGAACCAGGCCATCACGCTGCCCGCCCCGGCCAACCTCACCGGCAGTGCCACCGACGACGGCTTGCCCAATCCCCCGGGCGCACTCAGCTTTGCCTGGAGCGCGGTGAGCGGCCCAGGTGTCGTCGTCTTCGGCAACACCGCCGCGGCATCGACCACCGCCAGTTTTGCCGCGGCCGGCGTCTATGTGCTGCGCCTGACTGCCCACGACGGCGCGCTGGCGGCGTCGGCCGAAACCACGGTCAACGTCGGGGCCGGCGACCCGCAAGTCGGTCCGCTTGCCGATCGCAGTCTGCCCTTGGGTAGCAGCCTGTCGATGCTGGTGCGCGGCAGCGACCCCGATGCCAACCAAACCCTGAGCTTCAGCCTCAGCGCCGGCCCCGCCGGAGCGACCGTCACCAGCGCCGGGCGACTGGATTGGACACCACAGGCGTCTCAATTGGGTCCCAATGCCATCACCGTACGCGCCCAGAACACCGCCGGACGCAGCGCCACCGGCAGCTTCGTGGTCACCGTCACAGCCGCGAACCGCGCGCCCATCCTGGCGCCGCAGGCCGACGCGCAGGTGGTTCAAGGGGCCAGCTTCAGCCGCATGCTGAGCGCCACCGACCCCGATCCAGGCGACAGCCTGAGTTACTCCCTGGTCACGGCGCCCGCCGGTTTGAGCCTTGCCGGCAACCTGTTGAACTGGCCGACCAGCGCCGTCCCGCTCGGTGCCTATGCCGTCGTGGTTCAGGTTGCCGATGCGGGCGGACTCACGCATCAGCGGTCCTTCTCGGTACACGTTCTCCCCGGCACGCCGCCGGTGCCAGCCGATGATCGCTACCAAATCCCGCTGGGCCAAACCCTAAGCGTGGCACCTTCAGGAGTGCTCGCCAATGACGTCGATCCCTTGGGACAAACTCTCGCAGCCAGCAAACTCTCGGACCCCGACAAAGGCGCGCTCAGCGCATTCGGCATCGATGGCGGTTTCACTTACCAAGCACCAGCCACCACGAGCGAGCCGCCGCTGGATGTCAAGGCGAAGTGGCTGGGCTACACGCCCTACAACGCCATCGTGGCAGGCGCGGATCTGCTCGCCGGCGACCTCGACGGGGACGGGCGCAGCGAACTGATTTCTTTCGTCTACAACGACGGCATCTTGGCCATCAAGGGGCCCAATCCGCCCGGACAGCCCAACCCGGAAATGCTCATCGAACACTATGGTGGCTTCAGTTCGGGGCCGGCCCAGAATTGCAGCCCGCTGCGGGCGAACGGCAGTCGGGCGCTGGCGGACATTGACGACGATGGCCGGATGGAGATCATCGTGCCGGTGAACTGCTGGTACGACCAACAAAGCTGGCCGGCTGGACCTTTCGCCATGTGGGAGAGCTTCGACCGACTGGCCGCGCTGGTCTACGATGCGTCCGCGCCGACCAAAGTGAGCGTCAAGTGGCTCTCCCCGCCCTTGTCGCAGCAGTTGCCCAGGACGCCTCCGGCAACCGGGAATTACTCGGCGATCGGCGTTGCCAACGAGGTATTCATCACCGTGGCGCGCTTGGCACCGGATGAGTCCCCCAGCGTGATCTTTGGCGCCGATTTTCAGGGACAGGGCACCAGCCAATGCGAACATGCGGGTGCCGGCAGCAATCTGAAGAACTGCCGCATCGTCTGGGCGCTCGACGGTAGCGATGGCAGCATCCGGCGCAAGTTCACTTACCTGCCCGCATCTCAAGCAAGCGAAATCGACGGCTGGCGCGGGAGCGCTCCCGTGGTGGTCGCTGACCTGGAGGGCGATGGCCAGCTCGAACTGCTTTTCCGCGGCACCATCTGGAATGTCTCCAATGGCAGCCTGCGCCTCAACCTCGACGGCACCGCCGCCAACCGCCCGTTCTGGGACTCGACCCTGGTCGATCTCGACGCCGATGGCCTGCCTGAAATTCTCGCCTATAGCGCCCTGCCCAATTATCAACCCGCCTTTGTCCGCGCCTTCCGATCGGATGGCACGCGCCTATGGAATGTCGAAATCAATCGCACCGGCATCCCCAGCCGCTTGAGCGTTGCCGATCTGGACCGTGATAGCAGCCCCGACATCCTGGTCGAGGTTTGGGGGAGCGTCTACGCTCTCGATGCCGCCGGACACTTCAAGTGGGTGCATCACGTCCCGTCGCCCAGCATATGGTCATCACAGACCGCGGGGCATGCACGCTTGCCCGTGTATGACCTCAACGGCGACGGCGTGCTCGAAGTCATCGTTCAGGACGGCAAAAACGATCTTCTTTTCCTGCGTGGCGACAACGGGTCGCTGCAAGTACGCTGGTCTTATCCCGGATCGTACCGCACCAGCACCGACTCAGGGATGCTCCATCCCCTGATCGCCGACCTCGACGGTGACGGTCATGCCGAGGTCGCCTTCCAGCACGAAGTCAACATGAATCAAACCAGCTACTTCGTGGTCCTCGAAGGCGATGCCAACCCCTGGCGGGCGGCGGGCCGCTCGGTGAGCCAACTGGAATACAACGGCACCCAGCTTGGCGCCAATGGCGCCGTGCCGCTCGTGCCGCCGCGCTACTGGACCGACCCCGCGACCAATCGGGCGCGCCAGCAGCCAACGGTGCCCTATGCCGTCGATCCCAAGCTGCGCACCCAGACCCAGTTCAACTACCGGACCAGTGCCGCGGGGCGGGACTCGACCGCGGCCACCGTGACCATCGACCTCCTGCCGCAGAACCGCGCGCCGGTGGTGACTTCCACGCCCCCGACCGCAGCGCCGAGCAGCTACAGCCTGTGGACTTACCAGGTCACCGCCTTTGACCCCGACCCGGGCAATACCCTGAGCTATGAACTGATCGCCAACACCTGCTTCAACAGCGCCAATATCTGGGTGGAAGCCAGCACCGGGTTGCTCTCGGTCAATCAGCAGCCCGCGGCTCCGGTACAGGTTTGCGTTCTGGGGGTGCGCATTACGGACAATTACGGTGCCTACAGTGACCACATCTTCTCGACCACCTTCAGCAATTTGTGGCGCGACGTGCCCGGACTGGTCGGGCTCGATTGGTCACCCGCGCAAGACGCGCTGCTCGCGGCCGAACTGCAAGTCGGCAAAGTCGTCCGGGTCGACAGCAGCAGCCCGCCCGGACAGGTCGTCGGTCAAACGCCTGTCGCGGGCACGAGCGTGCGCCTGCAAAGCGCCGTCGATCTCCTGGTCTCGCAAGGCCCCGCGCCGCAGATCGTGCCTTTCGTCGTCGGTCAGGCACAGAACCCGGCGCAGGCGCAACTCGCCGCCTTGGGCTTCACCACGCAGGCCACGCGGGTCTTTTCCGACACCGTGCCGGCAGGCATCGTGGTCTCCCAGACCCCCGCCGCGGGGACATCCCTGTTGCCGATTCCGGCCCACCCGGTGGCCCTGGAGATCTCCGCCGGCAATGGGCTCAAGCTTTCGCTGGACCGCGCTGTGACGACGGCGGGTCAGCCCATCGCTTACAGCCTGGTGGCCTTCGACCTCGCCGGCAATTCGGTCGCACCGCCCAGCATGAACTACCAGGTGGTGCCGCGCCGCACGCCTTACCTGGGCGATTTGCCCGTGGCCGCGGCGGGCAGCATCTCCACGGTGACGGCCACCCTGGGTGCATTCACACTTCTTGCCACCGAAGTCGGAGGCGCCGGGCGCAGCCTGGCCGCGCACTTCTCGGTATTGCCGCCCGCCGACAGCGACCCGCAGTTCGCCAACCACGGTACCGCCTTCGCCCGCCTGGCCACGGCCCTGGAGGCCATCTATGCGCTCAAAGCCCCGATGCAGGCCGCGCTCGACGCCAATGACACCAACCAGATGCGCAGCCTGCTCGGGCAGATGGTGACCCTCTGGCGCACCGTCGATCTGGAAGATCTGCGCCTGTCCTTGCCACTGGCCCCCGCCAACGGTTTTCCGCCGACTCCGGCCAGTCTGAGCGCCTTGAGCATCGGCCCGACGGCGGGCGACGACTACGCCCTCGCCGCGCTCACCGAAACCAATGCCGCGATGCGTGCCTGGGTCGCCGCCCTGCGCACGCCGGGCACGCCCCTGGCCACGCTGCAAGCCTTGGGGGATGACTTCAATACCCGGGCCGCGCAACTGGCGGTCGCCCCGATCAGCCAGTTCGGTGGCGCCGCGAGCCAGGCGGGTTATGCGGCGCTGGTGTCACATCTCATTCCGGCCTTTTTTGAAGCGGTCTCGGAAGACCTGGCGGTGCATGCCGGGCTGCCGCCGCGCGCACCGCGCTACCCCTTCCAGAAGGCCTCCGTCGACAAGACCCGGAATACGCCTGGCGCGAAAAACTCTTTGGCGGAGTTGGCGGTCGCCCAGGCTACCGAGTGGGTCGTGGACAAGATCATGTCGCAGGCCAGCGAGCTCTACAGCAACGCCAAGGAGACCGTGACCCAGGTACTCACCAATGCGGTCTACACGGCCGCCGTCGCCGCGACCGCCAGCACGCTGCGCACCATCCTCCCCCAGAATGACCTGATCGAGGTCGTCTCCGGCGCATCGCTGTCCTTCCGCGAGTTCCAACAGTCGCCGGCCTGGCTGGAAGCACCCGGCGCCGCCGAGGCACCGGAAGCGATGGTGGTCACCATGATCGGCCCCGATCTCTTCCAATCCACCTTCACCGCCGCGACCAACTTCGTCAACACCCTGCAGGAAGGCTATAGCAAGAACCTCGACCCGAACAACAACCCGAATCGCTTCAAGAACCTTGGCGAAATCAAGAAGACCTTCACGCAATTCAAGCAAGCGGTGGATCAAGCTTTCGCCGACGTCAACAAACATGTGCAGGCGCAGGCGGCGCGCGTGTTCCAAACACCGACCGGCGTGCTGTATGGTTGCGTCTTCAGCAGCGCTCCGGGCTGCCGGCAGCTGCTCTACGAGCAAGGCATGGAGCCGCTCTACTTCGCGGCCTCGGGCCCGGGTGGACTGTCGGCGGGCATTCCGGTGCCGATCCTCTTTTTTGTCTTCAATGCCGCCGATGGCGCCATGTATTTCGCCACGCCCAACTTCTTGCCATGCATGACCGAAACCGTGTCCGGGCAAACCCAGGCGTCCTGCCCCAACAACCCGCCATTCAATCTATGAGCTCAGGGAGAAAACTTTAGCGACCGCAAACACGAAGGGCTAAAATGCTGCCCAATCCGAACCCATCACCATCATGCCTAGAGCGCTCTCGCCACCCGCCGCCCTGTTCCAGGACGAACGCCCGCTACCCGCCCTGCCCCCTTGTGTGCATTACGCGGGCACCGAAGCGCGGATGAAAAAGGCGCTGGACCTGCAACAGCATCTGGGCATCGTCTTCGATCTGGCTTGCGACTGCGAGGACGGCGCGCCGGTGGGCGACGAAATCGCCCACGCCACCATGGTTGGCGAGTTCATCCGCGCAGCCCCCGAGGAAGCGCGCATCGGGGCGCGTATCCACCCCGCCAGCGGCCGCGTTTGGCGCGAGGAGTTGCGTCTGCTTCTGCAATTGGCCGGCGAACGGCTCGCTTTCATCACTCTGCCCAAGGCCCAGGGCGTGGCCGATGTGGCCCTGGCGCTCAATGCCATGCAGGCTGAGCGCGCGCGCCTGGGCGTGCGGCGCGACATTCCTTTGCATGTGCTCATCGAAACCCACGGCGCGCTGCACGAGGTCTTCGCCATCGCCGCGCTGCCCGGCGTGCAAAGCCTCGATTTCGGCCTGATGGATTTCGTCAGCGCCCACCAGGGCGCCATCGGCGCGGCGGCGATGAAGAGCCCCGGCCAGTTCGAGCACCCGCTCCTGGCGCGCGCCAAAACCGAACTGGTGGCGGCCGCCTTGGCCTATGGCGTGGTGCCGACGCACAACGTCTCGCTGGCCCTCGACGACCCCGAGGCGGTCTACGCCGATGCCTTGCGCGCCCGCGCGGAATTTGGGTTCCTGCGTATGTGGAGCATTCATCCAGGCCAGATCGAGCCCATTCTGCGCGCTTTTCGGCCGACCGAGGTGGAGGTGGAGCGCGCCGGCGCCATCCTGCTCGCCGCACAAGCAGCGGATTGGGGACCGATCCGCCACGAGGGAGAACTGCACGACCGCGCCTCCTACCGATATTTCTGGCAAATTCTAGCGCGCGCCTCTTGCGCCGGCCTGCCCCTGCCAAGCCCTGTTCACAAAGCCTTCTTCCCCTAACCGCAAATCTGCGGCAGACTTCGTTCTTGCGAATCACCGCCGAACCCACTGAATGAGGACAGCATGTCTCCCAAGTTCGTTTTCGCTTTGCTCCCGGCCGCGACACTTGCCCTTCCCGCTCTTGCCCAGAGCCTGGACTTGCCCACCCGCAAGGATGGCCTCTGGCAGATGAGCACCAGTGCCGCGGGTGCGCCTCCCTCGGTTTCGACGATGTGCATCGACAAATCCATAGGCCGCGAAATGATGCAAATGGGCAGCAGCATGCAGAAGGAGATGTGCAGCAAAAATGACATGTCGCGCGACGGCAACAAGGTGCACATGCACTCGATCTGCAAATTCGGCCAGACCACCGCCACCACCAAGGGCACGGCGGTGTTCAGCGGCGACACCGGCTATCGGATGGAGATGCATTCGAGCTATTCTCCGGCCATGATGGGCATGAAAGAGGCCAAGACCCTGATCGAAGCCAAGTGGCTGGGCCCTTGCAAGCCGGGGCAGAAGCCCGGCGATGTGACGCTTGCCAATGGCATGACCCTCAACGTTCGGGGCATGGGGGCCAACTGAGTTCGCTCTCTTTTGCCCACTCGGGAGACCCGCCGCAGAAGCGAGCCGCCGCGGTCCGGCGGAACCGCAGTCCGCGCGGGGGAACCGCTAGGCGAAAAAGTCAATCTGGCGACAATGTCGCTTCTTTTCATCGCTGCTCGCCTCGCTTCGCAGCGAGCGGAGGCAGGATTTTTGCGCCCTACCCTGCGCTTTCCCAAAAAAACGCCGTATCATAGACTGAGTGCAGGACAGGTAGAGGTATGGGGATGCAATTCGACCTAACCGCCATATACCGAAAAACGCAAAAAGGCCTTGATGAGCTCGCACACCGCACCGTACTCGGCATGCGGGAGCGGTCTTTGCTGGTAATGGTGAATGGCAAAACCACGGTTGCTGATCTTCTCAAAGCCGCGGCGTTTATGCCCGACGCCCCGGGCACCTTGAGCAAGCTCGTCGATGGCGGCTTCATCACCGCCGCATTTGCCGGCGCGCAGGCCACCGGTCAATTCACCGTGCCTGGGCAACCCCCGTTCATCGAGCAGCCGGCAATACGGGAAATTGTTGATTATACACAACATTTTTTGGATGAGACGCTGGGCCCAGACGCCGACCTTTTGGGCGAGGCCCTGGAGAAGTGCAAGAACATGGTGGAACTGAAACAGCGCTTGGAACGAATTCGCGACGCTGTCGAAGGCATGGGCAAGAAGAAACGCGCGGCCGATTTCTGGGCCCACGTCGAGCCCAAGCTCCCCCCCGCTTAGACCACCCCGCGGGAAGCGCCGGGGCGGATCAAGTTACCGCGCCGTATTCTTGATCCAGTGCTGGGCCTCGCCTACTCCACAGGGCACAATAGCGGCTTTGATCTGTCCGGTTCGCCGCCATGTCGCTCACCCTGCTGCGTCGCATCCTCATTGCCGTCCTGATTCTCGGTCTGCTCGTTTTTGGGCTTTGGTGGTCCGGACGGCCCAAACCCGTTTCCGTGCTGCTCAAGGCGGTGGACAGCGGCAGAGTCGAAACCACTCTTGCCAACACCAGGGCCGGAACAGTAGAAGCCTGCCAGAGGACGCGGCTTTCCACCATCATCGGCGGACGCATAGAGAAGCTCGCGGTGCGCGAAGGCGATCGGGTAAGAAAAGGCCAGCTCCTGCTCAAGCTCTGGGACGAAGACCGCGTCGCCCAGTCTCATCTGGCCCAGACCCAGGTCGATGCAGCTCGCCGCCGAGCGACCCAGGCATGCACCATCGCGAGCAATGCCGAAAGGGACGCCAAGCGCCAGAGTGAGCTGCGCGAACAGGGTTTCGTCTCCAGCTCCCGTGAAGAGGCCGCGCGTGCGGAAGCGCAGGCCCAGCGCGCCGGCTGCGATGCCGCTCAAGCCGATATTCGCCAGGCCGAGGCGCGGCTCGCAGCCACGCGGGTAGAACAAGGCCGAATTGTGCTCTACGCGCCTTTCGAAGGAACCGTCGCCAAAATCGTCGGCGAAGTCGGGGAATATTCCACCCCCTCCCCGCCCGGCGTGCCCACGCCGCCCGCCATCGACTTGATCGATGACCGCTGCCTCTACGTCAAGGCGCCGATGGACGAGGTCGATGCCCCCAAGATCAAACCGGGGCAGACCGCTCGCGTCACCCTCGATGCCTATCCCAAACAGGCGTTTCCGGCCAAGGTGAGGCGCGTCGCGCCCTATGTGACGGCGGTGGAAAAACAGGCGCGAACGGTCGAAGTGGAAGCCGATTTCCAACAGCCCGCCGAGGCGGGACGCCTTCTGGTCGGCTACAGCGCCGACTTGGAGATCGTGCTCGAAACGCGAGAGAACACGCTGCGCCTGCCAACTTCCGCCTTGCAGGAAGGCAGCCGCGTCCTCGCGGCGGCGGCGGACGGCAGACTCGAAGAGCGCAAGATCAAGACCGGCATCGCCAATTGGGAATACACCGAGGTGCTCGAAGGCCTCAAAGCGGGCGACAAAGTGGTGACCTCGCTGGAACGCGAAGGGGTCAAAGCCGGTGTCGCCTACATCGAAGAAAACCCGGCGGGCAGCGCCAAATAATGTCAGCAACACAGATCGAGCTCGCCGGGATCGAGCGCATTTTTCACCTGGGCGACAGCGATGTGCATGCCCTCAACGCGGTCAAGCTGTCGATCGAGGCGGGCGAATATGTCGCGGTGATGGGGCCTTCGGGCTCGGGCAAATCGACCCTGCTGAACCTCCTGGGTCTGCTCGATCGGCCCAATGCGGGCACTTATCATCTCGAAGGGCGGGACGTGACCACGCTCTCGCCCGAGGAACAGGCGCGGGTGAGGAGCGAGCGCATCGGTTTCGTTTTTCAGAGCTTTCACCTGGTGCCGCGCCTCACCGCGGCGGAGAACATCGGCCTGCCGATGATGCTCGCCGGGGTGAATCCGGCCGAACGCCAGAAACGCGTGGCCGCGGCGCTGACCGCTTACGGCCTGGAGAACCGCGCCGACCACCGCCCCGACCAGCTCTCCGGCGGGCAGCGTCAGCGCGTGGCCATCGCCCGCGCCACCATCATGCAGCCGGCAATGATTCTGGCCGACGAGCCCACCGGCAACCTCGATCGGGCCACCGGCGAAGAAGTCATGCATTGGCTCGAACAGCTCAACGCCGCGGGGGTGACGCTTTTGGTCGTCACCCACGATCCGGTGCTGGGCGCGCGTGCCCGCCGCCGCCTGCAAATGGAGGACGGGCGCGTGGTCGGGGATTTTCGCAAGGACGCCTGAACCATGCATGCCATCGACACCCTGCGCTTCGCGCGCGACGCGGCTTTCGGCAGCCCGCTGCGCGCCGGTCTGCTGGTGCTGGCCATGGCCATCGGTGTTGCCGCGGTGGTCGTGCTCACCGCCCTGGGCGACGGCGCGCGGCGCTATGTGATGAACGAGTTCTCCTCCATAGGCACCAATCTGGTGATCGCCCTCCCGGGGCGCTCGCAAACGGGCGGCTTCAACCCCGCCAACGCCATCACCAACACCGTGCGCGACCTCACCATCGATGACGCCCAGGCGCTGCTGCGAGCGGGCTCGATTCGTAACGTGGCGCCGCTTTTGGTCGGCACTTCGGAAATCAGCGCCGGGGGCAAGCTGCGCGAAGTGATGATCGCGGGCAGCACCGCGCAGTTCATCGAGGTGCGCCAGCTCACGCTGGCCCAGGGTCAATTCCTGCCCAACGAGGACTGGAACCACGGCAGCGCCGTGGTGGTGCTCGGCGCCAAGGTGCGCGACGATCTCTTCGGCGCGGAAAACGCGCTCGGGCAGCGTGTGCGCCTGGGGGACCGGCGCTTCCGCGTCATCGGCACCTTGGCCGCCAGCGGCAAGGGCCTCGGCATGAACACCGACGAGTTGGCGATCATACCCGTGGCCTCGGCCCAGGCCATGTTCAACACCAACACCTTGTTCCGCATTCTGATTGAAGCTCGTGACCGCCAGGCCATCCCCGCGGCGACTCGCGAAACGATCGCCATCATCAAGGCGCGACACGATGGCGAAGAAGACCTCACCGTGATCACCCAGGATGCCATGCTCGAAACCTTCGACCGGCTGCTGGGCGCGCTCACCCTGGGTGTTGCCGGCATTGCCGCGATCAGCCTGGCGGTGGCCGGCATCCTGGTAATGAACGTGATGCTGGTTTCGGTCACCCAGCGCACCGCTGAGATCGGTCTCTTGAAAGCGCTGGGGGCCAACGCCGCGGTGATACGGCGCGCCTTTCTCACCGAAGCGGCCCTGCTGTCGATCGCCGGAGCCGTGGTCGGTTACGGCCTGGGACAAGCGGGCGCGTGGCTGGTGCGCTACTACTATCCCGCCTTCCCCGCCTTTGCACCGCAGTGGGCCGTGCTCGCCGGCCTCGGAACCGCCCTGGCAACCGGAATCGTTTTCGGTGTGCTGCCGGCACGGCGGGCTGCCCGACTCGACCCGGTCGTGGCCTTGGCCAAGCGATGATCCGCCCGCTTGATTCCGTTCACCTCGCTCTGCGCGCCCTCACCGCGCATCGGCTGCGCAGTTTTCTGACGCTGCTGGGCATAGGTGTCGGCATCGCCGCGGTGATTTTGCTCACCTCCATCGGGGAAGGCATACACCGCTTCGTATTGGCCGAGTTCACGCAGTTCGGCACCAACGTCATCGGCATCAACCCCGGCAAGACCAAAACCACCGGCTTGCAGCCCACCGGCATCCCCTCCTCGGTGCGCCCACTCACCCTGGAAGACGCCCGAGCGCTCTCCCGCCTGCCGCTGGTCAAGGCGGTGACGCCCATCGTCTGGGGCAATACCGAGGTCGGCGCCAACGGCCGGCTGCGCCGCACCGTGGTGTACGGCGTCGGCCCGGCGATGATGGAGGTGCTGTCCATACGTGTGCAAAGCGGCCAGTTCCTGCCTGCCGACGAGGCCGAACAGGCCCGTCCCTTCGTGGTGCTGGGCGCCAAGCTCAAACAGGAACTCTTCGGCCAAGGTAATCCCCTGGGGCTGCGCCTCAGAATCGGCAGCAATCAATTCCGCGTCATCGGCGTGATGGAAGCCAAAGGGCAAATCCTGGGCATGGATCTGGACGATACCGCCTACATTCCCGCCGCCCGCGCGCTGGAGCTTTTCAATCGCGACGGCCTGATGGAAATCGACGTCTCTTACGAAAAAGGCATGCGCGCGGCCACCGTCAGCGCCGCCGTGAAGCAGCTTCTCCAAGCGCGCCATGGCCGCGAAGACTTCACCATCACCACCCAGGAAGACATGCTGCGCACGCTCTCCAACATCCTCGACATCCTCACCATGGCCGTGGGTGCCCTGGGCGGGATTTCGCTGCTGGTGGGCGCGGTGGGCATCGTCACCATCATGACCATCGCCGTCACCGAACGCACCGGCGAGATCGGGCTGATGGTCGCGCTGGGCGCGCCGAGGCGCACCATACTCGGGCTTTTTCTGGGCGAAGCGGTGACCTTGTCGGCGCTGGGCGGGCTCTTCGG
>CAZFEK010000069.1:0-16191 GCA_964517465.1 uncultured Alcaligenaceae bacterium
GGCGGACGCCGCGCTGGCGCGGGCTCGGCAGGACGGCCGGCAGGGAATCGCCTATTTCATCGACGGCATGAATGCCGCCCTCGATGCCCGCATCGAGTTAGAGGGCGCTCTGCGCAGAGCCTTGCAGAAGAACGAATTCGAACTCTATTACCAGCCCAAGGTTGCACTGCAAAGCGGCAAAATTTCGGGAGTGGAGGCGCTTCTGCGGTGGAATCGGCCGGGCCATGGCGTGGTGCCGCCGGACGAGTTCTTGCCCCTTGCCGCGGAAACGGAACTCATGAACGCGATCGGCGACTGGGTAATCACGGCCGCAGCGAAACAGGCGGCGGCTTGGAAGAGGCAAGGGCTGAACTGGTTTCCCATAGCCGTCAATCTGTCCGCGCAGCAGTTGGCCGAGGCCAAGCTGGCTGAACGCCTGGCGGTGTTGCTCCATGCTCAGGGGCAGGACGCCGCGGACTTCGAGTTCGAGGTGACCGAAACGGTGCTGCAAACCTGCGCCGAGCAGGGGGATCAGCCGCTGCGGGCTTTGCGAGGCCTGGGGGCGCGCCTGGCGATCGACGACTTCGGCACGGGCTACTCCAACCTGAATCGCCTCAAACTCTTTCCGCTCGACACCCTCAAGATCGACAAGAGCTTCGTGCAGCAAATCGGAGTCGATGCGGATTATGCGGCCATCGTCCAAGCAGTGATTGGCCTGGCGCACAGCCTCAAGTTGAAGGTCGTCGCCGAAGGCGTGGAAGAGGCCGCGCAGGCGAAGTTTCTGAGGGAGCACGGCTGCGACGATTGTCAGGGCCATCTTTTCTGTCCGGCCCTGCCGTCAGGGGCCTTGGAGAAGCGCCTGACGATGGCCATGAGCGCTTAGCCAGCCGAGCCGATCGCCGCGCCGCGGCGGCGAAAGTTATACTGCGCGTTCTGGCCCGACAAGGATGGAAGGCGCGGCGGTCCACCCTCGCTGCCGCCCTCAGGCGCGACACTGGCGTTCAGGCGAACATGATCGAAGCGGAGTTGAAGCTATTGCTGAGTCCGACGGATGCGCCGCGTCTCAAGGATCACCACCTGCTAAAGCGCTGGGGATTGAAGCGACCTTACACCCGCGTCTTCGAGAATCGATACTTCGACACGCCGGAACTCACCCTGGCCTCGCAAGGAATTGCCTTGCGTTTGCGCAGCAGCGGCCAGCGCTGGTGGCAAACCTTGAAGGCCGGGAATATTAGCCTCGCCGGACTCCACACCCGCAGCGAGTGGGAGCTGCCGGTCGCCGGCCCGCGGCTTGAATGGGCCCGGCTCTTGGCTATGCTCCCTGCCGATGCGCCCTGGGCCGCGCAGTTGGCGCGAGTCGATTTGCGCCGCCGGCTTGCCCCGCGGGTTTACACTCGATTCAAGCGCCGAATTTGGAACCTCGAGACCCCGGGCGGAGACCGCATCGAGTGCGCTTTGGATCTCGGCGAAATCGAAGCAGCAGGCCAGCGCTTGCCGATTGCGGAAGTCGAACTCGAACTCAAGCACGGCAAGATTTATGCGCTTCATGAGCTCGCGCTTGCGCTGACCTCCGACCTGCCCTTGCGCCTGGGCGCTCTGGGCAAGGCGGAGCGAGGTTATGCGCTGCTCGCTCCGCGCGCCGTGGGCGCCGTCGGGGCCGGCGACATCGAACTCGATCCCGCCGGCGGCATCGGTGCCGCGCTTGCCGCGATCGTCGCCGGGTGTTTGGCCCAGATCGAAGCGAACGAGCCCGGCTTGAGCCAATTCGAGGATCCGGAATGTTTGCATCAGACGCGCGTGGGTTTGCGCCGCCTTCGGGCCGCACTCAAGCTCTTCACTCCCTTTGCCGCTTTGCCCGAGGCTTGGGCGAGCGAAGTGCGCTGGGCCGCTGGCGTGCTGGGTCCGGCGCGGGACGGGTATGTTTTGGCCGAAGGCACGCTCGCCCGTTTGCCGGGCACCGCAACCGGGGGAGAGCTTGCCTGCTTGCGCGATCGTGCGCGCGCCTATGCGGCGACCAAACAGCGCGAGGCTTTGCTCGCCTTCGATCTGGTGCGGCATGCCCGCTGGCGAATCGCGGTCATGGCCTGGGCGCTCAAACAGCAGGAGCGTCCGAGTAGCGAGTCCCTCGAGGCCTGGGCCTGGCGAGTGATCGGGGGGCTGGTGCGCCGGCTCAATCGGCGTGCCAGGAATATGCAGGCCGCGAGCGCCCAGCAGCGTCATGCGGCGCGCATTGCCGCCAAGCAATTGCGGTATGCCCTGGAGTTCTTTTCCCCCCTTTTGGATCAATCCGCGGGGAGTCGCGCGGTGCGCCGTTTGGCCCGCTTGCAAGATGCTCTGGGGCTCATCAACGATGCGGCCGTGGCGCGGCGCTTGCTCGCGGAGTTGGTGCAGATTCACCCCGAACTCGACCGCGCCGCCGCCTGGGCAGAAGGCTGGCTCGCCGCGGATCGCGAGAGCCAGGCGGCGAGGCTGGAATCTTTCTGGAAGCCGACCGCCAAGGCCTTGCGCAAGCTCAAAGGCTCGGATTAGATTGCGTTTGGCCAAACAACCTGCGAGCCGCCCTGGATCATGGAAAAAATTCTCTTTGACCCCCTTGCCAGCCCTTTTCTCGTGCCTTTCGACGGCAGCTTCAAACTCGCCCGGGCTCACACCGCGCCGCCCGATGGCGCGCCCGCGAAGAAAGACAACGAAGCGGCTTTGGCCAGCGCCATCGAGGCTATGCAAGATCTCCAGCAAAAACTCTACGCCCACGACAAATACGCTCTGCTCTTGATCTTCCAGGCGATGGATGCCGCGGGGAAAGACGGCACCATCAAAGCGGTCATGAGCGGCGTAAATCCGGCCGGTTGCCAGGTCTATTCCTACAAAGCGCCGACGCATGAGGAACTGGACCACGATTTCTTGTGGCGATGCTGGAAGAACTTGCCCGAGCGCGGCCGCATCGGCATTTTCAATCGCAGCCATTACGAAGAAGTGTTGGTGGTGAAAGTGAATCCCGGATTCTTGGCCGGCCAACGTCTGCCGCGCGCCCTGAAACCCGGCGCGGCGTTCTGGGAAGAGCGCTACGAATCGATCCGTGAAGCCGAGCGGCATTGGGCGCGCAATGGCGTGGTCGTGCTGAAGTTTTTCCTCAATGTTTCCAAGGACGAGCAGAAGAAGCGATTCATCGATCGCATCGACGACCCCAAGGGGCACTGGAAGTTTTCTGCCGACGACATCAAAGTGCGCAAGGATTGGGACCGTTACATGTCGGCCTACGAAGAGGCGCTGCGCGCAACCTCCCGGCCGTGGGCGCCCTGGTACGCCGTTCCCGCCGACAGCAAGAGTTTCCTGCGACGCAGTGTGGCGGAAATCATCGTCGCCACTTTGCAGCGGCTCGACATCAACTACCCGGTGGTGTCCGAAGCGGATCGCGCGGCGATGCTCGCCATTCGCGAAGAACTGGCGGCGGAGTAGGCAGCGTATGGTGTGCCGCTTGCGGCGGGGGCGCCTGCTGCTGATTTGGGCTTGGCTCTTCTTGGCCTGGAGCGTCAGCGCCGGGGGCGCGGAGCAGGGCGGGGAAAGGGGCGTACGCGTTGCAACAGAGGCTTCTGCGGTGCGGATTCATTTCTTTTATACCGACGGCTGCCCACACTGCGCCACCGCGGAAGTTTACCTGCAGCGCTATCGTGACGATGCCCGCATCGAAATTCGGCGCTATGAAGTGAAGTACGATCCCGCGGGGCGCGCCGCGCTCGACCGGGTGGTTGCCGCCTTGGGGCTGGAGGATGTCGGCTTCCCCTATTTCGTCATCGGGCGCTGGTCGGCCATCGGCTATCAAAGCGATGAGTGGACCGGCGCCATGATCGATCGGGAAGTCACCAACTGTCTTGCCCAGGGCTGTGCCGATCCGATCAGCGCCATTCTGGCAGGCGAACTACCCAGCGTCGCGGCGGCTCCGGCCCAAGCGACCCTGCCCGCCACGCTGCGGCTGCCGTTACTGGGGGAGATCGAAACGGCCAGCCTCTCCTTGCCCATGCTTACCGTGGTCCTGGCCGCGTTGGACGGATTCAACCCTTGCGCGATGTGGGCACTGGTTTTCCTGCTGGGCTTGTTGATGGGAGTCGGCGATCGCCGGCGGATGTGGATATTGGGCCTCACTTTCCTGGCGGGCTCGGGGCTGGTGTATTACCTCATCATGGCCGCCTGGCTCAAGGTGCTGCTCACCATCGGCCTAATCATCTGGGTGCGGATCGCGGTGGGCCTGGTGGCGCTGGGTGCCGCGGGTTTCTATTTGTTTGATTTCATCACCAACCCGGAAGCGGCCTGCGAGGTTTCGCACGGTACCGGGCGGCCGGCTCTGCTCGCCCGGCTCAGGCGCTTTGCGCTACAGGAGAGGCTCTGGCCGGCGATGCTGGGGGTGCTGGCTTTGGCCTTGGCGGTCAACCTCATCGAGTTCGTCTGCTCGGCTGGCATTCCCGCGGTTTATACCCAGGTGCTGGCGCTGACGCCCCTGCCCACCTGGCAGTACCACGCCTACTTGCTGCTCTACTTGCTGGTCTTCCTGATCGACGATCTGGTGCTTTTTGCCGTGGCGGCAACGACGCTGCATTTCGCTGCCATTGGCACGCGTTATGCGCGCGCCTCGCGGCTGATTGGCGCGGTGGTGATGGCGGTGATTGGCCTGTTGCTGCTGTTCAAGCCCGAGTGGCTTCAGTTCGGAACCCTGTAAGATAAGACGGTCTCGGGCGACCAATTAATTCCACCCCCCAGAACCAAGACTCCCATGCGCGCCACACTGCCCCATTTGCTTGACCGCTCATTTCCCGATATCGACCGCCGCGCGCTTTCAACGCTGCAAGTCAACTTGAGTTATCACTGCAACCAGAGTTGCTTGCACTGTCACGTCAACGCCGGGCCGACGCGCAAGGAAAAGATGGATGAAGCGAATCTGGCGCTGGTCGTGGCGGTGCTTCAAGCGCGGCGGGTGGGCAGCTTGGATCTCACTGGCGGCGCCCCCGAACTGCATCCCGGTTTTCGCGAGCTTGTGATCGCCGCGCGAGAACTCGGTGTCCGGGTGATCGACCGCTGCAATCTCACCGTGCTCTTCGAGGCCGGGCAAGAAGACACTGCCGAGTTCTTGGCGGCGCAGGGCGTGGAAGTCGTCGCCTCGCTGCCTTGTTATACCGCGGAAAATGTGGATCGCCAGCGCGGCGACGGCGCGTTTGAAAAAAGTATCACCGCTTTGCGCCGCCTCAATGACTTGGGTTACGGGCGCGAGGGCAGCGGCCTGGTGCTTCATCTCGTTTACAACCCGCAAGGACCGAAACTTCCAGGGCCGCAAGCGGCGCTGGAAGCGGATTACCGGCGCGAATTGCGGGCGCATTTCGGCATCGAGTTCAATACCCTCTTCACGCTCACCAACATGCCCATCCAGCGCTTTGGCTCGACGCTGCTGTCGCACGGCGAATTCAATCGCTACCTTGAATTGTTGCGCGCCAATTTCGTTCCCCAGAATCTCGAAAACGTGATGTGCCGCGAGTTGATCAGCGTCGATTGGCAGGGGCGGCTCTACGATTGCGACTTCAATCAGCAGCTCGATCTTCCCCTCGGAGCCGAGGGCGCGCCGCGCCCCCACTTGCGCGACCTCCTGCGGACCGATTATGCCGGCCAGGCGATACGTATTGCCGGCCACTGTTTTGGCTGCACCGCCGGCCAGGGCAGCAGTTGCGGCGGTGCGCTGGCCGCGGGGACGCGATGAACCATCGCCGGATGGGGGGTGAGTGAGTCGCGTTACCCCTCGAAGCGCCGACCTGCCCGGGTCAGCGACTGCCATTTCGATCATCGTCCCGGTGCTCGATGAGGCGGCCGGTCTGCCGCGATTTCTTGCCGCACTGCGTGAGCACGTGAACCCCGGCAGGGAAGTCATTTTCGTCGACGGCGGCAGCGCCGATGACTCGGTCGCGCAACTGCGTGCGAGGGGTTGGCAGGTACTGGCAAGCGACCGTGGCCGCGCCTTGCAGATGAACGCCGGAGCTGCGGCGGCCACCGGGGAAGTGTTGCTTTTCCTGCACGCCGACACGCTCCTGCCGACGGATGTTGCCTTGGCCATTAACGAGGCCTTGGCCGGCGGCAAGGTTTGGGGCCGCTTTGACGTGCGCTTGGATGGAGATGGTTTGGCCTTGCGTCTGGTCGAACGATTGATGAATGCGCGCTCGCGGCTAACCGGCATCGCAACCGGCGATCAGGCGTTGTTTGTCCGGCGCGAGGCTTACGCCGCGGTGGGCGGTTTTCCCGTTCAGGCCCTGATGGAAGACATCGAAATTTCGCGGCGCCTGAAGCGTTTGGGCCCGCCCGCCTGTCTCAGGCAAAAGGTGCTGACGTCGGCGCGGCGCTGGCAGACCCGCGGCGTCTGGCGCACGATCATTCTGATGTGGCGCCTGCGCTGGCACTATTGGCGCGGTGTGCCCGCGGCGGAACTCGCCGAACGCTATCGCTGATGGCTTGCCGCATCATCGTTTTTGCCAAAGCCCCGGTCGCCGGCCTGGCCAAAACCCGGCTGCGCGGCGTTCTGGGCGAAGCTGGCGCGGCGCGGCTGGCGCTACGCCTGCTCGAAGATCGCCTGCGCGAAGCGCGTTTGGCCGCGGTGGGCAAAGTGGAGCTTTGCGCCACCCCCGGCCCCGCCCAGGAGACTTGGCGCGACTTCGATCTCCCCCCTGCGGACCTCCAAAGCGATCAGGGCGGGGGCGACCTCGGGCAACGCATGGCCCGGGCCGCGGCGCGTGGACTGGCCGAGGGCGATGCAGTGCTGCTGGTGGGCAGCGATTGCCCCGCGCTCGATGCGCGAAAACTCGGTGAGGCGGCGCACGGCCTGGAGACTCATGATGCGGTGTTGGTCCCGGCCTTGGACGGCGGTTACGTGCTGCTGGGGTTGCGGCGCTTCGATGCCAGCCTTTTCACGGACCTGCCCTGGGGCGGCGAGACCATCGGCGCGCTCACGCTGGAGCGTCTGGTCGCGCTGCGCTGGCGCGTGCAAGTGTTCGCGGCGCTGCCGGACATAGACCGGCCGGAAGATCTGGCGCACCTGCCCGAAAGCTACGCCGAGTTTCGGATGCTCCCGAGACGCCCATCTGGCCGATAAAACCATAAAACTAAAAAACTAGTTGCATTGCTTGAACAAGAAGATTAGAGTTGCGCCATGGATCTCGAAAGAACCGCCCGCTGCATGGCCGAACTGGGCAATGTCGCCCGGCTCAGGATTTTTTCCTTGCTGGTGCGGGCCGGGCACGAGGGCATGACCATTACCGAAATCCGGCAAGCGCTCGATACACCCGCATCCACCTTGGCGCATCACCTGCGCGGCATGGTCGATGCGGGACTGGTGCGCCAGGAGCGCCAAGGTCGCGAAGTGCGCTGCCGGCCCGACTTCACCTTGATCGACGCCGCCTGGGCGCATTTTCGCTCAGAATGTTGCCGCGGGGTTGCCCCCGTCGTCGCGATGTCCCAAGCGCGACGCAGGGCCAGTCCCAGTGCGCTGAAGCCCGCGGGCGCAACCAAACGCAAACCCTGAGTAGCGAGCTTCATGGACCTGGATAGACTCCCCAGCGTTTCCTTGGCGCCTACACAACCGGAAAACCGGGTATATCGGCGCGTTGCAGACCATCTTCCCTCAAACTGGAAAGGAACTCCGATGAACCTTCCTCTCGCCACGGCCGCCCGCGCCCCCCTGAGCATCTTGGAGCGCGTGCGTCGGCTCGACAAAATTTGGCTCGCGCTGTTGCTCTTGCTCGCCGGGTTGGCGTTCTTCGATGCGCGGCAAAGCCTCGTTTCGTTGCGCTTTCTCGCCGAGAACTTGCTGAACCTGAGCCCGGTGTTGCTGCTCTCCGTGGCTCTCGCCGCATTCATCAAAGCAAGCAGCGCCGAGTCGCTCGTGGCGCGCGCCTTTGTCGGCCGGGAAGGGCGCGCCATCGTGTTCGCTTCCTTGGCCGGCGCACTCTCGCCTCTGTGTTCTTGCGGCGTGGTCCCGCTCATCGCGGGCTTGCTGGCGGGCGGCGTGCCGCTGGCGCCGGTGATGGCCTTCTGGCTCGCCTCGCCGGTCATGGACCCGGCCATGTTCGTGCTCACCGCCGGCGCTATCGGTTTGGAGTTTGCGCTGGCGAAAACCCTGGCGGCTATCGCTATCGGGCTTTTGGGCGGTGGCCTCACGCGGTGGCTCAGTCGCGTCTGGAGCTTAGCCGACACCTTGCGCGAAGCCCGTCGCCTGCGCGCTCCGGCGGGGGCGCAAGGATGGGTCGCGGGCCGCGCTTCACTCCAATGGCGGTTTTGGCGCGACCCGGCAAGACGCGCGGTGTTTCTGGACCACGCTTGGAGTCAGATCCCCAAACTTGCCGCACTGATGAGCATCGCTTTCGTGCTGGAGAGCCTTATGCTCGCCTACGTACCGGCCGGCACCATCGCCAAACTTCTGGGGGGCGACGGTTTCGCCGCCATTCCGGTCGCCGTGGCGCTGGGTGTGCCGGCCTACCTCAACGGCGTGGCGGCGGTGCCGCTGGTCGGCGGGCTCATCACCGAAGGCATGAACCCGGCCGTGGGGCTGGCCTTCATGGTCGCGGGCGGTGTTACCAGCATACCGGCGATGCTGGCGGTGTGGGCCCTGGTGAAGCCGCGTACTTTTGCCGTTTACCTCGGGCTCGCGTTTTTCGGTTCGCTTGCGGTCGGTTACGCCTATGCGGCCTATTTGGCCATTTGGGCGTGATCGGCGGAATGATCGTCGGCACCCGGAAGACCGACTTCCCGACGACCGCGACACCGGCGTTTGCCCCGGTGCGATGGTGGCCGGCCGGCGGGCCGGCGCAGTCGCAGTCGCTTGACGCCCGCCCCGCAATCGGCAACCATTGCGCTGCCGCCCTTTGAGGCGGCGTTTTCTTTTTGATTCATTCTGCGCTGAGGTGGTTCTTGAAAGTGAATCGTGAAGGCTTGCGCGTTTTTGGTTGGCTTGGGCTCGTGTTGCTGGGCGCTTGCGCCGCGCCGATCAAGGTCGAAGAGGGCGATTTCCTGCGCCCCAACACCCATCTGCTGGCCGAGGGCGTGCCGCCAGTGCCGATGTCGCTGGTACGGGCGGTGGAGAAATACACCGAGTTTCGCGGCCACAGTTTCGTGGCCTGGCATCCGGTCAAGCGCGAAATGGTGGTCGCGCACCGCAAGGCGGGCGCCAACACCATGCAGCTTTTTCGGCTGGCCTCACCCCTGGGGGAACTCGAAGCGCTGACCGACGGCCCCGATCCCGTCACCGAAGCAAGCTACGAACCCATCGCCGGCAAGTACCTGGTGTTCGAGCGCGCCAGCGGCGGCAATGAAGTGAGCCAGCTCTACCGCCTCGACCTCGACACCCGCAAAATCACATTGCTCACCGACCCCGACGAACGTCACGATCACCTGGGCTGGCTGCACCACCGGGCGCTGGCCATCGTGAGTTCGGTGCCCATAGACCGCACCGCCAAGGGCGGTAGCCGCGCCAGCATCAATACCACGCTGTGGCTCCTGGATCCGGAGAACCCGGCGCAAAAGAAGAAGCTCGTCGAACTTCCAGGCCCTGGATGGTTTGGCGGTTCGGTTTCCTACGACGACAAGAAACTCGCGCTCATTCGCTATGTTTCGGCCAACGAATCGCAGATCTGGGTGCTGGATCTCGCCAGCGGCGAGCGCCAGCAGCTCCTCCCGGCCGCAGGGGCCAAAGAGAAGGCAGCCTATTACCCTGGGCCTTTCCGCAAAGACGGCAGCGGCTTGTTCGTGGTGAGCGACCGCGCCTCCGAGTTCCGGGAGATGATGCTCTACGATTTCGCCAAGCAGAGCTTCACGCGCATCACCAGCCACATTCCTTGGGATGTGAGCGGCGGCACCGCCACCGAGGATGATCGCCTCTTCGCCCTGCAAACCAACGAAGACGGGCGCGACGTGCTGCGGCTCTTCGACGGTGCCACGTTCAAGGAAAAGACCTCACCCAACATCCCCTCGGGCAACATCGGCGTCACCCGCTTTCACAAGCGCAGTGACGAGCTGATGTTTACGCTCAACAGCGCCCGCGGCCCCAGTGAGGTGTTCACCCTCGATCCCAAAAGCGGCAAAGTGGCGCAATGGACACGCGCCTTTGCGCCGCCGGGCATCGACCTGGCGAGCTTTTCCGAACAAAAGGTGGTGCGCTGGCCGAGCTTCGACGGGCGGCAGATTTCCGGCCTGCTGTCCATGCCCCCAAAACGCTTCTCGGGCAAGCGCCCGGTGCTGATCCTCATTCACGGCGGGCCCGAGGGGCAGGCGACCATCGGCTTTCTGGCACGCTACCAGTATTACATCCAGAAGTGGGTATCGCCCTCATTCAGCCCAACGTGCGCGGTTCGACCGGCTTTGGCAAAACCTTCCTCGCGCTCGACAATGGCCGCCTGCGCGAAGACTCGGTGAAGGACATCGGCGCCTTGCTCGACTGGATCGCCGCCCAGCCCGATCTCGACGCCTCCAGGGTGTTGGTGGCGGGCGGCAGTTACGGCGGCTACATGAGCCTTGCGGTGGCCACCCACTACGCCGAACGCATCGCCGGCGCCATCGACGTCGTGGGCATTTCGCATTTCGTCACTTTCCTGGAAAGCACCGAGAGCTATCGCCGCGATCTGCGCCGCGTGGAATACGGCGACGAACGCGATCCCGAAATGCGCGCCTTTCTCGACCGCATTTCACCGCTTACCAATGCGCACAAAATCAAGAAGCCGCTTTTTGTGGTGCAAGGCAAAAACGACCCGCGCGTGCCCTTTACCGAAGCCGAGCAGATCGTCGCCAAAGCGCGCGCCAACGGCACGCCGGTGTGGTACCTGCGCGCCGAGAACGAAGGCCATGGTTTCGCACGCAAGGAGAACGCCGACTTCCAGCTCTATAGCTCGATTTTGTTCATGCAGCAGACCATCCTTCGCTGAGCGCGCGACTTCGATACCTTGCCCAGGCGAGGTCGGTCGCGGCAGCGGCGCGCCGCCGGCGGGTGGCGCTACAATCGGCGATCGTTAGGATTTGCCGCCGGTCCTTGTCCCCTTGGTGAGGCAACCCGCATGGCTCGTGATCCGCGTTATGACATTTTGTTCGAACCCGTTCGCATCGGACCGGTCGTCGCGAAGAATCGGTTTTTCCAGGCGCCGCATTGCAACGGCATGGGGCACGCCATGCCCGAAGCGCACGCCGCGATGCGGGAAGTCAAGGCCGAGGGCGGCTGGGCGGTCGTTTCCACGGAAGAGTGCGAAATCCACCCCAGCGGAGATGTTTCGCCCTATGTCGAGGCCCGGCTTTGGGATGATGCCGATATCCCCGCGCTGGCGCTGATGTGCGACAAAGTGCATCAGCACGGCGCGCTCGCCGCGGTGGAGCTCACGCACAACGGACCGACCGCTTCGAACTTGTACTCGCGGGAGGTGCTGATCGCGCCCTCGCATCAACCGAGCAAATACGGCTACCCGCATCAGGCCCGGGCGATGGATAAGCGCGACATCGCCGAGTACCGGCGCTGGCATCGCGAGGCGGCGTTGCGCGCCAAGCGGGCCGGCTTCGACCTCATTTACGTTTACGCCGCGCATGACCTGAGCTTGGCGATGCATTTCCTGCAAAAGCGGCGCAATCATCGCAGCGATGAATACGGGGGCAGCCTGGAGAACCGCGCCCGCCTGCTGCGCGAGTTGATCGAAGAGACCAAGGAGGCGGTCGGCGACCGCTGTGCCGTCGCGGTGCGCCTCGCTACCGAGGAACTGCTGGGCGAGGGGGGCGTGACGCTTGCCGAAGCCAAGGAAGTCGTACACCTCCTTGCCGACCTACCCGATCTCTGGGACGTCAATATCGCCGCCTGGTACAACGATTCGATTCCCTCGCGTTTTGCCCGCGAAGGCGCGCAGGAGCCGTACATCGACTGGGTCAAGAAAGTCACCCGCAAGCCGGTGGTGGGGGTGGGCCGTTTCACTTCGCCCGACACCATGGTGTCCCAGATTCGCCGTGGCGTGCTCGATATGATCGGTGCCGCGCGGCCGTCGATTGCCGATCCGTTTTTGCCCAAAAAAATCGAAGAAGGGCGCATCGATGACATACGCGAGTGCATAGGCTGCAATATCTGCGTCAGCGGCGACATGACCATCACCCCGATACGTTGCACCCAGAATCCGACCATGGGCGAGGAGTGGCGCAAGGGCTGGCACCCGGAAATCATTGCCCCCAAAAAATCCGCCGCCAAGGTGCTGATCGTCGGCGCCGGTCCGGCCGGGCTGGAAGCGGCCCGCGCGCTGGGGCAACGCGGTTACGAAGTGCATCTCGCGGAAGGCGGCAAGGAGCTGGGCGGGCGCGTCACGCGCGAAGCGCGCCTGCCGGGGCTTGCCGAGTGGATCCGGGTGCGCGATTGGCGGGTGGGCCAGATCAACCAGCTCGCAAAAGTCAGTGTCTATCGAGGCTCATTATTGTCGGCGCAAGACGTGCTCGATTTCGGCGCCGATCATGTCGTTCTGGCCACCGGCTGCCACTGGCGGCGCGACGGCTATGGTCGCAGCAACGGTTTTGGGGTGACGGGGTTTGCCGAACACGGCGTGCTCACGCCCGACGACGTGATGTCCGGGCTCGACTGGTCGGCGATGCCGCAAGGGCCGGTGGCGGTGTTCGATGACGACTATTTTTATTACGGCAGCGTGATGGCGGAAGTCCTGCGCAAAGCCGGCCGCGAGGTGGTGTTCATTACACCGGACGACACCATCGCCTCCTGGACCATCAACACCCTCGATTATCGCCACATCCAATGGCGCCTGCACGCCTTGGGCGTCGAGCAGCGGGTGGCCCAGAACATCACTCGCTGGGATGGACGCAAACTGACCACGGAACACGTCTGGTCGGGCGCGACGAGCACGCTCGATTGCGCGGCGGTGCTTGCGGTGACGGCGCGGCTGCCCAATGACGGACTTTACCGGGAATTGCTGGCGCGCGAAGCCGAATGGGCGGCAGCCGGCATTCGGACTTTGCGCTGCATCGGCGATGCCCAAGCGCCGGGCCTCATCGCCCACGCCGTCTATGCCGGACATCGTTATGCGCGAGAAATGGACGCGGGGCCGCGCGGCGAAGTGGGTTTTCGTCGGCATTTCCATGTCGGGCAGAGCGATTAGCGGCCCGGCCCTGCGGGTGGTCCGGTGTCCCCGCCGCACCGGCGCGGTGGCCGCCTGAGGCTTGCTTTTCCGGCCGCCTGAACGGCCGCTCAAGTCCTCGTCTCCAAAGCCGTAAGAACAGACATGCGGCCTTGCGTCCGCCGCGCAGACAGAAGGAACAAGCATGTTTCTCGAGAGCTTCTCCTACCGGCCGGAGCGCGGCTGGTCCGAGGCGGCATTTCCGCCAGCCTCCGGCAAGAACACTCTGATCATCGCTTTTGGCGCCCCCGGGCTGATCGACCACCCGACGCCCTTCGATGAATTGCGCCGCGCCTATCCGGAGGCGAATTTTCTGGGTTGTTCCACGGCCGGCGAAATCGATGGCGCCGAGGTCAATGACGACACGCTGGTCGTCGCCGTGGCCAGCTTCGCGGATACGGCCCTGAAAACCATCTCCGCGCCGATCGCCAGCGCATCGGAGTCGCGCCGGACGGGAGAGGCGCTGGCCGCCCAACTCGCCGCCGACGGCCTGCGCGCGGTGTTTGTGCTGTCCGACGGGCTGCATGTCAATGGCAGCGAGCTGGTGAAGGGCCTCAACGGCGGGCTTCCCCCAGGCACCGTGGTCACCGGGGGGCTGGCCGGCGATGGCGACCGCTTCCAGCGCACCTGGGTGATCAAGGACGGCCGACCGGCCACCCACGCCGTCACGGCGGTCGGTTTCTACGGCTCCCGCTTGCGCGTCACCCACGGCTCGCGCGGCGGCTGGGACACCTTCGGCCCGGAGCGGCACGTCACCCGTTCGGAAGGTAACGTGCTGTATGAACTCGACGGCAAACCCGCTCTGGCCTTATACAAGGAATACCTGGGCGAACGCGCCGCGGGCTTGCCCGCCACGGGTTTGCTGTTTCCCCTGGCCATACGCGAGCAGGAGGGCGACCACAAGCAGATCGTGCGTACCATACTTGCCGTCGATGAAACGCGGCAGTCCATGACCTTCGCCGGAGACATCCCCGAGGGCTGTCTGGCGCAGTTGATGAAGGCAAACTTCGACCGTCTCGTCGGCGGTGCCCATGATGCCGCCTTGCTCGCCCAGGGCGGCGACCGGGCCACCGGACCGGTGCTGGCTTTGGCCATCAGTTGTGTGGGACGCCGCCTGGTGCTGGGCGAACGCATCGAGGAGGAGACCGAAGCCACACTGGAGAACCTGCCGCCCGGCACCCGTCAGGTTGGTTTCTATTCCTATGGCGAGATTTCTCCCTACACCAGCGGTAGCTGCGAGCTGCACAACCAGACGATGACCCTGACGACCTACGCCGAGGATTGACAGTGCCTTCGCGTCACCCGCTGCTGTTGCGGCAGTTGCGCCGCCTCGGCATTTCTCCGGACGCGCCGCCCACCGCGCAGCAGTGGCCGGCTTTGCTCGAGCGTATCGGGCGCGCCTATGCCGAGGCAGACCAGGAGCGCTACCTGCTCGACCGCTCGCAGGAGATTTCCTCGCGCGAAATGCGCGAACTCTATCGGCGCCTGGAGGAAGCGCAGCGTATCGCCGGGCTGGGCTACTGGACGCTGAATTTCGCTCAGAACGAAGGCTTCTGGTCCGAGGAGTGTTATCGCATCGCCGGTTTGGACCCCCGCCGGCCGGTGCCGAGCTATCGCCGCTTCATCGAACTGCTCCATCCGGACGACCGCGCCTGGGTGAAGCGAGAGGTGCGCGACGCCATGCGCGCGCCCAGGGATTTTCGCGTCGAATGCCGCTTCCTGCATGCCGATGGCGCGGTGCGCTGGGCCAGCGTGATCGGTCATCCTTCGGCAACCGACCATGGCGCGGCCACACGTATGACGGGCTCGGTGCTCGACGTCACTCAGCGCAAAATCGTCGAAGAGCGGATGCGCGCTCTGAATGTCGAACTCGAGGCGCGTGTCGAGGAACGCACGCGCCAGTTGGAGGCGGTGATCGGCGAGTTGCAAAGCTTCAGCTACTCGGTATCCCACGATCTGCGCGCACCCTTGCGGGCGATCAACGGGTTCGCGCACTTGCTGGAAGAGACCGCGCTGGAACAACTCGAGCCGGCCAGTCGCGGCTACCTGCAACGCATACTCGCGGCCACGGTGCGTATGGGCAACCTGATCGACGGGCTGCTCGCGCTGTCGAATATTTCGCGCGCTCCGTTGACCCTGGGGCCGGTCGATCTGTCCCGGATCGCCGCCGAGATCGTTGCCGAGTTGCACCAGGCCGAACCGGACCGAAAAGTCGAGGTCGTGATCGAACCGCGGGTGTCGGCGCAAGGTGACCCCGTCCTGCTGCAAGCACTCCTGGAAAACCTGTTGCGCAACGCCTGGAAGTTCACCGGCAAGAACCCGCAAGCGCGCATCGAGTTTCGCCGAGCGCCGCTCAACGGTCGGCCCGCCTATTGTGTGCGCGACAACGGCGTCGGCTTCGACATGAGTTTTGCCGACAAGCTCTTTACCGCCTTTTCACGCCTGCACAGTCCGGCAGATTTCCCCGGCACCGGCATCGGGCTCGCCACCGTGCAGCGCATCATCAACGCACACGGCGGACGGATCACCGCGATTTCGACGCCAGGCGTGGAAACCGTGTTCACTTTCACCCTGGGCGGCGAGCTGCGCTGATCGTTGCGGCGAGGTGCCGCGAGGGCGCTCAGGCCGCGCGCCTTGACGCAGGAGTGTAGGTTCTCCCGGGGGCGCATGGGGCTCGCGGCCTGGCACCTTCTACCGCCACCGCTTCTTGCGCCGATAGCGCTTGAACCCTTTGACCGATTCTTCGGTGGCTACACCGAGATAAAACTCCTGCACGTCGGGGTCGGCGGCGACTTCTTCGGCGCTGCCTTCCAAGACGAAGCGGCCGCGTTCCATGACCAGCGCGCGGCTGGCGACCGAGAGCGCCATGCGGGCGTTTTGTTCCACCAAGAGGATGGTTACGCCGTCGCCGTTGATGCTCTTCAGGATATCGAAAATTTCCTGCACCAAGAGGGGCGACAAGCCCAGGGAAGGTTCGTCGAGGAGCAAAAGGCACGGCCGGCTCATCAGTGCGCGGCCGATGGCGAGCATTTGCTGCTCACCGCCGGAA
>CAZFEK010000070.1:0-16164 GCA_964517465.1 uncultured Alcaligenaceae bacterium
CGCCCGCCGCTGGGTTGGCGCTGTCGTTGATGGCGTAGCTGTTGAGCGTGAAGTTGGCGGTTGCGGTTTTGTTGCTTGAGACACTTGTGAAGGTACAGGTCGCAGCGTCTGTGCCGTTTCCTGTTGTGCCGTCGCAATCTCCGCTCCATGCCACAAACCCTCCTGCATTGGCCGTGGCCGTGATGGCATGAGATGAGGAGGGTTCCACGGACGCGCTGCTTTTTGCCCCTCCGGTGACAGTGCCATTCCAGGTGGCATCGATCCCGCTGCCTCCTGATGCGGCCACCATGGTGCCCCCATTCGCGCCAGCGCCGTTGACGACGATGGCGAACGCCTCGTACTCATAAGCGCCGATGTCATAGGCTATGCCCTGTGGGCGGCTCACCCCCCGCTGATCCGTGGCTGGAGCGCCTTCAGATGTGCCTGCATCAATGGCAGGCGAGCCTGTGAGCAAGGGATAGTACCACGCGCCTGTCATGTCAGGGTTGTGTGTAAGGGGGCCGAGGTTTGGGTCGGAGCCGATGATGTTTCCGTTTATGCCATTTTCCAGCCCGCAGGCATCGCTGCCGCTGTCTTCGATCAGGTTGTTTTTGGAACTCGCGCTGAGGCTGGCGCCACTGCCGTTGACACAATCGCCACTGCCTGAGCCATTTGCAATGATTGTGTTTATGAGGGTAAGGGAGTTGCTGTTATAGTTGTACAATCCGCTGCCGCCGCTGGGGGCTGAATTGTTGCTGAAGGTCACATTGGTGAGCGTGGAACTGCCGCCGTAGATGTACATCCCGCCGCCCTTGTCGGCTGCTGTATTACCGCTGAAGGTCACATTGGTGAGCGTAGGACTCCCGCCGTACAACCCGCCGCCCCGTCCGGGATCGAATCCGGTCATGGCCTGATTATTAGCGAAGGTCACATTGATAAGCGTAGGACTGCCGCCACCCCATATACTCATTGCGCCACCAAACCCACCTTTGTTGGCGATGAATAACACATTACGAATAATGGGACTGCAGTGGTCGATCACCATTCCGCCCGCCGCATAGATTCCTAGAGGGTATACAGCTTCCATCCCGTCGCCGCCGCGAATGGTGAACCCATCCAGTATGACGCCATCGACACGATACGCCTCCACAACCTGGGCAGCGATCCCTCCTCCATTCAACTGAGTGGTATTGTTCTGGTAGTCTCTCTGGTCACGCTCTGTCTCTGTCCCCAGGAACCCGCCATACATGGCAACGCCGGCTCTAAGCGAAAATTTTGCAGTGGCAGTCAAGGGGTCGCTTGGCTTATAACCACCAGCCATACTGTACCCCGTTTCTTGCACCCAAATCTCATCGCCACTGGCCGATTGCCCTAACGCGGTTTGCAGGCCGCAGGCGTTGGCCCATGAAGAGCAATCCTGCGAACCTTCTGGTGTCAGCTTGACATAACAGATGTTTCCTGCTCCTCCTGTGCAGGCCGCCAGAACACTGCCAGCGCCTGTCAGCGTTGCCATCACAAAGCTCGATAGCACAACAAGACTATGCCCATTTTGTTTCATGTCTTTTCCGCTCTCATTGATCGGTAAACTAAAGAAACCTCTGAAATATTCGGAGGTTCCGGATTACGGCACCTTCCAGGTGTAGCTGTCGGGGAGGGTCAAATCGACCTGTACCGCCTGCGCGGCGTCGGGCAGCAGCAGCGCGGCCAGACCGCGGACACACGACCAGCGGACGAGCCGGGTTCGCCCAGGGTGCAGCGCATTCAGTCTTGTGTTTCTCGGGACGGCGGATTGCGGGTCAAGTTGCGAAACAGCCAGACCGGCATTCGCGATACGCGTCGCAGCGGGGCGCGGCTCGCGTGGCCGCCGGCAAAAGGCGAATGGCATGGTGGTGTTCTCCGGATCCGGGGCGAGCGCACCCCGATTCGAGAGAGAATTACCACCCTATCGTAAGAGCAGCGTAAGAGACGCAGCGCCGGCCGCCCGCAAACCGTCGAAAAGCCCCGTTCCCGCTTTTTTGGGCACTCCTCACCGATTTCCCATCGCTTGGCAGCACCAGGCCCAGCGCGCGGCCAGCGCGGGCGTTGTCGGCGTTCCGGGGAGTGGTATGAACTTGGCCTATTACACGTTGCGCGGGAAGCCACCATGCAAACCGCCAAGCTGTTTTTTAATGGCCGTAGCCAGGCCGTGCGCCTGCCCAAAGCGTTTCGCTTCGAAGGGGTAGATGAAGTGATGATCGAACGCGATGGCGACCGGGTGATTCTGCGTCCAGCGCAGCGCCCCTCCATCGAGCGGCTGATCGATGCGCTCGCCGAGTTCGAGTCTTTCCCCGAGCGCGAGCAACCCGCCGCCGTCGACACCCGCAGCGAGTGGTAGTGGCGGCCTTGCGCGAGCACGCTGCGGCCGGCATCGGGTTGTCCGTCATCAGCGTCGCTGAACTACATGTCGGCGCTGAAAAAAGCGGCTCGGACCGCAACCGAAAGGCCTTGCGGCATTTTCTCGAACCGCTGGAAATCGCCGATTTCGACCTCGCCGCGGCGGAAAGTTACGGGCGCTTGCGGCATGCGTTGCAGCAGGCAGGCACGCCCATCGGACCTCTGGATACCCAGATCGCCGCGCACGCCCTGGCGCTCGGCGTCACCCTGGTGACCAAAAACCAGCGCGAATTCGCGCGCGTTCCCGGACTGCAGTTGGCCAACTGGGCCGAAACCGAGTGAGTATCCGCGCCCAAGCACCGGAACGCGCGACGCCGGATCGGCCAGCCGGCCGGTACCGCGGTTTAGATGCAGGCTCAATTCGGCAGGCTGCTGCTCATCGCGCTCACCCCTTGCGTGGGTCGCTCCGCGCGCTATGCGCTGCGTCCAACTGCCGTTTCCGGGATGATTGGCGATCTTGGCGCAGTTGGCTTGGGCACCCGGTATGGTCGTTGACAACGTAGCCGCAAGCAGCAAGTTCGGTTACGCCGCACTCCCAAGCCGCACCAAGCGCCGCGTGGACACGTGGAGAAAGGCTCGGCTCGCGGCAAGCCCGCTTGCTACCAAATTGGTAGCATGATAGTCTGAACCATGCGGATCATTGCCCTGTCTACCTTGCGGACATTCTGGGAAAGACATGCAGACGCCGAGTTGCCGTTACGGTCCTGGTATGCGGAAGCGAGCCGGGCGCATTGGCGGACGCCGGCGGACATCAAGGCGGCTTTCCGGAACGCGAGTTTCACGGCCAACAGCCGCGTGGTGTTCAACATCAAGGGAAATGATTACCGCTTGGTAGTGGCGGTCCATTACGACCGCGGACAAATGTTCATCCGCTTCGTTGGCACGCATCGTCAATACGACAAGATCGACGCAAGGACTATCTGAAGGAACGCGGTATGGAACTCAAGCCTATTCGGACCAAGAAAGAATATCGGGTGGCTTTGGCGGAAGCCGAACGCCTATGGGGGGCGCCGGCGAAATCCGCTGCAGCCGACCTGCTCGACGTGCTGACGCTACTGATCGAGAATTACGAACGCGAGCACTTCCCGATTCCCGACCCCGATCCCATCGAGTTTCTTGGCCATGTCATGGAAAACCGCGGCCTCACTCGCCGAGACATGGAGTCCTATATCGGGCCGCGCGGGCGAGTCGCCGATATTCTCAACCGTACTCGGCCATTGACGCTCGAGATGATCCGACGCCTTGCCGACGGATTGGATTTGCCGGCGGAAGTGTTGATCCGCCCCTACGAGTTGCGGAAGCGGGCAGCCTAGAGCTGTACATCAATCCGAAAGCGATCAGAAGGAAGGAAAGCAGCGCGAAAGAACAAGGCGGGGTCGGCTATGCGCCCAGGCGCTCCCGAACGCGCGCGGCGAGCCCGGCGGCGCCCTGCACCCGGGCGATGTCCAGGGCGCGGGTAAAGCAGGCGGCAGCCTCGCCCGCTGAGGCGCCTCGCCCTTCCAGGGCCTGGCCGCGCAGGCACCACAGCACGGCATCGCAATGATGGTCGCCCAGCTGGGCACCCAGTTGCAAAGCTTCGTCGATGACGCCCAGTGCCTCGTCGAAATGGCCAAGCAACACGCAGGCTTCGGCCAAGGGTTCCAATACCACCAGCGTCACCCCGCCCATGGCCTGGCGCGTGGCGGCGACACACTGGCGAATGGCTTCGACCCCAGCCGCGTCGCCTTGCTGGGCGCGCGCCCAGCCGCTGGCCAGGGTGGCGCCGATCTGCCACAGCGCGAAACCGTGGCGGTTGGCGATCTCCAGCGTTTCGGCGGCTAATACCTGCGCTCGCGCCGACTCACCCAGGCGGCAAGCGAGCAGCGCGGCGAAGGTGAGCGCGTAGGCGAGGCTGAAGGGGTGGCCGAGTTGGCGCGCGCGTTCGAGGCTCAGCGTGCTCGCCGCGCGCGCTTCGGCTTCCCGGCCCAGCATCCACAACACCCAGGAGCGGTAGGCGCCACCGGTGACACCGGCATCTTCGCCGAATTCGGCGACCTGCGCGTCATGCATGTCCGCACACCAATCGCGCTCCACTTCTTCGAGCGCCGCCAGCGCGAAGGTGAATTCACCGCGCCAATAGGCCGTGTCCGCGGCGGCGAAACGCGCCTGCAAAGCGTGGATGGCGTTGCTGCTTTGCGCGGCGAGCACGCCGAGTTCCGCGGCGAGTTGCTGCGCACCCTCATAGCCCACGCGCGAGCTGGCGCTCGCCCAGAGACCCCAGACCGCGGCAAAACTCTCGGCGCGGGCGGCATGTGCGGTGCACAGTTCCATGGCGCGCCGGAATGCTTCGGCACCTTCGGCCGAGGCGTAACCTTGCGCGGCAACCGCGGCCGCGCCCAAGCCCATCTGCAAGTCGAGTTCCAGACTGTCGCGCCCGCCGCCTTGCGGCAGATCGAAAAGCAGCGCCAGCCCGGCGCGAAAATGCGCCAGCGCTTCGTGGCTCGCGGCTTCGCGGCTGGCACGCTGGCCCGCCGAGCACCAGGCGGCAATGGCCGCTTCGGCCTCGCCCGCGGCGCTACGATGTTGCGCGAGCAATGCGGCCCCGCGCGCCGTGCCATCGACCTCCAGGACATCGGCCACGGCGCGATGGGCGCGCTGGCGATCGGGGCGCGCTTGCGATTCATAGGCGGCATCGCGCACCAGCACATGCCGAAAGCGCGCGACATGAGCGTTCACGAACTCGATCAAACGCATCGCTACGAGTCGCGCGAGATCGCGTTTGACCTCGGTCGCACCGACGCCCAGGCTGCGGCACAAAAGATCGAGCTGGAATTCACGGCCTATGGTCGCGGCGCGCTGGGCCACCGCCTTGGCTCCGCCCAGGGCATCGAGACGCGCGGCGATGAGGTCATGCAGGGTGCTGGGTATGTTCTCGGCGCGATGCTCCAGAGCGGCACACGCCAGTTCCTCGGCATAAAGGGCGATGCCATCGGCGCGTGCGACGATGGCGCGCACCTGATCGGCGTCGAGCCCGGGGGCCAGGTCGCGGACGAGCGCCTGCATGGCGCCGTTTTCGAGCGCCCCGAGTTCGAGCACTCCGACGCGATCGGCGCGCCAGCCGGGCACGAAATCCGGCCTTGCGGTCAGCACGACAAGCAGGCGGCAGGCCGCGGGTGCGGCCACGAAACGGTCGATCAATTCGCGCGTCGATGGGTCGGCCCAATGCAAGTCCTCCACCACCAAAAGCAAGGGTTCGGCGCTGGCGAGGGCGAAGACGCGCTCGAGCAGGATGGCCATCAACCGCTCGCGTCGCTGCTGCGGTGAGCCTTCGGGCTCGCGACAGGGCGCAAGTATGGGCAAGCCGAGGAGCCCCGCGAGCAGCGGCAAGGCATCTGGCGCCGCTTTGCCATAGTGCCGGTGGACGTAGGCCAGAAGCCGTTCGAAGTTGCTTTGCGCGCTCTGCTGCGGCACCAAGCCGACGACCTCGGCGATCATGCCGACCACGGGCTGAAAAGGCGAATGGCGATGTTCCGGCGCGCAGCGCAGTTCGCGCACCAGGGCCGGAATGTCGGCAAGATCCTGTTTCAGCGCCAGGACGAGGCGCGACTTGCCGATGCCGGCCTCGCCGCGCAGCAGGACATGGCCACGCTTTCCCGCTTTGGCCTGCTGCCAGGCCGCGCGCAAAGTCGCCAACTCTTTTTCCCGGCCGACCAGCCGTGCAAGTGCTCGCGCGGCATCCAGTCTGGAGGGGCTTGGGCTGGGCCCGCGCAAGCGGTACACCGCGACCGGGCGCGCCACCCCGAGCAAACCTCGCGTGCCCAATGCCTCGCGCTCGAAGTACCCGCCGCACACCCTTAGCGTGGCTTCGCTCAGCAGAATTTCCCCAGCCGCGGCTTCCTGCCGCAAACGCATCGCCAGGCCGGTGACGTGGCCGGTGGCATCGGGCAGTCCGCCATCGCAGCTCGCCAGCACCAGACCGGTGTGCGCACCGACGCGCATTTCCACTTGCGGCAGGGTTTGGTCGCGCATCGCCACCGCGGCGCTGAGCGCGCGGCGTGCCGCGTCTTCCTCGGCGCAGGGATAACCGAAATAGGCCAGCAGGCTGGCGCCGCGCACCTGCGCGAGGTATCCGCCGTGGGCGCGCACGACTTCCGCGCAGCGCGCCTGGGGCGCCGCGAGCAAGGCGTAAGCTTCGTCGGGGTCGTCCACGCCGGGGCAATCGAACTTGAATTGAAGTACCGTCACCTGGCGCCGCTCCAGGGTCGCGGGGGCGCCCGCCCGGGCCGGCGTCGTGCCTACCGCGGCCGCCGCGAAAGTCGTGTCGTTTCGAACCGCGGCGGCAAGCGCCCGGGTTTCCTCCGCCGGCTCGATGCCCAATTCGTCTAGCAGCGCGCTACGCGCTTGCTCGAAAAGTTCGAGCGCCTCGGCGCGCCGGCCGCAGCGGGCATACAGCCGCAGGGCGCGGCGCAGGGCGTCTTCGTTCCAGGGATCGAGCTGGCGCAAGCGCAGCACGTGAGGCAAGGCGCGCGCCGCCTGATCGAGACGCTCCAGGCAGTCGGCCAGGCGCGTCAGACACTCCACCGCCCGCAGGTGCAGATGTTCGCGCTGCGCGAGCAGCCAGCTCTCGAAGTCGGCGCAATGCTCGAGCGGGGTATCGGCAAGGAGTTCGCCGCCGAGGAGCGCCGCGCTTTCTTCCATTCCGGCGATGCAGGCGGCGCATTCCTGCCCGCCTGACTGGCTCACGCACGGGCTTTGTGGGGCAAGAAAGCGCACCGCGTCGATCTCGGCGCCACGACCATCGAAGCACACGCTGTCGCGATCGGCGCGCAGCGCGGCGGCCGCCTGCCCGGTCGCACCCAGCGCCCGACGCAGGTCGTGCAGCACCTGGCGCAGATTGGTGCGCGCAGCCTCACTGGGGAGGCCGGGCCAAAACATTTGGGCAAGCGCCTTGCGGGCGTGCGGGCGCGGGGACTCCAGCGCCAGATAAGCCAGAAGCGCGCGGCCTTTTTCGTAATTCAAGGGCCGGGTGGTTCGGTTCACTTGGAGCGAAAAGCCGCCCAGCACCCTAAGGACGAGTTCAGGCTCCACCGCTGCCTCGCTTGGCCCTTCTGATTGCCGCCCTTTCTCGGCCACCCCGATCTCCCGCCGCTTCGCCTGATTGCTGGGCAAAATACCACGTCCGCCACGAGACACTTACGCCTGGACGACAATTTGGCCGATATTGCCGCTCGCAATTTTGACCCAACTCAGAAGGCGCGTGAGATCAGCGCGCAAGCCACTTCGGCGAGCCGTTAGCCGATCCCTCCCTGGCTGCCGAATTGTAAGGCCGCCAAACGCGCATAAAGGCCGTCTTCCCGAATCAGCGTTTCATGCGTGCCGCTGGCGACGATACGCCCCTGATCCAAAACGATGATGCGGTCCGCCTGCCGCACGGTGGCCAGGCGATGCGCGATCACCAAGGTGGTGCGCCCGGCAACCAGGCGTTCGAGCGCGGCCTGCACCAGGCGCTCGCTTTCGGCGTCGAGCGCACTGGTGGCTTCGTCGAGCAAAAGAATCGGCGGATTCTTGAGGATGGCCCGCGCGATGGCGATGCGTTGGCGTTGCCCGCCGGAGAGCCGCACGCCGCGCTCGCCCAAGAAACTCTGGTAACCCTGGGGCAAACGCTCGATGAACTCGTCGGCCGCGGCGGCGCACGCGGCGGCTTTGACTTCTTCATCGCTGGCATCGAGCCGGCCGTAGCGTATGTTCTCCATGGCGTCGGCGGAAAAGAGCACCACGTCTTGCGGCACGATGCCGATTTGTCGGCGCAGCGCCTGCGGATCGACGCTTGCGAGATCGATGCCGTCGATGAAAATGCGCCCCGTCTGCGGATCGTAGAAGCGAAGCAGGAGTTGAAAGAGCGTGCTTTTTCCGGCCCCCGAGGCGCCCACCAGCGCCACCGTTTCACCCGGCCGCAGCGCGAGTGAGAGCTCGCTCAAGGAGGCTTGTTCGGGGCGCGAAGGGTAATGAAAGGTGACGGCATCAAAGCGGATTTCGCCGCGCAAGGGCGGCAGTCGCGGCGGCTGCGGAGGCACCACGATGGAGGGTTTGGCTGCGAGCAGCTCCAGCAAACGCTCGGTGGCGCCGCTGGCGCGCTGCACGTCACCCCAGACTTCGGCCAAGGCGCCGATGCTGCTGGCGACGATCACCGCATAGAGCACGAATTGGCTCAGTTCGCCCGCGCTCATGCGGCCCTGGATCACGGCATGCGCGCCTAGCCAAAGCACCAGCACGATGGCGCCGAAGACCATCACCACAATGATCACCGAAAGCAGGGCGCGGGTGCGGATGCGCGCCAGTGCCGTGGCGAAGGCGCCTTCCACCGCGGCGGAAAAAGAGCTGATTTCCTGGGCTTCGCGAGTGAAAGCTTGCACGGTGGTGACGGCGTTGAGCTTCTCGCCCGCCAAGGCGCTGGAATCGGCTACCCGATCTTGGCTGGCGCGCGAAAGCCTGCGCAGCTTGCGCCCCAAGAGTACGATGGGCAGGATCACCATGAGCAGCAGGCCCAAGGTGTAGGCGGTTAGGCGCTGACTGGTCACCCCCATCATCACCACCCCGCCCAGCAGCATGAGCGTGCTGCGCAGTGCCATGGACATGCTGGTGCCCACCACCACTTGAATGAGCGTGGTGTCGGTGGTCAAACGCGAGAGCACTTCACCCGTGCGGGTGACTTCGAAGAACTCCGGGCTCATGCCGATGACGTGCCGGTACACCGCGCTTCGGATGTCCGCCACCACCCGCTCGCCCAACCACGACACGAGATAGAAGCGCAGCGCGAGAAAGACCCCGAAGACCATCGCCACCGCAAACAGAAACACGAAATAGCGATCGATGTGCGCCACGTTGGCCGGTGCAAAACCCAGGTCGATCATCTGACGCACGGCTACGGGCAAGACGAGCGAAGCCAGGGCCGCGATGGTCAGCGCCAGGAAGGCGAACACCAGACGCAGGCGATAAGGCCGCAGGAAAGGCAGCAAGCCGATCAGCGCCGAGAGCCGCCGCCCGGCGCTCGGCGCAGGTGATGACGCGGTTTCGTTCGGCAGGGCGGCGGAGGAAGTCTGCGCCAAGGTGTGCTCGTTTTACGAAAGCTCAGAGGTTAGTTCATTTTAGGCCGCGTGTGGCCCCCCGGATGAAAACGGCTTACGAAGACTGCGACGGCCAAAAGAAACACCTCCCGCCACCATGTTATGCTTGCCCAAAAACGGAGGAGCACAAGCGTGCCGACACTGGCGCAATGGATCACCGCGAGTTTTGGCGCTGAAGGAACGACTCACGCCTTTCTGGTGCCCGGCTTTCTGCTCGGGCCTTTGTGCGAAGCGCTGGCGGAATCACCTGCCTGCCGGCCCATCGTCTGCGCGCACGAGTTAGGCGCCGCCTACGCCGCCGACGGTTATGCGCGGGTTTCCGGCAAGCCGGGTTGGTGTCTCGCCATTTCCGCACCGGGCGCGAGCAATATGCTGACGGGCGCCATCGCCGCGCGCCTCGATTACCAGCGCGTGTTTTACCTCGTCGGCGACGTACCCACTTCCAACGCCGGGCGCAGCGCGTTTCAAGACGGCGGCGAGCCGGGCAGCCGCGATCGGGCACTCTTCGCGCAGGCCGTGCCGCGGGCTCGGGCTTCTGCCGACGTCTGCGCCGCCGCCAGGGACTTCCGCGAATTGCTGGCAGGCCTGTTTGACCATCCGCCCGGCCCAAGTTTTCTCAGCCTGCCGCGAGATGTTCAGGCGATGGAAGTCGCCACCTTCGATCTCCCGCGCCTCGCGCCGGTGAGGCCAGCGCCAGCAAGGCCGGATATCGTGGCGAACTTGCTCGCCGCACTTCGCCCGCTTCGGTGCCCCGCACTGCTGGTCGGCGAAATGGCGGCGAGTGACGCTTTGCCCGCAGCCTTGATCACGTTCGCCGAACGTTTTCGCGTGCCCGTGGCCACCACCATGCCAGCCAAGGGTCTCTTTCCCGAAACGCACCCCCTGGCGCTGGGCTGTTTTGGCTACGGCGGCTCACCCCGCGCCCGCGAAGCGCTGCTGGGCGCGGCGAACGACGGCGTGCTCGCCCTGGGTGTGAGCCTCAACGAGCGCAACACCTTGGCCTGGGACAAGCGCTTTCTGACCGAGCGACGCGTGCTGCGCGTGTTGCCCTGGGGCAACGGTGAAAGGCCCACCGACCTGGACGATTTCTTGACCCATCCGGTCAGCGCCTTGCAGGCTTTGTCCGGTTCACTCGTGGCTTGGTTAGAGACGATTCCCGAACGCGAGGTTTGGCTCGATCAACTGGCCGCCTTGCCCTTGGCAGCGGCCTTTGCGCGCCCGGCGGGGGCCTACGGCCTGCATCCGGCAGAAATCGTGCGTTGCTTGCGCGCAACGCTTCCCGAACCGACGCGACTTTTCGTCGATGCGGGTCTGTGCCGCCGTGCCGTCGGGCAATGGTGGACTTCTACCGCACCCGGGCAGATCTTCACCTCGCCGGTGACCGCCCCCATGGGTTGGGGTCTGGGCGCTTCCATCGGCGGTCAGTTGGCCGACCCCAGCCGGCCGGTGGTCGCGCTGGCGGGCGACGGTTCGATGTTGATGCACGGCACGGAAATGCTCACCGCCGTGCGCTACGGACTGCCGGTGATCTGGGTGGTGAACAACAATGCCGCCTTGGGTACGGTCTGGCAGCGCGCCCCGACGCCCGAAGCCGCGCGCTTGACGCTGACGCCGCGCCTCGATTGGGCGGCGCAGGCCGAGCTTTACGGCGCCAAGGGTTATCGCGCCGCAACCAGCGAAGAACTCGCAATCGCGCTGTCCGCCGCGATGCGCGCGCGACAACCGGCGGTCATCGACGTTCGGGGCACGCTCGACTTCGCCCCCGACGACCCTTTGTTCGGCGGCACGACGCACGGCCAGAAAGCGCGCGACTGAAATGCGCATCTTGATCACCAGCGTCGGCAGCCTCGTGGGCCAGAACATCCTCGACGCTTTGGAAGGGCGTCGTACCGGCCTTTGGGTCGCTGGCACCAACAGTCTGGCCGAAACACCCAATCTCTTTCGTTGCGATCTGGCACTGCGCTCGCCCCCCGCCGCCGACGCCGAAGCCTGGTGCGCATTCACCGCCGCCTTGATTCGCCGCGAACATTTCGATCTGGTGTTCCCGGCCCGCGATGACGACATCCTGCTCTTGGCGCGGCTGCGCGATTTGCACCCCGACCTGCGCCGCTGCATCACTTGCGGTCCGGCGACACTCGCGCACATGATGGAAGACAAATGGCAGAGCTACCTCTTCGCGCGCGCGCGCGATCTGCCTTTCGTGGAAACAGCACGCGCCGGACAGGAATTGGTCGATCTGGTCGCGGGCAAGGGTTATCCGCTCATCGCCAAACCGCCCTCGGGCAACGGCTCGCGAGGCGTGCGCATCGTGTTCGATGCGGCCCAGCTCGAGGCGGCCGCCGCGGAACCGGGCTGCCTTTTCCAGGAATACCTCTCGCCGGATGCCGGCGTGCGCCAAGGTGCGGAACTATGCCGCCGCGGCACGCCGCTTTTTTATGCCCCGCGGTATACGCAACTCGCGGCGCAGGCGGTGATTTCGCCAGCCGGCGAGGTGCATGCGATCTTTTGCGGTGAAGTCACCATGGTGATGGGCCGCGCCGAGCGCAGCGTCACCGTGGACGAGCCGGATTTCTCCGCCATCGCCCGTGACTATGCCCAAGCGATGGCCGCGGCGGGCTGGGTGGGCCTGATGAACTTGCAGGGCCGGCGCGACGCGGCGGGACAATTTAAAGCCTATGAACTCAACGGGCGCATTGCCGGTGCAAGCACCACACGTCTGCTTTTGGGCTTCGACGAAGTCGGCATGTTGGCCGAACTGTTCACGGGTAGGGCGCTGCCGGCTTCTCCACGAGGCGGGAGGCCCGAACGCATCGTGCACAAGAATCTCACTGAATTCGTGATCGAGCCCGAGGCCAGGCGAAGCTTCGAGACCACGGGGCATTGGGAGCGATCGCCATGAACGAGCGAAATGATATGCAAGTCGGCACCGACATCACCTTGTGCGGTGACACTTGGCGCTTTGCGCAGGCGGCGCAGAATTTTGACGAACACATCGCGCAATCGGTGCCCTACTGCCAAGAGCAACGCGCCTATATCGCCTCGCTGGCGCGTTTCTTTTTGCACGAAGGGGCGCTGGCCTACGAATTGGGTGTATCGACCGGACGCACGGCGCAGGCCGTCTTGTCGCGCGTGCAAGGTCGAAACTTGCGTTTTGTCGGCATCGATTTGGAAGCGGAGATGGTGGCCCAGGCCCGCGCCAACCTGGCCGAGGACAAGCGCTTTTCGGCGGTTGCGGGCGATGTGCAAAACTTTCCTTACGAACCCTCGGCCTTGGTCATTTCTTACTACACCCTGCAATTCCTCCCGCCCGCCCAGCGCCCGAACCTGTTGCGCCGTCTGTACGAAAACCTGGAGCCCGGCGGCGCGCTCGTGCTTTATGAAAAGACTCTGGGCGCCGATTCGCGCGTGCAAGATGCCTTCGCGCAGATTTATCACGAGTTCAAAACCGCGCAAGGTTTGAGCGCCGACGCCATTCTCAACAAAGAGCGCGCCTTGCAGGGTGTGGCCCGTCCCTGGACGCTGGAAGACAATCGGGCCGAATTACAGCGCGCCGGCTTCGATGCCGTGGAAATCGTTTTCCGCGCCTATTGCTTCGCCGGTTTTCTCGCCCTCAAGGGAAACCGGGCGTGACCCAAAGTCCCGAGCGGGCACGGCCCGCGCGTCCCAATCACGCCCTAATGCCGGGCGGGAGCGGGAAGGGGGCACCCTAGTGCCAAACATTTTGCTCACCGGCGAGCGCGGTTTCCTCGGCAGCTCCATCGCCGCCGAACTCGAGCGCCGCGGCTACGCTTTCACCACTTTGCCGTGCCGACTGGAGTTTCTGGAGCCCGCTTCCTTGACCGTGGATTGGGTATTCCATTGCGCCGGCGCCTTGGCCCACCGCCCGGAGGATTGGCAACGCGTCAACGCCCTGGGCACGGAAAAATTGTTGGCCGCCGTGCCGCCGGAGGCGCGCATCATTCACCTCTCCTCGCGCAGTGTGTACGACGGCAGCGGTACCAGTGCGCTTGGCGAAGAGGCCCCTTTGTCCCCCGCCAACGGCTATGGCCACAGCAAGCTCGCCGCGGAACGGGCCGTTCAAGCGAGCGGACTCGCCCATCTCATCCTGCGCGCCACCACCCTGTTCGGCTGCGCCGGCAACGGCACGCTGGGCGAATTCAACTTTCCGGCCCAAGCTCTGCGTGCCTTGGCGCGCGGCGAAACCGTGCAGGTCTTCGAGCCTGATCGACTGACCGACTATTTGGAAGTAAAAACGCTGGCGCGCGTTATGGTCGACTTGCTCGAAGCCGCGCCGCTATGGAACCGTGTCTATAACCTGGCCGGCCCGGCGCGCAGCTTGCATGGCTTCATCGCGGAAATGGCGGATCGGGTTCATGCCGCGGGCTGGCCCGCCGCGCGCTTGATGCACACACCCGGCCCGCCACCGCGCGGGCCGGTGCTCGATACGCGGCGTTGGGCGGCGGCCTTCGGCCCGCTATCCCCACCGGCTGATGCGCAAGTTTTCGATGAAATGATCGGCCGCCTCAAACCCGGCACCTGAAGCGTCGCTCCCTATGTCCCGATCCGAACTCTTCCAGCACCGGCAGCTCTTGCAGTCCTTCCGGGTGCGCTGCCTCATTCCCGATTTGCCCGAAGCCCCTGCGCTTTTGCCTTTGCTGCGGGAGATCGATGCCCATGCCTGGTATTCCAATTTCGGCCCGCTGGTGCACCGCTACGAAGACAAGCTCGGCGTGTTGACCGGCGCGCAGCCTCTAGGCGGCGAAGCGGTGACGCTGAGCTCGGGCACGGCGGCGCTGGTGTTGGGTCTGCGAGCCCTCGATCTGCCCGCCGGCAGCCGCGTGCTGCTGCCCGCCTTCACCTTCGCGGCCACCTTGCTCGCGGTGCGCGAGGCGGGGCTGGTGCCGGTGCTTGGTGATGTCGATGCCGAATCTTGGACGCTCACGCCTGAGCTTGCCCGCGCGCTCTGCACCCGCCACGACATTCGGCTCGTGCTGCCCGTGGGTAGCTTGGGCGCCGCGCTGCCCGTCGAGCGCTGGGATGACTTCGTCGCCAGCACCGGCGTGCGCGTCTTGATCGACGCCGCCGCCGGCTTGGGGGTGCAACGCGTCGGACGGCGAACTCCTGTGGCGTATAGCCTGCACGCCACCAAGCCGCTAGGCATAGGCGAAGGCGGTGTGTTCGCCAGCGCCGATGCGACACTCGCCGAGCGGGTGCGCCGCAGCAGCAACTTCGGCTTCGTCGGCGGCGAAATCACGCAGCCCGGACTGAACGCCAAGATGAGTGAATACGCCGCCGCGGTGGGCTTGGTTCAGATCGATCGCTGGCCGCATTTGCAAAACCTGCGCGAAGGTCTTTGGCAAACCTACCGTAAAGCACTCGCCGAGCTTCCCGGCGTGCAGATGCAGAAGCTCGCGCATGCGCCGGCGATGCTGCTTCTTCGGCACGCAGCGGGTGCCGCCGCGGTGCAAGCAGTCTGTGCGGCAGCAGGTATCGAAACCCGGCGCTGGTATTTGCCGCCCTTGCACCGCCACCCTGCGTTCTCGACTGTTGAAGTGCGGGGTCCCGAAGGCGACATGCGCCTGCCGGTCACCGAAGCGTTGGAAAGCGGGGCCTTGGGTCTACCCTTTCATACCCGCTTGCGTCCAGAGGACATCGAAGCGGTGGTGACGGCGTTGCGGGGAGTCACGGTCGTACGTTGGCATCGCAAGCTATTGCTCATGCCGCGCAAGAACCCGTAGCATCGCTTTTTCTTCGAAGTTGCTGATATTTGGGCCCATTTGCGCACTGCACGGCGTTATAATCGACCTTGGGTTTTGGATTCCCGCACAAGGGGCAAGCAAGCATGAATGATTCTTCCTGGCTCGTTGAATCCTTGCGACTTACCGCTTTTCCCGCGCCCCACACGTTTGATCCCTCGGTTAACTGGTGGCAGCAATGTGTTGGTCGCCCCGCGGAGGAGCACCTGCGTAATAACGTTCGTCACTTGGTGCGAGAGTCCGGAAGCTTGCTCGGAGGTATGTCCAACCTGTCAATGGAGTATCAGACCAGTCGTATTGATTGGTTGCTTTCGCCTGTATCCATAGCGACAGAGGCGACTCAAGCATTCCCGAACATCGGCGAATTCGCTGCCACGCTCATTGAGTTTGTCGCACTGATTGAAAACTGGCTACCAAATGCCCCGACTGTTTTGCGTGTCGCCCTAGGCGCCGTATTGGTCGCACCGGTTGAGAACCGGATGGCTGGCTATCGGCGCTTGCAGCAATACCTACCCTGCGTGGAAATAGACGTGGATCATTCGAGTGATTTCAACTATTCAATCAATCGCCCTCGATCTAGCGTCGCGTTGGATGGGGGGGCGAGAATCAATCGCCTCAGCCGCTGGGGGGTAGCGAGAATGAGCTTTATCAATGTCCCGCCGGGCATGAACGCCGTGCTCAGCACGGTGGCTGATGTTGATGGAGTGTACGCCTGTCGGCTGGTTCTGGATGTAAATACCGCGGCTGATCGTATCACCGTTATCCCGAAGGATTCATTAAAGCCCGTTCTGAATGAGTTGTATCAGCTTGCAATAGAAATATCCGAAAAGGGGGACATACCCAAGGCTGTTCACTTTACGATTTCCGGCGTCCAATCATACCGGCGATTGAGC
>CAZFEK010000071.1:0-16076 GCA_964517465.1 uncultured Alcaligenaceae bacterium
GCGTAGCGAAGGCGCCGCGTTTCGCCCGGCGTCAGCGGGGACTTTGCCTTGGCCCGGACGCTTCGCCGGGCGGCGCCGGAGCGGCCACGCCAAGGAAACGGCGTAGCGAAGGCGCCGCGTTTCGCCCGGCGTCAGCGGGGACTTTGCCTTGGCCCGGACGCTTCGCCGGGCGGCGCCGGAGCGGCCACGCCAAGGAAACGGCGTAGCGAAGGCGCCGCGTTTCGCCCGGCTTCGCCGGGCGGCCTTAGTGACAATAAGCAGGGCCGTCCCGTGCGCCGCTTCAGGCCCGCGCGTTGGACGACGCCGGTGCGGCTGCCGGCGCCTGCCAAAGCACCAGCACGTTCCCGGCGAGGCAGAGCAAAACGCCCAGCACCGCTTCGAGATGCCACTGATAGCTCTCGAACAGCGTGGACATGAATAACGCCACCAAAGGCACCAAGACGCCCACGTATCCGGCCCGATCGGCACCAATTCGATGAATGAGGGTGAGATAACTCAGAAAAGCGACCACCGAACCAAAAACTGCGAGGTAGAGGAGACTGCCCAGATAGGCAAAATCCCATTGCATGCGCCAAGGCGTGCCCGTGGCCACGACATACGCGGCCACCAGCAGCGCGCCATAGGCCATGCCATAACCGGTGGTCACCGGCAGGGGCAGCTCCAGCCCCTTGTTGCGATAGGCCATGAGATTGCCGCCGGCTGCCACCGTCACCGATACCAGCGCAAAACCAAGCCCAAGCCAGGCCTCCCCGCCGGCGCCGCCGAACTTTGCCACCTCAGGCCAAAAGAGCAGCACCACGCCGCCCACACCGGCAACGGCGCCGACGATCACGCGGGGCGCCACTGGCGTTCTGAAAAAAATGCGCATCCCGATCAAATTCAGAAACACAATCAAGGAAAACACCACCGCAACCAGCCCCGAGTTGAGATAGCGCTCCGATTCGTACACCAACACGTAGTTGAGTCCGAAGAGCAGCAGACCCTGGGTGGCGATGAGCACATGCGCTGCCAGCGGCAAGCGCAAGGGAAGGCCTCGCCAGCGGCACCAGGCGAGCAACATCAGCGCCGCGAGGGCAAAGCGGTAGGCGACCGAAACCGCCGGGGCAACCTCGCCCAGTTGGAACTTGATGCCGAGCCAGGTCGACCCCCAAATCAGGACTGCGGCAGCGTAGAGCGTGAGGGTAGGCATCGGCGCATCCTAAATCCTTTGCTGCGCCGCGTCACGGTCAATCTTGAAGATTTGGGTAGACACTGTGCCGGCCAATCCGCCAGCACAGTGCGCCAAGCCGATCGAATCACCGCGTCGCAAGGACCGGGCGGCGATCCCTCCAAAGCAGGATCGCCTTCCAGCCGCTTGCCCATCGACTCGCCCCAGCCCCCTCAGGGCTTGCCGATTTGCTCCTCCAGGAATTTCAGCACCTGGGTGTAGAGATCGACGTTGTTTTCCGTCTTGCCAAAGCCATGGCCTTCTTCTTTCTTGACCACATACGCTTTGGCGGGATTGCCCGCGGCTTTGAGGGCTTTGTCCATGCGGTTGATCTGGTCGATGGGCACGCGAAGGTCGTCTTCGCCGGCGTAGAGAAACACCGCGCCTTTGATCTTACTCGCCTGGTAGAGCGGTGAGACATCTTTGACGAGCTGCGAGGATAAGTCCTCCGCTCCGATGATGCCTTTCCAAAACTTCACGCCCATTTCGTTGGTCGCAGTATCCCCGTCAAAGGTAGTGAGTTGGTACTCGAGGTCTGTAGGCGCGAGGCCAGAGATGGCGCACTTGAACAGCTTGGGTGTCTTGATCATCGCCTGCAGGGCCGCATAACCACCGTAGCTCGCCCCGGAAATGCAAACCCGACCCGCATCCGCAAAACCTTGGTCGACCGCCCACTGCACTGCGTCTTCGTGGTCCTCGGACATCTGCCGCCCGAAGCTGCCAAAGCCGCTGAAGAAGATCTTCGAGCCCAGTTCCGGCGTAATCCGGAAATTCGGCACGACCACCGCATAGCCCCGTGATGCGAAAAGCTGCGCCTCCATCACTCCAAAACCGCGTCCCCAGAAGTCTGCCCGGGCGTGCGGACCTCCGTGGATGTGCACCACCGTGGGCAGTTTGGTTCCCGGCTTGTAGTTCCTGGGAAGGAAGTAATAGCCGGGGATTTCCAGGCCGTCTCGCGTCTTGAACAAGAAAGGCCGCTGTTCAACGAGCTTACCGTCTAGCCACGGACGGGAGCTGCCGATCTCCTCCAAGGTCTTCTTCTCTTCATCGAGAAGATACCAGCGCGTCGGAGACTGGTCGGAATAAGAAGTCACCACGCGTTTGGATGTCCCAGGCGCGCGATAAAAGCTGTTCACAAGCTTGGGTAGCGCCGCGTCAAGCATGCGCTGGACTTTGGCGTAGTCGGGATCCACCCAAACGACCTCAGGCTTGGCGCCGGCCACGGCATACCCCAAAATATTGCGGGAGACAGGATCAATGCTGACGCCCGCAATGCGGGAACCCATGGGGCTGGCGCCCATGTCGTAGCGCGGATGTTGAGCAATCAGCTCACCGAGCTTTTTGGTCTCCGGATCGAAGCGGTACACCGCCATCGTGTCCCGCCCCGCGTTGCTGGCCACTTGCAAAGTCTTGCCATCGCTCTCTATCGCCAGCGGCACCAGGACCGGGGGTTTGTTCATCTCGTAGCGTGCGATCTCGCCCCAGGCGGCATTCTCGTCTGCACGATAGTAAACGATGTAAGTAAACGTGTCCTTCACCCAGGCGGTGACCACTCGCGGCACGAGTTTGTTGTCCACGATCCAGGCGTGGGTGAAGGAAGCGGGGCGTCCGCCGGTGAGCAGAGCGATCTTTCCGGTACTGAGATTCAAACGATAGAGATCCTCCGAATCGGCGTGGGTCATGTTGCCGGAAGCGATGATCTCCTCGGTGTTGTCCGGAATACCGCGGAAATAGGATAGCGAGCGATGGCGCTGGTTGCGGTTCTTCGACTCCTGCACCGTGGGCGCCAAACGCTTTTGCTCCTTGCCGTCGCGACTTACCACGAAGAGCCCGCCCCCTGCGTAGCGATCGGGCCCGGTGGGCGAATTGAACTGCCCGAGGCTGAAAACCAGCCGCTCGTCGCCAACCCAATGCACATCGATGACGTCGAAGTCTTTGAAGCCGGTGATGATCTCGCCCTTACGGGTAGCCATGTCCACGACCACCAGATTCATGCGCTTGGTGCTGGGACTGGGCGCGGTCGCGGCGAAGTACTTCCCGCTCTTCGAGAAGATCGGACTCGATAACGCCGGGGGCCGCAGCATGTCTTCAATCTTCACTTCTTCGTTCTTGGCTGGCGACGGGCTTTGGGCCAAGACGGGCAAGGTGATCAAGGCCGAAAAAACGATCGCAAGAACTCGGCGCAACGGCTTGTGGCGGCCGGTTTTCGACTCCTTCATGGGCAGACCTCCTCGAAAAAAGTGGGCGCATATTACGTCAAGCCACTGCGCATTGCTAGCAAAAACGCGACATGCACCGTTTCGCTTGAGCGACAGACGACCGATTCCCGGGGCCTCATCCTTCGGGAAGCAGAAATGAAACGAAAAGCCGGACTTCGAAGGTCTAGGAGCGGATGCACCGCCTGGTCCAGGCGGAAGACACAAAAGGGGTTTCCGCTTTGGTCGTTTGAACTTTGATCAGCCGCCGGCGACCGGCCTGCCACCCTCTTTGGTTTCAGCTGTTCCGGCTTAGGGTTTATACTGGTCTTGCCATACTCGGCTGCCAGGGGAGAGGGATCGCCGTGCCCGTCCGCGACCAACCCGATCGCGATTTCCGTGCCTCGTTGTTGGAAGACGCTTCCACGCGGCGCTTTCTGAAGTGGCTGTTGGGTTTCACCTTGGCGGCGGGTCTGCTCTATACCTTGGCTTTGCTCATCGCACGCGAGAGTCTGTTCCGGGGTTTCGTGGCGGTTGCGGTGGTTTTCTTTTCGGCGGGCGCACTTTGGCAATATCGGCGTCAACGCTACGATGCCGCCGCCCAGATCATGGTTTGGGGGCTGTGGCTGTCCCTCACCATACAAGTCACCCTGACCAACGGCCTGCAAAGCCGTTCGCTCATGGCCTTGCCCTTGATCATCATTTTGGCCGGCTGGCTTTTGCCCGCGCGCGGAACTTGGGCCCTTTGCCTGGCCTCGCTGGTCACCGGCAGCGTTCTGGCCCTAGGCGAAGCTGCGGGCCACCTGCCCCTTTTTCGCTCGCCCTCGCCCGTCGCTTTCGCGTGGCTGGCCTACGTCATCTACATCGCTCTTGCCGGCCTGGCCGCATGGCACATTTTTTTGGGCTTCCGAATGCGTTTTCTGGCGCAAAAGCGCATGAGCGAAGACATCGCCAGCCAAGCGGCCCAGAGCGCAGAAAGCGAAACCGAACTTCGCCTGATCATGGAGAGTGTGCCGGTGATGCTGTTTCGCGCCGACCGGGCCAAGCGCTGCCTCTACGCCAATCGCCATTATGTCGATTTCTACGGGAGCGGCCGTTCCGACCTGCGGGGCCTCACGGTGCGTGAAATCGTCGGCGCCGAGGTCTATGAGGCGTTTGAGATCGACGCCAAACTCGACCGCGCCCTTGCCGGCGAAGCAGTCAGCTACCGCGCCGAGCGCCCCAACGGCAACGGTGGGGCTCGGCTGCTCGACGTGAACCTCATACCCGAGCCCGACGGCACCGGCGGGACGCGCGGCTTCATCGCGCTGTTTCGCGACGTCACCGAAGAAGTCCTCGCCGCTGAAGCGCTGCGCCGTTCCGAGGAACGCATAGCCAGCGTGTTTCGAGTGAGCCCCCTGGCGATTTCCTTCGCCCGGCTGGAAGACGGCTGCTATCTCGACGTCAATGAAGCCTTCGAGCGTCTGACCGGGTGGCGGCGAGACGAAGTCATCGGTCGCACCTCCGTGGCCTTGGGACACTGGGTGGAACCCCGAGATCGCGAGATTTGGGCGGAACAGATACGCCGCCAGGGACGAGTTCACAACTACGACACCAAACTGCGCACGCGCTCGGGAGAAATCCGCCGTGTGCTCACCTCCGCAGAACGTATCGATCTTGGCAGCGAAAGCAGCGTGTTGGTGATGATCGCCGACATGACCGAACGATTCCTCGCCGAAGAACGCGCCCGGGAGGCCTATGCGCGTTTCGAGGCAATTTTCGAACATACGCCCAGCGTAGCCATCCAGGGCTTCACCCCCGAAGGCGTCATTTTGCATTGGAACCAGGCCAGTGCCGATCTGTATGGCGTGCCTGCAGCACAGGCACTCGGGCGCCGCCTGCCCGATCTACTGCTCGCCGACGCCGACGCTGAAGCCTTCTACGCCACCGTGCGCGGCATCGCCAAGACTCGCCAAGCCACGCCCCCAGGCGAATGGCCCGTGCAGCTGCGCGACGGGCGCAGTCTCTGGGTCTATAGCGCGCTTTTTCCGGTGCTCGAAGACGGGGAGGTCGCCGAAATCTTTTGCATGGATGTGGACATCACCGCACGCAAGGAAGCCGAGGAGGCTTTGCGCGCCTCCAGCGAGCGCTTCGTCAAAGTCTTTCAGGCAAGTCCGGTGGCCATTTCGATCAGCCGCCTTGCCGATGGTTTCTACCTCGACGTCAACGATGCGTTTGTTGAACAATTCGGCTGGTCCCGGGCGGAAATGCTGGGCCGCACTTCAGTCGAAATCGGCATCTGGCCGAGCGCCGAAGAACGCGCTCGCTGGATTGAAGCCATTCGCCGCACCAAGCGCTTGCGCAATTACGAAGCGCAGCTCAATACCAAATCCGGTGCCAAGCACACCGTGCTGATTTCGGTGGAAGAAATCACCCTTGGCGCAGAGGCCTGCATCGTCGGACTGGTTTATGACATCACCCAGCGCCTCGCCGCGGAACAGGAGATACGCCGCCTCAATTCCGATCTGGAGAGGCGAGTGCAAGAACGCACTGCGGAGCTTACCGCGGCCAATCGTGAGCTGGAATCGTTCGCCTACTCGATCTCACACGACTTGCGCGCCCCGCTGCGCAGCATCGACGGCTTCAGTCACTTGTTGGCCGAAGAATATGCCGCAAAGCTGGAAGATACCGGTCGCAGTTACCTCGACCGGGTGCGCCGCGCCGCCCAGCGGATGGGCCGGCTGATCGACGACATCCTCGAACTCTCCCGGGTGACCAGGCAGAGCATGCATCGCAGTCAGGTTGATCTGAGCCGCATGGCCCGGGAGGTAATGGACGAGCTGGCCCATGCCGCCCCCGAGCGAAAAGTCGTGCTTGATCTGGCGGAAAATCTGACCGCCCAGGGCGATCCTCAACTGTTGCGGGTAGTCATGCAAAACCTGTTGGAGAACGCCTGGAAATACAGTAGCCGGGCAAGTATGGCGCAAATCCGCATCGGCAAGGAATCGAATGGCTCTGAAGAAGTCTATTTCGTGGCCGATAACGGTGTAGGCTTCGACATGGTCTATGCCGATCGATTGTTCGTGCCTTTCCAGCGGCTGCACAAGCCGGAAGACTTCGAGGGTACCGGCATCGGGCTGGCCACCGTAGCGCGCATCGTCCATCGGCATGGCGGCAAGGTTTGGGCAGAGTCGGCACCCGGACAAGGCACCACGCTGCGCTTCACCCTGCCCAAGGGAGCCCATGACCCAAGATTGAGTGGAAATCGCAGCGCATGAGGGTGGGGGGCTACCCGTGAGCACCGAGGATACCTTGAAGACGGTTTCAGCGCCGACGCCAGACGGCCAGCGGCGCGCCTTTGCCTTATACGCGTGTTGGGTTTGCGTGCTGGGCGCTTGGGTCAGTGCCCTGCTCATCATCGCCACCGCGGAATGGCCGCTGCTGCTCGGCGCTTTCGGGGTCCTAGCGGTCGGCGTGCTGGGTCTGTGGCTCCTGCGCAGCAATCGACAGTTGGCCGCCTATCACCTTGTTGCCGTAGGCGGCTGGCTGGTGGTCATGACCGAACCGGCCCTGACCAACGGACTGTACAGCGTACTGTTGACGGCGTTGCCCATCGTCCTGCTTTTGGCCGCGTGGCTGCTCGGAAAACGCATCGCGCTTTGGCTTGGTCTTGCCACATTGCCGCTCATCCTGCTTTACGCCTGGGCGCATGCAGCCGGTTATTTCGCCGATGGCCAAGCGCTTCCTGCGCAATCGCGCGCGGTCATCCTGGCCATCATCGCCGCAGCGGCAACCGCACTGGGTTATTTCGCCGCCCGCACCTTGGGCGATCAGCTGCGGGATCTCGGGGCGGCTCGTTCGCAGCTGGAGAGCAACCTCGCCAAGCTCGCCAAACGCGACCAGGAACTCTCCTTGCTCACCGAGAGGGTGCCCGCCATGATCGCCCAGTTTGACCAGCATCAGCGCTGCCGCTTCGCCAACAGCGCCTATGCGCGGTTTCATGGCTGGCGCGTCGAGGATATCGTGGGCCGCAGCGGCATCGAAATCGTCGGCGAGGAGGCCTACCAAGACATTCGCCCCGGCATCGAGGCCGCCCTGCGAGGCGAGCGCGTCCAGCAGATCGTCACCCGCAGCAACGAAGCGGACGAAGACCGCAGTCTGGCGGTCGAATTAGTGCCCGCGTTCACTCCGAACGGCAGTGTGGCAGGCTGGTATGCCTTGATTCGCGATGTCACCGACACCGAACGTGCCCACCGCGCCTTGCGCCACATCATCGAAGGCACCGCCCGCGCCACCGGCACTGCTTTTTTCCGGGCGTTGGCGCAGAACCTTGCGCAGGGCACCGGGATGGCTTGCGCCATGGTTGCCGAGCTGCTTCCCGAGCGCCGGGCGAGAGCCCTCGCGTTCTGGACCGGCAACGAGTTCCGTGAAGGCGTGGAATATGATCTTGCCGGGGCGCCTTGCGAGCGAGTCCTCGATAGCGCCGAAGCCTGTTATCCGGATCACGTCGCGGAACTTTTCCCGCTCGACCGGCCTTTGGCCAAGAACGCCATCCGGGGCTACTACGGCTTGCGGCTCGATGCGCTCGATGGCACACCCATGGGTCTCCTGGTGGTGATGGACCATCGGCCGCTGCGCCGACGCGAGGAGTTCGCTTCATTGGTTTCGATCTTCGCCGCTCGCGCGGCCGCGGAAATGGAACGCATCCGCGCCGAAACCGAATCGCGCCGTTCCGCGGAACAATTCGCCAAGGTTTTCCAGAATAGTCCCGTGCCCATTGCCATCAGCCAACTGAGCGACGGACAGTTCCGCGACGTCAACCCGGCCTATGAAGCAACCTATGGTTGGCGCCGCGACGAAATCGTCGGCCGCACATCGCTGGAAATCGGCCTGTGGCCCAGCGCCGATGCGCGCGAGCGCTGGGTGCGCGATCTCGGCGCGAACGGACGGCCGCAGGAAATCGAGACCACCTTCGTGAACCGCCGGCGCGAACCCCGCACGGTGCTGCTGTCTGCCGATACGATCGAGCTCGACGGGGTAACCCACATCATCAATTTCGTCTATGACCAGACCGAGCGCAAGCACGCGGAAGAGGAAAAGCGCTTGGCGCTGGAGCGCTTCGAGGCCATCTTCCAGAACACCCCCAACGTCGCCATCCAGGGTTTCGACGCACACGGCAAGGTGCTGCACTGGAATCGCGCCAGCGAAAAAATGTATGGCATACCCGCCGCCGAGGCGCTGGGAAAACCACTGCAATCCCTTCTTCATACCCCGGAAACCGCTCGGGAATTCGAAGCCGTGGTGGCGAACATTTGTACTCGCAAGCAAGCCACAGAGCCGGGCGAATGGCCCGTTCCATTGCGCGACGGAAGGTTGCTGTGGGTGCTCTCCACCATGTTCCCGGTATTCTCCCAAGGCGAATTGGTGGAGGTGTTTTGCATGGACGTGGACATCACCCAAATCAAACACGCGAGTGAAGCCGCTCGCGAAATCAATATCGAGCTGGAGGCGCGCGTCGCCGAACGCACCGCGGAGTTGGCCGACCTCAATCGCGAATTAGAAGCGTTTTCTTACTCGGTCTCCCACGACCTGCGCGCGCCCCTGCGCAGCATTCAGGGCTTCGGCAGCATTCTGGAAGAACGCTGTGGCGGCCAACTGAGCACCGAAGGCCGGGATTACCTCCAGCGCATGGTGCGTGCAGCGCAACGGCTGGCGCAACTGATCGACGATCTGCTGGAACTGACACGCATCACTCGCGCCGAGCTCGCTCTGGTCCTCGTCGACTTGAGCGCGATGGCCCGCGAGATCGTCGAAGAACTGCAGCACGGCACGCCCGAGCGCAATGCCGAAGTCTCAATCGAAGAGGGCCTCTCAGCCCGGGGCGATCCGCGGCTGCTGCGAATTGCTTTGCAAAACCTCCTGGATAACGCATGGAAATATTCCGCCAAGACCGAAAAGACGCGCATCGAATTCGGCAGGCACAGCGACATCCAAGAAGCCGCCTACTACGTGCGTGATCATGGCGCCGGTTTCGACATGGCCTATTCGGACAAGCTGTTCACCCCCTTTCAGCGCCTGCACAATCCGCGCGACTTCGAGGGCACCGGCATCGGCCTGGCCACCGTGGCGCGCGTCGTACACCGCCACGGCGGGCGGGTTTGGGCCCGCTCCGAGCCGGGCAAAGGAGCCGAGTTTTCCTTTACCCTGGGGCGCTAGACCGCACTGGTGGCGACGCAGCTTCGAGCTCTTTACGCATGCCCAAGCTCCGCCGTCACACCGCCACTCCGCTCTCGCCGCGATACATTCCCTCGATCAACTCGGCAAACTGCCGGTTGATGGCGCGGCGCTTCACTTTCATGGTGGGCGTGACTTCGCCGTCTTCTTCCATGAGCTTCTTGGGCAAGATGCTGAAACGTTTGACCTGCTCCACCCGCGCCAGCCCCGCGTTGGTGCGCCGCACCTCGGAGAGTATGAGATCGCGCACCTCGCGCGCCTCGGTGAGCGAAGCGTAGGTGGTGTATTGCACCTTATGATCCTGCGCGAATTTCAAGACGTTTTCTTCGTCGATGACGATCAGCGCGGTAATGAAGTTGCGCCCGTCGCCGATGAGGATGGCGTCGGTGATATAGGGGCTGGTCTTCAGCTCGTTTTCGATCGGCTGCGGCGCCACGTTTTTGCCGCCCGAAGTGATGAGCAAGTCTTTCTTGCGATCGGTGATCTTGAGAAAGCCGCGTCCGTCGATTTCGCCCACGTCGCCCGAATGCAGCCAGCCATCGGTGACGGTCTCGGCGGTGGCCTCGGGGTGGCGGAAATAACCCTGAAAAACATTGGGGCCGCGCACCAGAATTTCGCCGTCCGCGGCGATGCGCACCTCGACACCCGGCAGCGGCGGGCCGGCATTGGCCGGGTCGATGACGTCGCCGCGATGACAGCTCGTCGGACCGCTGCCTTCGGTCTGGCCGTAAATTTGCCGCAGCGGCACGCCGATGGCGTGATAAAAACGCAGGACATCCGGAGAAATCGCCGCCGCCCCGCTCACTGCGGTGCGCACGCGATCGAAGCCCAGACGCTTGCGGAGCTTGGCGAGTACCGTCAGATCCGCCAAAGCAAAAGCCAAACGGAGCGGAAGCGGCACCGGCCGGCCGGAATCGAGCCGTGCCCGTGCATACGCCCGCCCTACGTGGTAGGCCGCAGCAAAGGCCAGGCGTTTGGTCCAATGGCCGTCTTTCACGCGGATCAGGATGGTCGACTGGTATTTTTCCCAAATGCGCGGCACGGCAAAAAGCAGCGTCGGCGACACTTCGGTGATGTTCTGCGTCACCGCATCGACGTTTTCCACGAAATGCACCCGATATCCCGCGGTGAGCGCGAGATAGGTCGAAAGCAGCCGCTCGGCGATATGCGACAGCGGCAGAAAAGAAATCACGTCTTCCTCGGGGTGCGAGGTGAAGACGTCGACCAGGCAGCGCGCCGTCCAAACGATGTTGCGGTGGGAGAGCATCGCTCCCTTGGGCGGTCCGGTGGTGCCCGAGGTGTAGATCAGGATCGCCGTTGCTTCGGCGTCGAGGGCGGCGATGCGCCCTTCGATCACTCCCGCAGCAGAAGCGACATGCGCCCGCCCCTTGGCCAGCAAATCGTCCCAGGAAATCACCATGGGATCGGAAAAGTCGTGCAGGCCCTTCATGTCCATGACCACGATCCACTTCAGGGCCGGCAGTTCCCCGCGCGTTTCGAGCGCCTTGTCGAGCTGCTCTTCGTTTTCGACGACAAAAATGCGCGCGTCGGAATGCTCCAGGATGTAGGCGCATTCCTTGGCCGCGTTGGTCGTGTAGATACCCACGGTGACACCGCCGGCAGCTTGTGCGGCAAGATCGGTGATCAACCACTCGCGCCGGTTCTCGCCAATCACCGCGACGCGCTCGCCCGCCTCCAGCCCCAGGGCGATGAACCCCGCCGCCACTTCGCGCACGGCTTGGGCATAGGCCGCGAAACTGACATCCCGCCACAAACCGAGGTGCTTGTAGCGCAAGGCAGTGTCCGTGCCGCGAGATGCCGCATGGGCAAAAAGCAGGGCGGGGGCCGAGCGGGCTTCGAGGAAGAGATCGGGGGCGTTCATGACACAGTGGCGCTCATGGGCGTTCCGCAGTCGGCGGCGCGGGCAAGCAGACCTACCGCGTAGGGCGGCGTCCGGAGTCAGTACCCGTTTTTCCCAAACACCTCGTCTAGGCTTTGGGCACAGAGCAGGGCCTCGCCCCAGGCCTCGATCTGGTCCGCGCTGGCGCTGCGCACGCGGCTGGCCAAGCCCTCCGGCAAAGGGCCGAAGCGCTGCGCCAATAAACGCCCGAGCAGCCGCCCTTCGCCTTCGGCGCGACCCTGCTGCATGCCTTGCTGCATGCCCTTGCGGGTGGCTTCTTCCAGCCAGGTTTCGATACGTTCGGCGAGCATGGTGTCGGCCTCCAGCAAATCCTTGATCCTGTCGATATCGGGCAGTTTATGAGCCCCGGCCTGGCGGCGCAAGAGGCTTTTGATCCAGATGTTGAAGGTGCGCCGAAGGTTCGCCTGGGCGGGGTCGCGCAAGAGGCGGTCGAGGCTCTGGATCACTGCACGCAGCTCCTGCGGGCTGCGCCCATGCTCCAGCGCAAAAAGCGCTTCCACGGCATTGCGCACCGAATCGGCCGGGTGCAGCTTGAGGCGCGCTTCGTCGATCAAGTGGTAGCTCAAGCGGGGCCGAAAGGTTTCCAAGCCCCGGGGCGCGGGCGCAAAAAGCTCGGCGACTTCCACGGTCGCGCTCCAGCGCGGCTGCCCGTTGTAGAGCACCAGCGGGAGGATGGGCGGCAGCCGCCCTTGGGCGAGTTCATCGCGCTTGACCAAATCCTGCGCCAAGAGCCCCAAGTAGACCCACATGCGCAACGCCATCCAGGGGTCGGATTCGGACTGGAATTCGAGCACGAGGTACACCCAGAGCCAGCGCTCTTTGAGGCGCAGCCGCCAGACCATGTCATCGTGGCGCTGCTTGTTGCTCTCGGCGACGTAGCTGCCGTTGACGCGTTCGAGCGTGGCGAAGTCCGCCTCGGCGATCCACTCCCCCGGCACCCAGTCGCGCAACAGATCGCGCACCATCTCCGGGTGCGCGAAGAGCAGTTTGTAGCCGCTGTCATGTGCCGTGGGCATGGGGCGATTGTACCGGGGCCGCAGGGGTTCGCCCACCACAGGCAAAGCAGGACATCGCTGCATGCGTCACGACGGTTCTGGTTTCCGAGCGAATCGTTTGGACGTCACTTCCCAAGACTCCCAAAGCATCTGATCGGCACCGCGGGCAACCCGTCCCTAAAGCCGGCGCAGGTTTCGTTGCCGTCGCGCAATCGTAGTCCTCCAGGCGAGACCGCCCCCTTCGCTTGTCCCCGGCGTTCCGCCATAGTACGATCGACCCGCGCCGAACAAAAAGCTCGTCACGGCGTGGAGGAATTCGGCTTGGACATGAAGCGTTCCTATTACCGGGACCTGCGGCTTTTCGATACTTGGCCGCTGGGGCTCTGGCTGGTCGTCTGCGCGGCGATTCTGGCGCTCGTGCCATTTTTTGCCGGCAACTACCTCATGTACGTGCTGGGCTACATCGCCATCAATGCCATGGTGGCTTTGGGACTCAACGTTCTGGTGGGTTATACCGGCCAAATTTCTCTGGGCCACGCCGGTTTCTTCGCCATCGGCGCTTATGCCACGGTGCTCTTGGCCAAGGCGGGTGTCCCCATTCCCTTGGCGCTTCTGGCGGCGGCCTTCATCGCCGCAGCCTTCGGATTTTTGCTGGGCCTGCCGGCGCTGCGCCTGGAAGGCCCTTACCTCGCCGTCATCACCTTGGGCTTCGGGCTCACGGTAGAGAATATTTTCGCCAAAGCGGCGTTTTTCGGCGGCGCCACCGGCCCCTCGGTGCCCCCTTTCAGTTTGAGCCTTTGGCCCGGGTTCAGCCGCGAGCAGAATCTCTATTGGCTGATTATGCTTTGCGCGGGAGGAACGATCTTGGCCATCCGCAACCTCATGCGCACGCGTGTGGGCCGCGCGTTCGTGGCTATCCGCGATTCCGACGTCGCCGCGGCTTGTGCCGGCGTGGACCTCACCTGGTACAAAACCCTCGCCTTTGCCGTGAGCGCGGCCTTCACCGGTGTGGGCGGCGGGTTGTTTGCCTTCCATTTGGGGCAAGTCGATCCGACCACCTTCAACTTGATGTTGTCCATCCTCTTTCTGGCTATGGTGGTGATCGGCGGGGTGGGCTCCATTCTCGGCCCCCTCCTCGGCGCCATAACCATCAGCCTCTTGAACCTCAAGTTGAAGGGCTTGAAGCTGGCCGATTTCGAACAACTCCCACTGGCTGGCAAAGAGATCGCGGGTTTCATCAGTCGGCATTTCATGGAAACCGGCATGGCCAACATTCAGTTCATCGTCTATGGCGGAATCTTGGTGCTGATCATGTTGTTCGAGCCTCTGGGCCTCTATGGCCTGTGGATACGCGCCAAACGCTACTGGCGTACTTGGCCGCTCTAAACCATGGAATTCCTAGGCAACCTTCCCCAAGTGCTGTTCAGCGGTCTGGCCGCGGGCTCGGTGTATGCGCTGCTGGCGCTGGCCATGGTGATCATTTACCGCACCACCGAAGTACTCAATTTCGCTCAGGGCGACATGGCGATGATGAGCACTTATGTCGGCCTCGGCCTGCTGGTCGCCGGTGGCCTGCCCTTCTTTTGGGCCATGCTGCTTGCGCTTGCCTTTGCCGCCGCGCTGGGCGCCTTCTCGGAGTTCGCCTTCCTGCGTCGCGCCAAGGAACCGACGGTGCTGGGGCTCATCATCATTACCTTGGGCATTGAGATGATCGTCTTCGGCTTCGCTTCTTGGAAGTGGGGCGGTGATCCGCGTGACCTGCCCACGCCCTTGAGCCCCGCCGATGTGGTGGTCATCGGCGGCGTGATCATGAGCTATCTGGAATTGGCCACCATTGCCATTTCTGCGGCGACGATCAGCGCCCTGTTTCTATTCCTCAATCGCTCCAAGGCCGGCCTGGCCATGCGCGCCACCCAGCAAAACCGGGCGGTCGCGCGGCTGATGGGCATACGGGTGCGCCGCGTGGAAATGGGCGCTTGGGCGCTCGCTGCGGTGATCGGCGGCATCGCCGGGCTGCTGGTGGGCCCCGCCACCACCGTCGAACCTTACATGATGTGGGATCCGATGATGAAAGGTTTCGCCGCGGCGGTGCTGGGCGGCATGACTTCGCTCGCCGGCGCGGCCTTGGGCGGCGCGATCATCGGGATCATCGAAAACCTCTTCGGCTTTTACGTGTCCACCGCGTTCAAGTCCGTCGTACCCTTCGCGGCCATATTGCTCATGCTCGCGATCAAGCCGTCGGGTCTTCTGGCCCGGCATTACGTCAAGAAAGTCTAGCCCTGCTGGAGGATCTTCATGTTTAAACCTTTGCTCAAAATCGCGGCCCTTGCGCTTGGTGTCTTTGCGGCAGCGCTCGCGCCCACGGCGCAGGCGCAGCAGCTCACCGGCGTGACCGACACCGAAATCCACATCGCCGCCTGGGGCCCGCAAACCGGCCCGGCCGCACCCTGGGGTGCGGTCACCCGCGGTACCGCCATGCTCTTCCAGATGGTCAACGATGCCGGCGGCATCCATGGGCGCAAAATCGTCTTTCATCCTTTCGACGATCAGTACAATCCCGCAAAAACCGTCGCCGGCGTGAAAGAGCTGGTGGAAAAAGCCCCTGGCATATTCGCCATGGCCTCGGGCGTGGGCACCTCGCCCGGCCTGGCGGTCAAGGATTACCTCATGGAGCGCGGCATTCCTTGGGTGGGGCCGGCTGCAGGCTCTTTGCATTGGGTGACGCCGCCGCAGAAAGCGCTTTTTGCAATGTATCCGCTGTATGCCGATGAGGCCAAGCTGCTGGTGCGCCATCTGGTCGAAAAGGAAGGCAAGAAGAAGATCGCCATTTTCTACGCCAGCGATGAATACGGCGAAAACGGGCATCGCGGCGCGGTGGCCGAACTCACGCGCCTGGGCCTCAAGCCCGCCGTGGAGGTGTCGGTGAACCAGGCCGACCGCGATTTGAAATCGCACCTCTTGAAGCTCAAAGATAGTGGCGCCGACGCGGTGCTGATGTGGGTTAACCCCACACATGCGGTAATCACCCTCAAAACCGCCGCAGCCTTGCAATTCTCGCCGCAGTGGGCAACCAGCTCCACGCTGTCCGACGCGGTGATGATGCAGCAGATCACCGGCGGGCTATGGAAGAACATCATTTACGCGAGCTTTGGCGAATTGCCCGACGCCGACGTTCCCCAGGTCAAGAAATACCGCGATGCTTTCGCCAAGTACGCGCAGCAGGGCGAGCGCTGGGGGGTGTTCTTCATGGCCGGCATCGGCTTCGTCGAGCCCTTGGTCGAGGGACTGCAGCGGGCCGGTCGCGACCTCACCCGCGAGAGCTTCATCAAGGCGATGGAGAGCATCAAGGGTTACAAGGGCGTGATGGGCCGGGTGACTTTTGGCCCGGGCGAACGCCAAGGACAGCGCGAAATTTTCCTCGCCCGCACCGATGACACCGGCACCAAAGTCACCCAGCTCACCCCCTGGGCCGAAGTGAAGTAAGGCCCACCTTGACGGCACTCTTGGAAGTCGAGGCGCTGGAGATTTCCTTCGGCGGCGTGAAG
>CAZFEK010000072.1:0-15825 GCA_964517465.1 uncultured Alcaligenaceae bacterium
GCAGCGTGGCTTCCACCGGCGCGCCGGGCGGCATGTCGACGTTGACGTAAAAAAGCCGTATCGGGTCGAAGGCGAAAAACTGCACCCGCACCAAACCCGCGCCGACCACACCGAAGGCGCCGACCACCGCCAGAGCCATGATCGTGCCGGAAATCGCCGGGCGGCGCATCACCGCAATCAGCGAGCGGGCATACTTGACGCGCAGCCAGTGCGTGAAGCGCGTGCGCCAGGCATGAAAGCGCGAAGGGCGCTCGAAGTTGAGTTTCATCGCGCAAACGTGAGCCGGCAGCATCCAGAAGGCTTCGATCAAACTGATCGCCAGCGCCAGCGTCACCACCGCCGGAATGACGAACATAAATTTGCCGACGATGCCCGGCAAAAGCATCAAGGGCAAAAATGCGGCCATGGTGGTGGCAACCGACGAAGTGACCGGGGCGGCAACTTCGCGCAAGGCGTCGAGTGTGGCTTCAAACACCGCTTGGCCGCGAGCCACGCGGTAATAGATGGCTTCCACCACCACCACGGCGTCGTCCACCAGCATGCCCAGCGCCACCACCACCCCCAGGAGCACGGAAATGTTGAGCGTGAAACCGGTGGCGTGTAGCACCGCAAAAGTGCCGGCCAAAGAAAAGGGAATGCCCAGACCGACCAACACGGAAATGCGCGAGCCGAGGAATACCCAACATACCAGGAGCACCGTGGCCAGACCGAAAATGGCGTTCGATTCCATGATGCCGATGGCGGTGCGTGTGGGGATGGTTTGATCGTCCAGAAGCGAGATTTTTATCCCTCGCTCGGCCACCAGCGGGTTGCGTTCGGCAAGGTAACGATTGACCGCTTCCACCAGCTCGATGGTATTGGTGGCCGATTTCTTGGTGACTGAGAGCACCACCGCCGGTTTGCCGCCGGTTGAGGCGAGGCGTTCGGCCTTGGCGCGACCGCGCGAGACCTCGGCCACGGCATCCAAAGGCACTGCGGCGCCCGGCTTGGCACCGGGCACTACGGTGAGGCGTGCGAGCGCCGCCGGGTCGGCGGTGGTGCCCAGGATACGCACCAACCACTCGGCTTCGGTGGTGCGCGACTTGCCCGCGAAGGTGTCGCGGAACCAAGCGGACACCGCATCGGCCACGTCGCCGGGATTCAAGCCCCGCGCTTGCAGGGCATGGGGATCGAACTGCACTTGCAATTCCGGCTCATGCAGGCCGATGGCGTAGACTCGATCCACGCCGGGCAGGCGTTCGATGTCGTCGCGCACGTCGCGTGCGGCGCGGCGCAGTTCTTCGTCGTCGGCCTCACCGCTGATCATCACCATGGCGGTGGCAAAACCGTTCGAAGTGGTGATTTCCAGGGCGCGCGGTTCCTTGGCCTCGGGGGGCAGTTCGTCCTTGGCTTTGTTGTCGATTTCGCGCCGCAGGTCGTTCATGCGCTTGTCGAACACCCGCTCGGGAATGTCGCGAAAACGCACCAGAATGGAAGAGATGTTCTCGCGCGAATTCGAGGCCACGAAACGCACGTCGCCCACCATCTTGATGCCGTCTTCCAGCGGCTTGGTGACGCGCTTCTCCACGTCTTCGGCGGATGCGCCGGGCAGCACCGTGGTCACGATCACCCAGTTGAAGTTGATTTCCGGGTCCTGCTCCCGCGGCATCAAGCCGTAGGCCAAAAGGCCCATCACCAGCACCACCGCGAAGCTGATGTTGGCGAAGGGGTGGTTCCTGATCAGCGCGGCGACGAATTTCATCGTCCGCTCGCTGCGGAAGTGTTGCCGACGGCTTGGCCTTCACTCAAGCTGAGGCGCCCGCGGCCGGCGACTTGCGCCGTGCCGGCCAAGGTCACCGCCGCGGGCCGACCTTCCTGGGCCTCGGGCAGGGCGACGAAGCGCGCTTTGCCTCCTTCCAGCAGGAAATAGCCCAGCGCCGTGCCGCGCCGCACCAGATAGTCCGGCGGCAGATGGGGTGTGGGGTCGCGCCATTCGATGCGCCCTTCGCTGCCCGGGGGCAGGGGCGCCGCAGTGAAGGCGAGGCGCGCTTCGCGGGTGCGGGCGGCGCGGTCTATGGCGGGTGAAATGCGCAAAAGCCGCAAGGCCTGCCGCCCTTCCTGGCCGACGAACTCCACGCCCTTGGCGGCGGCCAGTGGCGCCGCCTCGCGCACCGGCACCTGGGCGCTCACTTCCAGGCGTTCGGCATCGAGCAGGGTGTAGAGCGGCGCGCCGACGGCCGCCAGTTCGCCGACCTGGCCGCTGCGCGTTTTGACGATGGCCTTGAAAGGCGCGCGAATGGCGCACTTCTCCAGATTGCGCTGCGCCGTGGCCAAAGCCGCCGCAGCGGCGCGCACATCGGCACTGACCACCGCAGTTTCGGTTTCGCGCTGATTCAGGGCGTCTTGGGAAATGAAGCCTTCGGCTTTCAGTTCACGGGCGCGTTTGAGCTGCGACTCGGCCAAGGCCAGGCGCGCCTTGGCCGACTGCTCGGCGGCGCGCGCGCGTTCCAGCGCCAGTTCGTAATCGCGGGCATCGAGCCGGGCCAGCAGCGCGCCTTTGGCGACGATTTCACCGGCTTCGGCGGTGAGTTCGCTCACTACCGCGGGGACTTCCGCGGCCAGGCGGGTTTCATTGCGGGCCAGCACCGCTGCGGGCGCGTCGCGCCGCGGATAGACGGCGACGTCGCCAAAAGCGCGAAATTCCACCGCCGGCTGGGCGGGGGCAGGCGCGGGCGTTTGCGCCGCGACGGGGAACGCGGCAAAAAGAAGGCAAAGAGCGAGCTGAGGGCGCACTGACAATTCTCCAAATCGCGGTTTAACCGCGTGAGCGGTGTCCAACCTTTCTTCGTTCGCGGGCGGCGGGTCGCGGCCGGTCGGCGCCATTTGCTTCGAGATGAGTCGAGCAAAAAGGCACACCGCGCGAGGCCCGCCGCCCCAGGGGCGCGGGCGAATCGCTCCGACAGGCGCCGGACCGGCATTCGCCAGGCACCTCGTGAATTGGCAGGAGCCGGCGCTCGGGGGAGCGGATCGCTTTTGTGCGGTGCAACGATAGGGGAGCGACGCATTTCCGTCAATGAAATTGCGACCAGTTGCCACCAGTGCGCGCGAGTTGCCCGAAGCACGCGCGAATCGCCCCAGCGGAAATCAGGGCTTGCGACTGACTAAACGATCGTTTAGGATGCATCCATGTCTACCGAGACCATCGCTCCCGAAGTTCAGAATCGTCGCCAGCAAATCGCCGACGTCGCGGCGCGTGCTTTCTGCCGCATGGGCTACGGCAGCGCTTCGATCCGCGATATCGCCGCTGAAGTGGGCTTCACGCCCGCGGCGGTGTATCACCATTTCCGCAACAAAGAAGAAATTCTCTACGAGGTGATCTCGGGCTTTACCGACGACCTGCTGGCCATGCTGCACGCCGAATTTGCCGCGAGCACCGATCCGGTGGCCGGCTTGCGCAATGCGCTCTTGCAGCACATCCTGTTATTGGAGACGCGCCAGGCGGAAACGCGGCTGGTGATCGACGAGAAGAAGCACCTTTCTCCCGCCCGCCGCAAACGCATCGCGGTGCGCGAGCGGGAGGTCTACACCCTGTACCGCGACGCCATCGAGGCCATCATCGCCGCGGGCGCCGCCCGCCCGCTGGATACGGCGGTAGTCACCTTCGCGCTTTTTGGCGTGGTCAATTACTTCTATCACTGGTTCCGGCCGGGCGGCGCGCTGACGCTACGCCAGGCTGCTGAGCAGTCCATCGCGCTCGTTCTCGATGGCCTGCTCCTCGACCCGGCCGGCCGCGTGCCCCGGCCGCGTCCCGCCCACCGTCAACGCACGCGCTAGAGTGCAGCAGCAGCCCATAGGAGAACGAGCAATCATGTCCTCACAACGATCGGTTTTACCCTTGGCCCTGGCGGCTGCTTTTGGCGCGCTGGGAACGTTTTCGGCCATCGCTGCCGAACCCTTCAGGGTCGGCGTGCCGGTGATTTTCAGCGGCCCCGGCGCCTTCGTCGGCGCCGCCCAGAAGAAGACGCTGGAAATGCAGGCCGAAGCCCTCAATGCCGCCGGCGGCGTGGGCGGGCGCAAAGTGGAATTGATTTTCTACGACACCGAGGGCAAGCCCGATGTCGCCGTGCGCATGTTCAACCGCCTGATCAAGAACGACAAGGTGAGCGTGATCCTGGGCCCCAGCGCGAGCTGGGAAGCCATGCCGGTGAAACCCATCGTGGAAGCGAGCAACACGCCCACCCTCATGCTGGCGTCCACCGCGGCCATCGTCGACCCGGTCGCCAAATGCGTGTTCAAGACCCCGCCCGATGATCGCATCGTGGTGGGCAGACTCTACCAGCACCTCAAGAAGGCGGGGCAAACCCGGGTCGCGCTGGTGAGCACCCAGGATGCTTTCGGCGACGGCGGCCGCAAGGAACTTACGGGCCAGGCCAAGGCACACGGCATCGAGGTGGTTTTCGATGAGCGCTACACCATGGAAGACGCCGACTTGTCGCCCTTGCTCAACAAGATCAAGCGCAGCGACGCGCAGGCGGTCATCAACTGGTCCTCGTCCCGTGCGCCGGTGGTGATGACCACCAACTACCGCCAAGTGGGTCTCACGCTGCCGCTCTATCATAGCCATGCGGTGCTGAATCCGGCCTTCCTCAAAGCCACTGCCGCCAACGGCGACGGGGTCATGGTGGCCGGGCCGAAGCTCGATGCGGGGGACGCGCTCGACGACCAAGACCTGCAAAAGGCGGCCATCGGCGAATTCCGCAAGCAGTTCCGCGCCAAATACAACGAGGAACCCACGCAGTTCGGTGCGGCCGCTTATGACGCCATGAACCTGCTGGTGGCGGCAATGAAGCGCGCCAACCACGACGAAAGCAAGCTCTGCGGTGCCCTCGAAGCGACGCAGAAACATGTCGGGGTGTACGGCGTGTTCAATTACTCCTCCAGCGACCACGCCGGGCTTACCGCCGACGCCTTGGTGATGTTCAAGGCCGAAGGCGGCGCCTGGAAGATGATGAAGTAAACGCCGCGGCCGCTTGCGCATGGGGTCCGATCTCGCCCAAACGTTTTTCGCCGCACTATCCATCGGCAGCATGTACGCGCTGGTGGCGGTGGGCGTTACCCTGATCTATAGCGCCACCCGCATCATCAACTTTGCCCAGGGCGAATTCGTGATGCTGGGTGGCATGATCATGGTGAGCCTCTATGGCGAGCGAGGTTGGCCGATTTGGGCCGCGGTGCCGGTCACCCTCGTTTCTACCGCGCTGGTCGCTGCGCTTCTGGGCGCGGTGTCTTTTCGCCCAGGGAGGCAGGGCGCCTTGATTACCGTGCTGATCATCACCATCGGCGCCTCGATGGCGATTTCCGGCACGGCCTTCCATGTCTGGGATGGCGACGTGCATCGCTTTCCGCCGTTTTCCGGGGATGCGCCCTTGCAGATTCTCGGTGCCGCCGTCGCACCGCAAACACTGTGGATCTTCGGCGCGGCGGTGTTGTCCATCGGCGCCCTATTTCTTTTCTTGCAGCATACGCTTTGGGGCAAGGCCATGCGCGCCTGTGCCATCGACCGCGACGCAGCGGCGCTGATGGGCATACGCGTCGGCCCGACGGTGCTTTTGTCTTTCGTGCTGGCCGGCCTTTTGGGTTGTGTTGCCGGCATCGTCATCACACCGCTGACCATGGTCGATTATTCGGGCGGAATGCTGCTGGCAATCAAAGGTTTTTCGGCGGCCATGCTGGGGGGCATGGGCAGCGTGCTCGGAGCGGTGCTTGGAAGCATCGTTTTTGCCGTGCTCGAAGCTTTTGCCGCCACTTTCATTTCGAGCACGGTCAAGGAGCTCATCACCTTCGTGGTCATCATTCTGGTGCTGATGTTCCTGCCCAACGGCCTCCTGGGCGGCCGCGCCCAGCGCGGCCTGACGCATGAGGACACCTTGCAATGAGCGGCGATGACATCAGCGCTCGTTTGGCGGAACACGTCAGCACAACCCGCTTCGAAGCCCTGAGCCCGGCGGCGGTGGCCGCGGCGCGGCGCAGCACCCTTGACACCTTGGCGGCGATGCTGGCCGGCTCCACCGCCGAAGGGCTGCCCGCCATCCTCGGCTTGGCGCGGCAATGGGGCGGGGCCGCGCAGGCGCGGGTGGTGGCCTCCGGCTTGCGTCTGCCGGCACCGCTGGCGGCCTGGTGCAATGGCGCCATGGCGCGGGCGCTGGAAATCGACGACTGTGTGGACTTCCTGCCGGTCCATCCTTCCGCCTCGGCGGTGCCGGCCTTGTTGGCACTGGCTGATGCCCGAGGCGGTTTGAGCGGGCGCGATTTTCTCACCGCGCTGGCGGTGGGGCAGGATGTGAAGATCCGCTTAGGGCTCACGGTGCGTCAGAATGCCATGCAAAGCGGGCGCAACAATTTGTTCAAAATATTTGGTCCCACCGCGGCGGTGGCGCACGCGCTCCAATTGGACGCCGAGCGCTGCCGGCAAGCCTTGGGCATCGCTTTTTCGCACGCCGTGGGCGACGGGCAATGCGCACTCGAAGGGGCTCTGTCCTTGCGTTTGCAGCAAGGCATCGTGGCGCAGGGTGCCGTGGTTTCGGGGCTTCTGGCCGAGCAAGGCTTCACCGGCGCCAGAGATTTTTTGCTCGGCCGTTGGGGCTATTTGCGCACCTTTGAGCCGGATCCGAAAATCGAAGCCCTGACCGAGGGTTTGGGCGAAACGTTTCTGGGCGAGCGTATTTCGGTGAAACCCTACGCGTCGTGCCGTGCCACGCATGAGGCGATCGACTTGGCGCTGGATCTGCGCATGGCGATCGAGGGGCAAACGCAAAACATCGAGCGCATCGTGCTTACGGTGACGCCCGAAGTAGAGCGCCTAGTGGGCCAGCCGCGCGCCAGCCGCATCAACCCCGCGTCGAGCGCCGACGCGCAGTTCTCCTTGCCTTACACCGTGGCGAGCGCGCTCTTGCGCGGCCGGGTGTTTCTGGAAGAGATGCGCGAAGCGGCCTATGGCGATCCGCAGGCGCTGGCCTTGGCGGCCAAAGTGGAGGTGGTGGCCGACGAGAGTTTGCGCACCGCGCTGGTGATCGGCCGAACGCGGCTCACTGCGGCATTGGTCAGCGGGGCATTCTGGAGCGGCGAAAACGACACCCCCACCGGCGCGCCAGGTCGGGCACCGACGCCTTTGCAAATGCGCGCGAAACTCGACGCCTGTGCCGCCCGCGCGGCCACGGTGCCGGCGCCCGCAGCGCTCGACCGCTTGTGCGAAAGGATCGACACGTTGGAGACGCTGCCCGATGTGCGGCTTTTGCTCGATGCGTTTGACTGAGCACCGTTAGCGATGCCGCGCCGCGACTTTCATATCTGGCTCGCACTTGCCGTGCTCTTGCTGGCGGCGCCGGTGGCGCTGGGCAGCGGTTATCTCCTCAACACCCTCAACTTCGTCGCCATCTACGCCCTGCCCGCGATCGGGCTCTGCCTGCTGGTGGGGTACTGCGGCCAGCTCTCGATCTCTCATGCCGCATTTTTTGCGCTGGGCGCTTACGCCTCCGGCATCCTGAGCAAGCGCTACGGGGTGTCGCCTTGGCTCGCGCTGCTATTGGCACAGCTAATCGCGGCCCTGGTCGCGGCCGGCATCGGTTGGGTGGTGTTGCGCTTGCGCGGGCATTACCTCGCCATCGCCACATTGAGCTTTACCATCATCGTCGAAGTGTTGATCAAGGAACTGGGCGGATTCACCGGCGGCCTGCAAGGCCTCTCGGGCATTCCGCGCTTGAGCTTCTTCGGTTACCCGCTCACCACCGACCTCGCCTTCCATTTTCTGCTCTGGCCGGTCACTCTGGCCGCCTTGTGGTTCGCGCTGAACCTCGCGCATTCGCGCCTGGGGCGAGCCTATCGCGCCATCAAGGAAGGTGAAAGCGCGGCGATGTTGTTGGGGGTGGACGTGAGCCGGCACAAGATCGGCATCTTCGTCGTATCTTCGCTGTTCGCCAGTGTGGGCGGCAGCCTCTACGCGCACTTCGTAAGCTTCGTGTCGCCGGCCGCGGGCTCGGTGGTGTTTGCCATCGACATCATCCTGGTGCTGGCCTTCGGCGGCTTCGATCGCATCTGGGGCGCTTTGCTGGGTGTTTTTGCGCTCACTTACCTCAATGAATACGCGGTCGCGTTCGCCGATTACAAACGAGTGGCCTTTGGTCTGGCGCTCGTGATCATCATGTCATTTTTCCCCACTGGACTGTTGACCGGTCTAGGCGCGTTGGCGAAGAAATCCTGGGCGAGGATGTCCTGATGCTGCGCGTCGCCGGGCTGTCGATGGCTTTTGCCGGTCTCAAGGCCTTGAACGGCGTGAGCTTCGACGTAGCGCCCGGCGAAGTGCGCGCGGTCATCGGTCCCAACGGTGCCGGCAAGACCACCCTCTTCAACGTGATTACCGGCGTCTATCGACCGCTGGAGGGCGACGTGCGCTTCGCCGACGAAACACTATCCGGTCTGCCGCCGCAGCAGATTGCCCGGCGGGGTTTGTCGCGCACTTTTCAGCAGGCGCAGCTTTTTCGCAGCCTCACCGTGCTGGAGAATGTTTTGCTCGGCTGCCACGGCCGCGGCATGGCCGGCCTGTGGTCTTGCGGCCTGGGGTTGTGGGGAGCGCGGCAAGAGGAAGCGGCGGCACGCGAGCGAGCGCGAGCCTTCCTCGACTTGGTGGGGATGTCGGGCCGCGAAGAGCGCATCGCCAGCGAGCTGCCGTTGGGCGAACAACGGTATGTCGAAATTGCCCGGGCGCTGGCCACCGGGCCCAAGCTCCTTCTGCTCGACGAGCCGGCCGCGGGCCTGAACGACAGCGAAACGGAACAACTGGGCCAGTTGCTGCTCAAGCTGCGCGGTCAAGGACTCACCCTTTTGGTGATCGAGCACCACATGCGCTTCGTGATGCAAGTGTCCGACCGCATCGTGGTGCTGAACTTCGGAGAGAAAATCGCCGACGGCGCGCCCGCCGCCATTCGCAGCGACCCGGCGGTAATCACTGCCTACTTGGGGAGCGACGATGGCGCTGTTTGAGTTACGCGACCTTCATCTCGCCTACGGCAACATCCAGGCCTTGCGCGGCGTGAGCTTGACGGTCGCGGAAGGCGAAATCGTCGCCTTGATCGGCGCCAACGGTGCCGGCAAGTCCTCGCTGATCAAAGCGGTGGCCGGTTTGGCGCCCCAGGCGCGCGGCGAGATTCAGTTTCGTGGCGCGAACCTCCTGGGACTCGCGCCCGCCGACATCGCCCGGCAGGCGCTGGTGGTGGTTCCGGAATCGCGGCGCCTCTTCGGGCCGATGACGGTGCTGGAGAACTTGGAGTTGGGCGCATTCGTGCACGGTGGCGCGCAGCGCCAGGACCTCGATGCCGTGCTGGCCCTTTTCCCGCGCCTGGGGGAACGTTTGCAGCAGAAGGCCGGCACCCTCTCCGGCGGCGAGCAGCAAATGCTGGCCATCGGCCGCGCCCTCATGGCCCGCCCGCAATTGGTGCTACTGGATGAGCCCTCGATCGGTCTGGCCCCCTTGCTGGTGAAAGCCATTTTTGCGGCCATCGGCATTCTGCGCCAACAAGGGCGCACCGTGCTCTTGGTGGAGCAAAACGCGCGCATGGCGCTGGGGCTGGCTGATCGCGCATATGTCATGGAACTGGGTCGAGTGACCTTGGAAGGCCCGGCCGCGCAATTGCGCACCCAAGATCGGGTGCGGGAGTTGTATCTTGGCGGCTGAATCGACGCTGCGCTGGGCTTGGGTGACCGGCGCCGCCGGCGCCTTGGGCGCGGCGGTCTGCGAGGCGTTGTCCGCCGCGGGGCACGGCATTTGCGCCACCGACCAGGACGCGGCCGGCCTCGAACGCCTGCGCGGCAAGCTTCCCGCAGAACGCAGCGAAATACGCCGCGTGGATGTCGGTGATGCCCAGGCAATGCAAGCGGCCGCTGCCGCTTTCGCTGCCGCCGCACGCGCGCCCACCATCTTCGTACACTGCGCCGGCACGCCGGGCGAGTTTGGTTGGTTGAGCCAGATGAGCGACGCGCAATGGCGTCAAACCATGGCCGTCCATCTCGACGGCGCCTTTTTTGGCCTGCGCGCGACCACGGCCGCGATGCGCGCCGCAGGCTTCGGCCGCGTGTTGCTGATTTCTTCCTTGGCCGGCGTGTATGGCGCCGTGGGCAGCGGTGCCTACAGCGCCGCCAAGGCCGGGCAGCTCGGCTTGATGCGCACTGCCGCCAAAGAACTGGGGCCTCATGGTATTACCGTGAACGCCATTGCGCCCGGACTCATCGCCTCGCCCGCCAACTTGGTCTTGCAAAAGCGCGGCAGTGGTTTTATCACCGCCGGACTCCAAGAATGCCCCACGCGCCAGATGTCCCAACCCGCCGATCTCGCCGCGCTGGTGGTGTTTCTGGTGAGCGCCGCGGCCGGGAACATCAACGGTCAGGTGCTGGAACACGATGGCGGCGCGGGTGTCAGCGCCGCCGTGGACGAATACCTGCGCGAGCGCTTGAACCGCGCGGGGAAGCAGGAGGGCACATGAAAGTCATCGGCGACATCATCCGTCTGGGCGCCAAGCGTCATCCGCACAAGACCGCGGTGATCATGGGTGAGGCAAGCTTGAGTTATCAAGCCCTCAACGCCGCGGTCAACCGTCTGGCCCACGGATTGTTGAACCGGGGCGTGATGCCGGGCGACCGCGTGGGTCTGTTGTCCGAGAACTCTCTGGAGTTCGTGATCGCGGCCCTGGCGGTGCTGAAAGTAGGCGCATTCCTCGTGCCCTACAACTTTCGCTACAGCAACGAAGAGGTCGCTTTCGTCAGCGGCAATTGCACGCCCAAACTCTTGTTTTGCGGACCCGGCTATTTTGAGCGCGCGCAGCAAGCGCATGCCGCGCTCGCCGCCGCGCCGCTGCTTGTGGCCAGCGCCGGTGGCGATGCGGAAAGCATCGCTGGCCTGGCCGCCGGGCAACCGGAGAGCGAACCCGCCGTGGCGGTGGATCCGGAGTCTGCGGCGATGATCATCTACACCAGCGGCACCACCGGCTTTCCCAAAGGCGTGTTGTTTTCGCATCGCGCTTACCTCACCAACCATCTGGCCATCGCTTTCGAAGGCGACCTCCGCGGCGACGATGTGGCCTTGGTGAACCTGCCGCTGTTTCACAACGGAGGAATCAACGGCATGCTGCTGCCGGCGCTCTTGGTGGGCGCCACGGCGGTGATCGCGGGCAAAGGTTTTGTCCCGGCCGAACAACTGACACTGGTGGCGCGGCACAAGGTGAGCGTGACCATGTGGGTGCCGACCATGCTGGCCATGCTGGTCAACGATGCGGCCGCGCCAACGCTCGACGCTTCGAGCCTCAAGAAGATCTGGTACGGCTCCTCGCCGATCGCTGCCCCGGTGCTGGCCAAAGCGAGGGCGCGCTTCGATGCCGGCTTCTATCAGTTCTACGGCATGTGCGAAATCGGCATGACCTCGGTGCTGCGTCCCGAGGATCATGCCACCCGGGCACAGACCACCGGGCGCGAGGTGTATTGCGCCGATCTGCGCATCGTGGACGCCGGCGAAAGAGACGTGGCCGTGGGGGAAGTGGGCGAGATCATTTCCGCGGCGCAGCCCATGGGCATGATCGGTTATTGGGGCAACGCGCAAGCCACCCGAGAAAGCATTCAGAGCGGTTGGATACGCACCGGCGATTTGGCGCGCAATGAAGGCGATGGATATTTCACCATCGTCGACCGCGTCAAGGACATGATCATCTCGGGCGCGGAAAACGTCTATCCCAAAGAAGTCGAGAACGTGCTCGTCGAACACCCGGCGGTGCTGGAAGCGGCCTGTTTCGGCATCCCCGACGAACGTTGGGGGGAAGCGGTCGCCGCGGCGATCGTTTGCCGATCGGGACAAAGCGTCAGCGCCGAGCAACTGATTACCTTTTGTGCCGAGCGCATTGCCCGCTACAAACGGCCCAAACACGTCGAGTTCGTGCCTGAATTGCCCAAGAACGCGGCCGGCAAGGTCTTGAAGCGCCTCCTGCGCGCACCCTACTGGCAAGGTCAACAGCGAAAGGTCTAAATGCACTTCGATTTCGGCGGAAAAGTAGTCATCGTCACCGGCGGGGGCGGGGACATCGGCCGCGGCATCGCCTTGGCCTTGGCCTCGGCTGGTGCCCGGGTGCTGGTGAACGACCGGGACTTGCCGCGCGCCGAGGATGTTGCGGCGCAGATCAAATCCCTAGGCGGCGAGGCAATGGCCAACGGCGCCGACATCACCAATGTGACCGAAGTCGAGGCCCTCGTTCAGTTCACGCTCAGCTGCTGGGGCGAGATTCAGGTGCTGGTGAACAATGCCGGGGGCATCGACGATGCGCTGCTCTCCAAAATGAGCGAAGCACAGTGGGATGCGGTGATGAACCTCAATCTCAAGGCGGCGTTTTTGTGCAGCCGTGCCGCGCATGCCGCGCTCAAGGAAAGTGGTTGCGGGCGCATCGTCAATATCGCCTCCATGGCTTATCGCGGCAACGTGGGGCAGAGCAATTACGCCGCGGCCAAGGCGGGGCTGGTGGGGCTGACGCGATCCTTGGGGCTGGAACTGGCCCGGGACGGCATTTGCGTCAATTGCGTCGCCCCCGGACTGATCGCCACACCCAAGGCGCAAACGCTGCCGCAGCCTGTGCGCGAACGTTTGCTCGCCAGCGTGCCGATGCGCCGCATGGGCGAGGTGGACGACATCGCCGGCGCGGTGCTTTTTTTCGCCTCCGACGCGGCGCGCTACATCTCGCGCCAGGTGCTGCACGTCGCCGGCGGCTTCGAAGGATTTTGAGGTGAGCAAGACGCATCTTCCCAAGCCGCTGCACGCCGCGGATGGCGCCCCCCTGTTCGACTTGAATCGCGGCGTGTTGCTTGGTTCACGCTGTGAATCTTGCGGCGGCGTTTTCTTTCCGGCGAGGGCGGTGTGCCCGCAGTGTTTTCTGCAAGGCCGCTTGGTGGAGCAGGCGCTCGAAACAACCGGCCTGGTGCAAGCGAGCACCGTCGTCCGGGTGCGCTCGGCCCTGGGCCACGAGCCGCCTTACGCCTACGGTTATGCGGCGGTCGGCGGCGTCGGCGTGTTCACGCGATTTGCCGGCGCGGCGCCCGAATGTTTTCAGCCCGGCATGCCGGTGGAATTGGGGTTCGAGACGCTGCACTTCGGCCATGAGTTCCTCACGGTGCACGTTTTTCGTCCGCGGGAAAACTCATGAAGACCGTCTGGATCGCCGGTATCGGCATGACGGCTTTTGGTCGCTGGCCGCAGCGCAGTCTTCGCGATTTGGGCCGCGAAGCGGTAGTGCAGGCCCTGGTGGATGCCGGCAGCGAACCCGCCGAAATCGGTGCCGTCTATTGCGGCAGCGCGCTCGGCATGTTGCTGCAAGGGGAAGCTGCGCCCGGCCAAGCCGCGGGTTGGGAAGCCGGCTTGCGCGGCCTGCCGGTAGTCAACGTAAGCAACGCTTGCGCTTCGGGTTCCACCGCCCTGTATCTGGCGGCGCGCGATATCGCCGCGGGTTACCACGACGCGGCGCTGGTGCTAGGCGTCGACAAAGCCGCCATGCCCAAAGGCAGCGTGCTGCAGGTGGGCGCTGCCGACCCGGAAACCCGCTTGGGCGAAATTTTTCCCGCCACCTTTGCCCTGGTGGCGCAACAGCACCAAGCGCGCTATGGCACCACCGCCGAACAGATGGCCCAGGTTTCGGTGAAAAATCATTATCACGGCAGCCTCAATGCGCTGGCGCAGTTCAACAAGCTCGTCACTCTGCAGGAGGTGCTCGATTCGCCCATGATCGCCGACCCGCTGACGCTTTACTCCTGCTGCCCCAACAGCGATGGCGCCGCAGCGGTGGTGTTGCGGGCGCAAAAGAAAAGTGCGCGCGATACGCGTCTGGCGGCCTCGGTGCTGACCAGCGGAGGTTACGAAAACCTGCGCGACCTCACGAGCTGGGAGTGCGAGCTGCGCGCCGCTCGCCAAGCGTATGCCCAAGCCGGCCTCCAACCCGGGGACATCGACGTGGTCGAAGTGCACGATGCTTTCACCATTTGCGAAATCGTGCACTGCGAGAGCTTGGGTTTGTGCGCTCCCGGTGAAGGCGGGCGCCTGGTGGAAAGCGGTGCCAGCGCCCTGGGCGGGCGGGTGCCGGTGAACCCCTCGGGCGGTTTGCAGGCGCGCGGGCATCCGCCGGGCGCTTCCGGCGTGGCGCAGGTGTGCGAAATCGTCACCCAATTGCGCGGCGAAGCGGGTGCGCGGCAAGTGCCCGGCGCGCGGCATGGTCTTGCCCAAATCATGGGCGGCAGCCAGGCGGGGGATGCGCAGGCTTGCACGGTGCAGATCGTCACCGCTCCCTAAGCCTAACCACCGCGCGGATGCCAGCCCGCAGCGGCCGGGTGTCTAGACGAATGTATTGACGTTTGCAATACGCGTGCTAGACTGCGTCGTGGACATCGAATACGAACTTCGCGGCATCCGCTTTCGCTGGAATGCCGACAAGGCGCGACGCAATGCCGAGAAACACGGCGTTTCGTTCGAGCAGGCGGCGCAGGTTTTTTTTGACCCCTTCCTGCAATTGGTGGATGCCTCAGTTTGTGAAGAGGCGCGAGACGCAGCTATCGGCGCGGATTTCGAGTTTCGCATCTTGTTTGTCGTCCATCTGTTGATCGAGGACGATTATCTGCGCCTCGTTTCCGCGCGAAAAGTAGATGCAAGTGAAAGGGCTCGCTATGAAAATGCAGACGATTAAGAAACGACTCAGCAAAGATCGCCCCATGATCGCTGTCACCTTGCGTATGCCTCAAGATGTTGTCGAGGACCTGAAGCGAGTGGCACCGCTGCGCGGTTTCTCCGGCTATCAAGCGCTGCTGCGCGCGTATGTGGGCGCGGGTCTGCGCGAGGACATGGAGCGCTTGGAAAGTTCTGCGGTGGCGCGATTGATCGAAAAACTGCGCGAGGATGGTGTACCCGAAGAAACGCTGCGCAAGGCCGCGGCCGAAATCAGTCGGCTGGCGGCCTGAACCGACCGGAAAGCACAGCGGCGAGGGGGCTCATGGGATTACAAGCGATCGGTGCGGTCGACCGTCACGCGATCGTCATGTTGTCGAGGGGCGCTGCTGTCGCGCTGTGATGGCGCGGCCTTGACTATTCCCCGCTTCTGCCGAAAACTGCACGCCTCCAACCACCCCTCTTGTTGGGAAGGCGCGAACGATGCATGACTACCTGATTTGGGCGATTGTGGGTTTTGGCTTGATCATCGCCGAGTTGGTCACTGGCACGTTTTACCTGCTGGTGCTCGGCATCGCCGGCTTGGCCGCGGCGATCGTGGCGTTTTTTGGCGGCGACTTCTGGTTGCAGGCGCTCACTGGCGGCGCGGTCGCGCTCCTGGGTGTGTACCTGGTGCATGTGTGGCGGCAGCGCAACCCGAAAGAAGCGCAGGGCAGCAACGATCTGGATCGCGGCCAGGTCGTGGTGCTCGAATCATGGATCGATCCGGCCGCCCGGGTGGCGCGGGTGAAATACCGCGGTTCGAGCTGGGATGCCCGGGTCGAAGGCGAAGCGCGCGAAAGTGACACGCTCTACATCACCGGACAGCAAAACGGCCAGCTGCTGGTGTCGGCCGTGCGGCCGCAGTAACGGGCACGGCGACGCTGGCGCGAAGCATGAGTGTCACCGTGCCCGTTCCCCCACCCCCGCCCCTCCCCCTCGTCGGGGGGAGGGGAGTTTCTGGCGTCGCCGCGCGACGATCATACTAGGCAACTCCAACAACCTCTCACCGAAGGGAGTCTTCCATGCTCTTCAAGATGCTGGGCGTCATTCTCGCCACCATTGCCATCGCTTTC
>CAZFEK010000073.1:0-15681 GCA_964517465.1 uncultured Alcaligenaceae bacterium
TGGGGCGCGCGGCGGCCGCCGCGCTCGAAGTGCACCAGGCGCTGCAGCGCCAGCCGATCGCCACATCGGCCGCGCTGGTCAAGGCCACGCGGCTCACGCCGGCCACGGTCAACAAGTCGCTGGCGCATCTGGAGCGCATCGGCATCGTGGGTGAACTCACCAACCGGCAGCGTGGACGGGTGTTCAGCTATCGCAAGTACGTCGAGCAACTGGCGACCGAACTGGAGGCGCCCGCGTAAGCCCGGCAGGCTGTCCCGACGGCGAACCCTTGTGGGCAGGACGGTTTGTTCGCCGCTTGCTGCCGCTCATGCTGCCCGGCGATCCTCTTGGCCCTCGGCCTGTGCGGCCTAAATTGCCGCGGAAATTCTCGTGCGTCCCGACCAACGACAGCACGCCCGTGGGCGAATCGTATTCGTAAGCCAGCCGATACAACTCTTTGACGCCGTCGAACTCATAGACCAAGGCGCCGGCCGGGTCGCCTTTCTTCGCCTTGCCCAGCGTCGGGTCAGGCATCAGGTCGGCGACCGCCCGGCCGACCGCATCCTTCTGCCTGTTGTGCGGCTTTTTGACGGCGCACAGGAAGGCGTTAGCCTCAGAGACGGCGACCTCTACCACGGAACTGGCCTGGCGCGGAGCCAGGATGGCTAGCTTCATGCCGACGCCGACGAGCAGCGGCGCGGCGAAGCACCGGCAGCCGACCCCAGGCGGCGGAAACGAGTCCGAGGTCCTTCCTGGCCCAACTCGATTTGTATTGATAACTACAATAATGTAGACTTCTTTACATGCATCAACACTCCCCCGCGGCCGACTGGCTGCTGCTCATCACCACCTTGCCGACCAGGAACGCCACGGCGCGCATGCGCCTGTGGCGCGCGCTGAAAGCGCAGGGCTGCGCCACGCTGCGCGACGGCGCCTATCTCTTGCCGGCGCAAGCCAAAACCGAGCAAGCCTTGGCACGCCTGGCGGCCGACACGCGGGAAGCCGGCGGCAGCGCCCACCTGCTGCAGATGGCGAGCCGCGACGCCGCGCAGGAGGCGGCCTTTCGCACGCTGTTCGACCGCAGCGACGACTACCGCGTCCTGCTCGACGCGCTCGCCGTCGTCCCGAAGCGCGAGGTCGCGGCGCTGAAAGCGCTGAAGAACCTGCGCCGCGACTTCGATGTCATCGCGGCGACGGATTATTTCCCCGGCGAGGCGCGGCGGCAGGCGGAAGCGGCGCTGGTCGAGCTGGCGGCGGTGCTCGAGGGCGAGCCACACCGGGCAGAGCGAAAAATCCGCCGTCTCGCCAAGACGGATTATTCCGGCAGAACCTGGGCCACCCGCCGCCATCTCTGGGTGGACCGCATGGCCTCGGCCTGGCTGATTCGCCGCTTCATCGATCGCAAGGCGACGTTTCTTTGGCTCGACGACCCAAAACGCTGCCCGAAGAAGGCACTCGGTTTCGACTTCGACGGCGCGGCCTTCACCCACATCGGTGGCCGCGTCACTTTCGAGGTGTTGGTGGCGAGCTTCGGCCTCGACGCCGATCCGGGGCTCGCCCGAATCGGCGCCCTCGTCCATTTTCTGGATGTCGGCGGCGTGCCCGTGGCCGAGGCGGCCGGTATCGAGGCGCTGCTCGCCGGGCAGCGCGCCGCCGCTGCGGACGACGACCGGTTGCTCGCCGAGGCGAGTCGCGTTTTCGACGGCCTCTACCACCATTACCGACAGGACCAGTCCGATGAGTGACGACAACCCCGCCACCCCCCCGCCCGCTCCCAACCCGGGCGAGGCCTTCCGATACTGGCTCAAGCTCGGTTTCATCAGCTTCGGCGGACCGGCCGGGCAGATCGCCCTGATGCACCAGGAGCTGGTCGAGCGCCGGCGTTGGATTTCCGAGCACCGTTTCTTGCACGCGCTCAATTACTGCATGCTGCTGCCCGGCCCGGAAGCCACCCAGCTCGCCATCTACGTCTCCTGGCTGCTGCACGGCGTCGGCGGCGGCATCGTCGCCGGCGTGTTGTTCTTCCTGCCCGGTTTCGTCCTGCTTGCGCTGCTCGCCGGCCTCTACCTCGCCTATGGCGATGTGCCGCTGGTGGCGGGCATTTTTTATGGCATCAAACCGGCGGTGGTGGCGGTGGTGCTGTTCGCCGCCTGGCGCATCGGCTCGCGGGCGATCAGGAACGCGCTGCTCGCCGGCATCGCCGCGGCGGCCTTTGTCGGCATCTTCTTCTTCAAGATCGACTTTCCCTGGATCGTGCTGGCGGCAGCCCTGCTCGGCGCCCTCGGCGGCCGCCTCGCTCCGGCCAAGTTCAGGGGCGGCGGCGCCCACGGCGCCTCAGACAAGTCCTGGGGGCCGGCCGTCATCGACGACCACACACCGCCGCCCGCGCATGCCGCCTTTTCCTGGGGCAGGCTGGCCGCCACCTGCCTTGCCTTCCTGCTGATCTGGACCGCCGTCATGGCGATGCTGTCCGGCTCGCCGACGCTGCGGGACATGGGCGAGTTCTTCACCAAGGCCGCCTTCCTCACCATCGGCGGCGCCTACGCCGTGCTGCCCTATGTCTACCAGGGCGCGGTCGAACACTTCGGCTGGCTCAGCGGGCCGCAGATGATGGACGGCCTGGCGCTGGGTGAGACCACGCCCGGGCCGCTGATCATGGTGGTGACCTGGGTCGGCGCCATCGGCGGCGTGACCAAGGAGGCCATGGCCCACCCCTTCGCCGCCGGCCTCGCCGGCGCGGCCGTAGCCACCTTCTTCACCTTCCTGCCGAGCTTCCTGTTCATCCTCGCCGGCGCACCGCTGGTCGAAGCAACGCGCGGCGAACTGAAGTTCACCGCCCCGCTCACCGCCATCACCGCCGCCGTGGTCGGCGTGATCATGAACCTCGCCGTGTTCTTCGCCTGGCACACCTTCTGGCCGCAGGCCACCGAAGCGGCGCCCTTCGCCGGGCGGTTCGAGTGGCTGCCGGTCGTGGTCGCCGCCGCCGCCTTCCTCGCCCTGTGGAAATTTAAGCAGGACATCATGAAGGTGATCGGCGCCTGCGCCCTGCTCGGCCTCGCCTATTCCTTTTTCCTGTAAGGGAGCCTGCCATGAAATGGATCACCCGCGAACACCCGAAAATCGACCGCATCGCCTGCCCCTGGCTGGTGGCTCGCTTCATCGATGAGTCGCCGGAATTCCTTTATGTGCCGGCCGGCGAGGTGATGCGGGTGGCAGCCGATACCGGCGCCATTCCCTACGACGTTCCGGGAGCAGAGCTTGGACACCACGGCGACCAATGCAGCTTCGACGCTTTCATCGGCAAATACGGGCTGCTTGATTCCGCGCTGGACAAGCTCGCGCTGATCGTCCGTGCCGCCGATTGCGGCGTGCCGGAACTTTCGAAGGAAGCCGCCGGCCTGCTCGCCATCTCCAAGGGCCTGTCGCTCAACTTCGCCGACGACCACGAGATGTTGCGTCACGGCATGGTGGTCTACGACGCGCTCTACGCCTGGTGCGCGGATACCCCGCTGAAGAAGGTCGCACGCTTGTTCGGTCTCACCTGAGGGTGAAATTGACGCCGGTCAGGCTGTTCATTATGATGAACCTTCGTTCATTATATTGAGCTTAGTGAGTCCATGATCGCCGACCTGTCGTCGCTTGTTCGCTCGCGCCGGCACGAGCTGAACCTCAGCCAGCAGCAACTGGCCAAGTTGGCGGCCGTGTCCAGGACCACACTGTCGCACGTCGAACAGGGCAAAGCGCCGCACGTGCAGATGGACGTGCTCGAGCGCATCCTGCGCGCGCTCGATCTGGCGCCGCGGCTGTCCGCCGGTTCAGCGCCCGAGCACAACCGGCTGGCGGCGCGTATGGCGCACCGGGAACGGCTGCACGCACAACGCGAGCGCCACCTGCGTCTGGCGGTCGAACTGGCCGCCGACCCGAGGGCGGCACGCGGCAAGATCGCTCGCGCCAAAGAAGTTGTCGAGCTGTGGCACAGGAACCGCAGTTGCAGTCCGCACTACATCAAACGCTGGACGCAATTGCTGGCTTTGCCGCCTTCGCAACTGGCACGCCGCTTGGCCAGCCTGGGCGAATGGGAGGACGCGATGTTCCAGAACACGCCCTGGTCCTGGGCATGGACCTGAAAGACCTCGAACTTTTGCTGGGCGAAGCCAGCCGACGCACGCGGCACACCGAGTTCGTCATCGTCGGCAGCCTGTCCGTGCTGGGCGTCCTCGGCAAGCGCCCGGTGCCGCGCCGCATGCTGCTGTCGATCGACGTGGACTGCTTCACGCCGAAGGATCCGGCGCGGATTTTCGAGCTAAACAATAGCCTCGGCGCGGGAAGCGAATTCGAGCGAGCCCACGGCTATTACCTCGATCCGGTGTCGCCGCTGCTGCCCACATTGCCCGCCAACTGGGAATACCGCCTGATCAGGCTGCCGCTTGCCGGCGGAATCACCGTTGGCTTTCTCGACCCGAACGATGCGGCGGTCTCGAAATACGCCCGCGGCGAACCGCGCGACCGCGAATGGCTCCGTGCCGGACTGGAAGCCGGCCTGCTCTGCGCGCCGATCATCGAAAGCCGTTTTAGGGATACGATATTTCTCGACGATGCCGAAAGTCGGCGCGCCAAGCATCTGCTGGCGCAAGACCTCGCCTGGCTCGAACGCGCCTGATTACATCCTGCGGTATGCTGTCGCCGCAAACCCTCCGGAAGATTCCATGCGGCTGCGCCCGACACCTCTGCAAATCTTCGCCGCGGTGAGCCTGCTGCTCATCGTCGCCACCCTGGCCGTCACCAGCCAGACGCAGGCGCGCTTTTTCCGCACCGCGGTGATCGATCGCGAATCGCTGATCGTGCGCGACATGGTGGCAGCCCTCGCCCTCAAGGAACTCTCCGCCCAGGACCTGGCGCGCTACGCCGACCCCGGCGCCCAGGCGCGCTTCGCGCAGAGCTTCAGCATCCTGAAGAACCTCTCCGGGGTGGTGCGCATCAAGGTTTTCGACGGCACGGGCACCATCGTCTGGTCGGACACGCCCAAGCTCGTCGGCAAACACGTCACCACACACGAGCACGATCTCGAAGAGGCCATCCACGGCCAGACGCGCGCCGTGGTGAACCCGGCGCACCGCGCTTCCCACGCCGACGAGGGCCTGCCCGAGCAGGAGCTGATCGAGTTTTACGTGCCCTTTCGCATCGCCCGCCCCGGCGCCAGTGGCGAGCCGGCCGTCGGCGCGGTGTCGCTTTATCGCTCCGCCCGGGAACTCAACTTCACCATACGCCGCGGCCTTGCCTTGCTCTGGCTGGTGAGCGGCTTGGGCGGCCTCTTGCTGTTCGGCGCCCTGTACTGGCTGTTCAGCTCGGTGTATCGGCGCCAGCGCGCGGCGGAGAGCAAGTTCGCGAAACTCTCCAGCGAACACGAGCGCATCGTGCAAATGGAGAAGCTCTCGGCCATGGGCCAGATGGTGGGCGAGATCGCCCATCAGTTCAACAATCCGCTGGTCGGCGTCATCAACCTGGCCCAGCGCGCCGAGAAGCAGACCGACAACCCGCAGCGCGTCAAGGAGCTGCTCAACGAAATCCGCCAGGCCGGCGAGCATTGCAGCGGCTTCGTCCGGCGCATGCTGGAGTTCACCCGCATGTCGCATTCCGAGCCGCAGCCGACCGACCTCGGCAACCTGGCGCGGGACACCATCGCCTTCTTCCGCCAGACCGTGGGCGAGGAGCCGCGCATCGATTTCCTTGCACCGGAGGAGGAATCGGTCATCCTGGCCGACCCGGTGCTGCTGCGCCATGCCCTTTTTAATCTGATCCACAATGCCGCCCAGGCCGACCCCCAGGGGCCCATCACCGTGACCCTCGCGCCGGCCGGACGCGAGGGTCTCGAAGGCTGGGAGCTGGCGGTGGCCGACCGCGGGCCGGGCCTCTCACCCGAGGCGGCGAAAAAGTTGTTCACACCTTTCTTCAGCACCCGGCCGGGCGGCACCGGGCTGGGGTTGTCGGTGGCGCAGCACATCGTCGTGCAGCACGGCGGTGTGATCCGCGCCGGCAACAACCCCGGCGGCGGCGCACGCTTCGTCGTCTGGCTGCCGGACAACAGGGACAAGGATGAAAGCGAAGATACTGCTGGTTGACGACGACCCCTTCACGCGCAGCCTGATCGACGATCTGCTGCGCGCGCACCCGGTCGAGCTCACCGTCGCCGTCAACCTCGCCCAGGCGCGAGCGGCTTTCCGCCAGACCGACTTCAACCTGGTGATCCTCGACCAGCGCCTGCCCGACGGCAACGGCCTCGACTTCTTCGCCGAGATGCGGCGCGAGCGGCCGCGCCAGACGGCGCTGCTGATCACGGGTTATGCCGAGGTGAAGGACGCCGTGCGGGCGGTGCGCGAGGGTCTCTTCGACTACCTCACCAAACCTTTCGAGAACCCCGAGGAACTCGACGCCGTGATCGGGCGGGCGCTGGAAATGGACCGCGCTTACCGCGAGATCGACGCCCTGCGCGAGGACCTCGATGCGCGCCGCGAAGGCCCGGTGATCATCGGCCGTTCGGTCGTCCTCGAAGGGCTGTTGATGCAGGCGCGCCAGGTGGCGCCGCTCGACACCACGGTGCTGATCGAGGGTGAGAGCGGCACCGGCAAGGAGCTTTTCGCCAAGCGCATACACGCGCTCTCGGCGCGTGCCCGCGGGCCGCTGCTGGAAGTGAACTGCGCCGCCTTGTCCGAGTCGCTGCTGGAGAGCACCCTCTTCGGCTACGAGAAGGGCGCCTTCACCGGCGCGGCGCGGGCCACGCCGGGTTATTTCGAGGAGGCCGACGGCGGCACCTTGTTCCTCGACGAAATCGCCGACATGAGCGCCAAACTGCAAGCGAGCCTGCTGCGCGTGTTGCAGGAAAAGAAGTTCGTGCGCCTGGGCAGCACGCGGCCACGCCAGAGCGACTTCCGCCTGATCCTCGCCACCAACCGTTCCTTGGACGCCGAGGTGAAGGCCGGGCGCTTCCGCGCCGATCTGTATTACCGCGTCAACGTGGTGGCGCTGCGCGTGCCGCCGCTGCGCGAGCGGCCGGAAGACATCATGCCCCTGGCGCTGTATTTCCTCGACCACTTCAATGCCAAATTCGGCAAAGAGGTCGGCCCGCTCACGCCCGAAGCCTTTGCCGCGCTGGAAGCCGCGCCTTGGCCGGGCAACGTGCGCGAGCTCCAGCATGCCATCGAGCGCGCCGTGGCGGTGAAAGGGACGGGGCCGATCGCGCTGGTCGATCTCGGTCCGGCCGCCGCGCCCGCCGCGTCGGCACGCGCCACCGCGCCCTTCCGCGAGGCGCGCGAGGCCTTCGAGCGCGAATATTTCGCGGGACTGCTGGCCGCCGCCGCCGGCAATGTATCCGAAGCGGCGCGCCTGTCGGGCATCGCCCGGCAGAACTTCTACGCCCACATCAAGCGGCTGGGGCTGGCCGGGGAGTAATGTTCAAAGGATTTCCACACCCGGCAGCTTCGCCATGCGGCGATCGAAACTGAGGAGACGCACGCAGCCCGCGGCGGCGGACTTGGCGGCAATCAGACAATCGGGAAAGTCCGCGGCGCCGGCCTCGTAGCTCGCCAGGGCGGCGCGCACGGCGGCGGCGGATTCGAGCGCCAGCGTGGCGTTGCCAAGCATGGCGTGCAGACAGCGGGCGATTTCGGCGCGGTCGAAACCATAACTGCGCGCCAGCGTCCAGCACAACTCGGCCAGCACCACGTCGGCGACATACACGGCGCCAGGCTCCTTGCCGCAGGCGTCGAACACCGCCTTGGCGCGCAATGCCTGGACTTCGTCGTCCCGAGTGAGGAGCCGCACCAGGACATGGGTGTCGAGCGCGATCACTTGCTGGTCCGCTTGTTGCGCTCCCCGGCCGCGCCCGCGATGCATTCGTCCATTTCCTCGATGCTGCGCGGCGCCGCGCCGGGGCGATGCAGGAGACCGAACAAGTTGTCGGCGCCCTGCGAAAGCACCTGGACGCGCAGACTGCCGTCTTCCATGACTTCGAAATCAAGACGGCTGCCCGGCCGGATGCCCGTGCGCTGGCGAATTTCCTTGGGAACGGTGACCTGTCCCTTGTCGGTGACTGTGGCATGCACGACTCGACTCCTTACCTTGGTTTGTCAGTAAGCCATAATACCTTTGGACTACTTTCACATGAAGGTAAGACAAAATCAGCAATTGGTCTTGTCATGGATTCGGACTCGTGGTGAGTCTCCCCCGCATGAATGCGGGGGCTTCCTCGCCACGAGCCAGAACGGAGGCTGGCGCCTCCGAATTGAGGATCTGTCTCGCTCACCCCGCCATCAATGGCGGGGCTTGCGCTCGACCCGTGGTCATGGCGGCATGAAAACGCAAATCGCAAAATCATCCCCGAATGGTTTTTAAGTATTTGTTTATTTGCAATTCAATATGCCAGACCCAACTGGTAGACCGCATGAAATCCCCTGGTCATGACCCGCTTCGGGCGCAACCAAACAGGAGGAGCAAGCATGCAGACCAAACACACACTTCGGTCCTGACCGGCCTGGCGCTGCCCGCTTCCGCCGGCGCCACCGGCTCGCGCCGCCGAGCGATCTAGCCCGACTCGCCGATCAGCTCGGCGAAAAGCTCGCGAACTTTCTCGCGGGCGCGCGCCAGCGCCTTCCGGCCGGCCGGCGTGGCGCGGTAGATGCGCCGGGCGCTGCGGCCCTGGCGCTCGACGCGCGAACGAAGATAACCCTTCTCCTCCATGCCATGCAGCAAGGGGTAGAGCGTGCCTGGGCCGATGCGGTAGCCGTGCCGGCTGAGCTCCTCCATGAGACCGAGGCCGAACAGATCGCCTTCCGCCGCATGATGCAGGATGTGCAGGCGAATCAGCCCGCCGAACAGCTCCTGGTCGGCGCCGCGGCCCGCCGTGCGCCGCCGTTTCCCCTCCGGTGAGTTCATCGTCTTTCCTCCGTTACGCCGGGATTGTAGCAAGCCTTGCGCCGTGTTAGGATGCTATCGCTTTTCGATATCGTCAATGGATACCGTAGTCATGTCCTTGCCCGCCATGGCACTTCGCCTGCCGAGAGCCGGTCTGGTCCCCACGTTGGCCTTTCGCAATCTGACGCGCGACCGCGTGCGCGCCGAAATCGACGAACGCGATGTCGGTGCCGTGGCCCCCGGACAGCGCGCCTCGGTGACCGCGGAGGCGTTCCAGGAGCGCCGTTACGCCGCGCGCGTGGCCTTCGTCGGACTGCGCTTCGGCCGCAAGCAGTTGGCCAGCGACGATCCAGCCGAAAGGACCGACACCCGCGTGCTCGAAGCCCTGCTCGACCTGGAGGCGGATGCGCCGCTGATCGCCGGCCAACGCGTCGACGTGTTGATCGACCCCTCGAAAACCGAAAAACCATGACCTACTTCGCAATCTGCCTCACCGCTTTCCTGGTTTCCGGACTGACCCTGTTCTCCGGCTTCGGCCTGGGCACGGTGTTGATGCCGGCTTTCGCGCTGTTCTTCCCGCTGCCGGTGGCGATCGCCGCCACGGCGGTCGTGCATTTGGCCAACAACCTCTTCAAGCTGGCGCTGCTCGGACGCGACGCCGACTGGGGCGTGGTCTGGCGCTTCACGCTGCCGGCGGCGCTGGCGGCCATCGCTGGGGCGGGCCTGCTGGCGCTCATCAGCGGGCTGCCGCCGCTCGCCAGCTACACGCTGGGCGGGCGCGGCTTCGAAATCAGCCTGGTGAAAGCGGTCATCGGCGCGCTCATCGTCGGCTTCGCGCTGTTGGAATTTTCGCCGCGCTTCGCCCGGCTTTCCTTCCCGCCGCGCTATCTTTTCGCGGGCGGGCTGCTCTCGGGCTTCTTCGGAGGGCTGTCGGGCAACCAGGGCGCTTTCCGCTCGGCCTTCCTGATCAAGGCGGGCTTGTCGAAAGAGGCTTTCGTCGGCACCAACGCGGTGTCGGTGGTGATCGTGGACACGGTGCGCCTTTTCGCCTATGGCGTCTCCTTCCACACCGCGAGCTGGGCGGCGCTGCCCGAGGGCTTGGGCCCGCTGGTCGGCGCGGCGACGCTGGCCGCTTTTGCCGGGGCCTTCCTCGGCGCGCGGCTGTTGAAGAAGGTGACGCTGAAATTTGTGCAAATCATCGTGACAGGGATGATGATCGTCGTCGGCGCCGGCCTGGCTGCTGGCCTGCTTTGATCGGCAGGCGGTTGCCTCTGCGGGATGAGCGGTGATAACTTCCCGGACAAATGAACTCCATCTCTCCTGCCCAGAAGCCGCGACGCGTCAAAGCCGCTTTCATGGGCTCCTTCGCCGTCGCACTGACGGTCATCATGGGGGTGTTCGTCGCCGCCATTTATCTGGTCGAGGCCAGCGTGCGCAACCGCGACCTGGCCGAGCGCTCGGCGGCGGTCGCCAAGCTCTTCGAGGTGAAGCTGTCCAAGGACGGCAATCTGATGCGCGCCGTGGTGCACACCATGCGCGGCAACCCCGCCATCGAAGAAGCTTTTCGCCGGCGCGACCGTGCCGGCCTCGAGCGCAGCGCCCGCGAGCTGTTCGAGACTTTGCGCCGCGACCACCGCACCACCCACTTGTATTTCACACGACCGGACCGCATCAACCTCTACCGCCTGCACACCCCGAGTTGGTTTGGCGACCGCATCGACCGGGCCACCCTGCTGCAAGCCTACAGCCGCAAAGAGGCGGTGCACGGCCTTGAACTCGGGCCGCTGGGCACCCTCACGCTGCGGCTGGTGATGCCCTGGCTGGAGAAGGATCGCGAGTTGGGTTATGTCGAACTCGGCGAGGAAATCAAACACATCATCGACGAGATCCGCGACAACCTGGCGGTGGACCTGGTGGTGCTGGTCGACAAGCGTTACCTCGAACGAGACCAGTGGCAGCGGGGCCAGACCTTGATGCAGCGGCAGGGTGAGTGGGATCGCTTCGCCAGCCATGTGGCGCTGGCGCAGACCGTGGCGCGCCTGCCGGCCGCGCTCGACGATCGGGTGCTGGCGCGCCTGCTCCACGGCGATAGCGCGCAGATCGTCGATGCCGGCCGCTCCCTGCACATGGCGACGGTGCCGCTCGCCGACGCCGCCGGGCATCAGATCGGCAAGCTGGCCATCCTGCGCGATGTGACGCAGCTGGAGCGGACCTTCAACGCCTACATGGCCGCCGTGGTGCTCCTCAGCCTGGCGGTGGCGGCGGGCGTCTTCGGCGTGTTCTACGTCTCGTTGCAGCGGGTGGAAAAGGATTACCTGCGTCAGCATGAGCTGGAGCACCGCCTGCTGCGCCTGAACACCGAGCACCAGCGCATCCTGCAGATGGAGAAGCTCTCCGCCCTCGGCACCATGGTCGGCGGCATCGCCCACCAGCTCAACAACCCGCTGGTTGGTGTGGTGAACATGGCCCAGCTCGCCGAACGTGGCGCCGAGGACCCGGCGCGCACGCGCGAGCTGCTCGCCGACATTCGCCGTGCCGGCGAGGATTGCCGCGATTACGTGCGGCGCATGTTGGAGTTCTCCAAGGTGTCTTGCTTCGAGCGCAAGCCGACGCCGATGGCACGCCTGATCGAAGACACGGTGCTGATGTTCCGCCAGACCGAGGCGCGCCACCTGCCCGTCGATATCGAGCTGCCGGAGGACGCGCCCGAGCTGAGTCTCGACCCCATCCTGATCCGCCATGCCCTGTTCAACCTGCTGTTGAACGCGGCCCAGGCCACCGACGGCAACCAAGGTATCGTCATCCGCCTGGAGCACGCTGCCGACCCGACCAGCGGCAAGCCCGGCTGGGCGCTGTCGGTGATCGACCAGGGACGGGGCATTCCGCCGGAGGCGATGGACAAGATTTTCGTTCCCTTCTACACCACCCGCGCCGACGGCACCGGCCTCGGTTTGCCGGTGGTGCAGCAGGTGGCCCTGCTGCACGACGGTTATGTCACCGCCAGCAACCGGGCGGAAGGTGGCACACAATTTGCGATCTGGTTGCCTGAAACGACGACGCAATGAAAGCCGTGAATCCTCCGCAAACCGAAGCCACCCTGCCCAAGGTGCTGGTCGTCGACGACGACCGCTACACGCGCACCCTGATCGAACGCCTGATCGGCAAGAGCGCGGCCGTCAGCCTGGCGGCCGACGGCGCCGAGGGGCGGCGGCTGTTCGCCGAGGACGACTTCAATCTCGTGCTGATGGACCAGCGCCTGCCCGCCGACAACGGCATCGAACTCCTGCGCGAATTCCGCGCCCAGCGGCCCAAGCTCGTGGCCATCCTGATGACCGGCTATGCCGACGTGCGCGACGCGGTGGCCGCGGTGCGCGAGGGCGTCTTCGATTACCTGACCAAGCCGTTCGAGGATCTCGAATCCCTCGAGGCGGTGATCGGCAAGGCGCTCGAACTCGATCGCGCCTACCGCGAAATCGACCGCCTGCGCGCGCGCCTCGACGCCGGCGAAATCGCGCCGCAGGTCATCGGCCAATCGCCGGCGATGAATCAGCTGCTCGGCCAGGTGCGCCAGGTGGCCGGGCTCGACACCACCGTGTTGCTGGAGGGCGAAAGCGGCACCGGCAAGGAAGTCATCGCCGGACTGATCCACGCCTGGAGCCCGCGCGCCGCCAAGCCGTTCCTGCAGGTCAACTGCGGCGCCTTGCCCGAATCTTTGCTGGAAAGCCTGCTCTTCGGCTACGAGAAGGGCGCCTTCACCGGCGCCACCGGCGCCAGCGCCGGCTATTTCGAGAAGGCCCACGGCGGCAACCTGTTCCTCGACGAAATCGCCGACATGAGCCCGAAGTTGCAGGCCAGTCTCTTGCGCGTGCTGCAGGACCACCAGTGCGCGCGCATCGGCAGCACCACACCCCGCGCGGCGGACTTCCGCCTGATCTGCGCCACCAATCGGCCCCTGGCCGGCGAGGTCAAAGCCGGCCGCTTCCGCGAGGACCTCTACTACCGCATCAACGTCGTCGCGCTGCGCCTGCCGCCGCTGCGCGAGCGCGGCGGCGACGCGATTCTGCTCGCCATGCACTTCCTGGAGCATTTCAAAACCAAGTTCGGCAAGGATTGCGGTCCCTTGACGCCTGCGGCGGTGCGCCTGATCGAAAGCAACGCCTGGCCGGGCAACGTGCGCGAGTTGAAGCACTGCATCGAGCGCGCCGTGGCCCTGCATGCCGGCGGGCCGATCGATGCCCTGCACCTGTGCCCCAGCGGTTCCCCCGCCGTCGACGCGCCCGCCACAACCGCGGCCCCGGCCAGTTACGAAGACGCGCGCGCGAATTTCGAGCGCGATTACCTGCGCGGCATTCTCGATGCCGCCGACGGCAATGTCTCCGAGGCCGCGCGTATCAGCGGTATTCCCCGGCAGAACCTTTACGTCCGCATGAAGCGCTGGGGCATTGTCACTGAATAGCGACAGTTGTCGCAGTCGAGTGACAAGTCGAAATCCCCGTCATCACCCGGACCCAGCCGCAAATCCAGGCGTTTCAGCCCCTTGCCGTTTTGGCACGTGTATTGCACCGCTTCTTGCAGGCAATTCACTTCAAGGGGAATCAAGTGTTTGCATCCTGGCGTCGAAACATCATCGCGCTGATCGCTATCGGGCTAGGCTGGGGCGGCGTCGCATTCGCCGGCAGCGATGCACCGATCGACAAAGCCACCATCGAAAAGAACCGCAAGGCCAACGAGGCCTGCTATGCCTGCCACAGCCCGGCCGGCATCGCCAAGCCGCCCAAGGCCGGCCTTGATCTTTCCGTGTTGAAGGACTCGCGCCTCGAGCCCGAGGTCTTCAATCCATCGGATCACGGCGTCATGGACTGCCGCCAGTGCCATGCCCCCAACCACTACACCGACTACCCGCATGCCAAGGAAGGCAAGGAGGCAACCAGCCCCTGCACCGAATGCCATGCCGCCAAGGTGCTGCGCCTGGAGCCGCAGTTCAACGCTTCGGTGCATGCCAAAGTCAAGGGCGTGAAAGAGAAGTTCACCTGCAACACTTGCCACAACGCCCACGTCAACATCGTCGCGCTGCGCCTCAAAGATCCGTCCAAGATCGTGGCTCAGGACAACCACGGCTGCCTGGAATGCCACAACTCGGACCAGACCTTCGAGAAATTCGCGCCGGCGGATGAGAAGAAACCCGGCCTGAAGAAAAAGCGCCCGGACATCGATACCATCCATTCCTGGCTGCCCAACACCAAGTCGCACTGGGACGCGGTGCGCTGCGTCGAATGTCACTCGCCCGAGGTCGCCGCCGGCAAGATGCTCTCGCACGAGATCCTCAACAAGGAGAAGGCCGAGAAGAAGTGCTTGACCTGCCACTCAGCCAACAGCTCGCTGAAGACGCGGCTCTACCGTCACCTGGTCAAGGACGAGCAGCAGAAATACGGCTTCACCAACAGCGTCATCCTGTCCAACTCTTACGTGATCGGCGCCACCCGCCATCCGCTGCTCGACAGCATCCTGATCGGCCTGGTGCTCCTGACCTTGGCGGGCGTGCTGGCGCACGGCGCGCTGCGTATCATCGCGGCGCTCGCACGCAAGAACAGGCAAGAAGGAGAAAAGAAATGACTGAACGCATCTACCTGCTGCCGCTGTGGATTCGCCTGTGGCATTGGACCAACGCGACGCTCATCATCATCCTCACGGCCTCGGGCATCAGCCTGCATTTCGCCGATCCGAAGCTTACGCTGATCGAGTTCTCCCTGGCCGACCGCATCCACCATGTCGCCGGCCTGGCGCTGGTGGCGGCTTATACCTTCTTCGTCATCGCCAACATCGTCACCGGCAACTGGTGGCAGTACATTCCCAAGCCGCCCGGCATCCTCGAGCGCTGCTGGGTGCAGGCGAAGTGGTACGCCTTCGGCATTTTCAAGGGCGAACCGCATCCCTACCGGGTTTCGGAGGAGCAGAACTTCAACGCCCTACAGGCACTGAGCTACTGGTGGATCATGTACCTGGTGATGCCGATCATGCTGGCGAGCGGCCTCGTCTTCATGTTCCCCGAGTTCGCCCCCGATCGGCTCTTCGGTTTCGACGGCTTGCTGCCCGTAGCCATCCTGCATTACGTGACCGGCGCCGTGATCGTGGCTTTCATGATCGCCCACATCTACCTCGGCACCACCGGCAAGACGGCCACGAGCATGTTCATGACCATGATCAATGGCTGGCACGAGCATTGATCTCCTTCACCCCCACCCCCTTCTTCAAGGAGGCATCATCATGAAACGCACTACTCTGGCAATTGCGATATCTCTCGCGCTGAGCACCACCTTGGCCATTGGCGCAGGCCGCGAACCGGCACCCAAAGACAAACCCAAGGAGCACAAGCCCATTGCCGTCACCGCGGTAGTAGCCGCGGCTCCGCCCGCCATCGACGGCGACGCCAAGGACGCCATCTGGAAAAGCGTGCCAGTCACAAAACTCAAGGCCGTCAAGGGCTGCAACTTCAAGGACGGCAAAGGCAACACCGAGGTCTCGCTGCAGGTCGCCTACGACAAGGAAAGCCTGTACATGCTGATCGCCTTCGATGATCCGACCCAGTCGGTACGCCGCAGCCCCTACCAAAAGCAGAAAGACGGCTCCTGGGAAAAGATGAAGGATCCCGACGACAAGGGTGGCGACAACTGCGTCTACTACGAGGACAAACTGGGCGTGCTGTGGAACATCAACAACAGCATCATCGGCTTCGACCGGTTCGGCTGCGGCATCTCCTGCCACGGCGGCGAGCCGGGCAAGCCCTACGGCAACAAG
>CAZFEK010000074.1:0-15663 GCA_964517465.1 uncultured Alcaligenaceae bacterium
GCGGCGGCGATGTAAGACGTCACCAAGCCGGCGCTGCCGGCGCCGATTACCACCAAGTTGCGATCGAAGCGCGCGGGCTTAGGCCAGCGCGCATACACCCGGCGCGCTTTGATGAAATCCACGATCTTGCGGGCCAGCAGCGGGAAGAAGCCCAAGAGCACGAAAGAGCCCAGCAAGGCCGGCGAGACGATGCCCGAGAGCGAGTCGAGTTTCGCCAATTGGGTGCCGGCATTGACGTAGACAAGCGTGCCCGCGAGCATGCCCAGCTGACTCACCCAATAGAAGCTCGCTGCCTTCATGCCGGTCAAACCGAACAAGAGGTTGATGAGGAAAAAGGGAAACACCGGCACCAGACGCAAAGCAAAGAGATAAAACGCGCCCTCGCGCCGTATGCCGGTGTCGATAATGGCCAAACGCTGTCCGAAGCGCGCGCTTACCCAGTCGCGCAACAAGAAGCGCGCGACCAAAAAAGCCAGCAAGGCGCCGATGCTGGAAGCAAAGGACACCAGCAGCGCGCCCCACCAAAAGCCAAACACTGCGCCACCGATCAGGGTCATCGGAACTGCCCCGGGCAGCGAAAGCGCGGTGACCAGCACGTAGATCAAAAAGAAGATCGCCGCGCTGAGCCAGGGATTGGTTTCGCGGTAAGCGGCAATGGCCGCCTGCTGTGACTTGAACGCTTCGAGGTTGAGGTATTGCCCCAAATCGAAGGCGAAGTACAAACCGGCGACTACGCCGATGACCGCAACGACCAGCAATTTGCGCAGCATTTCTTCGCTCCCTAAGAGACTCAACCGCGGCCGGCCTGTTCCCAGCCGCGTCAATTAGTCGTCCGCGAGTGCGAGAGCTTACGACGATTCACCCGAGTAGTGGCCAGGTGTCGGTCGCGAACCATGATACCCAAAACCCCATGCAAGGCGCGCGGGCCAAGCTGCTGCTGGTTTCAGCAAGAGGTTTTCGATCCGGTCCTTCCCCCCCCATAGAGGGGATCGCGACGACGAATGAGAACGAAACAGGGCATACGTTTCCTTGGTTTCAGGACTCAGGTTTGTCGCTCATCGATGCGAAAGACCCTGTGGAACTCGGCGCGCTCGGTGAAGAGGATTCTAGGAGCGAGGAGCGTGAGCACTTCATTCGCCGGGCCAAGCTCTTGCCCGGGTGAAGTCTGGCCCCTCGCGAATTCGGCGGAAATAAGAGGTGTGCGCCGCCGAACCTTCTGGCCAGTTGCCAAGAAAATCGTGCAGCCATCGCGTCGGGTCGTAGGCAACGGGCAAGGCGTCGACGTGCACGCCGCTAAGGCGCGTGCCGTAGAGCGCGTCATGCGGGCCTGGCGCGGTGCCGATGCGAGTGATCAGCCCCGCCAGCTCGCCGCAGAAATTGGGCATGCCTGCGGCGCCGTTGTTGGCGACGACGCAATTTCGGCCGCCATTGTCGAAAGCGCGTAAGGCCGGCAGGCAGGTGTGGCTGCTGGCGCAGACATCGACGCCGGATTCGGCGAAGGCGTGCGCGATCCAGGGCCGGTTATCCCGGTCGTCAAGGGCCGCGACGTCGAAACGCCAGCCGGCCAGCGACTCGGCATCGCCATGCACCACGCCGACGGCGATCTCGCCCACGCGGTAGCGCCGCAGCATGGGCAGGCGCGCCAGCTGCATGAGGATCTCCGGATGCCGCAGCGCGGTGGCTTTCAAACGCGCATGGATTTGGTTCGAGCGCTGGACCGTGCCATCGTCCACCTGCGCCGGATAGGCGCAGCCGCAGCCGGTTTCGTCATCCGGCGCCAGCAGCTCGGCCTCGACATTGCCCAGCAGGGCGTGGTGTCGCAGCACGGTGCAGTTGATCGATGCGAAGCCGGCGTCGTCGATGTTGAACCAGTTGAAGTCGCCGTTGAAGCAGAGGGTCACCGGTCCGGGCTCCTGCGCCGCGAGCGCGAGCAGCATATCGAGTGCCGGCCGGTTGCCGTAGAGTCCGCCGATGACATAGAGGGTTTCGGCCAGATCTTCCGGGCAGTCCCGTAGCGCGACGGCGCCGTAACGGTAGCGCAGGGGACAGGCGCGGCCGGGATTTTGCGCCAAGCCCGATTCAGCACGCATGGCACGATGACGCCAATGCAGGCAAGACCGAAGGTGGGGCGGGTATGGGCTTGGGCCGCAGGCCTTGGTGCAGGGACGGAACAACGAAATGCATAAAAAACGGAACTCCAGATTCCATTATTGCCACATTTGTTGATGCGTGTAATGATGCCGCCTGCGCCTTGGCCGGCGCCACGCCGCTGGGGCTGGCCCCAGACCGCCGCAAGCGCCGATCGACTCCGGTCCGTTCAGCCGATTTTGCCTTGCGGTTTTTGAGCGGCGCGGAGGGGGTGGGTCGCGGCGTTTCCTAGGGTTCGATGATAACGCAGAGGCGGGCACATGCAGGAAATCGATCTCATCCGGCTGAACTTCAATCCGCAGTCGCTATGGGCGCTCAATTTCATCATCGGTTTGGTGATGTTCGGCGTAGCGCTGGATCTCAAGCTTGCCGACTTCAGGGGCGTGCTGGTTCAACCCAAGCCGGTGCTGATCGGTATGCTGGGCCAGTTCGTGCTGTTGCCTGCCTTTAGCTTCCTGCTGGTGTTGGTCATTCGGCCGTCGCCCAGCGTCGCCTTGGGCATGATGCTGGTGGCCGCCTGTCCGGGCGGCAACATCTCGAACTTTCTCACTCACTACGCGCGGGGCAACACCGCGCTGTCGATCACCATGACGGCGATATCGACCGCCGTGGCGATCGTGATGACGCCCTTTAATCTGTCCTTGTGGGGCGGTCTGCACCCGGAAGCGAGCGGCATCCTCAAGGCCGTGGCACTCGATCCGCTGGACATGCTTCTGGCGGTTTTTTTGCTGCTGGGCTTGCCCATGATTGCGGGCATGTGGGTGGGTCATTCCTTTCCGAAATTCGTTGAACGCGCGCACCAGCCGGTGAAGCTGTTTTCGCTCGCGGTTTTCGGCTTTTTTGTCATCGGGGCGCTGGCGGCGAACTGGCAGTATTTCCTGAAGTTCGTCGGCTTCGTGGTTTTCGCGGTGTTCTTGCACAATGGTCTGGCGCTCCTCACGGGCTACTTCGCCGCGCGGTTCGCCGGCCTACCGGAGCGCGACCGGCGCGCGGTATCGATCGAAGTGGGCATACAGAACTCGGCCCTGGGCCTCATTCTGATTTTCAACTTCTTCGACGGCCTGGGCGGTATGGCAGTGGTGACCGCCTGGTGGGGTATCTGGCACATCATCTCGGGGCTGACGGTGGCCACGATCTGGTCGCGCCGGGCGCCGGCATCGGCATGACGGGTCCTTCGGTTCTCGTCACCGGCGCCGGTGGTTATCTGGGCTCCCTGCTCGTCGCTGCGCTCGCGGCCGGCAAGGTGGGCGTGAGCCGTATCGTGGCCGCCGACGTGCGCAGCGTGACTCCCGAGCGGCGGCTTGCCGGCGTGGAATACGTCTTGGCCGACGTGCGCTCGAGCGAGTTAGGCCCATTGTTCGAGCGCTTCCGGGTGGATGTGGTCGTGCATCTGGCCTCCATCGTCACGCCCGGCCGCAAGAGCAATCGCGAGTTTGAATACGCCGTCGATGTGAAGGGCACGGAAAACGTGCTGCACGCCTGCACCGCAACCGGGGTCAAAAAAATCGTCGTCAGTTCCAGCGGCGCCGCCTACGGCTACCATGCCGACAATCCGGCGTGGATTACCGAAGACAAGCCATTGCGCGGCAACGAAACCTTCGCCTATGCGCACCACAAGCGCTTGGTGGAGGAGAGCTTGGCGCGCTGGCGCTCCCAACACCCCGAGCTCAAACAAGTGGTGTTTCGCATTGGCACCATTTTGGGCGAAACAGTGAAGAACCAGATCACCGATCTCTTTGAGAAGCCGCGCCTCATCGCCCTGCGCGGTTCAGCCAGCCCTTTCGTTTTCATCTGGGACCAAGACGTGGTGGGCTGCCTGCTACGCGCCATCGCCACCGACAAAACGGGCATCTTCAACCTCGCCGGCGACGGGGCGCTGAGCATACACGAAATCGCCGCCAAGCTTGGCAAGAAGTGCCTCACCTTGCCTCCCGGACTATTACGTTTCGCGCTCGCGGTGCTAAAGCCCCTGGGCCTCACGCAATACGGTCCGGAACAGATCGATTTTTTGCGCTACCGTCCCGTGCTCGACAACACGCGGCTAAAAACCGAGTTCGGCTATGTGCCGCAGCTCACCTCGGCCCAAGCGTTCGAGCTCTACATGCGTTCGCATGGCCATGGCGCGTGATTTCTCGGGCCAGACGGTGGTGATCACCGGCGCCGCCGGTGGGCTGGGGCGCGCTCTAGCCTTGCGCTTCGCTGCGGCCGGTGCGCGTATCGTGGCGCTCGATCGCGACGCCGCTGCGCTTGAAGCGCTCGCGTTTCCCGAAGGCAAGGCGCACTTGCGGCTACCTTGCGACGTTACCCGAGAAGAAGATTGCCTGCGCGCGATCGCCCAAGCGCGGCAAGCCTTAGGCGGAATCGATCTCCTGATCAACAACGCCGGCATCACCCATCGCAGCGCCTTCGCGCAGACCCGCAGCGAAGTGATCCGCCGGGTGATGGAGGTGAATTACTTCGGCGCCGTGCACTGTACCCATGCGGCGCTTGCGGACCTCGTCGAGCGACGGGGGATGATCATCGCCATATCCAGCGTTGCCGGCTTTGCGCCCTTGATCGCGCGCACTGGCTATGCGGCGAGCAAGCACGCGCTGCACGGCTTTTTCGACAGCTTGCGCAGCGAAGTCGAGCCGCTGGGGGTGAAGGTGCTGCTGGTCTGCCCGTCCTTTATCGAAACCGGCATCGAGAAGAATGCCTTGGCCGGGGACGGTGCGGCCGCGCGGCATGCGCAGGAGATCGTCGGCAAACGGGCCACGCCCGAGGTCATGGCGGACAAGATCTTGCTCGCTGCCCAGCGCGGCGAGCGTCTGCTCTTGCCGGATCGCATTTCCTACCTGTCTTGGTGGGTGTCTCGCCTGATGCCGCGCTTTTATGAGCGGCAGATGGTCAAGCGGCTGGGGCGGGAAATGCGCGCGGGCAATTCCGAGCGCGGTTAGCGGGCGATTCGAAGAAACTTGCTAGCGTTTCGCGAGTCTGGCCACCGCATCGCGTAAAGACCCTGGGGGCAACTGGTCGGCAAGTCGAGCAAGATGACAACGTCCTGCGCTATCTATTTGTTTTTTTGGTGGTTTGATCTGTTCCCCTACTCGCGTCCTGACTTGCACCCGCACCCGAATTGAAGTAAAGTGCCAGCCCCTGTCCCGAAGTTTGATGATCAGCTCCGGGGCGAGGAGCTTGAGTTTAGCCGCGGCTGCGCCGTGATCGGCGCGGACCAAAAGTTCGGTCGAATCCGCGGATGACACTTGGCTCGCTGCGGCGAGCCCCGAGGGGACGAGACGACGAAAGTCCTGATCCAGCCGGCGCAAGGCGGCGGTTTGCTTCAGGAGCCCGGCGAGTGCGGGATCGGCTTCAAAAACAGTCGTCAGTTTCCGGGTGTTGGACAAATTGGCCTGCCTCGGGAGGAGTGGTTGATGAATATTATTCTGGTTTCCGGTCAATCGGCCAGAACCCGGTCTCTGACCCTCGACTGGCGTCACGCTGCGGGTGGTGCTTTGGCATTGCTGGCGCTGCTGGTGGTTTTTACGGTCACGTTCAATTATCTCACTCTGCGGTACGCGGCCGAAATCAATCATCCTTGGATCAACGCCATCATTCTGGCTGACCGTCGCGTCGAAGCCCAGCGCAATCAGCAGTACCTGCAAGATCACCTCAATCACATGGCTTTGCGCGTGGGTGAACTGCAAGCCCAAATCGTGCGCCTCGACAATCTCGGTGAACGTCTGGCGGTGATCGCCGGTTTGAAGCGGCAGGAAGTGCCTCCGCCCAAGCCGGGCCGCGGCGGTGCGGTTTCTTCGGAGCCATCCCAGCCGCTTTCCATGGAAGAGTTTCGCGCCGAGCTCCAGACCTTGGTAAATTTGGTAGAGGAGCGCAGCGATCAGCTTGCCGTGCTCGAGGCGCTCTTGGTGCAAGACAGTGCCAAGCGCAAGTTCCTGCCCTCGCTTACGCCCGTCGATGCGGTCTGGAACTCATCGAGCTTCGGCTATCGCATCGATCCGTTCAATGGACATCGAACCTTTCATGAAGGGGTCGACTTCGTCGCTGAAGTCGGAACGCCCATACTGGCGGCCGCAAGCGGCACGGTGATGATCGCGGAGGGGCATGCCGAGTATGGTAAAATGATCGAGATTGATCATGGCAATGGGCTGGTAAGCCGTTATGCCCATGCCTCCAAGCTGCTGGTCAAAGCAGGGGAATTGGTGGTGCGCGGACAAAAGATCGCCGAAGTGGGCAATAGCGGGCGTTCGACGGGTCCGCATCTGCACTTTGAGGTTCGTTTGAACGGCAAACCTCAGAATCCGGCTCGGTTCCTGCAGATGGGCTGAACTGGCCGCCCCCGGCCAGCCGCCTTCATTTTGCCGGCTGTAGTGCAGCGCGGCGGCTGGCTTGGAACGGTCAAGGCAGTATTCCAGGGGGTGAGGATGTCCTCACCCCTTGTTTTTTGCCGTATCGTCGCCAAGTTGCAAATTTATGATCGCAAATCTCCTCAAGAAGGTTTTTGGCAGCCGCAACGATCGCCTGCTTAAACAATACCGTCGCGTCGTCACCACCATCAATGCGCTGGAGCCTTCGATCAGCGCGCTTTCCGACGACGAGCTGCGCGGCCGAACCACCCTCTTCAGAGAGCGCTACGCCAACGGCGAAGCCCTGGACGCTTTGCTGCCCGAGGCCTTCGCGGTGGTGCGCGAGGCGGGCAAGCGCGTGCTGCAGATGCGCCACTTCGACATGCAGCTCGTCGGCGGAATGGTGCTGCACGACGGCAAAATCTCCGAAATGCGCACCGGCGAAGGCAAGACCTTGGTGGCCACGCTGCCCGCTTATCTCAATGCGCTCTCGGGCAGGGGCGTGCACATCGTCACCGTCAACGATTACCTTGCCCAGCGTGACGCCGAATGGATGGGTCGAATCTACCGCTACCTGGGCCTTACCGTGGGCGTCAACCTGTCCCAGATGGCGCACGCCGAGAAACAAGCGGCCTATAACTCGGATATCACCTACGGCACCAACAACGAATACGGCTTCGACTATCTGCGCGACAACATGGTTTACCAGCCCAGTGAGCGCGTGCAGCGGGGCTTGGCCTATGCCATCGTCGACGAAGTCGACTCCATTTTGATCGACGAAGCGCGCACGCCGCTGATCATCTCCGGTCAGGCGGACGACAACGTCGAACTCTATTACCGCATCAATGATCTGGTGCCGCGCTTGACTCGCCAGGCCGACGAAAATGCGCCCGGCGACTACTACGTCGATGAAAAAGCGCACCAGGTAATGCTTTCCGAGGCGGGGCACGAACACGCCGAGGCCATTTTGGCCGACGCCGGTTTGCTGGCTGTCGGCAGCAGCTTGTACGACGCCCACAACATCGGGCTCATGCACCATCTCAACGCCGGCCTACGCGCGCACGCCTTATTCCATCGCGATCAACATTACGTGGTCCAGAACGGCGAAGTGGTCATCGTCGACGAATTCACCGGTCGCCTGATGTCCGGCCGGCGCTGGTCCGACGGCCTGCATCAAGCGGTGGAAGCCAAAGAAGGCGTCACCATACAGCGCGAAAACCAGACGCTGGCCTCGATCACGTTTCAGAATTATTTCCGGATGTACGGCAAGCTCGCTGGCATGACCGGAACGGCAGACACCGAAGCCTTCGAATTCCAGCAGATATACAACTTGGAAACGGTGATTGTTCCCACCCATCGCCAAATGATCCGCAAGGATCTCAACGACCAGGTTTTCCGCACCGCCAAGGAAAAGCACACCGCCATCATCCGCGACATCCGCGACTGTTATGATCGCGGGCAGCCCGTGCTGGTGGGCACCACTTCGATCGAAAGCTCCGAGCTGCTTTCCGGTTTGCTCGAAGAAGAAAAACTGCCGCACCAGGTGTTGAACGCCAAACATCATGCCCGCGAAGCGGAAATCGTCGCCCAGGCGGGACGGCCCAGGATGGTCACCATCGCCACCAACATGGCGGGCCGCGGTACCGACATCGTGCTCGGCGGCAGTCTCGACCCCGATCTCCTGAAGATCCGCGAGGACGCCTCGCTCACCGAGGCTGAGAAAGAAGCCAAAACGATCGCGCTTCGGGCCGATTGGCAGGAGCGGCATGACGCGGTCATCGCCACCGGCGGCTTGCACATCGTCGGCACCGAGAGGCACGAATCTCGCCGCATCGACAACCAGCTGCGCGGCCGGTCCGGCCGCCAGGGAGACCCGGGCTCCAGCCGTTTCTACTTGTCGCTCGAAGATCCGCTGATGCGCATCTTTGCTTCCGACCGCATCGGCTCCATCATGCAGCGACTCAAGATGCCCGAGGGCGAGGCGATCGAGCATGCGCTCGTCAACCGCTCCATCGAAAGCGCCCAGCGCAAAGTCGAATCGCGCAACTTCGACATCCGCAAGCAGCTCCTGGAATATGACGACGTCGCCAACGACCAGCGCCGCGTCATCTACCAGCAGCGCAACGAGCTGCTGGAGGCCACCGACATTACCGAGACCGTGCAGGGCATGATCACCTCGCTGATGGATGAAACCGTCGGCACCTATGTGCCTCGCGAAAGCATGGAGGAGCAATGGGATGCGCCGGGCTTGGAGAAGGCCCTGGCCTCCGAGTATCAGCTCGCCGTGCCGGTGGCCGAGTGGGTGAGCAAAGAAGCGGAAGTGACCGACGAGACGATTCGCGAGCGTGTAGCCGCGGCGGCAGTGGAGCTCTATCGCAGCAAGGAGGCGAGCGCGGGAGCCGAAACCCTGCGGCACTTCGAACGCGCGGTGATGCTGCAAAACCTCGATCAGCATTGGCGCGAGCACTTGGCGGCGCTTGACCACCTGCGCCAGGGCATCCATTTGCGCGGCTACGCCCAGAAAAACCCCAAGCAGGAATACAAGCGCGAAGCTTTTGAACTCTTTTCCGACATGCTCGACCGCGTCAAGGCTGATGTGGTGCGCATCCTCCTCAACGTGCAAGTGCGTTCGGAGCAGGATGTCGAAGCGGTTGAAGAGGCGCCGGCCGTCGCCAACGTGCAATATCACCATGCCGACTACGACGAAGCGCTCGCGTCCGCGCCGGAAGATGATGCGACGCGCGAACCATTTGTGCGCCAAGGAAAAAAGGTGGGCCGCAACGACCCCTGCCCCTGCGGATCAGGGAAGAAATACAAGCAGTGCCACGGCAAACTGGCCTAGTGCCTCGACCCGCCGGTTGGCCAACCACCGGGGTTCCGAGCCGCGCCTCGCTTAAGCCTGGCGCGCGGTGGCAAAACGCTGGTTGCGACTACAAGCCCAAATAGCCCGCGCGCAAGGATTCGTCAGCCATCAATGCGGCGCCGGTTCCCTCGGCGATGATGCGTCCCTGGGAGAGCACGTAGTTGCGGCTCGCCATCTGAAAAACTTTGCCTACCTCTTGCTCCACCAAGAGTACGGGCACGCCCGCGGCATGCACCGAGCCGATGGCAGTGATCACTTCATCCACCACTTTCGGTGCCAAACCGAGCGAAGGCTCGTCGATGCAAAGCAGTTTGGCATCGTGCATCAGCGCGCGGCCGATGGCGAGCATTTGCTGCTCGCCGCCCGAGAGCGTTCCGGCCACCTGCAGAGCGCGTTCCTTGAGCCTTGGAAAGAGCGCGTAGCAACGATCGAGATGATCTTCGGTGGCAGCCTTGCTGGGGCTCAAGTAGGCGCCGGCGAGAAGGTTCTCGCGCACGGTCAGCTCCCGAAACGGGCGCCGGCGCTCAGGGCAAAGCACCAAACCCGCTTCCCGGATTTGGTGCGGCGGCAGTTTGGTGAGGTCTTGGCCGGCGAACCGAATCTCCCCCTCGATTACGATGTCGCCGAAAACGCCGCGCTTGACCTGTGCGTCCCAACTCACCAGGCCGGCGATAGCGCGCAGCGTGGAGGATTTTCCGGCCCCGTTGGGACCGACGAGGCCGATCAGTTCACCTTCGTTGACGCTGAGCGAAACGCCATTGACGATCACCGCGCGGTCATACCGCACCGTGAGTGCGCGCACTTCAAGCAAGGGCGCCGGCATGCTCGCTCCCCAAATAGGCTTCGATCACCCGCGGGTCTTTGACCACTTCCTGCGGCGTGCCGTCGGCGATCTTTTCGCCGTGATTGATGACGATCACCCGATCGACGATGGCCATCAACTCCTTCAATTTGTGCTCGATCATCAGCACCGCCGGACCTTCCGAATGCAGGCGCCCGAAGCGTCCGCCCTGGTGCAGGCGCTTGATGGAGCGCGCGAGAAGTTCCGATTCCGCGGGGTTGAGCCCGCCCAGCGGCTCGTCGAGGAGCAAAAGCTCGGGCTCGGAGGCGATGGCGCGAGCCACTTCCAAGCGTTTCAAGTCACCTTGCGACAAAGCCGAGGCGGGCTCCAATGCAAGATCCGAGATGCCGACGAATTCCAGCGCATCCATGGCCTTGGCCTCGACCTTCTTGACCCATTCGCCGCCGCGCTTCGAACGCTCGTTGAGGCAGGGAACCATCACATTGGCGATGATGGGCAAATGCCGAAAGGGGCGCGTGTTTTGAAACGTGCCGGCAATACCGCGGTTGACCACTTCCCAGGGCTTGGCCGCGGTGATGTCTTCGCCCTGAAAGAGGATGCGCCCGCTGTCCGGTCGCAAGATCTTGGTGATCAAGCGAAGCAGCGTGGTCTTGCCGGCGCCGTTGGGGCCGATGATGCCGACGATTTCCTCGCGGCCGACTTCGAAGCTGACATCGCGCACTGCGGCCAAGCCGCCGAAGCGCTTGCCGAGGTTCTCGACACAAAAAAAGGGGCTGCCCATGGAGGCCTCAAGCGCCGTGTTCTTCGCGCAGTTCGCGGCGCGAAACTTTGCCCACGTCGGTTTTGGGCAACTCGCCGCGGAACTCCACCAAATGCGGCACCTTGTAAGGCGCCAAGCGCTCCTTGCAATAAGCGATGACTTCTTCTTCGCTGAGTTTGCCGCGGGCTTCCGGCTGCAGAACCACGATCGCCTTGATGCGCTGACCGACCTCTGGATCGGGCACGCCGATTACGCCGGCGGCCTTGATGCGTTCGTGTTCATAAAGCACGTGTTCGATATCCTTGGCGAACACGGAATAGCCTTTGTACTTGATCAGATCTTTGCTGCGGTCGTAGAAATGGAAATAGCCTTCTTCGTCCATGCGCACCAAATCGCCCGTGCGCAGCCACTTGCGTCCATCGATGTCCACCAGCGCGCGTGCGGTTTCCTCCGGTTGGTTCCAATAGCCCGCCATGACGCTGGGTCCGGAAAGCAGCAGCTCCCCGGTTTCGCCCACCGGGAGAAAATCGAGACTCTCGGGATTCACGATGGCCGCAAGCAAGTTGGGTACGGGCAAACCGAAAGACCCTGCCTTGGAACGATTGCGCGGATTGACGTGCGCCGATGCCGCACATTCGGTCAAGCCATAACCCTCGGTGATCGAAGCCCCCGTTCGTTTGAGCCAGCCCTGCGCGGTGGATTCATGCAAAGTGTCGGCGCCTGAGAGCAGCACCTTGAACTGGCGCCAATTCACTTTGGCGGTGTCTTTGTGATCCTTGAGGTATTCGTATAAGGTGGGCACGCCGTAAAAGGCGGTGGCTTGGTAGGTGGCGATGGCTTCCAGGATTTCTTCGGTATGCGGCGTAGTAAGCAGCACCAGCGCCGACCCCTCCACCAAGCTGGAAAGCATCAGTACCACCTGGCCGTAGATGTGAAAGAAAGGCAAGAAGGCAAGCACCACTTCCCGGCCTTGCTCGATGCCGGTGAACACGGCGCGCGACGCCGCTTGCGCTGCGACGAGGTTGCGATGGGTGAGCATCACGCCCTTGGGGTTGCCGGTGGTGCCGCCGGTAAAGGGCAAGGCGGCCAGCGTGGTGGCGGGGTCGAAGCCGGGGCGCTGCTGACCGGTGCGCCCGGCTGCGATGAGATCCTGGAATTGCTTGATGTGTGCGGCCCGGGGCAGCGCAACGCTGCCGACCGCTCCCAGCGCCTTGCCCAGAAAAGACTTGGCCAACAGTTTCTTGAGCCCCGGTAGATATTCGGTGACGCCGGTGACGATGATGTGATCCAGCGCGACCGCGGCCTTGTCGATCTTTTCGAACAGGATGTCTTGGCAAATCGCCACCCGCGCCCCGCTGTCCTGCAGTTGGTGGCGCACTTCATGGCTGGTATAGACCGGGCTGATCGGCGTTACGGTGCAGCCGAGCTTGAGGATGGCGAAATAGGAAATCACGAACTGCGGGCTGTTGAGCAGCAGCAGCGCCACTCGGTCGCCAGGCTTCAGGCCGAGCTGGCCCAGGCTGTCGGCGAGGCGTTCGACTTGTACGCCGAGTTCGCTATAGCTCAGGCTGCGACCCTGGAAGTGAATCGCCGGGCGATTGCCGAAGCGCGCGACGGATTGGTCGAACAAGTCGGGCACGCTGCACTGCGGCAGTTCGATTTCGGCCGGCACTCCGGGCTCGTAGAACTTGAGCCAAGGGCGCGAAAAGTAGGCGGACTGGGCGTCCATTGCTCCTCCGTCGTTCCTGTTCGGGCTATGCATTGAAGATGGGCGGCCGGTTCGCATCGTCTCCGTGCAAGCAGGGCGGCGCCTCGCAGGCCATCCCCATCGCTGCTTTCACGGCTCCATACAAAAAGCCGGGCCCCACAACAACGTTTCGCCCAGCGGAACATTGTTTCACAAGTCCAAATCGATGCTAACATCGCCCCCGGAGTTTGGCAACAAGCCGTTTGGCAACAAGCCGGCGAAGGACGCCGGCTCAGACGCAATGGAGGGCAGATGAGCGAACGCCATTTGGTTTTCTGGCCCGAGGGTCACCCCCGCTGCCTGACCATTCCGGAAACCTCGGTGTATTTCAACGCCGAAGTCGCCGCGGCGCGCTACCCCGACAAACCCTATCTCGTCTTCTACGACAACCGCACTTCGTTCGCTGAGTTCGTCGGGGAAGTTGGGCGCCTGGCCGGTTTTCTGCAGAGACAGTGCCAGATCAAGAAGGGCGATCGCGTCTTGCTCGACATGCAAAACAGCCCTCAATTCGTGATCGGCTATTACGCCATTTTGCGGGCCGATGCCGTGGTGGTGCCGGTCAATCCGATGAACCTCACCGAGGAACTCGCGCATTACCTCTACGATAGCGGTGCCCGGGTGGCACTGGCCGGGCAAGAGCTATTGCCGCGCATCGCGCCGCTGCTGGGCAAGGGCTTGGATCACATCGTGGTTGCCACCTATTCCGACGCCTTGCGCTTGCCTGCCGGGGTGGCGGTGCCAGAGGCGGTGGCAGCGCCGCGCGCCACGTTTGACCTGCCGGGAGTCGTTTCTTGGCATCGAGCCCTCGAAGCCGACTTTCGCCCGCATGCCCACACGGCAAAGCCCGATGATCTCTGCCTCATGCCCTACACCTCGGGCACCACCGGGCGCCCCAAAGGCTGCAAACACAGCCATCGCACAATGATGGCTACGCTGGTCGCGGGCGAATATTGGTTTTCGCTCAAGCCCGACACGCCGCGCTTGGCGACGCTGCCCTTCTTTCATGTCACTGGGATGCAAGGCAGCATGAATGGGCCGCTTTTCACCGGCGCAACCGTGGTCTTGCTCACCCGCTGGGATCGCGAAACGGCGGCAGCGCTGATCGCCCGCTATCGGATCGCGGCGTGGACCGCCATCCCCACCCTGTTGATCGACTTTCTGGCCAATCCGCGTTTGAGCCAATACGATCTTGCGAGCTTAAAACGTATGGCCGGCGGCGGCGCGGCGATGCCCGCGGCGGTGGCGCAGAAAATGCAGGACCTGGGCATCACCTACGTCGAGGGTTATGGCCTGACCGAAACCATGGCCCCTTCGCACCTCAATCCCCCGGATCGACCCAAGAAGCAATGCCTGGGCATCCCCATCTACGATGTCGAAAGCAAGGTGGTGGGGCCAAACTTTCAGGAGCTGGCCCCGAACGAAGCCGGGGAGATTCTCACCCGCGGCCCGCAAGTGTTTTTGGGCTATTGGAATCGTCCCGAAGCGACGGCCGAGGCTTTCGTCGAACTCGAGGGCAAGCGCTGGTTTCGCACCGGAGACATCGGCCGCGTGGACGAAGAAGGCTATTTCTTCATGGTCGATCGCTTGAAGCGCATGATCAACGCTGCGGGCTTCAAAGTCTGGCCGGCGGAAGTGGAGACCTTGCTCTACCAGCATCCGGGCGTTCAGGAGGCTTGCATCATCGCCGCGCGTGATGCCCATCGCGGCGAAACCGTGAAAGCCGTGGTGGTACTAAAAGACGACTATCGCGGCAAGCTCAGCGCCGAGGATCTCATCGCCTGGGCGCGCGACCACATGGCGGCATACAAGGTGCCGCGCCTGGTGAGCTTCGTCGACGCTTTGCCCAAATCGGGCACCGGCAAGGTGATGTGGCGCAGCCTCCAGGAAGCGGAGTTCGCGAAGTCCTAGGAGCGCCCCCGGCCGCGATGCACGTTTCCGCAGCCACGAACCGATGGTCGCGGGCAAACCCGCGCCTCGCCACCGAAGCATCACGATTCTGTAGGAGCGGCCTTGGCCGCGAACGGCGGCTTTGCCGGCGCGGCTTCCCCGCAGTCCAAGCCCTTCTTTTGGTACCCTCGATAATATGCCTACTGGAACGAAATGGTTGGCATATGATAGGGTGCCGCTCACCCTGCTAAGTACCAAAGCTTCAAGCAGCGGCGACAACTTGCAACACCGCAGCAAAAACCAATCGCCAATTGGGTAGGGAGGCAGGGCATGGAAACGGCACAGGTTTACCTATCGCGCGATCGTCTCGACCCATCGGGCGCCTAAGCCGCAAGCCGCAAGCCGCAAGCCGCAAGCCGCAAGCCGCAAGCCGCAAGCCGCAAGCACCGCCTGGCGCGGTGCTCAGCGTCCCTCCCAGCGCTTAACGAGCGCGATGCGTCGCCTGCTGTCGCGGCTGGCGCTGCTCGCTTTTTGGGCCGCTCCGGCGGCCGCGGTGTTTGCTGCCCTTCCCCAAGTAAGCTCCTTTCAAGCCAACTGCGTCGCCCCTGCCTCGACCCGGCGACCATACGCCCATTTACCCTCCCGGCAGAAGACCGCCGAGGGTATTCGAGGTCGCGATCCAATGACCGAGATGCCCGTTAGCTACTTCTCCCTCCCAGTGGCTCCCATCTGCTGATCATCGACCGGGCCGGATATGCCGGACATGAACTGGCTCACAAATGCCGATCATCAAGTGGCTCGTATATGCCGGTCGCTGATACGCCCCAAATACCGTGGCCAAGGCGGCGAGTCGATCCCGCGACAAATGGAAATAATTTCCACCAGTCCACGATGTGGAAACGTGATCCGCAGTAGCTGCGCAAGCGCCAAATCCGCGTTATGATGATGGCCATCCGCGCCCCCGGGCTTGGCGTTTTGCCCGACATCCAGGCGCGGAGGCCCAACGCCGATATGCCCTGCACGCCACTGGGCAGCGACCCCAAAAGGGTAGGCGCGTAGCCCGGGCGCAAGCGACCATCGTTCATCCATCGACACGCCGCGCGATTTGCCACGCAG
>CAZFEK010000075.1:0-15570 GCA_964517465.1 uncultured Alcaligenaceae bacterium
GCGGCTTGGTCCGCTCAAACTTACCCTTTGCCATGATCTACCTCGCAAATTTCCAAATTACGATTTCTTGTTGATGACCGCTTCCGCGACGTTTTTGGGCGCTTCCACGTAATGCTTGAATTCCATGGTGTAGGTCGCGCGACCTTGGGTGAGCGAGCGCAAAGACGTCGAATAGCCGAACATTTCGGCCAAAGGCACTTCTGCCTTGATCGTCTTGACGCCGCCGACCAACTCGTCCATGCCCTGCAACTGGCCTCTGCGACCGGACAAATCGCCCATGACGTTGCCCATGAAGTCCTCGGGCGTCTCGACTTCCACCGCCATCATCGGTTCGAGCAGCACGGGGTTGGCTTTGCGCATGCCGTCCTTGAAGGCAATCGAGGCGGCCATCTTGAAGGCGTTTTCGTTTGAGTCGACATCGTGGTAAGAACCGTCGAACAGAGTCACTTTGACGTCCACCACCGGGAAGCCGGCCAGAACGCCATTGGGCAAGGTATCCCGGAGGCCCTTGTCGACCGCGGGGATGTATTCGCGCGGAACGGTCCCGCCTTTGATGGCGTCGACGAATTCATAGCCCTTGCCGGTCTCATTCGGTTCGAGCTTGATCCAGACGTGGCCATACTGGCCGCGTCCGCCGGACTGCTTGATGAACTTGCCCTCGACTTCCACCGCCTTGCGGATGGCTTCTCGGTAGGCCACCTGCGGCGCGCCGACATTGGCCTCGACGCCGAATTCGCGCTTCATGCGGTCGACGATGATCTCGAGGTGCAGCTCGCCCATGCCGGAGATGATGGTCTGTCCCGACTCTTCGTCAGTGCGCACGCGGAAGGACGGGTCCTCCTGCGCCAGGCGGTTCAAAGCGATGCCCATCTTCTCCTGGTCGGCCTTGGTCTTGGGCTCGACGGCGACGTGAATCACGGGCTCGGGGAAGACCATGCGCTCGAGCGTGATGAGGTGCTGCGGATCGCACAAGGTTTCGCCGGTGGTCGCTTCCTTCAGACCCACCGCCGCGGCGATGTCGCCCGCGCGCACTTCCTTGATTTCTTCGCGCTGGTTGGCATGCATCTGCAAAATGCGGCCGATGCGTTCCTTGCGCCCCTTCACTGGGTTGTAGATGGTGTCGCCTGAGGTCACCACGCCGGAATAGACGCGGAAGAAGGTCAATTGACCGACATAGGGATCGGTCATGATCTTGAAAGCAAGGCCGGCAAAAGGCTCCTCGTCGGACGCTTTGCGCTCGGCGGGTTGGCCGTTTTCCAGCTCGCCCTGCACAGGCGGAATGTCCACCGGCGAGGGCATGAACTCGACCACGGCGTCGAGCATGGCCTGCACGCCTTTGTTCTTAAAGGCTGAGCCGCAAAGCATGGGCACGATTTCGCTGGCGATGGCGCGCAGGCGCAAACCCTGCTTGATTTCCTCGGCAGTCAGCGCGCCCTCTTCGAGATATTTGTTCATCAGCTCTTCGGACGCCTCGGCCGCGGCCTCGACCATCTTCTCGCGCCATTCTTCGGCAACCGGGAGCAACTCGGCGGGAATGTCGCGCAACTCGAACTTCATGCCTTGGGAAGCTTCGTCCCAATAGATGGCCTTCATCCGAACGAGATCGATGATTCCTTCGAACTTGTCTTCGGCGCCGATCGGCACCTGCACCGGCACCGGATTGGCCTTCAAGCGTTCGCGCATCTGGCGATAGACTTTGAAGAAATCGGCGCCTTGCCGGTCCATCTTGTTGACGAAGGCCAGGCGCGGCACCTTGTATTTGTTGGCCTGGCGCCACACCGTCTCGGATTGCGGCTGCACGCCGCCCACGGCGCAGTAGACCATGCAGGCGCCATCGAGCACGCGCATCGAGCGCTCGACTTCGATGGTGAAGTCGACGTGCCCGGGGGTGTCGATGATGTTGATGCGGTGCTCGGGGAAATTGAGATCCATCCCCTTCCAGAAACAGGTCGTGGCCGCCGAGGTGATGGTGATACCCCGCTCCTGCTCCTGTTCCATCCAGTCCATCGTTGCGGCGCCATCGTGCACTTCACCGATCTTGTGGTTGACGCCGGTGTAATACAGGATGCGCTCGGTGGTCGTAGTTTTGCCTGCGTCGATATGCGCACTGATGCCGATGTTGCGGTACCGCTCGATAGGGGTTTTGCGTGCCACTTTTCGTGCTACCTAAAGTAGCGGGACGGCGCACCTGGCGCCGTCCCACTGTATTGATCGATTACGCTCAGAACCTGAAGTGCGAGAACGCCTTGTTGGCCTCCGCCATGCGGTGGACTTCCTCGCGCTTCTTCACCGCTCCGCCGCGACCTTCCGCAGCCTCCATCAATTCGTTCGCCAGGCGCTGCCCCATCGACTTCTCGCCGCGCTTCCTGGCCGCCTCGCGCAGCCAGCGCATGGCGAGCGCCGTGCGGCGAACCGGGCGAACCTCGACCGGAACCTGGAAGTTGGCGCCGCCAACGCGACGACTCTTCACTTCCACCATCGGCTTGGCGTTGTTGAGGGCGACGCCAAACACTTCCAGCGGATCTTTTCCGCCCTTTTTGGAAATGTGATCGAAAGCGCCGTAAATGATGCGCTCAGCCACCGACTTCTTGCCGCGGCTCATCAATACGTTGATAAATTTGGCGACGTCGGAACTGCCGAACTTCGGATCGGGCAGAATCTCGCGCTTGGGGACTTCTCTGCGACGGGGCATGGCTTCCTCGCGTTAAACGATGATCAAGCGGACTTGGGCCGCTTGGCGCCGTACTTGGAACGGCTTTGTTTGCGATCCTTGACACCGGCGGTGTCGAGGCTGCCGCGAACCATGTGATACCGCACGCCCGGCAAGTCTTTCACCCGGCCGCCGCGAATCAGAACCACCGAGTGCTCCTGCAGGTTGTGGCCCTCTCCGCCGATGTAGCTAATGACTTCGAAGCCATTGGTGAGGCGCACTTTTGCGACCTTGCGCAAGGCCGAGTTCGGCTTCTTGGGCGTAGTGGTGTACACGCGCGTGCAGACGCCGCGCTTCTGCGGGCATTGCTCGAGCGCAGGAACCTTGCTCTTTTCGACGACTGGCGCACGACCTTTGCGGACCAGCTGGTTAATGGTTGGCATACCGCCCTTCCTGGTTCACACGAATTTGCAAACAACGCGGGCACGGCAAGCCGCCGCGCCCGGCAATTTAGCCACTGGAAGCCGGACACGCAGGCGAATCCGCGTTGTCCGAACCGATTCCGTGGCGAAAAGACTGTCGATGATAGCTTTTGCCCTACCCATTGTCAACAACTTAGGGCTGGGCTTCTTCGACTCCCCGCCCGCCCAGGGCGGGGAGTCGAACCGCGGCTCAGGCCGCGTTTTCGCTCACTGCCGGCGGCTCGCCTCCAGTGCTTCCTTCTTCGCCGGCCGGGGCTTCGAATATCGCTTGCGCCGCCGCACCGCCGCTTTGTTTCGCGCGCTTCCTGGCGGTATGGTAGGCAAGCCCGGTCCCCGCCGGAATGAGGCGGCCCACGATGACGTTTTCCTTGAGGCCGCGCAAATCGTCGCGTTTGCCCATGATCGCCGCCTCGGTGAGAACCCGGGTGGTTTCCTGGAAAGACGCCGCCGAAATGAACGAATCGGTCGACAGCGAGGCCTTGGTGATGCCCAGCAGCATGGGCTCGTAGCTTGCGGGCCGGGCATCGTGCCGCTCGCCGCGGACGCGGTCATTTTCGTCCAAAAGGTCAGAGCGCTCGACTTGTTCGCCGGGGATGAAGCGGCTGTCGCCGGCATCGGCAACTTGCACCCGGCGCAGCATTTGGCGCACGATCACTTCGATGTGCTTGTCGTTGATCTTCACGCCTTGCAGGCGGTAAACGTCCTGCACTTCGTCGGTGATATAGCGGGCCAAGGCCTCAACTCCCAGCAAGCGCAGGATGTCGTGAGGGTCCACCGGCCCGTCGACGATCATCTCACCCTTGTTCACCACCTGCCCGTCGTGAGCCATGACGTGCTTGTCTTTGGGAATCAAGTATTCATGCGCCACACCGTCGAGGTCGGTGATCACCAAGCGCTGCTTGCCTTTGGTGTCCTTGCCGAAGGAAACGGTGCCGGTGACTTCGGCCAACATGCCGGCATCCTTGGGCGAGCGAGCCTCAAACAGTTCGGCCACGCGCGGCAGACCCCCGGTAATGTCGCGGGTCTTCGAGGTTTCCTGGGGAATTCGCGCCAACACCTCGCCCACGGCCACCTGCTGCCCGTCTTTCACGCTGATGATCGAGCCGATCTGGAAAGTGATGTTGACCGGCAATTCGGTTGCGGCAATTTTGATCTCGTCGCCTTTTTCGTCCAGCAGTTTCACCTGAGGACGCAAACCCTTGGCTTGCGCGCTGCCGCGGCGCTTGGGATCGATGACCACCAGGGTGGACAGACCCGTCACTTCGTCGATCTGTTTGGCGACGGTAACGCCTTCTTCGACGTTTTCAAATTTCACCTTGCCGGCGTATTCGGTGATGATCGGACGCGCGGTGGCGTCCCAGGAGGCAAGCACCTTGCCTGCCTTGACCAAATCGCCGTCTTTCACTTGCAGCGTGGCTCCATAGGGAACCTTGTGACGCTCGCGCTCGCGCCCGGCATCATCATGCACGGTCAGCTCGCTGGAGCGGGCAATTACTACCTGCTCGCCCTTGGCGTTGGTGACGTAGCGCATTTGGGCCGAGAAACGGATCACGCCATTGGATTTGCTTTCCAGTTGGCTTGCCGACGCAGTGCGCGACGCGGCGCCGCCGATATGGAAGGTGCGCATGGTGAGCTGGGTGCCCGGCTCGCCGATCGACTGCGCCGCAATCACACCCACGGCTTCGCCCACGTTGACCAGGTGCCCGCGACCCAGGTCGCGGCCGTAGCACTTGGCGCAAAGCCCGTAGCGCGTGTCGCAACTGAGCGGAGTGCGCACGCGCACTTCGTCGATGCCGATGGTTTCAATCGTATCCACCGCCTCTTCGTCGAGCAAGGTGCCGGCCGCGTAGAGTACCGAGGCGTTTTCCGGATTGATGACGTCGGAGGCCGCCACGCGGCCGAGTATGCGTTCGCGCAGGGCCTCGATCACTTCGCCGCCTTCGACCAAGGCGCGCATGGCCACGCCCTGGAGGGTGCCGCAATCGTCTTCGGTCACCACTAGATCCTGAGTCACGTCCACCAGGCGGCGGGTGAGATAGCCGGAGTTCGCCGTCTTCAAAGCGGTGTCGGCCAAGCCCTTGCGCGCGCCGTGGGTGGAGATGAAGTACTGCAGAACGTTGAGGCCTTCGCGGAAGTTCGCGGTGATCGGCGTTTCGATGATCGAGCCATCCGGCTTGGCCATCAGCCCGCGCATGCCCGCCAATTGCCGGATCTGGGCCGCGGAACCTCGCGCCCCCGAATCGGCCATCATATAGATGGAATTAAACGACTCTTGCTTGACGCCTTTGCCTTCCCGATCGGTGACCGCCTCTGAGGCAAGCTGGTTCATCATCGCTTTGGCCACTTCGTCGCCGGCGCGGCCCCAAATATCCACCACCTTGTTGTAGCGTTCGCCTTGGGTCACCAAGCCGGAGGTGTATTGCGCTTCGATCTCCTTCACGGCATGTTCGGCGTCGGTGATGATGGCGTCCTTTTCTTTGGGCACCAGCATGTCGTCGGCAGCGAAAGAGATGCCCGCTCGAGTGGCCAGCGAAAAGCCCGCCTGCATCAGCCGATCGGCAAAGATCACGGTTTCGCGCAGGCCGCAGCGACGGAAGCTGTGATTGATCAGCTTGGATATCTCTTTCTTCTTGAGCGGCTTGTTGATCGCAGCGAAAGGCATTCCGGGGGGGAGGATCTCCGACAGGAGCGCACGACCCACGGTCGTGTCGTAGCGCTTCACCGTCTCCCGATGCGAGCCGTCCGCTTCGACGGCCACTTCGCGAATGCGCACTTTGACTTTGGCGTGCAATTCGATCTGTCGCGATTCATAGCCCCGCAGCAGCTCAGGAATATTGGCAAAGGCCATTCCTTCGCCTTTGGCGTTCACCCGCTCGCGCGTGGCGTAATAGAGTCCCAGCACGATGTCCTGCGAGGGCACGATGCAAGGCTCGCCATTGGAGGGCAGCAGCACATTGTTGGAGGCGAGCATCAGGGTGCGCGCTTCCATTTGCGCCTCGAGCGACAGCGGCACGTGCACCGCCATTTGGTCACCGTCGAAGTCGGCGTTGAACGCCGTACAGACCAGCGGATGGAGCTGGATGGCCTTGCCTTCGATCAGCACCGGCTCGAAAGCCTGGATGCCCAGACGGTGCAGGGTAGGCGCACGGTTCAAGAGCACCGGATGCTCGCGGATCACCTCTTCGAGGATGTCCCAAACCACCGGTTCCTGGCTTTCCACCATCTTCTTGGCCGCCTTGATGGTGGTGGCCAGGCCCATGGTTTCGAGCTTGTTGAAGATATAGGGCTTGAAGAGTTCCAAGGCCATGAGCTTGGGCAGGCCGCATTGATGGAGCTTCAACTGCGGGCCCACCACGATCACCGAGCGGCCGGAATAATCGACGCGCTTGCCCAAGAGGTTCTGGCGGAAGCGGCCGCCCTTGCCTTTGATCATGTCGGCCAAAGACTTCAGCGGGCGCTTGTTGGCGCCGGTCATGGCCTTGCCGCGACGGCCGTTGTCCAAGAGCGAATCAACCGCCTCTTGCAGCATGCGCTTCTCATTGCGCACGATGATATCCGGCGCCTTGAGCTCCAGGAGGCGCTTGAGACGGTTGTTTCGATTGATAACGCGACGATAGAGATCGTTCAAGTCCGACGTGGCGAAGCGGCCACCATCGAGCGGCACCAGGGGCCGCAACTCAGGCGGCAGCACCGGCAGCACCTCGAGAATCATCCACTCGGGCTTGATCCCGGACTTGTGGAAGGCCTCCAGCACCTTGAGACGCTTGGCGATCTTCTTGATCTTGGTGTCCGAGCCGGTGGCTTCGAGCTCTTTGCGCAGACGATCGATTTCGGCAGGCACTTCGAGGCTGCGCAGCAAATCGCGAATCCCCTCCGCGCCCATGCTGGCCGAAAAATCGTCGCCATACTGCTCGACCTTGGCGAGGTAATCGTCCTCAGTCAGCAGTTGCGCGCGCTGCAGCGGCGTGAGGTGCGGGTCGGTAACGACATAGGCCTCGAAGTAAAGCACGCGCTCGATGTCCCGCAGCGTCATGTCCAGCACCATGCCCATGCGCGAGGGCAGGCTCTTCAGGAACCAGATGTGGGCGACCGGCGAAGCCAGCTCGATGTGCCCCATGCGCTCGCGGCGCACTTTGGCCAAGGTGACCTCGACGCCGCATTTTTCGCAAATCACGCCGCGGTGCTTCAGACGCTTGTACTTTCCGCACAAACATTCGTAATCCTTGACCGGCCCGAAAATCTTGGCGCAGAACAAGCCGTCGCGCTCGGGCTTGAAAGTGCGGTAATTGATCGTTTCGGGCTTTTTCACTTCGCCATAGGACCAAGACCGGATCTTCTCCGGTGAGGCCAGGCCGGTGCGAATGGCCTCGAATTCCTCTTCTTGGGTAACCTGCTTGAACAAATCGAGTAGTGCTTTCATGGCTGACTCCTGTGGACCGGGGGATGGGCTTCGGGACGATCGCCCGGTCTATCAGTAACGCTCCAAATCGATGTCGATGGCGAGAGAACGGATTTCCTTGACCAGCACGTTGAACGATTCGGGCATGCCCGCTTCGATCTTATGCTCGCCCTTGACGATGTTTTCATACACCTTGGTGCGCCCGTTGACGTCGTCAGACTTGACGGTCAGCATCTCCTGCAGCGTGTAGGAGGCGCCGTAGGCTTCGAGCGCCCAGACTTCCATCTCACCGAAACGCTGGCCGCCGAATTGCGCCTTGCCGCCCAAAGGCTGTTGCGTCACGAGCGAATACGGGCCGGTGGAGCGGGCATGCATTTTGTCGTCCACCAGGTGGTGAAGCTTCAGCACGTGCATATAACCCACCGTCACCGGCCGATCGAAAGCCTCGCCGGTGCGGCCGTCATGCAGCGTCACCTGGCCGCTGCGCGGCAGGCAGGCAAGCTCCAGCATGCCCCGGATTTCTTCCTCGGTCGCGCCATCGAAAACCGGCGTGGCAAATGGCACGCCATTGCTCAGATTCTGCGCCAGCTCCCGTGTCTGCTCGTCGTCGAGCGACTTCAACTCCTCGGGTTTGCCAGTGAGGTTGTAAATTTTGCCCAGGAACTCGCGAATCTCCGCGGCACGCGCTTCCTGCTTCAACATCTCGTCGATGCGCTTGCCTAGCCCTTTGGCGGCCCAGCCAAGGTGGACTTCGAGAATCTGGCCCACGTTCATCCGCGAGGGCACCCCCAGCGGATTGAGCACGATATCCACCGGCGTGCCGTCGGCCATGTAGGGCAAGTCTTCGACCGGAACGATCTTGGAGACCACGCCCTTGTTGCCGTGACGGCCGGCCATCTTGTCGCCGGGCTGCAGGCGACGCTTCACCGCCACATACACTTTGACCATCTTCTGCACGCCCGGCGGGAGTTCGTCGCCCTGCGTGAGCTTCTTCTTTTTCGCTTCGAAGGCCTCGTCGAACTTCAGGCGCGTCTGCTCGATGCTGGCCTTCATGCTCTCGAGCTGGCTTGCCGCCTCTTCGTCAGCGAGACGGATGTCGAACCAGTCATGCCGGTTCAGGCCATCGAGATACTCCTTGGTAAGCTTGGTACCCTTGGCGAGGCGTTTCGGACCGCCGGTCACGACTTTGCCAAGAAGCATGCGCTCGATCCGCGCAAAAGCGTCGTTCTCGACGATGCGCAGTTGGTCGGCCAGATCCTTCTTGTAGCCCTTCAGTTCGTCGTCGACGATCTGCTGGGCGCGCTTGTCGCGCTCGATGCCTTCGCGGGTGAAGACCTGCACGTCGATCACCGTGCCGGAAATGCCCGAGGGCACCCGCAAGCTGGTGTCTTTTACGTCGGACGCCTTCTCGCCGAAAATGGCGCGCAGAAGTTTTTCTTCCGGCGTAAGCTGGGTTTCGCCTTTGGGCGTAACTTTGCCCACCAGCACGTCGCCCGCTTCCACTTCGGCCCCGATGTAAACGATGCCCGCCTCATCGAGGCGCGACAGCTGCGCTTCACCCAGACTGGAGATGTCGCGGGTGATTTCCTCTGGCCCCAGCTTGGTGTCGCGGGCCACCACCGAGAGCTCCTCGATGTGAATCGAGGTATAGCGGTCCTCGGACACCACGCGCTCGGAGATGAGGATCGAGTCTTCGTAGTTGTATCCGTTCCAGGGCATGAAGGCGACCAGCATGTTCTGTCCCAGCGCCAATTCGCCCAGATCCGTCGAAGCCCCGTCGGCCACCACGTCGCCCTTGGCAATGGTGTCGCCGCGTTTGACCAGCGGCCGCTGGTTGATGTTGGTGTTCTGGTTGGAGCGGCGGTACTTCACCAGGTTGTAGATATCCACGCCCACTTCACCCGCCACCGCTTCGGCGTCGTTGACCCGCACCACGATACGGCTGGCATCGATATAGTCCACCACCCCGCCGCGGCGAGCGATCACCACGGTGCCCGAGTCCACCGCGGCGGTGCGCTCGATGCCCGTGCCGACCACCGGCTTTTCCGGGCGCAGGCAGGGAACCGCCTGGCGCTGCATGTTCGAGCCCATCAAGGCGCGGTTGGCGTCATCGTGCTCCAGGAAGGGGATGAGCGAAGCGGCCACCGAAACGATCTGCGAAGGCGCCACGTCCATGTATTGCACCCGGTCTGGCGTCGCGAGGACAAACTCGTTCTTCTGGCGGCAGGAAACCAGCTCGTCCAGCAGCTCGCCCTTCTCTCCGAGTCGCGCGTTCGCTTGGGCAATGACGTAGTTGCCTTCCTCGATCGCCGAAAGGTATTCGATTTCATTGGTCACCCGACCGCCATCCACTTTGCGGTAAGGCGTCTCCAGGAAGCCGTAATCGTTGGTGCGGGCATAAAGCGCCAGCGAATTGATCAGGCCGATATTCGGGCCTTCCGGCGTTTCGATCGGGCAGACGCGGCCATAGTGCGTCGGGTGCACGTCGCGGACCTCAAATCCGGCGCGCTCGCGCGTGAGACCGCCCGGGCCAAGGGCGGACACCCGCCGCTTGTGGGTGATCTCGGACAAGGGATTGGTCTGGTCCATAAATTGCGACAGCTGGCTCGACCCGAAGAACTCCTTGATCGCCGCCGAAATCGGCTTGGCGTTGATCAAGTCATGCGGCATCAGGTTTTCCGATTCCGCCTGACCCAAGCGCTCCTTGACGGCGCGCTCGACGCGCACCAAGCCCGAGCGGAACTGGTTTTCGGCCAGTTCGCCGACCGAGCGAACGCGGCGGTTGCCCAGGTGATCGATATCGTCGATATCGCCGCGGCCGTTGCGCAAGTCCACCAGGATCTTGATCACCGCGATAATGTCCTCATTGGACAGCGTACCCGACCCAATGAGCTCGGCGCGGCCGACGCGGCGGTTGAACTTCATGCGCCCGACAGGGGACAGATCGTAGCGCTCGGCGGCAAAGAACAGCCCGTTGAACAGCGTCTCCACGGCATCTTCCGTGGGCGGCTCGCCGGGACGCATCATGCGGTAAATCGCCACGCGCGCCGCGTTCTGGTCGGGCGTGTCGTCGATCTTCAGGGTCTGCGAGATATAGGGCCCCTGATCGAGATCGTTGGTGTAGATGGTGCTGATCTTGGCCACTCCCGCTTCGGTGAGTTTGGCGACCAGATCGTCGGTAAGCTCCGCGTTGGCGGGGGCGAGAATTTCACCCGTGCTCTTGTCCACCACGTTTTCGGCCAGCACTCGGCCGACCAGGTAATCGAGCGGCACGGCGTGTTTCTTGATGCCCGCCTCGGCCAATTCCCGGATGTGCTTGGCAGTGATGCGCTTGTCTTTGCCCACCAGCACCTGGCCGCTCTTGCCGATCAAATCGAACTTGGCCAGCTCGCCGCGCAAGCGCTCGGGCACCAAGTCCATTTGTACGCCCTTCTTCGACAGGTGAAACCCGTCAAAGCCGAAGAATTCGCGCAACATGTCCTCGTCGCTCAAGCCGATGGCTTTGAGCAGCGTGGTCACCGGCATCTTCCGCCGCCGGTCGACGCGGAAATAGAGAAAGTCCTTGGGATCGAACTCGAAGTCGAGCCAAGAACCGCGGTAAGGAATCACCCGCGCGGAGAAAAGCAGCTTGCCCGATGAGTGGGTTTTGCCGCGGTCGTGCTCGAAGAACACGCCCGGGCTGCGGTGCAACTGCGAAACGATGACCCGCTCGGTGCCGTTGATCACGAAGGAGCCGTTTTCGGTCATGAGCGGAATTTCGCCCATGTACACTTCCTGCTCCTTCACTTCCTTGATCGTTTCCTTGGCGGCGTCTTTGTCGAGAATAACCAGGCGCACCTTGGCACGCAGCGGCGAGGCAAAAGTAAGCCCGCGCTGCTGGCATTCGGTCACGTCGAAGGGCGGCATGCCAAGCTGATAGCTCACGAACTCGAGCCGGGCATTGCCGCTGTGGCTGGAGATCGGAAAGATGGATGTGAAGGCCGCTTGCAAACCCTCGTTCTTACGCGCGTCGACACGCGTTTCCTCCTGCAGAAAAGCGGCGTAGGAGGCGAGTTGGGTTTCCAGCAAGTACGGCACCTTGAGCACGCTCGCGCGCTTGGCAAAACTCTTCCGGATGCGCTTCTTCTCAGTGAAGGAGTAGCTCATAGGGGCTCCAGTGCAAAAGACAGGGGGTCAAAGGACAAACCGCAATTCCCGCGCGCGGAAACTCTGGTTTGGCCTTGCCGTCGGCCATGCCGGCCGCTTCTCGCAGCCGGCATGGAGGTAGCACGAAATTACTTGACTTCGCAGGTCGCGCCGGCTTCGACCAGTTGCTTCTGGATCGACTCGGCATCGGCCTTGGATACGCCTTCTTTCACGGGCTTCGGAGCGCCGTCGACCAGGTCCTTGGCTTCCTTCAGGCCCAGGCCGGTAATGGCGCGCACCACCTTGATGGTGTTGACCTTGTTGTCGCCCGCGCCGGTGAGGACGACGGTGAACTCGGTCTTCTCTTCGGCGGCCGGGGCGGCGGCGCCGGCACCTGCGGCAGGCGCGGCCACGGCCACGGCAGCCGCGGCAGACACGCCGAATTTGGTTTCCATTTCTTTGATCAGTTCCGACAGCTCCAGCACGGTCATGCTGGCGATGGCGTCGAGGATGTCAGCTTTGGCAACAGCCATTTCAATTCTCCAATCGTTGAACGCTAGTGAGCTCGAAAACCGGTTGTGGTATCGAGCATCCAGTTCGCGTGTTGCAGTTCAATGGGCAAAATAGGTCAAATCGTTGGGCCAAGCGCCTTACGCCGCCTTGGCATCGCGCACGGCGGCCAAAGTGCGCACGAATCGCGCCGGCACTTCGTTCAAGGTCTGCACAAACTTCGCCACCGGCGCCTGCATGGTGCCGAGCAGCTTGGCGAGCAGTTCCTCGCGCGAAGGCAGGTTGGCGAGCGCCGCTACATCCTTGCCGGACATTACGCGGCCGCCCATGGCGCCGGCTTTGATCACGAACTTGTCGTTGGCTTTGGCAAAGTCGTTGAGGACTTTGGCCACCGCCACGGGATCGGATCCAATACCGTAGGCCAGAGGGCCGGTCATGTGCTCGGCCAGGGGAGCGAAAGGCGTTCCGGAAACGGCGCGTCGCACCAAGGTGTTCTTGACCACCCGGAAATACACGCCGTTTACCCTTGCCTCGCGCCGCAGCTTGGTCATGGCCGCCACCGGAAGGCCGCGATTTTCGGCCATCACGATGGCCTGCGCCGTGCCGACTTGTGCCGCCACTTCCGCAACGACTGCCTGCTTCTGTTCGAGATTGAGACTCAAGGTCTACCTCCATTCAAAAAATCGCGCCGGAAAAAAAGCCCTCCCGACGCACCCGCGGTGACCTCTAGCCAGGCATACATCCTGATTCGGGGCACCATCTGCGTAGGTTTCAGAGGTCGGAGGTCAGGAATCAGGGATCAGAAAAACCCTAAAACCAGACCTCCAGCAGCTCCTCAATTAAGCCAAGGTATCTGATTCCTGACTCCTGGCATCTGATACCTGGTACGCCTACGGTCTTTGACGGCTCGCCGCCCAATGCCGCGGCGGCGTTCCCTCAAATAGCAAAAGCCTTACTGCGACAAACTCTGCTGATCGACCCGCAAGCCAACACCCATGGTGCTGGAGACGCTGATCTTCCTCAGATATTGACCTTTGGAACTGGCCGGCTTCGCCTTGTTGAGCGCCTCGATCAAAGCGAGCAAATTCGCCTTCAATGCTTCGGGCGCAAAAGAGGCGCGGCCAATCGAGCAATGAATGATGCCGGCTTTGTCGGTGCGATACTGAACCTGGCCGGCCTTGGCATTTTTCACTGCCGTTGCGACATCCGGCGTCACCGTGCCAACCTTGGGGTTGGGCATCAGCCCGCGCGGGCCCAGGATTTGCCCCAATGCGCCGACGACGCGCATGGCGTCCGGCGAAGCGATAACCACGTCGAAATCCATGAAGCCGCCTTTGACCCGCTCGGCGAGATCTTCAAACCCGACGATGTCGGCGCCTGCATCCTTGGCGGCCTGGGCCTTGTCGCCCTGGGTGAACACGGCCACGCGTTTGGTCTTGCCGGTGCCCGAAGGCAACACCACCGAACCGCGCACGTTTTGGTCGGATTTCTTGGCATCCACGCCCAGATTCACCGCAACGTCAATGGATTCATCGAACTTGGCCGTCGCGGCCTTCTTGACCAGATCGAGCGCTTCGTCGAGGGCGAACGCCTTGTTCCGGTCCAGGCCCTCGCGCAGGGCCTTCACGCGCTTGCTGTGCTGAGCCATTTCAGTTCACCCCTTCCACGGTAATGCCCATGCTGCGCGCGCTTCCGGCGACGGTGCGCACCGCGGCGTCGAGATCGGCGGCCGTCAGATCGGGCATCTTGGCCTTGGCGATTTCCTCGGCCTGCGCGCGAGTCAGCTTGCCGACTTTGTCGGTATGGGGTTTGGCGCTACCCTTGTCGACTTTGGCGGCCTTTTTGATCAGCACGGTGGCCGGCGGGGTCTTGAGGACGAAGGTGAAACTCTTGTCCGCATAGGCGGTAATCACCACCGGCAGCGGCAGGCCCGGCTCCATGCCCTGAGTCTGGGCATTGAAGGCCTTGCAGAACTCCATGATGTTGAGGCCGCGCTGACCCAGCGCGGGACCGATGGGGGGGCTGGGATTCGCCTTCCCCGCCGGGACTTGCAGCTTCACAAAGCCGACGATCTTTTTTGCCACGATTTGCTCCTATCGGGTGCCAACGGGCGCGCACGCCCTCCCCGTCTTGCCTGCCACGAAGACCGAAGGGGAAGCGCGGCCACTGCCTTCCTGGGCAGTCGCCAGCCTTCCCGCACAGATCTTCACCAAAAACTATGCTTTCTCGACTTGATCGAAATTCAGCTCCACCGGCGTCGAACGACCAAAGATGGTCACCGACACGCGCAACTTGCTCTTTTCGTAGTTCACATCCTCGACATTGCCCGGGAAATCGGTAAACGGACCGTCTTTCACACGCACCGCCTCGCCCACTTCCCAAAGCACTTTGGGCCTGGGCTTCTCCACCCCTTCCTGCACTTGGCGCAGGATGGCCTGCACTTCTTTCTCGCTGATCGGCGTCGGCCGGGTCGAGGTGCCGCCGACGAACCCGGTGACTTTGGCGGTGTTCTTCACCAAGTGCCAGCTCTCGTCGGTCATCTCCATTTCGACCAGAACGTAGCCCGGAAAGAACTTTCTCTCGCTGATGCTCTTCTGGCCGCCTTTCATTTCGACGACCTCTTCCACCGGCACCAGGATCTGGCCGAAATACTGCTCCATACCGGCGCGCTTGATCCGCTCCAAAAGCGCGCGCTGCACGCTCTTCTCGAAGCCGGAATAAGCATGCACCACGTACCAGCGCTTGTCGCCCATGATTTCAGCCCCGGCCCAAAACGTATTTCATCGCCCACGCCAAGGAGGTATCGACGATGGCCAGAAAAGCCGCCATGATGACCACGAAGGCGAACACGATCAGGGTAGTCTGCCAGGTCTCCTTGCGCGAAGGCCAAGCCACACGCTGGGCTTCGGCGACGGACTCTTGGGCGAAGGCAAAGAAGCGCTTGCCCGGCTCCGAGAACCAGGCGACGCCCGCCCCTGCCAGCAAACCGGCAATCACCATCAGCAGCCGCAATACTTGCGCGGTTTCGGAGAAGTAGTAATAAGCTGCCACGCCGGCGATCACACAGAGTACCGCCAGCGCCAACTTCACTTTATCGATCACGTCGGAGTTCCTGCAATTCGATGAACCGGCTTGTAATGCCTATCCTCGCCTAGGTTGCGCCCGCTGGGTGGAATCCTGGCAGGCCAGGAGGGTCTCGAACCCCCAACCTGCGGTTTTGGAGACCGCCGCTCTGCCAATTGAGCTACTGGCCTGGATTCCGCAACAGCAAGCGCTGCGGGTGAAGAAACCTCAACCGCCGCCGGGGCGCCGAGAACCGCTCGCCCCGAAAGCGGCCCATCCTCAACCCTTACTCAATAATCTTTGCCACCACGCCGGCGCCGACGGTGCGGCCGCCTTCGCGA
>CAZFEK010000076.1:0-15056 GCA_964517465.1 uncultured Alcaligenaceae bacterium
TCACCCTGTTCGTGATTCCGCTGCTTTATTGGAGCGTGATGCGCCGCGCCAAGCGCTCTGGGCCGCGCAAGTGGTGGATCGTGGGCAAAGGGCGATTTGCACGGACAGGGTGAGCGCAGGTGAGCGGCGAGGGCAAGCTGCGGCGGGTAGGAGCGGCCTTGGCCGCGAAAGGGCGGCCGGCGCGTGGGGTCTGCACGCGCCGCCAAGGCGTCTTTCGCGCGGCCACAAAATAGCGCTGCGGTCCGCCTCGGGGCAAACCAGACTACTTCTCCTGGCTCCCGTAACCCAGCTCGGCTTCGGTGATGACACGCTCCCAAAGCAGTTCGCCCTTGACATCGAAGCTGCGCAAAACCACCTCGCGCTGGTCTTTGGGCCCGCGGAAATCGAGGGCGCAGAAATTGCGTTCCCGCACCAGCGTGCCGGCGACGAGCTGAGTGTTGCCCGACTCGTCCACACTGGCGTAGGCGTTGGAGGTGAGCGGTGAACAAGTGAGCTCGTAGAGCGGATAACGTTTGCCGCGTTCGAGTTTGAGAAGTTCGGTGAAATGCCGGTCGCCGGAAAGGAAAAACACCCCGCGCATACCTTGTGCGGCGAGCCAGTTGAGAAACTCCGCGCGCTCTTCGGGAAAGTTGAGCCAGCCCTCGAAGCGGGTGTGATCGTTGAGCACCTGGCTGCCGCTGGCGACCACCTTGAACTTGGCCGTACTTTGCACCAGGGCGTTCTTGAGCCAGCGTATTTGCGCCGCGCCGAACATTTGCCGCGGCGTCTCGGTTTTCAGGCGGTCGCTGTCGCGATACCAGCGATCATCGAGCAGAAAGAAGTCGGCGTCGCCCGCCTTGACCACCGTGAAGATGCCCGGAGCCTCGGGCAGGCCATAACCGGGATTGGCCCAGTAGCGGCGGAAAAGCTCGAGGCTTGCCGCCTTGAACACGAAAGCGGCGTTGGCATCGTTGGGACCGTAATCGTGATCGTCCCAGATCGCGGCATGCTGGCCGGTGCGCAGCAGTTCCTGCAATTGCGGCAAGGCCCGGTCGTGGCGATAGCGATAGCTCATACCCCAAGGGCCGTCGTAATCCGCCTCGCGGAAATACACGTTGTCGCCCAGCCAAAGCGTGAGGTCGGGGCGCTTGGCGGCCATGCTGGAAAAAATTTCATACCCGCCGCCATAGGGCTTGCCGGGGCGGTCGTAGGCCGTATCGTTGATGTAGGCGCAAGAGCCCAAAAGTACCCGCAGCGCCGGGGGGTCGCTGCGCCATTGCCACAAAGGCGGGGTGCGCACGGTGCCCTTGGCCACCGCCTGGTCGTCGAAAAAAACGCGATACGCGTATTCCGTCCCCGGCTCCAGCGGGGCCAGTTCCAGATGCGCGGTGAAATCCTCGGCCGCGAGCAGGCGCTGGGTGGTCTGCGCCGCCTTGCCCTCGCTGCCCGCGGGGCGGTATTCGATGCGAACCGTCGCCGCGGCGTCGGCTTGCAGCCAAATGATCGCACTGCGCAAGGCGGCCGGGCCGGCCATGGGCCCGGCCGTCAATTGCGCGGCCCAGGCCGAGGCGAAGGGCGCGAGCAAAACGACCAACAACAGGTGCCCGAGGCGCGACATGTTTGCTCCAATAACGCGAAAGAGTTGCGGGTGATGATACCGCCGGACCAGCCGGAACCAAAGTAGAGCGCAGGGCGCCTCTTTTCGCCCTGCTTCGCATGGCGGCAGCAAACAGCGAACCAACCCTCTTACCCACTCGCGAAGTAGGCCCTGGTATATCCGCCGCGAGACGGATTTCGGTGTGCTGTCGATCGCCGCCGCCCCGGGTGTTCGCCTAGGCTGAACGAAGTCATCGACGCAAACCCGAAGCGGAATATTCCGCTTGCATGAGCCTCGGTCGGGGTACAGAATGGCCGCTCGCAAATGCCTCGAAACCCAGCGTGAAAGCCGTAAACGGGGTAGGGGCAAGATGGCGCAATCCATCGACGCCCGCTCTGTCTGCTCACATCCACGGAATCGAGTGGCTGGGTCGTGGCAAATCGCGAGCTTGCGACGGGCGGTTTCGAAGCAGATACGACGGGGGTAGCAAAGATGCACTCGTTCCCGCGCTTGCCGGCTGCCGCCGGCTGGTTACTGATCTCCACAATCGGACTTCTTTTCGGCTGCGCCGCGACTGAGCCCAGCAAAGCGCCCGAAACCAGCGGCAAAGCAGCGCATGCGCCGGCCACGCCAGCGCCCGCGGCAACGCCGCCGGCCACCGCGGCAGCCGGCAGCGCGCCTCCCGCCGCAGCTCCTCCCCCTTTGCCGCCGCTGCTGCCCTACGACGACGCCCTGACGCGCGCCTTCGGCGAACTTTTGTCGCGCTCTCCACTCACCACCGCCGAGCGCGCGGCGGTGGTGGTCGATCCTTTGATCGATGGCGTGAGCCGCATGCAAACCCGCAGCACCAGCGAGATCGAAACGCGATTCGCGGCGCAGCTCAAAGCCAAGCACCCCAAGGTGGAACTGCGCCCCTTCACCGCCGCGGCACTTGCCGATGCGCCTTATTTGGTGATCGGCACGTTTACGCCCATCAACCAGCAAGGCAAACCCGAGGGTGAACGCGAGTCCTTCCGTTTTTGCCTGGCGATGATCGATCTCAAAGCGAACAAACTGGTGAGCAAAACCGCGGTGCGCGCGCAAATGGGCAAAATCGACGCCACGCCGCTGCCCTACTTTCAAGACGCGCCCATTTGGGCCCGCGAAGCGGCGGGTGAAGGCTACGTGAAAAGTTGCCAGGCCAGCAAAGCCGGAGAAACCGCCGATGCGGCCTACGTTGGCGCCCTGGTGCATGCGGCCACGCTAAACGAAGCCATCCGCGCCTATAACGCCAAAAAATACCGTGAAGCGCTGGCGCTTTTCGAACGCGTCGCCAGCGGCGGGCAGGCGGTGCAAACGCGCGCCTTGATGGGCCTGTATTTGTGCCGCTTGCGTCTGAATCAGCGGGACGCGGCGGCGCGCGCCTTCGAGCAACTGATCGGGCTGGGTCTCGCCGAAGGGCGCGTGGCGGTGTTGTTTCAATTCCGCCCCGGCACCTCGGCCTTGGTGAGCCATCGCAGCTTGCCTCAGGATTTGTGGCTGAAACTCCTGGCGCAGCGTCTGGCCGCGGGCGACTATTGCGGCGAAGTGGCGGGGCACTCCAGCCGCGATGGGCCGGAGGCGATCAACCAGCGCTTGTCTGCCCTGCGCGCCGAGCAGGTGCGAACCCGTCTGGTCGCCGATGCACCGCCGCTCGACAAGCGCTTCATAGCCGCGGGTTACGGTTCGCGCGAAACCAAAATCGGCACCGCCAGGGGCGATGCCTCCGATGCCCTCGATCGTCGCGTCGAATTGCGTCTGCTGGCTTGCCAATGAACGCTGGCCTGATGCCCGCACGCCGGGGCGCCGCTTGGTTCCTCTGGTGCAGCTTGTTGCCCGCTCCGAGTTTTGCCGCGCCCGCGCCTATGCTGCGGCTGGAAACCGGCACCCACACGGCGGCAGTGCGGGCCTTGTCGGTCGATGCGACCGAGTCCTGGTTGCTCACCGTCAGCGATGACAAAACCGCGCGGCTTTGGTCCGCGGCGACCGGCGAGGCGGGCGCGGTCTTGCGTCCGCCGATCGGCCCTGGTGCGGAGGGCCGGCTTTTCGCCGGCGCCCTGGCGCCGGATGGCACCGTTGCCGCGGCGGGCGGTTACAGCGCGCAGAACGACGTCTATATTTTCGATACGCGCAGCGGGGCGATGAAGCTGCGGCTTTCCGGCCATGGGAACGTGATCAACGTTTTGGCCTTTTCGCCAGACGGGCAATACCTCGCCGTCTGCCTGTGGGGTCGCAGCGGTCTCGTGGTTTATCGCTCCAAAGATCAATGGCGCAGCGCGCAATGGGCCGCCAGCGACGAAGACTACGGCGGCGATTGCTACGGTCTGGATTTCTCGCCCAACGGCGCCACCCTCGCCAGCAGCGCCGTGGATGGGCTGGTGCGCCAATACACCTTGCGCGCTGGCATCTGGGCCCTGGCGCAGCAAAAGCCGCTGCCCGGTGCGGGGCGCCCCTTCGGGCTGCGTTATTCGCCCGATGGCCGGCATCTGGCGGTCGGTTATGAAGATCGCGCCCGCGTGGAAGTGCTCGACGCCCGCGAACTCCAAGTGATCGCCAGCCCCAAGGTGGAGGGTCTGGCCGAAGGCAATCTCACCGCCCTCGCCTGGTCGCGCGACGGCCAAGCGCTTTATGCCGCGGGCACGGCGCGCAGCGGGCCGGCGAAACATGTGCTGCGTCGCTGGGAAAGCGGTGATTTTCAGCGTTATCGCGACCAGGTGATCGCCGGCGATACGGTCACCGCCTTGGTCCCCAAAGGCGATGGCTCCTTGTGGTTCGCCGCGGCTTCGGCCACTTGGGGGCGACTCGCCGCATCAGGCGAGGTGGTGCAGCGCGTCCTTCCACCGCTGGCCGATTTTCGCGCCAGCCGCGCCTACTTTGGTTTGAGCGAGCGCGCACGGGAGTTGTCTTTCGCTTTCGAATACGGCGGCAAAGAGCGAGCGCGTTTCGACCTGGAACACCTGGTGCTTTTGCCCGCGGGCCACGCGCCGCCGCCGAAAGCCGTTGCGCTGAGCCTGCTGCGGCATTGGGAAGACTCGCCGCGACCCTTCCTGGGCGACCAGGCACTCAAGCTCGACTTGGGTGAAATCGCCTTGAGCGCCGCCGAGGACCCCAAACACCAACGCGCCGCGCTGGGCAGCAATTTTCACCTGCGCCTCTATGACGCCAGCGGCAAGCTCCAGTGGCGCAGTACCCTCAGCTCGCCCTGCTTCGCCCTCACCTTCAGTGATGACGGCCGCTGGGTGGTGGGCGGCTTCGGCGACGGCAGCTTGCGCTGGTTCGAGACCACCAAGGGCGAAGAGAAGCTCGCCCTGTTCGTGCATGCCGATCGCCAGCGCTGGGTGCTCTGGAGCCCCGAGGGGCGTTTCAGCGCCAGTGAGGGCGGCGCCGGGCTGGTGGGCTGGCACCTCAATCGCGCTGCCGATCAGGCGGCCGATTTTTTGCCTTTCGACCGTTTTCATGCCAAACATTTCGACCCCGCCGGACTGGCCGCCATTTTGGCCGGCGAAGCGCCGCGACGCCCGGTGGCCGACTTGCGCCAAGGCGTGAAACTGCCGCCGGCGGTGAAACTCATCGCGCCGCGCGAAGGCGAGCGCTTCACCAGCAATCCGGTGCGCGTCGAAATTGCCGTCGAAGACCGCGGCGGAGGCATCGAAGAGTTGCGCCTCTTTCATAACGGCAAGCGCCTGCCGCTGCCCGCCACGCGCGAGGTTTTGGCCAAAGCGCGGCCGGGCCGGGCACAGACGCTCAACTTCTCGGTGCATCTGGAAAAAGGCGCCAACGAATTGAAAGCGCTGGCGCTCGCCAAAGATCAAACCGAATCCGCCGCGCCCAGCGTCAAGGTCAAGCTCGAAGGCGAGACGGCGCCGGCGCGGCTTTACCTTTTCGTGGTCGGTATCAATCGCTACAAGAACGCCGCCCTCAACCTCGACTATTCGGTACCCGACGCCAAGAGCGTGGCGCAATTCTTCCGCGGCAAAACCAACACGTTGTTCGAGCGCGTCGAATTCACCGAACTCTACGATGCCCAAGCCACCAAAACCGGCCTGCTGCAAAGCCTCAAAGATCTGCAAGGCGTGCGCACCCAAGACGTGGTGCTGGTTTACCTCGCCGGGCACGGCGAAGCGGCCGGTGAGGAGTGGTATTTCATTCCCCACGACGCCGTCCACCCCGAAAAGCCCGATGCGTTGAAACGCGAAGGCCTGTCTTCGCGTGAGCTGGCCCAGGCCGTCACCGCGCTGCCCGCGCGCAAGGTGGTGGTGATGATCGATGCCTGCAAATCCGGTGCCGCGCTCGCGGGCTTCCGCGGCCTGGAGGAACGCCGTGCCCTGGCGCAATTGTCACGCGCCACCGGCACGCATCTGGTTGCCGCCACAACCAAAGATCAACTTGCCTCGGAAGTGCAAGCCCTGGGCCATGGCGTGTTCACCTTCACCCTGCTCGAAGGCCTCAAGGGCAAAGCCGCCCTGGGCAGCCGCGACGTCACGGCGCGCAAACTCATCTCCTTCGTCGAACAGGCCCTGCCCGAATTGACGTTGCGTCACCGCGCCGAGGAACAATATCCCGTGGCGATTTCTCGGGGCATGGACTTTCCCCTGGTTTTGCCTTGAGGAGCGGTGGACTTGAACCGAAGGCCTGCGTACCGCGGCACTCCGGTGACCTGCCACGCGGGCTCAGGCGGCGGCCAGCGGCATGGACAGCGGCTGTACCGCAGACCCATTTCGCGAGGGGTGGGCACTTCCCCCTGGCGGCGGCGGAGGTCTTGCACCGCGGTTGGGTGATCAGCCTGCCGCGGCTGCGCGATCGGCTTTTGCGCGCGCTCACGCCAACATGATGCGATTCTTTACCGGAACGGCGCTGAGAATTGTGCGATGGGCGAAAGGGGCCAGGCAACCAAGCGCTCGGTGCACGCCGCCCCACGGCATCGCGCTAGCGCCATTCGCCAAGTGCCCGGGCGATACGCGCGTTGAAGCGCTCGACCTCGGCTGACGTGAGCCGCTCGGCTCGGTAGAGTGACAACATCTTGAACCGGCATGCCGGGGCACAGGTGCCCAGGAGCGCCGTTTTCAGCACCCGGCGCACCGGCTGCCGCAGCACCAGATGATCAATCCACCACGGCGAACCGATGGACGTGACCGCAAGCGCATGGCGAAGCTGAAGCAGCCTGGGCTGAATCGGACCCAAATCGGAGGCGTGGTCGTAGGCCACACCCGGCGCCCACACCCGATCGAACCAGCCTTTCAGAATGGCGGGAAAGCCGAACCACCAAGTCGGAAACACGAGCACCAGTGCTTCGGCGGCGAGAAGGCGTTGGGTCTCGGACTGCACCGCGGTGCCATCGAAGGCCGGCGCATAATAACTCTGGCGTTCGCGAATCGTGAGCGCGGGCGCGAAACCCGATTGGTAGAGGTCTTGGACCACAACTTCGTGACCGGCGGCGGTCAGCGCTTCAGTCGCCGCGCGCGCGAGGGTATGACACAAACTGTCAGTCAGGGGATGGGCAAGGACGACGAGGCATCTCATGATTAGGACGGGGCGTGACTGTAGCCGTTCGCGCCTCAGCCGCCGCTCAAAGCCTGGACGATCGCGATTTCGTCGGTTTCGCGCAAGGCTTGCGTCAAATCGAACACCTGCGCTCCGTTAACAAAAATACGCATATGCGGGCGCACGCGATCCTGTTCGTCGATGGCGCGAAAGCGCAGGCCGGGAAACTGGCGATCGAGGTCGCGCATCAACTCGGCCAGGCTGGCACCCCTCGCCTCGACCTCGCTCTTTTGCGTGTACGACAAAAGCGGCGTCGGAATCGACACCTTCATCGTCGCCCCTGTCCGGCTAGGTTTCCGCAACTTCCACGGCGTAGATTTCCGGCAGATGCCGGGCCAAACAGCTCCATCGGGCGCCTTCGTCACCGCTCATCCACAGCTCGCCGCCGGTGGTGCCGAAGTAGAGGCCCACGGGATCCGCGGCATCGGCGCACATCGCCTGCCGCTTCACCGTCCACCAGGCTTGCTCGGCGGGAAAACCGCCGTCCAGGCGCTGCCAGGTCTCGCCACCATTTCGGGTGACATAAGCCGCGGGTTTGCCCTCGGGGCTCACGCGGGGCCAAACGCTTTGCCCATCCATCGGGAACACCCAGGCGACCTCGGCATTGCGCGGGTGCACCACCAGCGGGAAGCCGATATCACCAACCTCTTTTGGCATCGCGCGGCCGATGCGCCGCCACGTGTCCGAAGGTCGATCCAGCCGGTAAATGCCGCAGTGATTTTGTTGATACAGGCGATCCGGCTGCGTGGGGCACAGCCGCAAACAATGCGGATCGTGAAACGTGGGGTCGGCCACGTCAAAACCCTCGACCACTTCCAACCCCTTCACCAGGGGCGCAAAGGTTTTGCCGCCATCCAAGGATTCATGCACCCCACCGCCCGACATGCCGAAATAGAGGTGCGCGGGATCGCGCGGGTCGACGATGATGGAGTGAAGTTTGGGCCCGTCGGGCGTGCCGTCCTGCACCGTACCCATCCAACCGCGGTATTGCGCATCGTCGTTGATGCAGGAGAACGGATCCCAGGTCTGGCCGCCATCTTCGGAGCGGAACAAACCTTGGGGCGAGGTGCCCGCATACCAGGTATCGGGCTCATTGGCATGACAGGGCGTGAGCCAGAAGGTGTGATCCACGGCGCGCCCGCTGCCGTCCGCGGCCTTGGCGAAGGCGGGCGGGCGCGTGGCCTCCTGCCAGTGGCGGCCAAAGTCGGTGGAGCGGAAGACCGTCGGCCCGAGGTGGCCGGTTTTCGCCGCCGCCAGCAGCGTGCGCCGATCGCGCGGATCGAGTACCAGATGATGGATGGCGTGGCCCAAAAAATGTGGCCCATCGACTCGCCAGTTCTCGCGCCTGGCGTCTGAGTGAACCAGCCAGGCGCCTTTGCGCGTCGCCACCAGCACCACCAGGCCGCGATTGCCGGCGGCCGAAGCGCTGCTGTCCGGAGCCGGGTTCTCGCCGTGTTGCGTCATGTTCGCCTCCTGTCACGGCCGTCGCGTGCCGCGCCTGCGCAGAAGGTAACAGCGCCAAGTGGGCCGCGCAACCATCAACGCTTCGGGGGTTTTATCGCAGCGCCGGCAGGCACGATTTGCGGATGAAGATCGCCCGCCCTTTGCAGGAAGCACCATCGTCCTCGCAAGGCGGCCACGCAGCAAAAACCAGACGTCGAATCAGACGCCGTCATCCTCCGGAAGCTTCCTCGGCCTTCCGATCGGCCTCAGGCTCGATTCCAGCGACAATCGTCGTGCCATACGTAGCCGCCAAGCCTCCTGCCCGAAAGGCTGGCCCCGCTGAACGCTGCGCCGCAAAGCTTCGAGCTCGGTTTCTTTTTCGGGACGATTGACCTGCGCCACCCATTGGCGGGGTCTTGGCAGCGGCCAGTCGTGCAGCAGCGCCCGCGCCTCGTCGCTGCCCCGGTAGTAGCGCCACAGACTCCCCCAGCGCCAGTTTTCCGCCGCGCGCACCAGCCGCGCCCGCAAGGCGTTGCGCTCGACGTAACGCGCTACGGTCAGAAAATGTTCATCGCTTTGCACCGGAAACGACTTGAAGCGCCCCTGATAAAGCGGCCCGGTGCCCGAAGTCTGGTGCGCGGCGTGCCAGCGTTGCGTGTGCGTAACCGTGAGCCAGCGCAGGGTCTCCGAAAGCTGCTCGTCGGTGCGCGGCCACAGCACGAGATGCCAGTGATTGGGCATCAGGCAGTAGGCCAAGAGGCGGATGCCGGTGCGCTCCACCGCCTGCGCCAGAATCGCTTCGAACTGCGCGTAGTCGCTCTCGGTTTCAAACAGCGGCAGCCGCGCCACGCGGCGGTTGAGCACGTGGTAAATCACTCCGGCGCTGGCGATGCGGGGGCGGCGAGGCATGCGGCATTGTTGTCCGGCAGGCGCCGCTTGTCAAGATAGGACTCCCGACCCCGTTTTTCCATTGCGCCCAAGACCCTCTGCGATGAACGATAGCACGAGAGCGTTCAGCGACACGCCCTCGGCCTTTGCCCGCGTCGCCAAGCGGGCGTGGATCGTTTTCGGAACACGGGCGACGAACTTTCCGGATGCAACCCCTCCGCTATTGGGCGCAGGAACCGGCAGCTCCTTGGCCTTGAGGGCGGCGATGGTCGCCTCCAATGCATCTTTTCCGTTGGCGAGGGCTTCTTCGACAGTCTCTCCATCAGACAAGCAATCAGAGAAATCCGGGTAAGAAATCAGGAAACCGCCGCCTTCCTCGGCCGAAAGCGGGCGAATCTCAAAGGGGTAGTCCATTCGCTTTCCCATGGTTCACGCTCCTTCAACGAGCTCCAGGAACTTCTTTTTGTAGATTGGCTTGATTGGACGCCGAGCCGGAACGGGGAGCGTCTTGCCGTCACTCCGTACGAAAACGCAATGACTTGTCCCGACATGCCGCAGTCAATTCCTTTCTGCCGCGCCACCGTTTGCAGTTGCGCAAGCTTCCAATCGAGCGGATTGCTGCGCATGGCTTGAAGCAGCTTGGCGGCAGTGTTCATGAGGGCGATGATACTGCGGGCAACATCACGCCCCAAGCGTCGCAGTCGTGGAAAAGGGGCGCGACGATCCCGATCCAAGCGGGCATCCCTCGAAGGAGCTGAAAGTTTGAATTCAACCGATCCGTCATCGGCAATACAAAAAGCGCCATTGGTTTTAGGCTTGAATATTTGTCGCTTTTCGAGGGCCGCGCCTTAAGAAGACGACACCACCCATCCCAAAATCAGTACACCGAGCGTGTTGTGCGAACCACGGATGCTGCCAAGAACCGAAAACGCGGCAAGGTCTATTGCGATCGGCCCGAGGACAGCCGTGAGCATGTTGGTCAGACCGAACAAGTTCCATCCGGGGGACGGCGGCGTTAGGCGAAAACGAACGCCACAGCGGCCACCGCCAAGTCCACTGCGAGAGTGAGCAGGACAAGATCGCCGTCTGATAGGCCGATCATCTCGCCTGCGCTCAACCGACAAAAAACAAAGCCACTGAGGCCCCCAGCCCTACGACCCAGAGGGCGGAACGCAGATTCGGGCGGTCAGCCAGATAGGCGGCGATGTAGCCAATTCTGCAAGCCACGAACAACAGCGCCAAGCCATCGACCCGCCCCACCGGCGCTTGCAGGCGTTCCGCGATCAGCACGCCGGCGATGAAGATGGGCAAGGCTTCGAAGCTGTTGAGCTGGGCGGCATTGGCGCGCGCCTGCCAGCCCTCAAGCTTGGCGAGCCATTGGCGCGGATTGTGATTATCGAACCCGCCCAGGCGGCGAGGCTTGCCGAAACCCTTGGACTTCGCCAGGCCGGCGCAGGCAATCGGCAATAGGCAGGCAATCAAGATGCAGATCTCGGCGATGGTCATGTTCATGCTCCGGAGTGTGGGGCTGGGTTGCTTTGGTGAACGCCGCAACGAATGGCATTTCTTGCGCCGCCGCGGCGAGGGATCAAAGGCATCAAAATGGGCGAACGCGCATTGTACTCGCGGCCCTTCGGGATCGCGTCGATCTTCCTATCGGGTGTCACCTGATTTGGTCTGGGGCTCGGTCGCCGGGGCCAAACTTGGATCTTGGATCGAAGGGTCAGGCTCGCTTTGTTAGCGCGACCGCGCGCATCGCGCTCGTAGCCCTTGGCAGGCCGGATCAACCCCGCTGCGGCAACTGATCCGAAATGGCAAACCAGGGCGCCTTGACCTTCACGCAAATGTGCATTGCCGGGCGCAACCCCGGATCATCGTCCAGGCATCCCGCCGGAATTTCGATGAGCGGCGGGCACGAAAACGCATCGGGAACCCGCGAGCCACAGCGGCTACAAAAACACGAGTGGTAGGCGGGTGGAGCGTTTCGAATCGGGGCCTGATACACGCGGACAAGCTCCTGGCCCTGCAACATCTTGAAATCCTCGGGCGCCACATAAACGCCCGCGGCAAAGGCGGAGCCAGTCACCTTGCGGCAACGGGCACAGTGGCAAAACTCGAACGGCCCCTTGATATTGCAGGCCTCGAACTGCACCCCGCCGCAGAGACAACTGCCTCGAATCATCGCATACTCCTCAACCTTGCCCTAGCGCCAAACCTCCAAGTACAGGGATGCACCGCCACCGGGCGGACAACGCGAACACGAAAGGCTACGAACACCAGAGATTCCGCAAGCGAGAGCTTCAAGGCCCGAATATCCCTCGAACACTGCTTGCCTTCCGAGAAATGTCCGAACCTGGCGCATTGGATATGCATTCGCCTGACCTTGTTCGGCAATATACGACTCCCGACCCCGTTTACCTACGACTCCCGACCCCGTTTACCCGACCCCGTTTACCATACAACATCACCCACACCGCGCTTAACCCAAACGCCAAGATCATCCTCACCACGCGCCCAACGCCGCTGCAAGAAAAGGCTTTTAGACTACTCGGCGTCAATCCTTCGCGTACCCAGTAGCGCGGCCCGTTCCAACGCCCAAGCGATTGGAACATAAGCATTTATTATCTGCGCGGGTGCAAAGTTCGGACTAAGCGCCGGAGCACTTCGTCCGGTAGCACCCCTTCCAGGGCGCGCGTCGGTTCATCGCCAAAACGCTGCCGAAACTGCGCAACCGCTCGCACCAGTCGTTTTTTTGGTAGCATCCACCATGGCTGATCCTCCTTACTATCGAACGTGCTTTTGACACCACGATCTTAGCAGGGAAGGCTCTCAGCCATTTTCTTTTTCTTCAGGGGCGGTGCGGCTTTCGGCTTAAGGTAGTGCCATGGACTCCCGACCGCTGTTTTCGCTTTCTCTATAGCATCGACAGCGGCGTGATCGTGCCCGAACTCGCGCCCAGCGCATTTTCTCTCACGCTGTTATTGCCCGCGGATAGAAATGTCGCGGAGCCCGCCTGATAGAGCCCGTAATCATCATTGCGGGTGACCGTATTGTCACTGATAAGCAAGCGTGTTGTGCTTCCGTAGGCGTACACCCCGATACTGGTGTTGTGCGAAACCAGCGTGTTAGTGAGATTTCCTTCGGCGGTCCCGGTTCCCCCACTCTCGACGTAAAAGCCGTAGGCACCGTTTTCGCTGGTCATGGAATTGCTGACGGCCAGCGCAACAGTGCCCGCGGTGGCGTATGCAGAAAAGCCGGCTCCTATTACGTTGCCGCTACTCACCGTTCGCTCGGCCGATGCCTGGGTGGTTCCCGTGGCATCGGAACGAACGTATACCCCGTGTGCCTGATTGCGCAGAAACCAACTGTCGGTCAAGCGCGCCGTGGCGCCCCCTTTGAACATTGCGCCGTAATAGTTTCCCTCGAAACGGGAGTTTGAGATGCTCACCACTGCGGGGGTCTCTACCAAGAGTCCGGCCATCAAGAAGTAGGCGAAATTGGATACTACGCAGTTTTCCACCGACAGGCTGGCGCCTGCGGTCATGGATATGCCGTTATCGCCGCCTAGACGATTGATGGTCAGACCGCGCAGCACCACGTGCACTCCGGCAGTCGCGATAGTCACGCCGTTTCCGGAGAAAACGCTGATACCCGCGTAAACACCGCGCGGGGCGATGATCGACACCGACTTGTTGATCGTCACCGGGCCATACCCACCGGAGTCGAGCACGATGATTTCGCCGCCGCTGTCGGTGACCGTGAGCGCCGCGGTGAAGCCCCGACAGGGGCTGGCCTTGGCGCAATTGCTCGCGGTGTTGCTGTCACTGCCGCCGGTGGAAACGAAGGAGCGCTGAGCTGCCAGTGCCTGGCCGCCCATTGCGAGCGCCAGAGCGAGCAAGGACATGATACCTATAGAACGAAACATGAAATTCTCCGCTTGGATTTCGACTTTTGAACGCTGGATGGATGAGTCAGGGCGCGGGTTGGAACGCGCCGAAAAAACCGGCGCGCCCCACGAAACTACATCTTGGCCGCCGAGGTGATCGTGCCGCCGCTGGCCGCAATGCCATTGGCATTGACCGAATTCCCGCCGGTCGTGGTTAGAACGGCGTTGCTTTGCTGATACAGGCCATAGAAAGCATTGCGAGCGATCAGGTTGCCGTCGACTACCATCCGGGTGTTGTCGCCGCTGGCACCGGCTCCCACTGAACCGTTGTGAGATAGCACGCTGGCATTGGCGCTGGCGACGCTGGTTCCACTGCCCGAGGAGTCGGCATACAAGCCGCTATTCCCGTTTTCGTTGGCGACGGAGTTTCGAATCGCCAAATGGGCATTCCCGGCAGTAGCACTGACGTTGAATCCGGTGTCGTTGCCGCTGGCCACGGTCCGCTCCGCGGAAACCCGGGTGGTTCCGCTCGAAACAGACTCGACCAATAAGCCGATGGACGCGTTGCGAAGAAATTTACTGTCGCTGATCTGGGCCCTGGCTCCGCCCCGCAGACGGGCGCCGTAATGATTGCCCTGGAACATCGATTCGGTCACCGTCAGCGCGGCCGGCGCGTCCAGAAAGAGCCCGGCGCGGCTCGACGTGGAAAAACCGGAGATCACGCAATTGGCGACAGTAAGGCTGGTACCATCGCTCATATGGATGCCATATTCCCCTCCCAGGCCGTTGATGCTCAGGCCACGCAGCACAACCCGCACGCCGGCGGAGGCGATCGTCACGCCATTGCCGGAGAAGACGCTGATCCCGGCATAAACGCCCTCGGGCGCGATGATCGATACTGACTGGGCGATGGTGACCGGCCCGTACCCGCCGGAATCGAGCACGATGATTTCGCCGCCGCCGTCGGTGACCGTCAGGGCCGCGGCAAATCCGCGGCAAGGCGTGGCTATGGCACAGTTGCTCGCTGTGTTGCCATCGCTGCCACTCGCGGAGACGAAGGTGCGCTGTGCAGCGCTTGCCGTGAAGGCAGCGCCGAGAAGCGAGGCGAGCAGAACCGCTCGGATGATGGATCGAGACATGACCACTCCTGAGGTTGGCAAAACAAACTGAGAATCGTTGGTCCGGTATGGCAAAACAAAATGTCCGGCATGTTAGGGGAAAAGCGGGCCACTGTCGAGCTGCTGTAGTCTTACCCAATTTCCGCAATTGATTCTCCTCCGTCGCCTCGTAGGTCTAGTATTTTGGATCTAAGTGGCAGATTTCCCTTGCACGCGCGCTGATTCGGCGCTCGGATGAGCTTGGAGCAGCGGATTCTGCTTCAAATCACGCGCCCCGGAGAGTCGAGGACGAGCTCCACCCGGCACACAGGATATGCGCGGCTGCGCGTGAGGCCGACGGGGTTCCTCTTCGCTACGGCGACATTGCCCGCGCCAGCTCGAAGCTCCTGGTGCGGATGGCTCGAAACCCTTCAAGCGCCTGGATAGCCACTTTCAACACCCGCGCGCCGGCGCGCCGCACGAGCCTGCCCGGGAGATGAAACACACGCCAGCGCACGGTGGCTACTTGCTGGCGCTGTTCGTGCTCGCCCAGTGTCAGCGACCGGCATATACGAGCCACTTGATGATCGGCATATTCGAGCCAGTG
>CAZFEK010000077.1:0-14314 GCA_964517465.1 uncultured Alcaligenaceae bacterium
GCACTGGCTCGAATATGCCGATCATCAAGTGGCTCGTATATGCCGGTCGCTGACAATAGGTTCCCGTGAAGTGGAAATGCAAGCCGCGCCAGCTATGGTTGCGGGCATTAAACGCCAGCGTGTTCAGTACAAACCACGGTGCGGCCAGAATCACGACGATTGCTACGGCGGACTTGGCCCAGGGGAATAGCGTCTGCAAGCCCCAGGCGAGGCCCAGAATGCTGAAGGCCAGCAAGCGCCCATACAGGATGGGCAGGGGGCGCCCTTCGTAGACCAGCGGCACGCCATCGATTAAGGTGTGCGACGCGAGGTATTGCCTCTGCCTTACCTTGGCCCAGGCCGAATAGATACCCAAGGTCAGCAGAGAGAGAATGCGGTTTACATACCACAAACGTGCATATTCACCGGCCGAGCCGATGAACTCGACCTTCGCCGCGCGCCCGGCGGGTGGCGCCGGGGTTTGCTCCGAGTCGGCGAGCGCGTCAGGCGTGTCGCCGAGTTCGCCCGTAGGGTCGCCGCCGCTAGGTAGTGTGGCGGCGCGGATAGGTGGGGAGTTTAGGGGGGTCATGAAGGACAAAGGCAGTAGCTCGGTTCAGCCGCTGTCGGTTGCGCTCGGACGGGTTCTGGAATCGGACCTGGTACGCCCATTCTTCCAGCCACACCTGCGCCGTTCAGCATGGCAACGTCCCTCTTAGGGCATGTTTTTGGGCCGCATCGCGTCGGACCACTTCATATCGCCGTTGTTGTCGGTGTCCAAAGTGTCTCCAAAGGCAGCGTGGGAAGCTTCTTGAAAGCGGATAGCCGAAGTGCGCTGAAATGATACTACGTGCGCGGCCATGCGCCTATCGGCCGAACGGCCGATTGATGCCGGTGAGACGGTGTGGTAGCGGTTGCGCGACACGTCCTGTCGGCCACCACTGCGAACAGTCCGTCATCGGGTCTTGGCAGCTCCTTCGCGGCCGCGGTAAAGCCTGACTTCGCGTCGGCTCAAGGTCGCGCATGGCGTTTGGCGTTCGACCTAGGCGCGAATAGCGCCTGCCAGTCGGGGGCTGCCGCCGCCGACCGCAATTTGCTCTTATTGGCATGAATCGTGAGCACGATCACGAGGCAGGAGACGAGAAGCATGACCCAGTGCGGTCGCCAATACGCAAGAGCATCGAGTTCCGTCACGCTCCTGGTCCAATGAATATCGAAGTAGTATTGGTGAAGGAATGCCACGAGGTTGAAACATGCATGAATACCGACACAAAGCCACAACGAGCGGGTGACAAGATACACATAACCCAGGCTGGCGGCGAAAGCAAACGTACTGAGGAGGTAAGGGTGCACGACGTGCAGTAGAGTGAATACCAGTGCTTGAATCGCCACCGCTGCATGGATGTTACGCCTGATCGTCAAGGCAGGGAGCAGCAAGCCGCGAAAGAAAAACTCCTCTGCGGCTGGGGCTAAAATGGTGGTAACCGCGACATAGACGAGCACATGAAGCGAATAGGGCGGGCGGGGGTTAGTCTGGGTCTCGTGAAAATTCCACAAGCGATAGGCCAGATCGCGATTGAACTGTGATACCGCCCACGCCTCCAGCGCGCTCTCGCCCAGAGCGAGCATGAGCATGGCGGCGACCCATGCGATGCCGAAAATCCAAGCTTTTGCACTCGGGCGAGTGCCGATGAGATTCACTGTGTTCGTACGATCGAGGCGAAGATAAACCGCGCAGCTGAGCAACAGCAGGCCATACATCGCCCCCTGGGTCAGGAGATTCAAAAAGTACGACGATGCCAGGGCGGGAAAGAAGGTCGTGGCCAAGGTCCTCGCAACGACCCAGAAGAACAAAATTGCAATCAGGTCTTTCCAGCAGGAAGATTGGTCGCGGGACATCGTTTCTTTTTCCTTGTTCGAGCAATAGTGTGCCAGAAGTCTCGTCGATTTCCTCAATAGGTTTCACCGGACAATGAGCGACCAGATTTCGCGACTGTCACCCCTTATCCTCTTTCACCGACCGGACAAGGTCCCAGCGCACCCTCACGCCGATGCTATCCTTAGAATCCTCGACCGGAACGCCCCCGGGGACGCCGCGAAGCTGTGCGAGCAGCATGAAATCCCCGGCGGCGCCCGCAATCATCAGAATTGCCCAGCCAACGACGTAAACGTCTTTGGTGGCCAAGGCGTAGATTGCGGGCAGTATGCCCAGGAGCAGGCCAGGAGCGAGGGCTCCGATTCGATAGGTGGTGGCGGGCATTAACCCGCTCGCGTGTACGTAGGGCATCAATGCCCGCCGATCGATTCCAAATTCGACTTTGAAGCCGGGCTGGCGACGATTTAGAAGGCTGAAGGTGATGGCATGAATTGCCTCGTGGGTGATCGTAAGAGCGACAAACCCAATGGCAAACAGGATGATCGAATCAGCCGCGATTGCCACCATGGGCCAATCGTCCTGAAAGCAGCCAGGGGTAGAGCAAATTCACTCCCTGCTTTCCTCCGGACTCCAGAATCATCCAGGCATTCTCACGTTGGGTCTTGCAATGCAGTTCAGTGCATGCGGTTCCGAACCGCACCGCGGCGTGTCTGTCATATGTCCAATTTGTTCGCGGCGGCGGCTAAGAGACCGGTGCCGATCGACAGGATCGTGAATCCTCCAGAAATCAAACACCGGGGTGTGGTGGCCCCTGGCCTGCGTCCAATCTTGCTGAGACGAGCGGGAACCAGAACGCCGGGCAGCATTCCGGGTGCCCCGCCCGATCGCTGTGCAAGTTCCGACTCGGAGAGAATTTGCGAGGCAAGACGTTTTGACACTTCAACGCCATCAGCTGCCTTTCGAGTTGCTTGGAGTTGCATGGTCATTCCTTCACACGAAATGTGATGGAGGAAGAACTCCATCCATGTCGAGCGCCGATATTGGTGGGTAGGGACTCGATTACTGCCAAGTGCCTTTGGAGCAAATGAACCCCACGAGAAACTTGCTCGACCGTGGGGGGGGGCAGCGGCCCCATTGCATCAGAAGGAGTGGCGGTCAATTACTACCCCTCTGCCGTAGGTGTTGCCCGGCGCGTTCGCAGAAACACCACCATTCCGACAAATATCGCAACGTTACCGGCGTACAGAGCGTCCCCAATCAGTTCAAACCCGCGCGCAGAAAACCCGAGCGCCCAGAATAGGATTGCGCAACTGACCACGGCACTCCGGATGCAGGGTCGGCGGATGAGCTGCGAAAGAGATAAGGTCTGGGCGAAAGCGATACAGAGGATCACGATGGCGTCGACAGTGGGCTCTTCTGTGGGGAGCCTTGACCAGATTCCCATGAGAAACATGACCGATGCCGTCGCCCAACCGAACATGGCAATGCCCCTGCAGAAAGGGGACCGAATAGGTGCTTCCCAGTCGATCCTTGAAAGCGGATAGCCGAAGTGCATCGAAATGGTATTACATGCGCTGCCAGGCGCCTATCGGCCGAACGGCCAATTGACGCGGGCAAAGTAGTGTGATTGTCGCATGCAGACGCTTTCTCGCGGAGCGCATTCCGGTTCTGGCGCCGCCATTGTCCTGGCGAGCCATGCCGCGCATTGATTCAACTCCTGGGCAATGAGGCCGGGATCCCAATGCCCGGTCGCTTGGGCGCTATCGGGCGACTATCCGCTGAGGCGACTGACGCCTGCCCCACCGCCACAGGAGCGCTCCGTAAACTGCGGGCAATATGTATTCACTACCGTTCCAGCCCCTTTGAACTGAAACCAAGTACTCGCACAACTGGCTTGCTTGGCCCATCAACAGGAGAGCCAAGTTGTTCAGGATGTGATAGGTGACAGAGGGCCAGATGACGCCAAACTTCAGAACCAACAAGCACGAGCCCGACATGTAGAGAAGGCGCGACAGAAAGTGATCGAAGCCCGATGGCAGATGAAGCAATGAAAACAGCGACGCAACAACCAAGATGGAAAGCGAGGCCCCGATTCGGGCTCTGAGAACAGCAAAAAGAAACCCGGTAAAGAGCAGTTCCTCGAACAGTGGCGATAGAACTAACGAGCGAACGATGCCGAGGGAATCAACGTGCGGTGACATGCAGACTTCCGAAGATGCGAGTGCAGTCTTCGACCCATGGAACAACAAGGAACCATCGCTCAGCAGCGTTCCGACTAGGAGCAACGGTAAGGATATTGCCACCACTGCCGCGGGTAAGGGTGGCGCTCCGAGTTCAGCGGGGTGAAAGAATGGAACGCGAGACCTGAGAGCGAGTGCGATCGAGGCAACCAAGACCAAAAAATCCAATATAACGTTCTTGCCAAATGCACGTTCGAGGCCAATTCTGCCAAACGCTACCAGGACATAAATCAAGCATACTAGGGCTACTGCGGCCCAGGGTCTGATGTTCAAACATGCGTCGCGGTCATGCGGATCGCTCCTGAATGGGCTCCTGGGCGGTTTTGCACGAGCAAAGAGAATGGTCTTGATCTCCAAAGGGGTATCATGAACTGCTGCCACAAGCCAAGCTTCCAACTTCGGGCAGCAGCCATACTATCAACAGTTACCGGTTGCGCGACACATCATGTCGGAAGTCGCTTCGATCAGAGCGTCATACAGTCTTGGCAACTCTTTGGCGGCCGCGGTAAGGTCGCGTATCAAGTCGGCCCAGCCCGCGCCGCCAACCTGCTCGACTTCAACCATGCTCAGTTCTTGCATTTTCAGATCTCCAATTGATGGTCGGAAGACGTCCGACCGTCGGCTCTAGCGCCAACCCAATTCGGCCTTCAAACCTTGCCGTATCGGAATTGGGGCAAGAATTTGTCTAGAATACGCCGTCGCCTGGCGGGACGTAGTTCTCCCTGTATCGACGCATACGTTCCACAAATTCACGCAACGATGCCTCGCTTTCCAGATCGCCACCAGAGACCCGGTGCGTTTCTTGCTCAGTCAAAACAACAATGGATTCCATGGTTCTCCTTTGAATTGATTAGAAACACCGCCGTTCTCTATCGGTCGGGGCATTCCTCGGGATCGTGCAGGCGATGCTTGCGGAAAGGTGGCCATAAGGCTTCCGCCACGCGATCCCTATAGTGACCGGCGTGCCCACAAGCTACCGACAAGAATGCCAATCGCTGCGCCGGCGACATGCCCAATTGTCGCCGCCGACTTAATCAAGCCTTCGGCAGCTAGTATGGAAACGACGGCGATACCGAGGAGGACAACCCCGAACCCCGGCGGCATAGACCTAGGTCGATGCAAAGAGACCGCAAAAACAAACGTATAAAGTGAGAGCACCCCTGCTGACGCGCCGACGTAGTATTGATACGCGCCCGACCCAAGTTGGAGCTGGAGCCATCCCCCTACCGCGTTTGCGACCAAAAAGACCAAAGCGGTCAATCCCGCAGAGCTTAAGACGAAGGCGAGCGGAAAGATAATCAATGCCATCGCAAGGTTCGTGACGAAGTGACCGAAGTCGGCGTGAATCATCGGGCCGGTGAAGAGACGGTAGCCATCGCCCCAGGCGACGGTGCTGTCGAGCGCAAACGCTGTCAAGAAGCGGGCTTCGCCCAGGCTGGCAATGAGGAGCTCCTGGCCCCCAAATGTCAAAACAGCAATGAAAAGAACCATCCAGAGCACAAGTCGAACGTCTCCTCGACCACGGACAAAGGCAATGAAAAGCGCACGCTCGAAAAGTGCATGCTTTCGTGACACCAGTACTTGCCGTTCGTACAGAAGAACCGCACCCAGAAGAAGCAACGCCCCCGATAGAGGCGAAAAGACATCGCCATTCCGCACGGGGAAGAACCCACTAACAAGGCCCAAAATAAGCCACGCCGACCCGGCCCAAGCCTGAATGCTAGCCGCGCGCCGACGAATCCTCTGGCGCAATTTCAAGTGGCGAACTGGGGGATAGTACCGATGCCAAGCCGGGGAGCTGAGCAGAGTGCTGTTGAACGGCGTCCACCTGGCGAAGTGCGCGGTTACCAGGATCTCATCGATTTGACTCGATCCATTAGAGCCAAGCACACGGGTTCCGACATCGCGGTTCTTGGGCAATCTTTTGAGATCACGCCAACTGGAGCTCACCATCATGCAGTGACCGGCGGCCGGTAGGGCCGCCGTCCTTCTTCTTAGGATTTGGCGAGCAGTCGGGCGATAATAAGCCCTCCCGCCGCTCCGAATGCTACGCCGATGACGATAGGCGTTGCCGCAAATGCGGCGAATCCCAGGATAAGACTTGCGCCCGTGTAGGCATCCAGGCCGCCGCTGGCGGCATCCAACTCTTCGTCATTCAAGACTTCCATGTGGTGCTCCTTTTGAAGGGGAATAATAGAACGAACGCAAGGGTTCCCCAAGCCCCTCACGATCGACTCTGGATCTTAGTTCCGGTCACTCAGGCGACAGTCAATTGATCAAGTACCACGGAGTAGGCGTGGACGGTTTCTTCGGGAGTTCCGGCGGGGGAGGCGGGGAGAACCCTAGTCCAGAGGCCCCTCCTGAGACAGCTTCCTGCTCGGAGTCCGCTAACAGCTCAGTAGGTAGGGGAAGGCGCGGAACGCGCGCGAAATAGGCCAGAGGAGAATCGTCGTGTGGCATGTAGTTTCCTTTCGATGGTAGATGACGGCAAAGTGGCGGCACGCCTTGTCTCCGGCCGTGGACGTTGACCAGGGCGATTTGCCGTGGGGAATCTCGGCCAGTGATTCAAGAGAACCAATGGGGTACAGGAGCGAACGGATTCTGCCGAGCAAGCAGCAACTCGCCCGTCCGCCCGGGCCGAGGCGACGAGGCAGCGGGTCCGTGAATTCGCGGCGGTTATCTCGTCCACGGTGCACACTTTTGCTTGCTTCAGTAGATCTGGCTCCGTGGTGTCGTGGCCCCAGTCCTGCGTTCGATCTCGCGAAGAGGAGCGGGGCCTGGAACGTAGGGAAACATTTCGGGTGTCCCGCCCGATGTCTGGGTGAGTTCCTGTGCTGTGAGAACTTGCGAAAAAGGGCGTTGCGATGCTTCGGGGTGGCCGGTTGCCTTTGGAGTTGCGCTGCGTTGCTTGTTCATTCCTCTATCCTCGGAAGTGGTTGAGATTTGCAGCCATTACGAGCGTTGGGTCGCCGAGAGCTTTTTGCGGCGCTGGCACTTCGCGCCCATGGCGGCACCGGAAATTCTGATCGCTTTGCAGATTCTGCCAATGTGCCGCCCGGCCTATTGCGCGCGTCGCCGGCTTGTGCTAACGGCGCTCCGGCTAAAATACTGTTCTACGGCTTCGCGGCGAGAAGTGACCCCGAGCTTTGCGAGCAAGGTACTGACTTGGTTCTTCACAGTGCCTTCCGCACGCCCAAGTATCTTGGCGATCTCCCAGTTGCTCTTGCCCTTGGCGACCCACGCGAGCACTTCCAATTCGGCGGCGCTCAGTTGCTTCATGGCATTTGCGGTTCCGGGTGGCAGGGGCTCATCGGTGCACCTGCGGCGACGAAGAAGAATGCCTGCGGTCTTGCAGTACAGCTTCGGAAAAACGGGACCAAGAGCGGCCAGCAGCTTGGCGGTTTCGTCGAACTCGGCGCACGCCGCTTGCACCACGAAGAGAACGATCCCGCGCCGCCCGGCGGGCTCGGTGGCGCCATGCAGGAGCAGGGTGTAGCTGGGCGCAGGCGCTAGCGAGGTGCCTTGCGGCGGTTCCGAGGCGCGGGTGAACGAATTGTGTTCGTCGGCGATGTGGATGGTTCGGGTTGAGGCGGCTTGGGCACGGCCGGCCAACCCGAGCGGGCGGCTTGCCGCTCGACGTGGAGCGCCGGAGAAGCGATGCAACCGCGCTTGCGCCTCGCCGTTGGCGAGCCACTCCATTTCGCATGGAGCGCCCGGAGCGAGCTTAAGCGCTGCGGCAACCGGTCGGCAGCATCGTAGCCACGGCCGCGCGAGTTGGGTCATGACGGCTTCGTCGCCTTTGGGCGATGCGGCACCATTGCGCAGCCACTCGCGAACTTCTTGCGGCAAGGCCTGACCGATCGCCGCCGCCTGCCGCCATTGGTCGCCGCCTTCGATTTCGCCCAGGCTGAGCAGCATGCCTTCGGCGTTCAAGTGGGGTAGCAGAAAGCGCATCAGCCAAACCCGGAGATCGTTCTCCGTCTCCACCCATTCGAGGGCAGACAGAAGACTCAAACAAGATGCGTCGGTCTCGACTCGTGCGGCCCGGAGGCTGAATGTCCGATCGTGTGAATACTCGGCGGCGTCCTCGCGCGCGGCGTAGGCGGTGCAATTGCAGCGCTCAAATTGCATGTCATCTCCCTGATCGTTTGCGGCGTCGTTCTACGCGGCCGGCTGTCGGTCTTCCATTTCCCTGGGTTTTTCAGTGCCGGTCTCGCGCGAGGGCGACGCAGGCTGCGCCGGCACCAACAAATCCCGCACCACCTTCCCGCCATGCAACACCACCACCCGGCTCGCCGTGGCGATGGTTTCCGGCCGATGGGCGACGATCACACGGGTGACTTGCAGCGCCTTGATGGCGGCGTTGACTTCGTGTTCCCGGTCGATATCCAGGTGGCTCGTCGCCTCGTCGAGAAACAGCACTTTCGGGCGTTTGTAGAGCGCGCGCGCGAGGAGCACGCGCTGCTTCTGTCCACCCGAGAGCACCGTGCCCATGTCGCCCACCAAGGTGTTGTAGCGCATCGGCATGGCTTCGATTTCGGCGTGTACGGCGGCCATTTTGGCGCAGGCTTCGATCCAGGCCGGGTCGGCGTTGGCATCGAAGAAACTGATGTTGTCGGCGATGGAGCCGGCGAAGAGCACGTCGTCTTGCATCACCGTGCCGGCGATGCGCCGCAGCGCGCCACTGCCCAAACGGCGAATGCTCGTTCCTCCGATCAGCACCTCGCCGGCGGTGGGCGCCAAGATGCCCAGCATCACATTGACGAGCGTGGTCTTGCCGCAACCCGAAGGGCCGACGATGGCCACCGACTCGCCTGCGGCGATGGTGAGATCAAGGCCGCAGAGCACCTCGGGCTCGTGTTCGGCATACCGAAACCGCACCCCGCGCAACTCGATGCTGGCGCTCAAGGCGGTGCTGTCGATCTCCAGGGCTTCTTCGGGCTCGGCTTCGGGTGCGGCCTGAACGATGTCCGCCAGGCGTTCGCCTTGCAGTTGCAGCATCTTGAGTTCGAAGAACTTGTCGATGAGGCCCGACACGCGCGTGCCGAACTGGTTCTTGTAGGCGAGAAAGGCCATCAGCGCGCCCACGGTGAACTGCCCCTCGATCACAAAACGCGCGCCCAGCCAGATGATGGCGATGTTCTCCAGGCCGAAGAGCACGCCGTTGGCCACCTTGAAGGCGAGGAGCATCTTCTGGGTTCGGAGATCGGCGTTGATCTGGTCGACGAGCAGCGTCAACCAACTGGCCCGACGTTCTTCCTGACGCTGGAAGAGTTTGATCGCCTTGACGCCGCGCACCGTTTCCAGAAAGTGGCTTTGCTGCTTGGCGGCGTGCACGATCTGCTCTTCGGTGGCGTGGCGCAGCGGCATGAACCAGGCCCAGCGCGCCGCGCCATAAAGCAGCATGGCCGCTACCGCCACCCAGGCCAGGGTGGGGCTGTAGAGGAACATCATGGCCAGGGTGATGATCGTCATCAGGCCATCGAGCAGGGCTTCGACGAAGGAGGTGGTGAGCGCGCGCTGAATGTGTTCCACGGCGCCGAAGCGCGAAACCACGTCGCCCAGGTGCCGCTTCTCGAAGTACTGCACCGGGAGCTTCAAGAGATGGCTGAAGAGGTTGGCCCGCCACTGAACGCTGAGCGAGGTGGAGAGGTACAGTATGGCCCAGCCGCGCGCCGCGGCAATCGTTTCCTGCATCAGCAATAGCAGGCCAAAGCCGATGGCCAGGGTGGCGAGCAAGTCGCGGTCGGCGGCGAGTAGGGCGTGGTCGATCACCCATTGCAGAAAGAAGGGGCTCACCAGCGCAAAAACCTCGAGCGCCAAAGCAAGCAGTAGAACCTGAAGCAAAGAGCGTTTGAGCCCGGTGACGCGCCCGACCAATTCGCGCAAGCGAACGCGCGGCGGCGGCTTTTGCGCTTGGAATCCGGCGTCGGGCCACAACTCCAGCGCCACGCCGGTGAAGGCGCGGCTCACCTCCGCCAGCGGCAGGCGGCGCTCGCCGCAAGCGGGGTCGTGAATGGTGATGCCATCTTGCGCCACGGCCTTCAGCACCACAAAGTGGTTGAAGTTCCAATGCAACACGCAAGGCAGGCGCAATTGGGCGAGGTGCGCGAGGTCGAGTTTCAGGGCACGGGTGGCCAGTTGCAGCTTTTGCGCCATCTTGACCAGATGCGCAAGGGTGCTGCCTTTGAGCGACACCGGAAATTTCTGGCGCAGGTTCGCCAAATCGGTGCGGTGGCCATGGTAGCCGGCGACCATGCCCAAACAGGCCAGCCCGCATTCGGTGGCCTCGGTTTGCAGGATCAAAGGCAGGCGGGTGCCAAAGCCAAAGTGCAGACGGTCGAGCATGGCTCTTATGGAATCGTCGCGCGAGCGACGCAGAAATCTCCCCTCCCCCCTCGCGGGGGAGGGGCGGGGGTGGGGGAAAGGGCGCCGCGACGACCATGATTCGCAGTAGTGCTCGTCATGCCACTTAGACCTTCCCGCTCAAAGTGTAGAGCGGCTCCAGCACCCACTCGAACAGGCGGCGCGTCTCCTGCACGATGTCTGCTTCGAGCAGCATGCCCGCCTGGAGTCTCTGCGCTTGGCCATAGGCCTCGATGTCCTGGGCCGACAGGCGCACGACGATGCGATAGAGCGGTTCATTGGCGTTGGGCGCCGATGCGCCGATGCCGGACAGCGCGGCAACTTCCTGGCCGCTGAGCGCCACTTTCGAGACCGACGCCACTTCGCCCGCCTGGTGGCCGAACTTCTGGTAGGGGAAGGCCGGATAGCGCAAACGCACCGCATGCCCGGCTTGCACGAAGCCGACGGCGCGGCTGGGCGCATAGAGATGGGCCTGCAAGTGGGCCCCCTGCGGAATGACGGCCAGCAAGGGCCGGGAGGGGTCCACGGCCTGCCCCGTTTCGGCGACCACGGCCGTGGCGATACCCGCCTCGGGCGCATGCACGGCCAGTTCACGCCGGCTTTCGCTTTCCACGAACTCCTGCCCGGCGTTGGATATGCCCCGCTCCAAGGGGGCGAGTTGGTTCTGCTGGCGGGCCGGAAGGTTGGCCCGCTCCGTGCGCAGGGCCTGGACTTGCCGATCCAGCGCCAAAAGTTCCCGGTCCAGCGCCTGCCGGCGGGATTGTTGTTCGAGCCAGACATCTTCCCGCTCTTGAACTTGCAGGGCGGTGACGTAGCCTTGCTGCTGCAAGCCGCGAAAGCGCGCCAAGGTGTCGCGGGCGATGATGAGCCGCGAATCCTGTGCCTGAATCTGCGCCAGAATCTTCTCCCGCTCGAACTGCAAACCGGCCGCGCGTTCTTCCAAAGCGGCTCGCTCTTCGCGCTGCATGAGGCGGGTTTTCGCCAACTCGTTTTGGAGCGAAGCCTTGCGGCTCAGCACTTCGCGGCTGATGCTGGCCTGCACCGGACTCGATGCGGCGTCCTGGCGCTCGCTGGTCAGCACATAAAGCAGATCGCCGCGCTGCACGGCTTGGCCTTCGCTCACCGCCTTACGCGCGACGATGCCGCCCGACGGGGCGTAGACCTTGACCAAGCCGGTGTCGGGAACCAGTTGCCCGCTCACCGTGGTGTGCCGGGTGTATTGCCCCCAGAAGAGAAAGGCGAGAATGGCGCCCGCGCACGACGTGGCGATGAAAACAAAAACCCGCAGCGTTACCGGCCGGATGAGCACCACCTCGCCCAGCCAGCGAGCGCGTTGGTGTTGCAGCGCCTCTTGGCGAAACAGGGGGGTGCTCACTGGAGTACCTTCCCCCCGTCCCCCTTCCGGGGGAAGGGGGTGAACACGGTTCGCGGGCTTTGCCCGCTCCGGTGCGTGGCTTGCGCGCGCTTGGGGCGGCCCGGCGCGCTGGGTGGAACCTTCCCCCCGGCCCCCTTCCTGAGGAAGGGGGTGAATACGGTTCGCGGGCTTTGCCCGCTCCGGTGCCTGGCTTGCGTGCGCTTGGGGCGGCCCGGCGCGCTGGGTGGAACCTTCCCCCCGTCCCCCTTCCCGGGGAAGGGGGTGAATACGGTTCGCGGGCTTTGCCCGCTCCGGTGCCTGGCTTGCGCGCGCTTGGGGCAGCCCGGCGCGCTGGGTGGAACCTTCCCCCCGTCCCCCTTCCGGCGGAAGGGGGTGAATACGGTTCGCGGGCTTTGCCCGCTCCGGTGCCTGGTTTGCGCGCGCTTGGGGCGGCCCGGCGCGCGCGCGGCAGCAAGGGGGCGCGGCGCCAGAGTGGCGCCGCGAATATTTGGCATGGAGGGCTCCCTTCTTGGAGGGAGCTTGCGAGCGGACATCAAGGTACCAGGGCTGTACAGAGGTCGTTCCATCGGCGGCGTTGGATTGAGGCAGATCGCTTTGCCCTCGGCTTGCGGTGTTCCTGGGGGGTGAAGGCACGGCCTGCTTTGATTGGCAAAATGATGCAACAAGCGCGGCAAGGTCGCTATCGGCCGGTCGGCCGATTGACACAAGATGTGTTGCGTGGTAACCGCGCTTTCGGCAGTGAGTCTTGGCGCAGCAAAGAGCTGGGCATCTTCTTGGCGAATCAGACGTTTCGCCCGCAGGGGCGCGGACTTGGGCGAATACGGTCGCCTTCTGCACGCCCTGGCTTTTTGGCGCGCGCCCAAGGAACACACCACTGACGCACTTTGTTGTATGATGCCTTATCGCGTGCGTCTGGCTGAGGCGGCGCGACTCAATACAAGAACAGCAGCATTGGCAGCAGAATTCGCCGTCTTGGGGACGACAGGATTTCGCAATGTCTGGAGCGAGGACGTCATCATGCGCGAGGCCGCAAAGCTGCTCGAACAGCAATTGACGCTAAAGGAAAGGCGCCGAGTGTCGCCGGGTAATTCGGCACAAGCTTTGATCTGCGCGACCCAAGCGTGCCCCTGGGTCTCCGGGGCACAGTGTCCGAAGCGCTGCGCTCACGGGCCCGAAAGGGACATCAACCCCGGTGCCTGGCAAACCGCGCCGCGCTCGGAAAGTGATCTGGCGGCATGGGCCAGGCTCAGCTTATGCGCCCACCTACCCCACCGCGCCGCGCTGTTCGGTATCGGCACGGTGCATCTGACCGGCCTGGTCGTCGATCGAGTGATACGCAGCAATCTAGATGAGGCCTACGTGCAGCGCCTCTCCTCGCCCGGCCGGGAATTGCGCAGTCCCGCCTTGCATTTGTGGAACCAACACCGCGCGCCTTTGTTGCTGGAGTGGCCAGCTCTCGGGGGTATTCAAGACGCGCTGTGGCGAGCCAATTTCGCGAGCGCGGGTTTTCGCAACTGTCTGGTGGATGGATTGCTTGCGCCGCTCGAAGGGCGCTTCACTTTCTTGGCGCTATTTGACCTTGATGGCGCCCTCGCCCACTGCCCGCGGGCGGTGCGGGAACTGGCGACGCTGCCGGCGCATGAGGCATGGCTTGAGTCTGCTGGGCAGGGTCAGGGCGTTACCAAGAGCGCCAATGCCTTGAGTTTGAGCAAGGCGGAAAGCGAGTTGCTGGAACACCTGCATCTGGGCAAGACCAACGCCGAAATCGCCAGAAATCTCAAGAAAAGCGCGGCGACGGTGAAGACGCAGTTGGAACTGCTCTATCGCAAGACCGGCGCAAAGAACCGCGCCCAGCTGGTGGCCAAGACCTTGGTCTAGGGCGAGCGTTCAGTTCGCAATTTTGATGCGAGTCTGCTGTCCGGGATGCGGTGACCAAAGCGCTTTGCTTGGCGCACCCCGCTGTCGGTTTGCGACTCCCCCGCATCCCCGCTCGCTGTGTCCCTCATCCTCGCCATAGCCGCGCCATGACGGCGGCTCGCATCGCGCGATCGGGGCGCGGAGGCGCCGCTCGGCATTCACGCGAAGCTGCGTGATTGACTTCCAGGCGGGTTAAGGCTCACCTCTCCCGCCGCTGCATCTCCGCCAGCGCCGTCATGAGCCAGGAGCGCATGCCGATGACGATGGTGTAGGGGCGGCGCTGGTCGGGAGGCAGTTTCTGGTCGGCGAGGTGCTGGTTGGAGAAATCCTGGCCGACGCGCATCAGCCGTTCACGGAAGGAGTTGGCCAGCCCGCGGCCGATCTCGCCGTGCACCACCATCAGCATTTCCGATTCGCCATCGAAACCGCCGGCAAAGTAGTCCTGCAGCACTTCCTTGCGGAAGAACGCCATCACCGGGCCGTGGGGCAGCCAGCGGAAACCCTTGGCAACCTTGAGCCGGTAGCGGTTGCCGGGGCGCAGGTCGATGATGCCGAGGCGGTCGA
>CAZFEK010000078.1:0-13825 GCA_964517465.1 uncultured Alcaligenaceae bacterium
CAGCGAAGGTTAAGCGAATCGGCCGGAGCTAAAACGAAGTTTCAGTGGAGGCTAATCTTCGCGCAGCGAAGGTTAAGCGAAGCGGCCGGAGCTAAAGCGTACTTCGGCATCGCCGAGGTGCTGAGTCCTCTGCGCGAGATCGACAAGTGGGTACTTTGCCTGTTGCGCTGCTATCTCTGGAAACAATGGGGAGCGGCCGGCTACCGGGAACTGCGCAAGCGCGGCGTCACCGTGCGCGAAGCGTGGAACACCAGCAAGTCGGCACATGGTCCGTGGCGGCTGTCGAAGACACCGGCATTGGCAATCGCGCTACCATTGCGCTACTTCGAAACCTTGGGACTACCCAGCCTTGCGCCACGGTAGGAATTCAATTCATCGAACCGCCGGATACGTGACCCGTAAGTTCGGTGGTGTGGGAGGGAGGGGCCGTGAGGCTTCTTCCTATCCCGATTAGGCGTCATAGGTGGTGCGCATTGATCTGTGTTCGCGTATTTGCTAACATTTACATATGTCCTTCGAGGTCGACTACTTCCACGAGCGGGTGCAACACGAAATTGAGTCGTGGCCCGTGGACATCCTTGCTGACTACGCGCACTTGATCGAACTGCTCATTGAACATGGGCCGTGCCTGAGGCTTCCACACTCGCGGGCTTTCGGTGACGGTCTGTTCGAGCTTCGGCCTCGTGGTCGCTCGGGCATTGGTAGAGCTTTCTATTGTTTTCTCGTGGGGCAAGCGGGTCGTTGTTCTCCACGCCTTCATCAAGAAGTCACAGGAAACGCCCGATCGAGAACTGAAGTTGGCGCGCAAGCGCATGAAGGAGGTTTCAAATGGCTGAACTGAAATTCAAGCCCGCCCGCCATTCGCACAAGGAATTCCTTGCTAAGGCAGCAACTCGCAAAGGGTTCGTCGAAGCCTATGACGCCCTTGCCCTTGAGTACCACGTTGCCAATCAAATGCTCAAAGCGCGGTCCCGCGCCGGTCTGACGCAAGACGCCGTGGCGGAGCGCATGGGAACAACCAAGAGTGCAGTTTCGAGGCTTGAGTCCGCCGGAAAGCACGCTCCGTCGCTCGCAACGCTCAAGCGGTACGCACAAGCTGTGGGCTGCGAGCTTCAAGTAAAGCTTGTGCGGAAGACCGCATGACGCCCAACACTGCGCTCCAGGGGACGCGCCGACAAGCCGCGCGCCCCTGAACTTGGACTTTGCGGCGGCGTGAGCGAGATAAATTGCGAGTCCGCAGGCGCCAGCCTCGGCGCTCGCTCGCCGCGAGGACGCCCCCGCACTGCTGCGGGGAGACTCGCTAGCGCGCGTCGATTACCTTCATCACGCAGGAGGCATACTCCGCGGGTTCGGCGACCGGCTCGCCCCAGACATGGCCTTCCATCGAGAAAGTCGGGTAGAGCGAGGCATGCAGCTCTTGGTGCTTGATGTCGATGCGCGCGCCGGCGCGATCAAAGAATTCGGCTTGCAGCGAGGGGTTGCGCCAGGAGCTGCGGTCCTGGTTGGTGATCGTGGCAAAGCACGATACGCGCAGGCTGCCCTGCACGCTGCCTACGCGTATCGTCCCGCTGCTCACATCGAGCTTCGGGGCCTTGTCGGTCTTGTGCAGGATTTCGTAGGCCGAATAAAAGAAGAAGGCAATCAGCGCCGCCAAGAACAAGAGGAGGACCAGCTGGGCAACATTGGTATTGGGGAAGTTGGCGAGCCGCGATTGCGTTTGGTGGCAGTGCGGGCACTTTCTGGCGTCGCACTGGATCGGCTCGCGGCAGGCGACACAAGGTTTGGTCATTGAGGTCATCGGCGTAGAACTTCAGGGAATGCGCTTGAGCTTTTCGAGTTTGGAATTCCACGCGGCGACGCTCGCTTTTCCCTTCACCCCGGTGATGCTGAGGTTGACGAGCCAGCCCTTGCGCTCGTAACTGAGCGAGGGGTGGGCATCGTCTGCTGATTTGGGATACAGGTGCACGGCTTTGTCGGCATCTCCCGCAACGGCGGAAAAAGTGGTGCCCGGCGGATTGCTCATTTTGCGGTACAGCTCCGCCGTCGGTGCCGGGTTCGGGCCGGCGTCGACCCAGAGTTTGACCTCGTTTCCGTCATAGCGGCAGGCCTTGCCCAGTATGCCGTTTTCCGGGATGCCGGCTTTGAAGGGGTGCGAAAAGTGCGTCGAGAGTTCCGCCGCCGCAAAGGGACATTGCGGTGCAGCGGGCGTTTGGGCTTGAGCCGGGGAGAGCGTGGCCAGGGCAAGGACGGAGGCAAGGAGAGTACGAATCATGGTGTTGGCAAGGGTTCGATGGGTTTTGAGTGCACTGGCGGAGTTCAGCGGGTGAAATCGGCCATGCCGCGGGAGCGCTGGCGCTTTCTATGATCGCCTCGGGCAGGTTTGCGGCAACGTTGCAAGGGCGACATCTTAATGGCTTATGAAAGGCCGCTCAACTCAGTCTTGAAGCGTCACCCGGAGGAAGCGAAGGGCAAGGCCGAAACGCTGCCGCTGGCGTTTGGAAAACCGATGCTGCTTGGCGTGGGCAGCGGAAAGTGCGCCATAATAGCCGCACTTGGACCAAAACCGGAATAGGACAGGGTGCCCGCTTGCGCCGTTGTGCTTCATCGCTTGCCTTGGGCCTCGCCCATTGAGCAATGTCGGGGCTAAACCTCCTGGCGCTCATCGACGCCATCGGCGTCTTTGCCTTTGCGCTTTCCGGCTTGATCGAAGCCAGAAAACGCGACATGGATTTGGTGGGGCTCTTCGTCGTGGCCCTGGTCACGGCTTTCGGCGGGGGTACCTTGCGCGATCTGCTGCTCGATCGGCATCCGATCTTTTGGATCGAGCACGATCTCTACGCCATTGCCATCTTGGTGCTCGCTTTGGTGTTCGCCTTCGTGCCGGCGGCGGGGCGCATACCGTCTAGCGTTTTACTTTTCGCCGATGCCTTGGGTTTGGGGCTTTTCAGCGTGGCTGGCGTCGCTTATGCCCTCGAAGCGAAGACCACGCTTTTCATCGCTGCGCTGATGGGCGTGATTACCGGCACCTTCGGCGGCGTGCTGCGCGATGTTCTGTGCAACAAACTGCCGGCGCTGTTTCGGCAGACACCGTTGTACGCGACCTGCGCTTTTGCCGGAAGCTACCTCTACGCGGGCTTGCTGCATGCGGGCGCGGCGAACGAAATCGCCGTTTGGGCGGCCATTGTTGCGATTGCTGGCTTGCGTCTGGCTGCCTTGCGTTGGCATTGGGTGTTGCCGGTGTCGCGGCAGTGAAATGACGGGTTGCTGCGCCGCCGCGCGCCTTTGTGCAATCTTCGCCGATTCCGTATCATCCAGCGCTGTGGTTTTCCGTTCGGAGTGCCCATGACTTTTGCCGACGCTTGTATCTTGTTCGCTTGCTTCTTGCCGCTGGTTTGCGCCGGCATCGCCAAATCGAAAGGGTTCGGCAAGCCGCGCCGCGAGGGCGGGTATGACAATCACGATCCGCGGCAGTGGCTTGCCCGTTTGCAGGGTTGGCAGGCCCGCGCGAACGCCGCGCAGATGAATAGCTTCGAAGCGCTGCCGATCTTCATCGCCGGCGTGTTGATCGCCGAACGTTTGCAGGCCTCCCAGGTGCGAGTGGACTTCCTGGCCGGCGCATTTGTGATTGCGCGCGTGGCCTACATCGGCGCCTATGTGGGCGATTGGCCGTTGCTGCGCTCGACGCTCTGGGCGGTGGGTTTCCTGGCGAGTGTTGCGCTGTTTTTCTTGGGCTGAGCCGAAATCGCAATACGCACCCCATGGCGCCTAGGGCAGCGATGCGAGTACCGCAGCACCAACGCCCGACTGGGGGCTGTGCGCTGGCCCATCCTGGGGCGGCGGTGCGGCAGCGCGATGCCCTTGCAGCGGCGATGAAGTTGGCCTTTGCACCATGATGAACCCGCAGTTGCCCGGCGTCGATCAGCGCTCCCCGCCGCCGCGGTCCGGGCTCTACGCACTTTTCGTTTTGCTGTTCATCGCCTCGGGGAGCCGCTGGAATTGAGCTTGCCAAACGAGGCGACGATAGGCGCGAGGGGCGCCGAGCAGGAAGGGCAAGCCTTCGCAGGAGGTGAACCCAAGGGCTACGTTCTGGGTCATTCCGATCATGAACTCGATCGCCTCGCGACCCAGGCGCGTTTGGTCGATCCAATCACGCGGCGCGTGCTGCAGGCCGCCGGCGTGGGCGGCGCCCTGCGAGTGCTCGACGTGGGCTGCGGCGCGGGCGACCTCACTTTCTTGCTTGCGGACATGCTGGGGCAAACCGGCTCGGTGCTGGGCGTGGACCGTTCTGGCGCGGCGCTCGCGGTCGCGCGCAATCGAGCCCAAGCGCAGAGGCGCAGGGCTTTGAGCTTTCTGGAAGCCGAGGTCGGCGATTTGCCGCAGGACCTGCGCTTCGATGCCATCGTCGGGCGTTATGTTCTGGTATTTCAGCCCGACCCGGCGGCCTTGGTCCGCAAGCTCACGAGGCACCTTGTTCCCGGCGGCGTGATGGTGTTTCATGAAGTGGATTTTTCGGGCGAACGCTCTTTTCCTTCGGCGCCGAACTATGAGCTTGCCTGTGCGTGGGTGGAAGAGGCCTTGCTGCGCTCGGGCTTCGATCCTCACCTAGGCTTGCGCTTACCCGAGATTTTTGCGGCTTCCGGCCTGCCGTTTCCGCAAATGCATTTGGAGTCGCTGATCGGCGGGCCGGATGATCTGGACCTCATTCGCTTCAAGGTCGATTTGGTGCGCACCCTGCTTCCGCAAATCCTGCGTTTGGGCATCGCCAGCGAGAGCGAGGTCGCGATCGATACCTTGGCGCAGCGCATCCGCGATGAAATGCAAGCGGGCGGCAGCGTGATCCTCGGGCGCTCGGAAATTGGCGCTTGGGCGAGAACCGGTTATCCGGCTTAGCGCTTGGGGCGAACATCGCTCCGCGCTTCGCGGGCGGTTTGACCACGGGGCGAGCGCAAGCCGCGCCATTGATGGCGAGGTGAGCGAGACCAATCCTCAGTTCGGAGGCGCCAGCCTCCGTTCTGAATCGTGGCGAGGAAGCCCCCGCATTCATGCGGGGCAGACTCAGTTGCCACACGAGTCTTTTTTTGGAGGCGTCTATGAAAACCCTGCTTGTGTTGATTGCCTGGCTCGTTCTGTTCGTGTTGTGTTGGCCCTTGGCCATCCTGGCACTGCTGATTTGGCCCTTGGTTTGGCTCGTATCGCTACCTTTTCGCTTGATTGGCATCACCTTCGAAGCAGCCTTTGCCTTGTTGCGGGCGATCTTGATGTTGCCGGCCAGGCTTTTGGGCTATCGCGCAAGAGCCTGAGGCGAGCGCGGTCTTTCTTGCGCCCCCCCTTTTCTTTTCGCGCCGGTCAAGGTAATTATCTCTGCATGAGCGAAGCCCAGCGACTTTCCGACATTCTCGCCCAGCATACGGCCGAGCCGGCCTCGCTGCTGCCCGTACTGCATGCTCTGCAAGACGCGCTGGGGTTCATTCCGCCATCTTTGGTGCCGCAAGTGGCCAAGGCCCTGGGCGTTTCGCGCGCCGAAGTTTTCGGCGTAATCACTTTTTACCAGCACTTTCGGCAAATGCCGCCGGCCCGGCATGTGCTGCGCATCTGCCGTGCCGAAGCCTGCCAGGCGGTAGGCGGCGAGGCGCTGCACCGGCAGGCCCAGGCGGCGTGCGCCGAAGGGGAGGTGACGCTCGAAGACGTTTATTGCCTGGGCCTGTGCGCTTGCGGGCCGGCGTTGCAAGTCGATGAAACCGAGGTGTACGGTCGCATGAACAAAGCGTCTCTCGAGGCCCTGCTCGCGAGCTTGAATGGCGGGGAGAGGGCAAGCTGATGTCGACGCGCCTGCTCCTTTCGCGGGATGCGGCCGCCCTTGCTTTGGGCGCCGAAGCGGTGGCCGAGGCCTTGCAGAGGGAAGCGGCGCAGCGCGGCTCGACCATCGACTTGGTTCGCACCGGATCGCACGGGGCGGTGTGGCTGGAGCCCTTGCTGGAAATCGAATACCAGGGCGAGCGCATCGCGTATGGGCCGCTGGCCGCGGCCGATGTGCCCAGCTTGTTCGACGCGAACTTCTTGCAAGGAGGCGCCCACGCGCTCCGCCTGGGGCCGCTTGCTGCCTTGCCCTGGTTCGCGCGCCAAACGCGGCGTTTGATGCGCCGTTCGGGCGCGGTGCAACCGCGGTCGCTGGCCGACTACTTGGCACAGGGCGGCGGCCATGGGCTGCAGCGCGCTCGCCGCATGAAGCCGGAAGAAATCATCGCCGAGGTCTCGGCTTCCGGCCTGCGCGGGCGCGGCGGTGCAGGCTTCCCCGCCGGCGTGAAATGGCGCACGGTGAAACAAGCGGCCGGCTCGCGCAAATTCGTGGTTGGCAATGCCGATGAAGGGGACTCCGGCACTTTCGCCGACCGCATGTTGCTGGAAGGCGACCCCTACGCGTTAATCGAAGGCATGGCCATAGCGGGCCTTGCGGTGGGGTCGGGCGAAGGCATCATCTATGTGCGCTCGGAGTATCCGCATGCGCACGCCACGCTCCTCGCGGCGCTGGAGCAAGCAAAAGATTGGCTGCCGGGCTTCCAACTGAAGGTGGTCAAAGGTGCCGGGAGCTACGTTTGCGGCGAGGAAACGGCGCTCTTGGAAAGCATCGAAGGGCGGCGCGGCGTGGTGCGCGCGAAGCCGCCGCTGCCGGCGGTATCGGGCTTGTTCGGTTTGCCGACGCTGGTGAACAACGTGCTGACTCTGGCGGCGGTTCCGCAAATCCTGGGCGAAGGGGCGGCGGCCCATGCGGCCCTGGGCACCGGGCGATCGCGCGGCACGCTGACGGTGCAGCTTGCCGGCAACATCGCTCGGGGCGGCGTGGTCGAGGTGCCCTTCGGACTTCGCTTGCGCGAGCTTTTGTACGACTTCGGCGGCGGTTCGCGCAGCGGGCGGCCCCTGCGCGCGGTGCAAGTGGGCGGGCCGCTGGGCGCATATCTCGCGCCGGCGCAATTCGACACGCCGCTCGACTACGAAGCCTTTGCCGCCATCGGCGCCACCCTGGGACATGGGGGGGTGCTTGCTTTCGACGACACCGTGGACATGCTGAGCCAAGCGCGTTATGCGATGCACTTTTGCCGCATCGAGAGCTGCGGCAAATGCACACCCTGCCGCATCGGCTCGGTGCGCGGCGTGGAACTGCTGGATGCCATCGGCGCCGGCGACAACACCCAAATCCCGCTCTTGCGCGAGCTGTGCGCTACCATGCAACAGGGCTCGCTTTGCGCCATGGGCGGCATGACGCCCAACCCGGTGCTCTCCGCGCTCGATCGTTTTGCCGAGGACTTCTCATGAGCGCGCCCGCGAACCACACTCACCCCCTTCCGCCGGAAGGGGGCGGGGGGAAGGCACACCCGTGAGCGCGAAAACAATCGACCTTGGCACGCCGCCGTCCACCGCAGGCACGCAAGTGAGCCTGCGCGTCGATGATCAGACACTCTCCGTGCCTGCCGGCACCTCCATTCTTCGCGCCGCCGCACTGGCCGGCATCGACATCCCGAGGCTTTGCGCCACCCAGCATCTCAAAGCATACGGCTCTTGTCGCTTGTGCGTGGTGGAAATCGAAGGGCGCAAAGGTTTTCCCGCCTCGTGCACCACACCCGTGGAAGCAGGCATGGTTGTGCGCACGCAAAGCGCGGCGCTGATGCGCTTGCGGCGAAACGTGATGGAACTCTACATTTCCGACCACCCGCTCGATTGCCTCACCTGCGCCGCCAATGGCGCTTGCGAATTGCAAACCATGGCCGGAGTGGTCGGTTTGCGCGAAGTGCGCTTCGGAAAAAGCGGGCCGGTAGCCGAGCACTACACGCTGGCTGCGAGCGACCAAAGCAATCCCTATTTTCTGTTCGATCCGGGCAAATGTATCGTCTGCGCGCGCTGCGTGCGCAGTTGCGAAGAGCAGCAGGGGAGTTTTGCCATCACTTTGGCCGATCGCGGTTTCGATGCGCGGGTCGTAGCCGGACAGGAGGAAACTTTCCTCGGCTCAGAGTGCGTTTCCTGCGGCTCATGTGTTGCCGCTTGCCCGACCGCCGCGCTGATCGAAAAAACGGTGCTGGCCGAGGGGCAGCCGACGCGGCGTGTCGCCACCACCTGCGCCTATTGCGGCGTGGGCTGCGCCTTGTGGGTGGAGACGCAAGGCGAGCGCGTGCTGCGCGTGCGGCCGTCCCAAGCGGGGCGCGCCAACGAAGGCCACGCCTGCGTCAAAGGGCGCTTCGCTTGGGCTTATGCCACGCACGCGGAGCGTATCACCCGCCCCATGGTGCGCGACCAGATCACCGACCCCTGGCGCGAAACGAGCTGGGAGGAGGCCATCGCCCGCGTGGCGAGCGAATTCCGGCGCATCCAGCAAACCCACGGCCGCGGCGCCATCGGCGCCATCGTTTCCAGCCGTTGCAGCAACGAAGAAGATTATTTGATGCAAAAGCTCGTGCGCGCAGGCTTTGGCAACAATAACGTGGACAACTGCGCTCGGGTCTGCCATTCGCCCACCGGATATGGCTTGAAGCAAACCCTGGGCGAATCGGCCGGAACGCAGGCATTCGCTTCGGTGGAAGAAGCCCAAGTCGTCCTGGTGATCGGCGCCAACCCCAGCGAAGCGCATCCGGTTTTTGCCTCGCGCCTGAAGCGCCGTTTGCGCGAAGGGGCGAAACTCATCGTCATCGATCCGCGCGCCATAGATCTGGTGGCGGCGCCGCACGTCAAAGCGCAGCACCACTTGCAGCTCAGACCCGGCACCAACGTCGCGGTATTGACGGCGATGGCGCATGTCGTCGTTACCGAAGGCTGGGTGCAAGAAGGCTACGTCACGGAGCGTTGCGACCTTGCTTCATTCGATCAATGGCGGCGCTTCGTGGCGCGCGCCGAAAATTCTCCCGAAGCCTTGGCAAAGGCAAGTGGTGTGCCGGCTGCCCAGCTGCGCGCCGCCGCGGAGCTTTATGCCACCGGCGGCCGGGCGGCGATTTATTACGGCCTGGGCGTCACCGAACACGCGCAAGGCTCCACCGCCGTGATCGCCATCGCCAATCTCGCCATGGCCACTGGCAACCTCGGAGCCCAAGGCATGGGAGTGAACCCCTTGCGCGGGCAGAACAACGTGCAGGGCTCTTGCGATATGGGCTGCTTTCCGCACGAACTGCCGGGCTATCGGCATGTGTCGGATGCGACGACCCGCGCGAGTTTCGAGGCGGCCTGGCGGGTGAAGCTCGATGCCGAGCCGGGCTTGCGCATCCCCAACATGTTCGATGCGGCACTGGACGGTTCTTTCAAGGGCCTCATCTGCCAAGGCGAAGACCCGGCGCAAAGCGATCCCAACATCCAGCACGTCAAAGCCGCTTTGGCGGCGATGGAGTGTGTAGTGGTGCAGGATTTGTTCCTGAGCGAGACGGCGAAATTCGCGCACGTTTTTTTGCCCGGCGCTTCTTTCCTGGAGAAAGACGGCACCTTCACCAATGCCGAACGGCGCATCTCCCGCGTGCGGCGGGTGATGGCGCCGCTGTCGGGCAAGGCCGATTGGGAGGTCACGCAAGATCTCGCCCGAGCCTTGGGCTACCCCATGAATTACGCCCATCCCGCCGAGATCATGGACGAGATCGCTCGGCTCACCCCCACCTTTGCCGGCGTAAGCTATGCCAAGCTCGATGCCTTGGGCAGCATTCAATGGCCCTGCCACGAAGCTGCACCCGAGGGCACGCCGACCATGCACGTCGGCGGTTTCGTGCGCGGCAAGGGGCGTTTCATGGTCACGCAATATGTGCCCACCGACGAGAAGGCGACCCCTCGCTTTCCGCTTTTGCTCACCACCGGGCGGGTGTTGACGCAATACAATGTCGGCGCGCAGACGCGGCGCACCGCCAATACCACCTTCTATTCCCGCGACGTGCTGGAAATCCACCCCCACGACGCCCAGACGCGAGGCATCAGCGAAGGCGATGCGGTGCGCCTCGTTTCCCGCGTGGGGGAGACCACCCTGCGCGCGACGCTGACCGAGCGGGTGGCGCCGGGTGTGGTGTACACCACTTTTCATTTTCCGGAATCGGGGGCGAACCTCATCACCACCGAGAATTCCGACTGGGCCACCAATTGCCCGGAATACAAGGTGACCGCGGTTGAGGTGGCCAGGCGGATGGGCGCATGAACCGCGCGAAACTCGTCACCATGGCCAATCAGATCGGCGCGTTTTTCGCCGCGGCAGGCGATCAAGAACACGCCGTCGCCGAAATCGCTGCTCATTTGCGGCGCACCTGGGATCCGCGCATGCGCCGCGAAATCCTGGCTTGCCTCGCCGAGCCCGAGGGCGGGCGTCTCGATCCGCTGGTGCGCCAGGCGTTGGCGCGCTTGGCGGGCTAGGCGCAGCTTCGCCGGGTCCATCGGCATCGGCGGATCGATCGCTTTTCTGCGATTCCGGGCTGAATTATCATAAGCGTGTGTCTGCGGGGGCACAGGTCGAATGATCCAAGCACGCCTGGAGAGTTGCGCATGACTTACACTGCCCACCGCGATACTTTCGCCCGCGACCACCTGCCGCCGCGCGAACAATGGCCGGAGCTGATCTTCGACCGGCCCGAACTGCAATACCCTGAGCGCCTGAATTGCGCGGCGGAGTTGCTGGATCACTGGGTAGCGCGAGGGCATGGCGACCGGCCGGCGCTGTGGTCCCCGGTGGAGGGTAAACCCCAGGCGGTGAGCTACGGCGAACTGCTCGCCTGGGCGAACCGCATTGCCCGCGTGCTCAGCGAAGAATTAGGGCTGGTCCCCGGCAACCGCGTGCTGCTGCGCGGCCCCAACAACCCCTGGATGGCGGCCTGCTGGTTCGGCATTCTGAAAGCGGGCGGCATCGTGGTGGCCACCATGCCGCTTCTGCGTGCCAAGGAAATCACCCAAATCGCCACCAAGGCACGAACCACCATCGCGCTGTGCGATGCGCGCCTCCTGGAAGAACTGGAATTGGCGCAACCCGCTTGCCCCGAATTGCAGCGCATCGTCGCCTTCGGCAGCGACGCGGCCGGCACGCTCGATCGTTTGTGCCAGGAGAAGCCCGCGCATTTCGCGAATGTGGACACCGCGGTGGACGACGTGGCGCTGATCGCCTTCACCTCAGGTACCACCGGGCAGCCCAAGGGCACGATACATTTTCATCGCGACGTGCTGGCGATGTGTGATTGTTTTCCGCTCTCGGTGCTCAAACCCACGGCCGACGACATTTTCTGCGGCACGCCGCCTTTGGCCTTTACTTTCGGTCTTGGGGGCTTGTTGTGTTTTCCGCTGCGTTATGGCGCGTCGGTGGCGCTGGTGGAAAAGCTTCTGCCGGAAACGCTGTTGCAGACCATCCGCGATTTCGGCGCCACCATCTGTTTCACCGCGCCCACCTTCTGGCGGCTCATGGCCCCGCTGGCCAAACAAAGTGGCGTGGGGCGACTCAAGAAATGTGTCTCGGCCGGCGAAGCCCTGCCCGACGCCACGCGCCAGCTCTGGAAAGAAGCCACCGGCATCGAAATCATCGACGGCATCGGCGCCACCGAGATGATCCACATCTTCATCTCCGCGGCGCCCGAAGCCGTGCGCCGCGGCGCCATCGGCCGCGTGATACCGGGTTATGAAGCGCGCATCGTCGATGACGCAGGCAATCCTTTGCCGCCGGGCACGGTGGGCAAACTCGCGGTCAAAGGCCCCACCGGTTGCCGATATCTCGCCGATGAGCGCCAAAAGAACTACGTACAAAACGGCTGGAACCTCACCGGCGACGCTTTCTCCATGGATGCCGACGGCTACTTCTTCTACCAGGCGCGCACCGACGACATGATCATTTCCGCCGGCTACAACATCGCCGGTCCGGAAGTGGAAGGCTGCCTCCTGGAACACCCCGCCGTGGCCGAATGCGGCGTGGTCGGCGTGCCCGACCAAGGGCGCGGGCAAATCGTCAAAGCCTTCGTGGTGCTTCGGTCGGGCTATGCGGCAAGCGACGCGCAGGGGAAGGAATTGCAAGACTACGTGAAGCAACACATCGCGCCCTACAAATACCCACGGGCGATCGAATTCCTCGACCGCCTGCCGCGGACGGAAACGGGGAAGTTGCAGCGGTTCAGGTTGCGGCAGGGGTGAAGCGGCACGAACGAGGTTCGGCGCGCGAGGCCGGCGATTGGGGCGATCGCTGGTGCTTTGCATTTTTGGGCGCGTTCTTTGGCCTGCCCCTGGGCTTGGTGCTGCTATTCCTCGGCTTTCTTCTGTTGCCCGGCACGCAGCCGCCGGTGGCGATCGTTTGGGTTACTGTGGGCTATTGCGCCGTCTTCGGTGAGCAAGAACGGGGTGAATGGCGACATCCGGCTGCCCAGCCAGGCGATCGGCTTGGAAGAAGTGACCGGCAGGCCCATCCCCCGTGAATTGCGACTACTTCGGATACCAGAGCACGATATCGCCGCCCGCGGCAGAATTGCGCGCCAGATCTGCGGGCGACGGGCGGTACACCTTGGCAATAAACGGCGGCGTGTGCTTGTCGAGAAACGCTTCGATCTTCGGCAGGGTTGCCACGAAGTGTTTCGCCAACTCTGGATAGGGCAGCTTCCCGATCACGATCAGGAGCGCAACCCCATGCTGCATGACCGCCTCGCGTTCATTGGGCTTGTGACGGATGCGCTGGTCGTGGGTGACCGCGATGCGGCCCCGGGTCCCGCAATATTCCAGCCACTGCTCGTCGGCGCTGCCCGGCGGGAACAGATCGTGATGCCGCTCGAGGTGCAGCCCAGCACTGGCGAGAATGGCGGGAAATTGTTTCCCGAGATCGCGGTCGGTGAAATAGACGCGGCTCAAGCGGCGCGTTCGTAGAGGACGGCTTCTTCGATTTCTTCCGGCTTGAGGTCGTAATCCTCGGCCAGAGCTTCAATTGTTTCACCGGCGTCGATGCGCCCCGCAATCGCCTCGGTGGAAACACCGGCGCGGATCACGACCGGGCGGCCGAAAGCAATGTCCGGATCGATGGCGATGGGGCGTTCTGTCGTGGGCTCGGCGGAAACATAGGGGTACAGGCGCACCGGGAACTGCCACTGGTTCCACTCGACGCGTTTCAAGTGTTCTTCCAGCATCCGACGCATGGCCAGCTGGCCGGAGGCGCTGAGGTTAATCAGCTTGCCGTATTCGCCGAGAAAAACCTTGCCCGCGTGGGTGCACAAGTCCTTGTTCAGCAGCAGGCGTTCAATCGCCAGACTGTGCTCAGCATAATCAATCGCCCTGCGCAGCTCGCGAATGGCAACGCCGTGCTCCGTCCGCAGCGAGCGCAGCACATGCGCTTCGATCAGGTTGTAGAACGAAAGCAGCGGGGGGTGCTTGCGCGCCGGCTTGAGCAGCGGCCGGAACGTGGCGACACTTTCACCCTTGGGATAGGCGCGCCCGACTACCCACGATCGCAACGTCGCGGCAGGCAGCTTGAGGTAACGCGCCGCTTCAGCCAGGCTGTAGGCGGGTTGATCTCGCAGGTTGATGTCTTTGGCGTCCATGACGATTTGGCGTGCTGGAAGGACATTTTATGCCTTTGAATGGCGGTTGGGAGACTTTGTATCTCCCGCCACCGCATTCCGGTGCCCTTGGTCAAGGAGCCGCACCGGCTCAACTCGATGAAAAAGAGGCCGGAGAGCCAGACGGGGCGCGGCCGCAAACTTTTTCGCCGTGCCGCAGGGATTAATTTGTTCCAGTGCTAGAATCGCTCGACATAGAGGAGGGGCCGGGCAGCCCGTCATTCGGCTTCCGGCCATAGAACCCAGGAATCAGAACAATGGCTCGTCCAAAGAAACCCGCATCCGACACCGGCGCCAACCTCGGC
>CAZFEK010000079.1:0-13714 GCA_964517465.1 uncultured Alcaligenaceae bacterium
CGGCGCAGGAGCACATCCTCGGCCAGGACGACGGCAAGGCCCGGCTGCTGCGCGCAGTGACCGAGCTGGGCCAGGCTTTTGCGCTGGCGGTGCCGCACGAGGACGCACTGAGAATCCGCGACGACGTTGGGTTCTTCCAGGCCGTGCGGGCGGTGCTGGCGAAGGGCACGCCCGGCGAGCAGAGGACGGACGAAGAGCTGGAGCACGCCATTCGGCAGATCATCTCCAGGGCGGTGATCTCCGATGGCGTGATCGACATCTTCGCCGCGGCCGGCCTGAACAAGCCGGACATCTCCATCCTTTCCGACGAGTTCCTTGCCGAAGTCCAGGGCATGCCGCAGCGCAACCTGGCGGTGGAATTGCTGCAGAAACTGCTGAAGGGCGAAATCAGAGTGCGCGCGAAGCGCAACGTGGTGCAGGCGCGTTCCTTCGCCGAGTTGCTGGAGCAGGCCGTGCGCAAATACCAGAACCGCGCCATCGAGACGGCGCAGGTGATCGAGGAGCTGATCCAGCTCGCAAAGGACATGCGTGCCGCCAACGCACGTGGCGAGGCGCTGAAGCTGAGCGAGGACGAGCTGGCCTTTTACGACGCGCTGGAAGTCAACGACAGCGCCGTCAAAGTGCTTGGCGAGCCGACGCTGGTGAAGATCGCGCGGGAGCTGGTCGAGACCGTGAAGCGGAATGTCACCATCGACTGGACCGTGCGCGAGAACGTGCGCGCCCAGTTGCGGGTTATCGTCAAGCGCATCCTGCGCAAGTACGGTTATCCGCCCGACAAGCAGGAAAAGGCGACGCAGACGGTGCTGGAGCAGGCGGAGCTGCTTTCAGGGGTTTGGGCGAGCGCTTGAGTTCGTGTGGGTACGCCCGCATCGACTTGCGGCGGATCGTGATTCATGGAGCAACCGGGAGGCGCCTGCCCCCCCGCGCCCTAGACCGCCGTGATACTGCGGCTATACGAGGTGCGTCCACTGCTGCCGTCGGAGCCGTAAACCGCTTGCCGATTGGCGGAGGCGGTGAGCACTGCCAGCGCCTGATCACATTGGCTGCGGCGCTGATTGATGAGCTGGCCGTTGACCCGGTTGAGTTCGGCCGCCTCGGCCGAAAGCGCCAGCAATCGATCCCATTCGCGGCGCAGGAGTTCGCCGGCTGCGCCCGGCGGGAAGGGCGGGCCTTCCTTTTCCTTGCTTTCGCCACCACCGAGGGCGGTGAAGATGGCTTTGCGTTGGGCAGCGAAGTTGAGCAACACCGCCAGCGCTTGGTCTTTTTGCTGCACCACCGGGCCCAGGGCATCGAGGTCGCCGGCGACAAGTGCTTGTTGCTCGGCGCGCAAAAGCCCGAGGAATTGGTGAATCGCCGCTGCTTCGCTGCGCAGCTGCAGCGCGACGCGCTCGAGTACGGGTTTGGAAGCCATCGTTTGCTTTCAGTGAATTTGAATTGGTTAACGCCGCGTCGGATCGATGCCGGCCCAAGCAAAACCAAAAGCGTACTTCGGCCGCGGCCCAAGTACGCTTTTTTCCCAAGAACAAGACCCCAACACCCGCTTCCCCTGCCACCCGCTCGCCCCAGCACGAGCCGGCGCAGCGTTCACGGATTGCGTGGCGTCAGCAGCTGCTTCACGGTTTCGATCAACTTGTCGGCGACCACCGAGGGGTTCACTTGCAGTTTGCCCTCGCTGATGGCGGACTTGATTTCGTCCACCCGCGCCCGGTCCACGGCCGGGCTGGAGGCCAGGGTTGCGGCCAAGTCCGAAAGTTGGGAGGCGAGCGGGCTTAGCGCCACCTGGTCGCTCGCCCCGGGCGCGCCGCCCGAGCTCGACGCCCGTTCGCTGCGCGCCGGTGCCACCCCGCCCAGATTGGCGGGCCCTACCGGCTGATTCAGTTTTTCGATGTTCATTTTCAACACCTTGTCCAGGAAAATTCCGCACCGCGAGCCGCCGGCTTGTGGCCGACGGACCGCTCCTGGGTCCTATTACGGCGGGCACCTGAGAAATCTTTAGCATTTTTTTCGGAGATCTTCGGGCCGCTCAAAAAACGACTTCCACCATTCCCGGCCCCTTGGCGACTCCCCGCACGGTCTGACCCGAGGCCAGACGCACCTGGGCAAGCTGTCCTTCAAGGGCGCTGTTTACCGCCACCCCCTCATTGGTCAGCCGAAAGCCTCGCCCGTGGGCCAGCAGTTTGACCGCCTGTCCCTGACGGATGGCCTGCGGAGCACGCACCCACTCTTGCCGCAGCGGCTGGTGAGCGGCGACGCCGATGGCGAGCGATTTGCCTACGAGCGCAGCCGGATCGCTAATGACCCCGGCCGGGAGTTGCGTGAGCTCTGCCGATCGCGTCGCCAAGTCCTCGGCCGCCAGCGTTTGGCCGGCCTGCAAGGGGCGAGCGGCGATCACCACCGCGCCCTGCACCTTGATCTGGACCGGCAACGCCACCGACCAAGCGTTCGTTTCCAGACAACGCACCCCCACGCTGGATGAACCCCAAAGCCTTGCGCCAGCGGGCAAGTAGGCTTCCAGCCGGGCGCAAGGGGGCAGCGCGAGGCGCGGGTCCACTTGTCCCACGCTGGCGCGCACTTCGCCCGGCAGGCTTAGGCTCTGCGCTTCGACAAAAGCTTGCGCCACTTTTTGCACCGCCGCCAAATCCTGGCGCGCTTCGGTCGCTCGGGCGAACGGCAGCAGCAAGGACAGGAGCGAAGCGAACAACACGAAGCGGACTGCAGGCATGGTTTTCTCCAAACGCGCAATGGGTATGAATGCTCGACCGCTGCACGGATCGTGCCCGTATCGGCAGCGCCTGTCTGTGATCAAGCCGCCGAGGGCGCCACGCAAGGATGGAAGTGGTTCTGGCGAGCGCGAGGGGACGGGTTGGAAAAGACCCCGCGGGCGGCAAATTCTGCCGGTCCGGCAAAGCTTGCCGAAGCGCTCGGCTGCGCCTTGGCCTCGCACCGGGAAATGGGCGCGAATTCGCATGCTTATCGTTCGATCGCAGTGCTCGATGCCTGCCTAAGATGCGATCGTACGCAAATGGTAACGGCGCCCGCGCCGCAAACTTTAGTCGCCAAATGATGATTTCCCGACTCGACGAAGCTTTCCGATTTCAAGAACTGGTGCTCAATTTGCGCACCAAAAGGCAGGACTTGCTGGCGTCCAATATCGCCAATGCCGACACGCCCAACTACAAGGCGCGGGACATCGATTTTCAAACCAGTCTCGAAGCCGCCCTGGCGGGCAAAGTCGATGCGGCAGGGGGCGCGAAGCTGGCGCGGACGACGCCTGGGCATCAGGCCGGCGGGGCAAACCTGGGCAATGATCCGCAGGTGCTCTACCGCCAATCGAGCCAGCCTTCGATCGACGGCAACACCGTGGAACTCGACGCCGAGCGGGCGCGCTTCACCGAGAACGCGCTGCACCTCGAAGCCAATCTCGTCTTTCTCTCTGGCCGCATCAAGCAACTCTTGTCGGCCATTCAAGGGCAATAGCCAGGAGCCGCGCGAATATGTCTTCCTTCCGGGTTTTCGATGTGGCGGGTTCGGCGATGGCGGCGCAAAACGCGCGCCTCAATGTGGTGGCCAGCAATCTCGCCAACGCCGACAGCGTCACCAGCTCTACCGGGCAGCCCTATCGGGCCAAGCAAGTGGTGTTCAGCACCGTGCCCTTGGCGGAAAACGCCGCCGGCGTGGAAGTGAAGCAGGTGGTCGAAGACCCGTCGCCCATGCGCATCGTGCACGACCCCAAACACCCGGCGGCGGACAAGGACGGCAACGTCACCCTGCCCAATGTCAACGTGGTCGACGAAATGGTCAACATGATCTCCGCTTCGCGCGCCTACCAGACCAACGTCGATGTGATGAACACCGCCAAGACCCTGATGTTGAAAACCCTGACCTTGGGTCAGTGAGGAGCGAATCATGGCTGCCGCAAACCTTACTCTCGACAATCTTCTGCAAGGCCTGCAAGAAAAAGCCGGTGTGCTGGGCGCCGGCAGTTCTCGCAATGCCATTTCCAACACCGAAGACCGCTTCTTGCGCCTGCTTACCGCACAGATGCAGGCGCAAAACCCCTTGAGCCCGCTCGACAACGCGCAAGTCACTTCGCAGTTGGCGCAGATCAGCACGGTCAATGGCATCGATCAACTCAATACCACGCTGCAGGCGCTGCTGAACTCGAACAGCATCACCCAGGCTCTGGCCGCCTCGGGTGTCGTGGGTCACGGCGTATTGGTGCCGGGCGACCAGATTACGCTGGGAGACGGTGAAGCACGCCTGGGCGTTGAACTCGCCGGGCCGGCGGACCGCGTCACCGTCACCATCAAAGACAGCTCGGGTCGCGTGGTGCGCACCTTGGAACTGGGCGCGCAGGAAGAAGGCGTCTGGCCCATCACTTGGGACGGGCTCACCGACGCCGGCGCCTCAGCAGCCAGAGGCGAATACACCTTTAGCGTGACTGCTACCCGCGGCGGCGAAAACGTAAGCGCGACCGCGCTCGCCTTCGGCACGGTGGAAGGTTTGACCTACGGCACCAACGGGCTCATCGCCATCATTTCGGGCTTGGGTCGAGTGCCGCTGGACGAGTTGAGAGAAATCCTTTGATTCACAGGAGACAGGAATGGGCTTCCAACAGGCATTGAGCGGCTTGAATGCCGCCTCGCGCAACCTCGATATCATCGGCAACAACGTCGCCAACGCGAACACCGTCGGCTTCAAGATTTCGCAGGGCCAGTTTGCGGATGTGTTCGCGGCCTCGTTGTCGGGTGCAAGCAGCAGCGCCGCGGGCATCGGCACGCGGCTGGCCGCGGTGGCGCAGCAGTTTACTCAGGGAACGATTTCGGTGTCCTCGAACCCGCTGGATATGGCGATCAATGGATCGGGCTTTTTCCGGCTCTCGGACAACGGCACCATCAAATATTCCCGCAACGGCCAGTTTCAGCTCGACAAAGACGGCTATATCGTCAACAGCGCCAACATGCAGCTCACCGGCTACCCCATCGATGCAAGCGGGAATCTCGACACCGCTTCGCCGCAGCCGCTGCGCCTGTCGACCAGCGACCTGGCGCCGGTTGCTACGACCGGAATGGGCGGTGTGCTGAACCTCGATTCGCGAGTGACTCCGATCGCACTGCCTTTTGACCCGACCAATTCGGCAACCTTCCACAACTCTACTTCCATTTCGGTGTACGACAGCCTGGGCAATGCGCATTCGATGTCGCTCTATTTCGTCAAGACGGCGGCCAGCACTTGGAACGTCTACGGCACCTTGGACGGCTCGCCGACGCCGGTCACGCCTTCGCCCCTGGGAACCTTGACCTTCACCAGTGACGGGGCGATCGACACCACGGCAACCACTTTGCCCTTCGCTGCTTCGCTGGCGCTCACCAACGGGGCCACCACCCCACAAGTCGTGGACATCGATTTCACCGGAACCACGCAGTTCGGCAACAACTTTTCGGTGAACTCGCTGACCCAGGATGGCTACACTTCGGGCAAGCTCTCGGGCTTCAATATTTCATCCGACGGCACCATCCTCGGCCGCTACACCAACGGCCGCACCGCCACCCTGGGCCAGGTGGTGCTGGCGAACTTTACCAATCCCAACGGCCTGGTGCCTTTGGGAGGCAACGCTTGGGCCGAGTCCGCGGATTCGGGAACGCCCTTGGTGGGTCCGCCCGGGTCAGGCAATTTGGGACCGGTGCAGTCCGGTGCGGTGGAAGATTCCAATGTCGATTTGACCGCGGAACTGGTCAACATGATCACGGCGCAGCGCGTGTATCAGGCCAATGCACAAACCATCAAGACCCAGGATGCGGTCTTGCAGACGCTGGTGAACCTGCGCTGAGGTTTAAGGGAGGCAAGCGATCATGGACCGCCTGATCTACGTCGCGATGACCGGTGCCAGCCAAACGCTCAATCAGCAAGCGACCGTGGCGCACAACCTTGCCAACGTCGCAACGCCGGGCTACCGGGCGCAAACCACGGCCTTGCGGGCGACCCCGGTGTTTGGCGAGGGTTTGAAAACCCGCGCTTTCGTGGTCGACTCCACGCCCGGTTCCGATCTGCGCGCCGGGCCCGTGCAGCATACCGGGCGCGAACTCGACGTGGCGGTGCAAGGGCAGGGCTGGATCGCGGTGCAGGCCAAGGACGGCAGCGAGGCCTACACCCGCAATGGCAGCTTGATGATCGATGTGGAAGGGCGGCTTTTGACGCGCACGGGTTTGGCCGTCTTGGGCGACGGAGGGCCGATTACCGTTCCGGCCGATGCCAAGATCTCGATCGGCAAAGACGGCACGGTTTCGGCGCTGCCTGCCGGTCAAGCGGCGAGCACCATCGTGGCCGCCGGGCGCATCAAGCTGGTCAACCCGCCCGAGGATCAACTGAGCCGAGGCAATGACGGGCTTTTTCGGGTCAAAGGCGGCAGCGCCGAAGCGGATGCGCGAGTCACCTTGGCGGAGAGTTCGCTTGAAGGCAGCAACGTCAACGTCGCCGAGACCATGGTGCAAATGATCAGCCTTGCCCGACAGTTCGAGTTGCAAATGAAACTGCTGCAAAACGCCGAGAGCGATGCCCAGAAGGCGAGCACGCTCCTGAATCTCAACGCCTGAGCGGAGTAGGACAGATGATCCGATCGCTGTGGATATCCAAGACTGGCCTCGATGCGCAGCAAACGCAAATGGACGTTTTGGCGAACAACCTTGCCAACGTCAGCACCAACGGCTTCAAACGCTCGCGGCCGGTGTTCGAAGATTTGCTCTATCAAACCCTGCGCCAGCCGGGGGCGCAGAGCACGCAGCAGACGCAATTGCCTTCGGGCTTGCAATTGGGCACGGGGGTGAAGACGGTGGCCACGGAGCGGCTGTTCACTCAGGGGAATTTGCAGCAGACCGGCAATACCCTCGATGTCGCCATCCAAGGCAACGGCTTCTTCAGCGTACTTTTGCCCGACGGCAGCACCGCCTACACGCGCGACGGCTCTTTCCAGCGCGACAGCCAAGGGCAAATCGTCACCTCCAGCGGCTACACCGTGCAACCCGCGATCACCATTCCGGCCAACGCGACTTCGGTGACGATAGGCAAAGACGGCACGGTGAGCATCACCCAGCCGGGGAGCACCGCCACCACCCAAGTGGGCGCCTTGCAGCTCACCAGTTTCGTCAATCCCGGCGGCCTGCAGAGCATAGGCGAGAACCTCTATCTCGAAACGGCCGCCAGCGGAACGCCGAACGCCAACACGCCCGGCACCAACGGTTTGGGCACGCTCAACCAGAGTTATGTGGAAACCTCCAACGTCAACGTGGTCGAGGAATTGGTGAGCATGATCCAGACCCAGCGCGCCTATGAAATCAATTCCAAATCGATCCAGACCTCCGACCAAATGCTGCAAAGACTCTCGCAGCTTTGATCTCGGGTGAAAGGAAGACGCCATGACGCCCGCACTTCGATCGCTCGCACTGGCCGCCATGGGCGTGGCAATGAGCGGCTGCGCCGCGCTGCAGCCCAGCATCATCCGCGCTCCGGTGACCACGCGAGCAGAACCTGTGCTTCCTCCGCAAGCCAAGAACGGCGCGATTTTTCAGGCCAATACCGCGCACCTCACACTGTTCGAAGACCGGCGCGCGCGCTTCGTCGGCGACACTCTGACCATCAGCATCGTCGAAAAAACCAGCGCGAGCAAGAAGAGCAGCAGCACCGCCAATCGCGAGGCGGGCGACACCTTCGGCGTGCCCACGCTCACCGGCCTGCCGGGCAGAAGCTTCCTCGGCGCATCGCTGTCGGCGTCGGCCAACAACAAGTTCACCGGCAAAGGGGAAAGTGCCAGCAACAACGACTTCACCGGCACTCTGGCGGTGACAGTGATCGAGATTCTGCCCAACGGCAATCTCTTGGTGGCCGGTGAAAAGCAGTTCGCCATCAACCAGGGCACCGAGTTTCTGCGCTTTTCCGGCGTGGTCAATCCCAACACCATCACCTCGGGCAATGTGGTGAACTCCACGCAAGTGGCTGACGCGCGCATCGAGTATCGCGGCAACGGCTACATCGACGAGGCGCAGACCATGGGGTGGCTGGCGCGCTTCTTCATGAATGTGCTGCCCTTCTAGCCAAGGCGGAAGCGACATTCGCCGGCTAGGAAAGGCAGCGGCGAGGTAGGAGCGGCCTTGGCCGCGAAGGGCCGGCAGGTGCGTAGGAAGCGGCATTCGCGGGCCAGGAAAGGCAGCGGCGGGATAGGAGCGGCCTTGGCTGCGAAGGGCAGGTGCGTAGGAAGCGGTGTTCGCGGGCAAGCCCGCTCCTACCGGAAACAGCCGCTGATTTTGGGCGGCCGAGGACGAAAGGAAGCGCGATGAGTGACGCACCGGCAAACCAAGGATCAATGGCCAAGCGCTGGGCCAAGGCGCTTGCGCTCGGCTTGGGGGGGATGCTGCTCTTCGGCACCAGCGCCTTTGCCGAGCGGGTGAAAGATCTGGTGAGCGTGCAGGGCGTGCGCCCCAATCAGCTGATCGGCTACGGCGTGGTGGTGGGGCTCGATGGCAGCGGCGACCAGACCACCCAAACACCTTTTACGGTGCAAAGCATCGTCAGCATGCTGGCGCAAATGGGCGTTTCCATGCCCGCGGGCACCAGTCTGCAACTGAAGAACGTGGCGGCGGTGATGCTGACCGCCACGCTGCCGGCCTTCGCGCGGCCCGGGCAGACCATCGACGTCACCGTTTCGTCGATCGGCAATGCCAAAAGCCTGCGCGGCGGCACCTTGTTGGTTGCGCCTTTGAAAGGTCTCGACGGCAACATTTACGCCATGGCTCAAGGCAACGTTTTGGTAGGGGGAGCAGGGGCGCAAGGCGGCGGAGGGAGTTCGGCCCAGATCAATCATCTGAGCGCCGGGCGCGTGCCCGCGGGGGCGACCGTAGAACGCGCAGTGCCCACGCCGCTGGGTCAAGGCGAGTTCATCGACCTCGAGGCACACACCTCCGACTTCGCCTTGGTGCACAACATCGTCTCGGCGATCAACGCCGGCACCAGCCCGGGTACTGCGTTAGCCAAGGATGGCCGAGTAATTCGCTTGCGCGCGCCCGGCGGCGACGATGAACGGGTGGCCTTTCTTGCCAAGGTGGGCGAGCTGTCCGTTGCGCCGGTCAAGGCGCCCGCCAAGGTGTTGTTCAACGCTCGCACGGGTTCGGTGGTGATGAACCAGAGCGTCAATCTGGAGGCCTGCGCGGTGGCTCATGGCAACCTCTCGGTGATCATTTCCAATGAGCCTCAGGTTTCGCAGCCCAAGCCGCTTTCCGCCGGGCAAACCGTGCAGACCGATCGCTCGCAAGTCGAGTTGCGCGCCGACAAAGGCGAGCTGGTGATGCTGTCCGGGGCTTCCTTGGCCGAAGTGATCAAGGCGCTCAACGCCATCGGCGCCACGCCGCAAGACCTGCTGGCCATATTGCAGGCGATCAAGGCCGCCGGGGCTTTGCGCGCGGAGCTGGAAGTCATTTGACCATGCTCGAACCCAGCAACCAATTGGCGCTCGACGCGCAAGCGCTGGCACGGCTCAAGGCCCAAGCGGCGAGCGACCCGCAGCAGGCCTTGAAGGCCGCGGCCCAGCAATTCGAAGCGGTGTTCGTCGATATGCTGTTGAAGAGCATGCGTGCCACCATGCCCAAGGGCGGCTTGCTCGAATCGAACCAGACCAAGTTCTACACCTCCATGCTCGACAGCCAGGTGGCGCAGGGCATGGCCAGCCGCGGCATCGGTCTGGCGGACATGATGGTGAAGCAGTTGCAAACGCGCCTCGCCATGCCCGTACCGCCGGGCGCCGGGACGCCCTCCAGCGCGAGCAGCGCGGCTGCGGCCTCCACCAAGGCGAGCGCCGCGCCCTCGGCTGCCACCAGCCCCTTGCAAGAGGCCAAGACGCGCGCGGGCGAACTGATCGACGGTTTCACCGAGAAGTTGCTGCCGCATGCGCTGGCGGCCAGTAAAGCGGTGGGTGTGCCGGCCCTCTTTATGCTCGGCCAGGCGGCTTTGGAAACGGGCTGGGGACGCAAGGAGATCGTCAGCAGCACCGGCGAAAAGAGCTACAACCTCTTCGGCATCAAGGCAGGCAAAACTTGGAGCGGCAAGGTGGTGGAAGCGCTGACCACGGAGTGGGTGGACGGCGAGCCCAAGAAGGTGGTGGAGAAATTCCGCGCCTATGGTTCCTACGCGGAAGGTTTTGCCGATTATGCCCGCTTGTTGGCCGAGAATCCTCGTTATGCAGCGGCTTTGGAAAAGGGCAACGATCTATCGGGCTTCGCCCAGGGATTGCAAAAGGCCGGCTACGCCACCGACCCCCAGTACGCCAGCAAGCTCACGCGGACCATCGCGTCGCTGGTCCATCGGTACAGCGCGGCGGGCTGAGGTGAACGCCGCGAAGCGACGAACGGCGGGTCAATTTTTGCCGTTTGACGCCGTTATTTGTTCATCCAGCCAGGTGAAGCGCCTGGCCAGACGAGGCAGGGCAAGATGAGTGGACTATTCGGAATCGGCGTCAGCGGCCTCAATGCCGCCCAGATCGGCCTGGCAACCACCAGCCATAACATCACCAATGCCTCTACTCCGGGCTACCACCGGCAGACCGCGGTGCAAAGGGCGGCCACGGCCCTGCAATCGGGGGCCGGATTCATCGGCCAGGGCGCGGAAGTGCAAACCATCAAGCGCCAATATGATCAATTTCTGCAGAACCAGTTGGTGGAAGTGCGCTCTCAGGGTGCGCAGTTCGATCGCTATCTCGCCGAGATTTCACAAATCGACAATGTGCTGGCGGACAACTCGGCCGGAGTTTCCCCCGCCATACAGGATTTTTTCCGCGGCTTGCAGGACGTGGCGACCAACCCCGCGTCGGTTCCTTCTCGCCAGGCCCTGCTGTCGAGCGCACAAGCTTTGGTTGCGCGCTTTGAATCGGTGAATGCGCGTTTCGACTCGGTGCGCTCCGGAATCAACACCCAGATCGAATCGAATGTCACGACCATCAACACCTACGCCGCCCAAATCGCCGAGCTCAACGATCGCATCGTGCTCTTGAGTGGCGCGGGGCAAGGGCAGCCGCCCAATGACTTGATGGATCAGCGCGACAATCTCGTTTCCGAGTTGAACAAGCTGGTGCGCACCAGCGTCGTGCGGCAAGACGATGGTGCCTACAATCTCTTTATCGGTACCGGCCAATCGCTGGTGGTGGGCAACCAAGTTTCCAAGCTCGTCGCGATGACCAGCAGTTCCGAGCCCGGTCGCACCATCGTGGGCTATCAGTTGGGCACTACGGTGGTGGAGTTGCCGGAAAACAGCATCACCGGGGGCAACCTCGGCGGCTTGTTCGCTTTTCGAGCCAACTCGCTCGATCCGGGCCAAGCGGCATTGGGCCGGGTGGCGATCGGCTTGGCGCAGGCCTTCAACGACCAGCACCGGCTGGGGCAGGACCTCACCGGGGCCTTGGGCGGCAATTTTTTCAACGTGGCCGCTCCTGCTGTCGCGGCGGACACCGACAACACTGGCACGGCCGTGCTCGGCGCCAGCATCACCTCGATCAGCGCCCTGACCACGAGCTCCTATCAACTGAGCTACAACGGCGCCAATTACACGCTGATCCGCAGTTCGGACGGATTCAGCCAAACCTTCGCCGCTTTGCCGCAGACCGTGGATGGTGTGCAGATTGCACTCGCCTCCGGCGCGCCCGCCGCGGGCGACCGCTTCCTCATCCAGCCCACCATCAACGGCGCGCGTGATATCAATGTGCTGATCACCGATACCGCGCGCATTGCCGCTGCCGCGCCGATACGCACCGCCGCCTCGCTCGCCAACACCGGTCGCGCAACGGTCAGCGCCGGCAGCGTCAATCCGCCGCCGCCGCCCAATGCCAACCTGACTCAGCCGGTGACGATCACCTTCACCAGCCCGACCACCTTCGATGTCGTCGGCACCGGCACGGGCAACCCTGCGGGTGTCGCCTACACCTCGGGGGGTAACATCAGCTATAACGGCTGGACCATCCAGATCAGCGGCACGCCGGCGGCCGGAGACGTCTTCACCATCGGCCCCAACACCAATGGCAAGGGCGACAATCGCAACGCCTTGTTGCTGGCCGGCTTGCAATCCAGTTCGCTCTTGGCGGGCGGCTCTGCCACGCTGCAGGACGCCTATGCCCAGTTGGTGAGCGAAATCGGCAACAAAACGCGCGAATTGCAAGTAAACGCCAGCGCACAAAGCGCGGTGATCCAGCAAACCGAAGCGACCGAACAATCCCTTGCCGGGGTGAACCTCGACGAAGAAGCGGCCAATCTCATCCGTTATCAGCAGGCCTACCAGGCTGCGGGCAAAGCCCTGCAGATCGCGGCCACGCTGTTTGACTCCATACTCGCAATCGGAGGCTGAAGCCATGCGCATCAGCACCATGAGCTTTTTTGACTCCGGCACGCGCGCCATGCTCGAGCAGCAGACCGCGCTGTTCAAGACCCAGCAACAAGTGGCCACCGGCCGGCGCATCTCCGTGCCTTCGGACGACCCGGTGGCCGCCGCTCGGGCGTTGGTAGTGAGCCAAAGCGCGGCAATGAATACCCAATTTGGCGTCAATCGCGATAGTGCCAAGGCTTCGCTGGGGCTGGTGGATACCGTGCTCGATTCGGTCGGCAACGTCATTCACGATATCCGCGAAATGGCCATTCAAGCCGGTGATGCTGTGCTGACCAATGCCGATCGGCAAAGCCTCGCCAGCGCCTTGCAGGGGCGTTTCAATGAACTTCTGGGGCTGGCCAACAGCCGCGATGCCTCGGGCAATTACCTCTTCTCCGGGTATCAAGTGTCGACCCAGCCTTTTGCGCTCTCGGGCGGCAGCGTCAGCTACAGTGGCGACGACGGCAGCCTGGCGCTGCAGGTGGCGGCATCGAGGCAGATGGGCGTGACCCAATCCGGCCGTGACGTCTTCGAGCGCATACGCACCGGAAACGGCGTTTTCACCGCGGCGGCGGGCGGCGCCAATACCGGCACCGGCACCATCAATCAGGGGTCGGTGGTTAATGCCTCGCTCCTCACCGGGCACAACTATGCCATCAACTTCACCGTCGCTGCGGGGGTGACGACCTATGCTGTCGTCGATCTGACCACGGCCACCACGCTTTCCACGGGCAACCCTTATACGCCCAATGCGGCCATCACCGTTGACGGCATGCAAGTGCAAATCGACGGCGCACCCGCCAACGGGGACTCTTTCTCCTTGAGCCCCAGTGCCAACCAGAGCCTCTTTACGACCATCAGCAATCTCATCACGGCCTTGCAAACCCCCACCAGCGCGCCGACCTATTCCGCGCCCCTGGTCAATGCCTTGGGCGCCGGAATAGCCAACCTCGATCAGGCACTCGACAACGTGCTGAAGTACCGCGCCGATGCGGGCGCGAAGCTCAACGAGGTCGATTCGCTCGACGGCAGCGGCGAAGCGCTCAACATCGAATTTCAACAACAGCTCTCGGATTTGCAAGACGTCGATTACGCCGAGGCCATCTCCCGGCTTACGCGGCAGCAGACCTTCCTCGAAGCGGCGCAGAAGTCCTTCATCAAGGTCGTGAGCAACAAGCTCTTCGACTACATCTAGCCTACGAAAGGCGATCCCCGGGGAATTGGGGGGGATTTGAGGGGGTGGGAATTGGGTGGGAATTGGGGACAGACCCAAGGCTGTTCACTTTACGATTTCCGGCGTCCAATCATACCGGCGATTGAG
>CAZFEK010000080.1:0-13547 GCA_964517465.1 uncultured Alcaligenaceae bacterium
ATAGGCGATTCCCTGCCGGCCGTCCTGCCGAGCCCGCGCCAGCGCGGCGTCCGCCTTGCGCAGCAGGGTGTCGGCATCGGTGCCGTCGAAGGGGTAAACGCTGATGCCGATACTGGCCGAGGGATAAAGCTCGTGCCCTTCGATGACCGCCGGCTTTCCGACGAGCGCCCGCAGTTCTTTTGCCACCCGTTCGCCTTGGCGCGGATCGGTCAGATCTTCCAACGCGGCGACGAAACTGTCGCCGCCAAAGTGAGCCAAGGTGTCAGGCTCGCCCAGCGCCCGGCGAAGGCGATCAGCGACGATGCGAAGCAAAGCATCGCCGATGGGATGACCCAGGCTCTCGTTGACGACCTTGAAACGGTCGAGATCGATGAACAGCACCGCCACCGAACGTCCGCTTCGCGCCGCTCGATCAAGGGCTCGCGGCAAGCGTTCGCCCAGAGCGTTGCGATTGGGCAGCCGGGTGTGCGGGTCGTGCGTGCTGAGGAACTGCAGCGCCTTTTCCGCCTCTTTCTGTTTATGAATGTCGATGAAAAGGGCGTAAGTTCCAATCACCGCGCCATGTTCGTCGAAGCGCGCGATGTAGCGCACATCCATCCAGCGCTGCTCGCCATTGCGGTAGGTGATCATGCGCTCGTAGCCCACCGGCTCGCCCCGCAGTGCGCGTTCGACGAAGGGCCGAATGAGCTCGTAGTCCGCGGAACTCAGCACTGCGCGCAGGCTTTTGCCGGTAAGCGAGGCCGCGCTTTGATCGATCCAATCGGCGTAGGCTTGATTGACGAAGACGTAGCGCTGCTGCCGATCGAGGTAGGCGAGGGGTGCGGGCATGCCGTCGCAGAAGAGCCGCATCTGCGACTCCGCATCCGCCGATCCTGGCTGATTCGAGCGACGCGCCGACTCGCCGCGAAACATCACCCCACGCTCCCCCGACAACAAAGCGCCTGGCAAGGGCCAAGCTGTGGCTGCCAGTATATCGGACATTGCTCAAGCTTCTATAGCGTGAGACCGCCGGCGACTTCGATCACCGCTCCGGTGATGTAACTCGCTTCGTCGGAAGCGAGGAAGGCGGCCATGGCGGCGATTTCCCCCGGCGCGCCCAGGCGCCCTAGCGGCACCCGACGTTCGATGTCGGCCAGCACCGGTTCGGGCATCGCCGCCAGGATGGGAGTGCGGATGAACCCGGGGCAGATGGCGTTGGCGCGTATGCCCTTCCTACCCAGCTCCTTGGCCCAAGTTTTGGTCATGCCGATCACCCCCGCCTTGGCGGCGGCATAATTGCTTTGCCCGAAGTTGCCGTACAAGCCCACCACCGACGAAACGTTGACGATTGAACCCGCGCCCTGTGCCAGCATGGCGTCGACGGCGGCGCGAGTGCAGTGGTAAACGCCGGAGAGATTGACCGCAATCACCCGCTCCCACTGATCGGCGCGCATGTTCTTCAACTGCGCGTCTTCGACGATGCCGGCGTTGTTGACCAGGCAATCGATGCGGCCAAAGCGCTCCCGCACCGCGCTGACCATGGCCGCAACGCTGCCGGCAGCGGACACGTCGGCGGCAAAAGCTTCGGCGTGTGCGCCGCTTTGCCGCAGCCCCTCGGCCGCTTCCTGGACCTGCCGCCGATCCAAGTCGCACAAGGCGACCCGGGCGCCCTCGCCCGCACACTTGGCGGCAATCGCTGCGCCGATGCCACGCGCGGCTCCGGTGATGAGCACAGTCTTGCCGAGCAGGCGGATGCCGCTTGGCTGCTCAGAGCCGCTCGCGGTGCAGAGCTCCGGCGCCCGTGCCGATTCGGGCTGCGACCGCATGAGTGGGTGCGCGATCAACGCAAGAGCCGGCCGTCGCGCCCCACGACCGTCAGTTCGACATACTTCGAGCCGATCCGGTTTTCCGGGGTGTAGTTGACGATGAAACCACCCACGTCATAGGTGCCCAAGTTCTCCAAAGCGCGCAGCACGCGCTCCCGCGTCGGATTGGGGCCGGCTCGCCGCAGTCCTTCCACCAGCACCTTGGCGCCGATGAATTCCTCGAAGCTGGTGTAGGAAATGGTGGCGTCCTTGGGCGCGTATTTGGCGAACAGATCCTGGTATTCGCGGATCACCGGCAAGATGCGCGAATAGGGAAAGGGCACCACCTGGGCGATGCCCAGGCCGTGCAGGCTTTTGACCCCGGCGATTTTGACCAACTCCGCCGGATCGACCACGGAGATGTTGAAGAGCTGGCCGTGCCCGCCCGATTCCCGGTAGGCCTTGGCAAAAGCCGCCGTGGTTGGATTAATCGAAATCATGATGATCGCGTCGACGTTGGCTGTTTTGAAGTTGCTGATTGCCTGGGCCACCGAATCGTCGAGCTTGTTTCGTTCATAGGGCGCGCTGCTGGTTAGCTTGAGATTGCGGCTTTCCAGCGCCTTCTCAACGCCGGCGAGGCCCGATTTGCCGAAGCCGTCGTTCTGGTAATAGACGCCGATTTTGGTAATGCCCAGGCTCACCAAGTGACGCACCATATGCTCGGCCTCGTCCATGTACCCGGCGCGAATATGGAAAATGTTCGGATTGAAGGGATTGCGCAACGGCTCTCCGCCCGTATAGGGGCCAACCAAGGCAATTCTCGCCTCCTGCATCACGTTGCGCTTCAGCAGCTCGGACAGATTGGAGGTTCCCGCGTAACCGAACAGCACAATCGCCTTGTCTTTGTCGATCACCTGCTGGGTGAGCCGTATGGTCTCGTCGATCTTGTAGGCGTCATCGAGGATTACATGTTTGATTTTGGCGCCATGTACCCCCCCTTGAGCGTTGATGTGATCGAAATAGATCTTGCCGCCCAACACCATCTGGGCTCCCGTGGCGGCCAACACACCGGAAAGCGGCGCGACCTGTCCGACGACCACTTCTGCTGCAAGAGTGGAGAAACTGAGCAGCGCGCTTACCGCAAACGCGGCCAAGCCGTGAAGAAACTGTTTCATCATGATTGCATCCCCCAAGACGGAATCGACCACAACTGGCGAGCGAGAACCCGCCGTCTGGGCTTATGCAACGGCCGTGCCAAAGACGTAATCGTATGAATTAGCGGAGAAAATTACCGGCCGCCTGGAGGGGTCTGAAACTTGGGACGCTAAAACGCTGAATTTGTCTCGGTCGAGATACAAAACTGCCATGCAGCGGTCATAAAGTGCGTTCTATCCACTGAATTTTATAGATTTTTCAACTTGTCTCGATCTAGAGACGGCACTTCTACTTAGTGGAAATACCCAGGGCCGCGAGTTTCTTGTACAAAGTAGCCCGTCCCATACCCAAGCTTGCGGCCGCTTCGGCAACCCGTCCGCCGGAACGAGCCAAAGCCTCGATGATCAAGCGCCGTTCGAAGCCCGCCAAGGCCTCCTCGTAGTTTTGCACCGGTTCGGAGGTTTTCACCTCGCCTTTCGCTCCGGGCAGGGCAGTTTCAAAACTGCCGGCAGTCAGACGTAAGTCGTCGCTGAACATGGCAACTCTCTCGAGCACATTGCGTAGTTCGCGAATATTGCCCGACCAGGGCTGGCAACGCAGCAGGGCCACCGCGTCGGCAGTGATCTCGCGCACGGGTGTACCGCTCGCTTGGGCGATTTCGTCCAGAAGGTGCTGGCAGAGCGGCTCCAGGTCTTCCAAGCGTTCGCGCAGCGAAGGCACCGGGATGGTCAGCACATTGAGGCGGTAGTAAAGGTCCGCGCGAAACCGCCCCTCGGCGACGAGCTTGGGCAAATCGATGCTGGTGGCCGCAATCACCCGAAGGTCAATTTTGGTCATGCGATTGGAGCCTAGCGGCTCGAATTCATGCTCCTGAAGCACCCGCAGGAGCTTGGCCTGCAAGGCCAGCGGCATGTCGCCGATTTCGTCCAGAAAAAGGGTGCCGCCATCGGCTAATTTGAACTTGCCCTCCCGGCCGCGGCGATCGGCGCCGCTGAAGGCTCCAGGCGCCGCCCCGAAAAACTCGGCCTCCATCAGGGTTTCGGGAATGGCAGCCATGTTGATGCCAACGAAAGGTCGGTGCGCACGCGGACCGGAAGCGTGTATGGCCTGGGCAAGCAGTTCTTTGCCAGTGCCGGTTTCGCCCAGCAAAAGCACCGTGGAATCAACTTGCGCCGCGCGCCGCGCCAAGCGCTTCACTTCCAGCGCCGCCGCGCTGCTGCCGACGAAACTTCCCAAGGTATATTTGGCGCTGCGTTCCTGGGCGAGCTTCTGTTCGGCGTTGGCAAGAGCTGATTGGAGCCGCGCAAACTTGGAAACCAGAGGTTTCAGGGAATGGAGCTGATCGTAGATCACCAGGCCGATGGCGCCGACCACTTCTCCGCTTTTGTCTTTTAGCGGAATGCGCGTTACCACGAAGGATTCGGTGCCAAACTGCATGATGTCGAGCAGGATGGGCATGCCCGTCTTGACCACCGCGCGCATTTGGCTGGTGGGAATGACCGTTTCGACTTCGTGCCCGATGGCATCGGCGGCATGCTTGAGGCCGAGCTTGTGGGCGTACTTCTCGCTCATCCAAACGATGCGGGCCTCTTTGTCGACCACCAGCGCGCCTTCGCAGATCCCTTCCAGCAGGTCGAAAACCGATTGCAGCGCCTCGCCGCGGATGCGCCCCAGATCCTTGAAGAATTCGATTCCCGACATGCCCCGCTGTCCCCCTCAAATACGCGGCCGCTTCCGCGCGGCCCATGCCAGCCTATCGGCGCATCATGCCCCCGCTTGAGGGAAATGGAAACCCCAAAAAAGCAACCGGCGCTTCGAGAGCGCCGGCTGGCTAGGGAGCAAGCGGGTTCCTATTTCTTCTTGTCGACCTTGCCATCGTGATTGCGGTCGTGCTGGCGGTCATGCTTCTGCTTGGCGATACGCGCGCTTTGCACGTCCTGCGCCTTTTCGATGCGCGCCTTCTCGACCTTGGTCACTTTGCCGTCGGCGAGGGCTTTGTTTTCGATGTTCTGCACATGCTGCTGGCCTTTTTCCAGACGCGCCGCTTCGCGCTTGGTGAGCGAGCCGCTCGCCACGCCTTGGTCGATACGCGCGTCCTGTTTCGCCTGCCGGGCGTCAGCACGGGGAGCCGTGTCGGTTGCGGCAAAAACGGGCGCGGCAATCAAAGTGGCTAGAGCGGCTGCAGCGATCAATTTCAGTTTCATGGTGTTCTCCTTGGTGGTGGGTATCGTGGGGCAGTTCCCACTGCCGTCAACAACGGGCCAAGGGGTCCGGCGTTGACGCTGCGCTTGTAAGCATTTGTGTCTGCCGGCGCATTGTAGCGCCGAACGCCTAGGGGTGCGCAAGCCGATTTCCGGTGAGCGCCCAGGGTTCCCCAGCGGGTTTGTAAGGATTGCGCGCTCTGTTCGCCTAATGGGCATGGCGGTGTTCGCGCTGCCATAAACCTCAAACCCTTTATTGGAATAGGAGAGAAGACCATGCAACATCAAGACATCACCCGCGGCGCCGCCGCCCTCGCTCTGGCCTTCGGTGCCGCGCTCACACTCGCTGCCGCCCCGGCCGCGGCCGCTGAAGGCGCCAAGGAGAAATGTTACGGCGTGGCGATGAAAGGCAAGAACGACTGCAAGGCGGGGGCAGGCACTTCCTGCGCCGGCACCTCGAAGATCGATTACCAGGGCAACGCCTGGTCCTTTGTGCCTGCCGGGAGCTGTGAGAAAACCGCTTCCCCGAGCTCACCCACGGGCATGGGGCAGCTGAAGGAATTCAAAGAGAAAAAAGCCTGATCATGCCAACCGCGGCGACCGCGCTGAATCTGAGGGCTGTGCAGCGGCGCGGCGCCGCGGCTCTTCCGGCCCGCGCCGGAGTAGGCCTCAAGCCCGAGCATTTTCAGGCCATTATCGAAACCGCGCCGGACCTAGGTTTCTTTGAAATCCACGCCGAGAACTATATGGTTCCGGGCGGGCCTTTCCATCATTACCTGACGCGTCTGCGTGCAAACTACGCCCTGTCGGTGCACGGCGTGGGTCTTTCCATCGGCGGCGAGGGGCCGCTCGATGAAAGTCATCTCGATCGTCTGGCGCTTTTGCTCGACCGTTATCAGCCCGAAAGTTTTTCGGAGCACTTGGCGTGGTCCAGCCATGGCGGACACTACCTCGCCGATCTGTTGCCGGCGCCCTTCGATCGGGCCACGCTGGAGAGGGTCTGCGGCCACATCGACCGGGTGCAGGAGCGGCTTCAGCGGCGCATGCTGTTGGAAAACCCGGCGACTTACCTCGAGTTTGCCAGCAGCACCCTGGACGAAGCGCAGTTCATCGGCGAAGTCGTGCGCCGCACCGGCTGCGGGTTGCTGCTGGACGTCAACAACGCCTACGTCTCCTGCACCAATCATGGCCGCGACCCCTGGACCTACATCGAGAATCTGCCCCTGGATGCGGTGGGCGAAATCCATCTCGCCGGTTTCGCGCGCGATGCCGACAGCCTCGGCGCGCCACTTTTGATCGACAGCCATGGCGCGCCCGTGGCCGACGCGGTGTGGGCGCTCTACGACACCACGATCGAGCGCCTGGGGCCCACGCCCACACTCTTGGAACGGGACAACGATCTACCGAGTTTCGCCGTGCTTCATGCCGAAGCCCGACTGGCCCAAACGCGACTCGAGCGCGGGTCGAAGCCAAACCTTGATACCCCTGCGGGGGAGGTTCAACCCATATCCGCGCGGCCCGCGAGGGCAGCAACGGAGATCGCGGCATGAATCAGCTCCCGGACGAGCGCGTTGCCCAAGCCAGCGAACAGGCGGCCTTCGCAGCCGCGCTCTTTGACCCGACCCTCGATCCACCCGGACTCAAGACCTGGAACGGCTCGGATCCGGTGCAGCGCTTCGGCGTCTATCGCAACAACGTCATCGTGGCCTTGATCGATGCTTTGGCCGATACCTTTCCCGCCGTACAGACGATGGTCGGGGGAAGCAACTTCCGCATCCTGGCGCGCGCCTCGCTGGAAGAAGACTTGCCCGATACGCCGGTGCTCGCCGAATTCGGAAGGCGCTTTCCCGATTTCATTAGCCGCTATGCGCCCACAGCGCAGGTGCCCGGTCTCGCCGATCTTGCGCGCCTGGAGTATGCGCGAGTCGAAGCTTTCCATGCCACAGACGCCGAGCCGCTGACCGCCGAAGAGCTGGCGCCCCTGCTTGCCGAGGCATCGCGCCTTCCCCGGCTGCGTTTGGGGCTGCACCCTTCGCTGCGGCTGGTTTCCTCACCGCAACCCATCGTCGACCTTTGGGCGGCGCAGGTTTCCGGAGGCGATCCGGCAGAGCTTAGGCCCGATCAAGCTCAAACCGGACTGGTTCTGCGCCACGACTTGGAAGTGGAGATCTATGCCCTTCCCGCCGACGATGCGGCCTTCGTCGCCGCCTTGCTGGCCGGGCAAACTTTGGGAGAGGCGGTCCGCAACTGCGGCAATGCCGACTTCGATTGCAGCGCCGTCTTGGCGCTGCTGCTGCGCGCCCGGGCAGTCTGCCACGCCAAATTTGATCTGGAGGAAACCCCGTGAATACGCTCGTCGCCGCTCTGCGTCGCTCTATTTCGATGATGCAAAGCGTGCCGCATTCGCTCATCGCACTGCTGGGGCGGTTCTCGGTCGCTTCGGTGTTCTGGCTCTCCGGCCAAACCAAGGTGCAGGGCTTCGCGCTCAACATCGTGAGCGGCGAAGTTCAACTGGGATGGCCCCGACTGGCTGATGCCGCGGTCGACCTCTTTCGCGACGAGTATCGTTTGCCCTTGCTCGCCCCCGAGCTTGCCGCGGTTTTCGCCGCCACGGCCGAGCATGTGTTTCCGGCGCTCCTTTTGCTCGGCCTGGCAACCCGCTACTGCGCTTTGGCCTTACTGCTGATGACCGCGGTGATCCAGTTCTTGGTCTATCCCGATGCCTATGCCACTCACGGCGTCTGGGCAACCGTGCTGCTCTATTTGATCGCCCGAGGACCTGGCGCGATGTCCTTGGACCACTTGCTGGCAAGTCGTTTCCAGAACGACTCGCCCCCAACGAAGTGAGGTGAAAATGATCCCATCGCCGTTTCTTCGCTCGCGCTGGATTTCACCGGCGCTGGCCCTCGCCCTGCTGGCCTTGACCCTCGCCGCTTTGCTGTCTCGGTTCGGCGCCCTACCCGCAGGCTCGCCCGAGGCCGTCGAACGATGTCTGCAGCGGCTCGAAAAAGCGCGCGCCTTGCACGCCCATGCGCAAGGCGCCTCGGTGCCCCTGGTGCAATTGCTGGTCGCACCGGACCGCGACACGCGGGTGCCGCTTTATCAACGCATCGACGCTGCCAATGCCGCGGCGGAAAAAGCCGTGCTGGAGCTGGAAGGCCTAAGCGTCAAGCCTGATGAGCACCGGCGTCTGGCCGGTTTGATCGCCGCCCGCCAAGCCTATGAACAGCGGTACACCGCCGCGGTGGAAGAAATCGAACTCGCCGGTGCCCAGGGTGCCCTGGATCAGTTCTGGGGCGCCACCCGCGAGGCGCTGAAGGAATTGGAAACGATCAGCGCCGGCATGGTCGAGGAGGACAGCCAGCGCCTCGCCCAAGAACGCGCTGCACTTGCCGCCGCGGAAAACGAGCAGCGCTGGACGCTGCTGCTCCTCGTCTTGGCGCTGCTCCTTGCCGCCTGGGCAGGCGCCGCCATTTTCAAGGCGCGCCGCCCTTGAGGACTATTTGCCCCATAGTTCCTTGAGCCGCGCGTCACGTCCGCATCCGTGCCGGTAATAGGTGTAGCGCAAGGGGTTCTTCTTGTAATAGTCCTGGTGATACTCCTCGGCAAGATAAAAAGTGCCGGCGCGCTGGATCTCGGTAAACACCTCTTTCACCTTCCCGCTCTTGAGCAAGGCATCGCGGCTTGTTTCCGCGGCCTGGCGCTCGGCCTCGGTCTGCCAGTAGATGCCGCTGCGATACTGGTTGCCCGCATCACAAAATTGGCGATCTTTGACCGTGGGATCGATATTGCGCCAAAAGTGATCGAGCAGTTGCGGATAACTCACTTTGGCCGGGTCATAGACGATGCGCACCGCTTCGGTGTGCCCCGTGCCCCCGCCGCTGACTTGCTTGTAGCTGGGGTTGGCGAGCTGGCCGCCGGTGTAGCCGGATTCGACGCTCAGCACGCCGGGCAGTTTTTCGAAGTCCGACTCCATGCACCAGAAGCACCCGCCTGCCAATATGGCGGTCGCCTGGCCTGCGTTTTGCGCGGAAGCGCTGCCGGCAACTACCGCTGCCAGCAGACCAAGAGCCAAAACTCGTTTCCTTGTGTTCATTGAATTCCTTTCAACCGAGTTCAAGTGCGCAGGGGTGGCAAGGATTCGCTTCGCGGAACGAAGCGCAGCGCGACGCCATTGTTGCAATAACGCTTGCGGGTGGGCGGCGGACCATCATCGAACACATGACCCTGGTGCCCGCCACAGCGCGAACAATGATATTCGGTGCGCGGCAATATGATCTTGAAATCAATCTTGGTGCCTAGCGCATTGGCTAGCGGTTGCCAAAAGCTCGGCCAGCCGGTGCCGCTGTCGTATTTGGCGCTGCTGTCGAACAGCGGCTGGAAGCATGCGGCGCAGATGAAAGTGCCCTCGCGTGTCTCATGGTTGAGCGAGCTGCTGCCGGCAGGTTCCGTGCCTTCTTCGAACAAGACCGCATAGGCTGCAGCCGGGAGGAGTGCTGCCCATTCACGTTTGGTTTTGGTCAGTTTTCCCTCTCCCGCAATGGCCTGGTTCAGAGAAGCGGCACTGCCAAAGGCAGATATGCCCGCAAGCAGATTAAGGAAATGTCGACGAGTCATGATCGTTACTCCTGAAATAGGAGCGATGAACCGTTCGACTTTGCTTCGCGAATGGGGTTGCATCGCCCTCGATGCATAGGTCGAGGGCGAGCGCCCTTTCTTACATAGCTGGCCAGGATTAACTCGGGTCAAAACCGGGCTGGCAGCGCGGCGCCCCACTGGACGAAGGTCGACAGGCGATCAGGGCCAACCGCCGATGGAGGGCAGCGGCGAGAAACCCAGGATGCGATTGGAGAATTTGAATTCTCCGACCCACAGCCGCCCCCCGACCACGGCGAGCCCGGCCGGCCGCGAAAAAGTACTCAGATTCACGCCGCCGTGCGTCGTTTTGCTACCCAGCACTGCGTCAGGCGCGCTTCCCCGCATCGCATCCCGCACGTCACGCCAAGCATAGATGAGGTGATTCTGGCCATCGGACATGTAGATTTCGTCGCCGTCCCAGGCGATATCCATGGTCGCGACGGCGCCAGGCTGGGTCTGCTGGGGAAGCGAAAAGGCGTTGCTCAACGCGCCTATCGGGGCGCTGGAGCTGGAAATCGTCTCGACGTCAAAAAACTGGACGCTGGGGGAGGTGGAGGTCGGGCTGATCGATATCACCGCGAGTAGTTTGCCGTTACTTGCGATTCGTCCCGGAATGTTCACCGCGCTCAGAACGGCCAGGGGTTCGTCGCCGCCCTGCGGCAGGCCGCTCCAGACATAGACCTTGCCGCGCGACGACATCGAGAGGTAGAAATAGCGCCCGTCCCAGGCCACACCGCCGATGTTTTCGCTACCTGCGCTGGGCGTGCCCAGATCGACCGAACCGATTTTCTGCAAGGAGCGATCCGCGTCCTCGCCCTTGCGTGGCAGCCGCGTCCAAATCTTCACCGTATTGCCGCCGGCTGCAACGAGCGCGCCGTCGCGCAAATCGATGTCCACCGGTGCGAAATTTTCACTGGAGTCATTGCGGTCATAGTCGAGCACAAAATCAGGCGCCTGCCCGGAAGTCACGGGCCTATCGGACCAGACAAACATCCTCCGTTCGAAGCCCGATGCCGCAAACAGGCTGGTACCGTCGGATGCGAGCTGCGCGTTGGTGATGAATCCTTCGCTTTGCAAGGTGTTGGTATAGATGTCCGGAGCGCCGATCACGAAGTCCGGTTCCTGACGCGGATTGCTGGGCAATTGATGAAACCCCTGGATGCGATTGCCGTTGTAGGCACAGATGTACACTCGCCCGTCCTGCGTTTGCACCATGCCGCCGGCGTCGCCGCCCTCGAAGAGGTCCTTGGTGCTGGTTACGACAAGGTCAGGACTGTTGACATTGCTCGCGGTAGGAAAAGCGTTCCAAAGCGACACCGCAGGCGTGGTGAAAAGCGCGAATTGGCCGTTCGAGGCGAGAAACCCGGTGCTAGGAAACTGGTTGCGGTCGAAACCCCAGCCGAAGAAGCTGTAGGGCGAATTTTCGGAGGTCGGGAAGTAATTCCAGAAAAAGGCGCCGAAAGAACTGCTCTCCTGCGCGTTGTGATCGCCAACGATCAGATAGCTGCGCCCATCGGTGCTGATGAAACGCGGGGTGCCGAACCGGTTGGTGCCCGTGCCGGCATTGCGCGCCGCAAGCGTGTAGTCCGGCGGCACCCCGGAGGCGGCCGGAAGGTCGTTCCAGACCAACACTTTGCCGTTGGACGTAGAGGTCGCCATCAGCCGGCGCCCGTCCGACCATACGCCCCAGGGCCAACGCAGCGCGTTGACGCCGCTCGGGTAAGTCACCGCGCGATCAGCCGGCTGCCCCGAGCGCGTGGGAAACGTATCCCAAATCAGAATCCGGTCATTATTGGAGTCGGCGACGATCAGTTTCCCGCCTCCCAGGCTGACCTGCCCCGGAAAATTCATCTGGTCGAGGCCGCTACCCGAGTGCGATTCGATGAATGAGGGCTGCCCCAACACCAAATCCGGCGGTGTATTGCCGCTCGGCGCGTGATGCCAGATCAGCACACGGTTGTTAAATCGATCGGCTACGACCAGGCGAAGGCCGTCGGTTGCTATGCTGCCGGGATGATTGAAGAGCAAGCCGCCGCCGCTGTCATTCTGGCCCGGCACCGACAACACCAGATCCGGCGTCTGCCCCGTGGCGGGAAAGGCCCGAAGTTGGGAAGCGGCGAGCAGCATGGACAATACGCACAGGACCATGCTCGCGCATCGGACACCAAACCGCCAAGGTCGAAAATCATTCCGTTCCGATTGAATCCCTGCTCCTGACTCCAACTCTGCATTCATGACAAACTCCACGTCTTCTTCGATCGCTTGGTCCTCGCTGCGAACACCCGCGACGGCGGGATCACTCGAGCCGGAAGGTCAGGTCCGCTTTTGGCCTAGGGGCCGATCCGCGCTTCGCGATGAGCGACGCCCCGGCGGGTGTCCGGGGGGCGAGGAAGCGATTTGATCTTAGTGAGTCGCGCGGAGAGATACAAGCGCTGGCATCACTCGGTTACATCACGTGACAGTTCGGTAACATTCGGCGAGTTTGCGCCGTTGCAGGGCATTCAACCCGAGCACCCTTTTGGTTTGCCTCGGGAACGCTAGGCGCCGGCGGCGCCCTCAACCCACCGACGCCGGCAAAGCCGGAACCGGGGAGGATTGGAAATCTCGTGCTGAGGACAAACAGTGAACAAACCCGCTGACCAACAAGGGGAGAAGCTCTAGACCCATCCCACAAAGTCATTCCTGCGGCTCAAGTCCTCTTCGGAAATGAGAAGACTTGGGGCCTTCGCGACTATTTCCCTTCGGCCGCCGCCGCGCGGATGCTCGTCGCCTCGAACCAGGCTAGCACTTCGTTCCAGAGCGGCCGGGCCTTCTCGCGAAAATAGCCCATATGCCCGATGCCACCCAAGCGCTTGGGATCGAGATCCAGCCGAGTCAAGGGCGCATTACGGTAGGCGTCGACAAAAGCATCACGCGAGCGCGGCGGTGCCCAGGCATCATCGAGCGCATTGGCTGCGACGATGGGAGTGCGCACCGCGGCAAACTGCGCCGCCAAATGGCTCATGCGGGGGTCGTCGAAAAAGTAACGTGGATAACGGCACCAGCGCCGCCATTGACGGTAAACCCCGAGCGGCAAGTCCTCGCCGCTGCGCACCAGCGACCACGGCAAATAGCCCTTCCATTTGACCAAGACGGGGGTGACGAACCGCCACATGAAACGCACCTGCAATCCTTCGAAGCGAGGCATCCAGCCCGCCCAGCCGGCACCGGTCGCGAAGGTATAAAAGCCGGCGACGCGCTCATGGTTGGGCAAAAGGCCGAAAGCGTGCCCGCCGAAGGAGTGCCCGACCATAAACAGCGGCAAACCGCCGCCACCCATTTCATCCACTACCGCGGCCAGATCATAGCCGGCCCACTCCAAGAAGTTGGTGCGAAACCCCCGGAGATTTGCGGGTTTGGATTTCCCGATGCCGCGGTAATCGAAAGTCAGCACGGTGTAGCCTTCGCCTGCGGCAAACTCGGCAAAGCGCCGGTAAAAACCTTGCGGCACGCCTGTCGCGCCAGCGACGATGATGCGCCCACGGGGCTCACCGGCGGCAAGGTAGCGTGTGCATGCCAGCGGATAACCGTCGGCCGCTGCAATCACGACCGCTTGCGGCAGGACGGTGTTCGATTCTGTTTTCATCGTTTGCTCCTCGTGGCAGGAAGTTCGAGCTAACGGGCATGGCGACGACTACCCGGACGCTTGATCGTCGCCGTGCCCGTTCCCCCACCCCCGTCCCCTCCCCCGCGAGCGGTGGAGGGGAGTTTTGTGCGCCGCTGCGCGACG
>CAZFEK010000081.1:0-8032 GCA_964517465.1 uncultured Alcaligenaceae bacterium
CATGGCCGCACTCGCGAACTGGACTCAGCGCCCGCCACATCGCCTCGCGAGCATCGAGCACGGTGAAGTGGTTGCGCCGGATTGCGTTGCGCTGATTGGCGTTCGGCCAAATCGGCGAGTCCACGGTTCCGAAGGCCCACTGGGGCGCATTCGCCATGAGGTCGTGGCCGCATAACTCGGCAGCCGGGCCCGTGAACGGCGTGTTGTTGAGCGGATCGAAGAAGTGATTGCAGACCCGGTCGAAGTTTCCGTACGGATCGTCGAATGGTGGCGGCTGGACATTGCGCAAGTAGCCCAGATAGGCCGTCGCCTTACTGATGTCATCTTCGCGTACCGCACCCCGCATTAGCCAACCGGGAGGAATCACGCGAACGACTTCCTTGTCGACACCGGTCACAGGAGGAAATTTGTCGTTGTCAAAGTCATAGTCCTTGACGCCCCGATCATAGGATTGTCCATCCGGCGCGTTGTCATGGTAGGTGCCCCCTAAGTCGGTGTAGGAGCCTTTTGGCAAGCCGAGAGAGCCCCGCTTGGCCACGTCCAAGTTGAGTCGCGATTGCAGATATCCATTCCACGACAGCCGTGCATGGGTCGCAAGTTCGTAGGCTTCCGCCATGGTGTTGTCGAACATGCTGCAAAAGACGATCGTCAAGCAAAGATACCTTCTCATTTGAATCTCCCTTCCTTCTCACGCTCTTCTCGACTGATTCTGCTCGCTTCGTCACTCCCATAACGGAGCGCGTTGGCGCGATATCTGCGGTTCGCTGCCATGGACTTCTCGATATTCGTCTTGGCAATCGCCGTGGCTTCCGCGGCGATCGCGTCGTAGAGGGGAATGCGTATCGATTTGTAGGAGTCCCCGTCTCCGCAGAACCCATCTTCAATGCTTCGCGTTAGCGTCCATAGCCTTGCCTCCGCAGGCCGATTGTCGGGCCAAAGCCAGGTGCGCTCATCGGTGTTGTAAATCGGGTCGGCCGCTAGGTAATAGCCCGGCTTGTAGAATGCAGCCCCTCGCCCAGAGACGGACGCAAAGAGCGAACCCGGGATGATCGACCAGGACCAGCGCGGCAGGTAATACCTGCCGGCGGCGTTGCTCTTAGTGATCTTCATCTGGTAGCACCCCATCCGAGAATGGAGCCCCATGCTTCCGGACGCCGCCCAGCGCCGGATGACGAACACGCCTTCCAGCGGCTCGCCGGTGACGCCATCGAACACCCGCCCCGGATGCCCATAGTGGTCGTACACCCAGAGGATCGCCAACACCACGCCCAGTGCCGTCGCCGCCACTTTCTTGGGTTTGGCTTTGGCCCAGGCGCGCAAGGCGAGATAGGTTTCTTGTCGGCCTTCGACTGTGCCTAGCCTTTTGATGTCATCCAGTTGCATCGCCACGCTCCACACTTCTCCGGTCAAGTCGCTCTGCGCGCGGGACAACACCCACGCTCACATCCCGATGATTCGCCATATCCCGTCACCCCCCGGGGCCAATAGCACTTCAAACTCGAAGGTCTGCAAACCTCTGCGCCGCAGGATCCTGAGCGCCGCATAGTCCTCGGTGATGGTCATGCCGTCGAAGCTGCCAAGGGAGTTGACGATCTCGGCGTGGCCACTTTGGAAGCGCTTAAGGGTTTCCCGAAAGCCCTCGCGCATCGACGCACCAACGAGAGACGCCGCCGCATCCACGTTTCCGCTGCGCAAGCGTCCGAGAAAGGTGGAATAAATCGTGACCGACTGCAACGCCGCTCCGAGGGGAGAGTAGGCATGTACGTGGCGCTTGATGTCATAGATTGGCGTACCTTCCGGACTGTAGATTCGAACCGTCACCGTATAGGTACCGGGTTCGTCGAACTGCAGTGGCACCACGGCCTGCCTGTCTTGAAGTGTGGTCAAGGTCAGGTAGGGCTGCGAGCTGTCGTTCAGATAGATTTCGATGCGCCCGAACGCAACGCGCCCGCTATCGGTGATGATCAGATTGGTTCGCAGTGGCGCCAACCCCTCCTGTCGGTCGAGCACGACCACAAACGCCTCCGGCCCCGTGCTTGTCACTTCGATGGTCTGGCTCGATTTCTGTGTGACCTCGCTATTGAGTGTCAGCGTGATCGTATTGCTGCCGGGTTGAAGCGCGACGTCATTGACAAAAAACCGGTCGACTTCGTTAATTGACGCCTTCATCCCGTTGACAGTCAGGGCACTGTTGGAGGGAACGATCGCTGTGCCGGTGACGGTGAGGTGTTCGGTCTCAAGCGCCGCCCCCGCAAGCCCCGCATCGAGTTCGATGACCGGCTGCTCGATCGCCCGCACCGCGGTGATGGGAGTGTCGGCGTATTTGCCCGAGGTTATGAACTCGATGTGATCGAGCGCCGCGTTGTGCACCGAAGGCGTCGCGACGAGGCTGACTTTGGCCGGCGCCCCCAGGGCGTCCAGCCCTTGGCTGAATTCCGTGTCCCGGGCGCGCAGGGTAACGGCCAGATCAGCCACCGTCACCATGGCCTGCGAGGTGGCGGTAAGGCCGCCTTTGGTACTGGCCCGAGCGATGACGAAGAACCGGCCTTTGGGGGCGTCTTGCCAGGTGTATTGGTAGGGCTTTTCCAACTTCGTCGCCAGCAAAACGCCGTCGCGAAGAAACTCGACTTTTTCGACCGCGCCGCCGAAGGCCAGCACTTTGGCCTCGAGGTTTACCGTGGCCGGATAGATGAAGTAGTTGTCCGTCTGCGCCGGCGGTGTAACCAAAGTGCAGGAGACCGCTTGCCCTACGCCCACGGTTACCGGCGGAGCATAAGCGAAGGCGCCCGCGCTCGCTGTCTCGCTCTGAGACCGCGAGAAAGGCGCGGCGCAAGATCCTCACCAGTTCAGTATGGGTACTGATGTCGGAAAGTTCAGTCGTCTCAATCGCCCAGCGAGGTAGTCGCGCAGCGCCACATCACTCGTCGATTCGGTTACCTCGCTATCGCCCACAGGGTACCACCACATCACGCTCCCGATCGCCGCTACCGGCACTTCCTTGAAGCGCTTCGCAAAGACGGTTTCTGCCGCGGACGCCACGACCTCATACTCCAGTTGGATTAGAGTGGGGGACAAGAAGACCGCAGTTTTGGTGGGGTCCTCCAGCGGGCCGTAGTAGTCCTTTACCACGAAGCGGCGCATCTCGACCGCGCGATCGACGTCGAAAAGCCCGACAATGCGGGTGATGCGCCCGGGGAAGTTCTGCTCGATGCGCTGCGGCGCGCTCGGTTGTCCCAAGGACAGGGTGATTCCGAAGTTGTATAGACTCATAGGGAACTTCGGTTGGACATAGAGATCGGCCCCGTACGTCTTCCCCGAAGAACCTGTCGCGGTGCATGGCGTACCCGGCAGGTCGTTGATGTAGCAGTCGCTCATGTCGAAGAAATGTATGAAGGTCGGCTCGGAGATGTCTTTCGAGGCCACGACCACCGCGTCATCCTCCTCGCCGAGCTGTCCGCGGTAAACCACCTGGAGGATGACATCCCAGGCATTGAAGGGAATCTCCCTCTGGGCAAACCGGAAACTCAACTCGATACCGTCGGGGTGGTCTTCGCTTTCGAAAGGAATCGAGCGGGCCTCCGATCCACCCACCGTGGTCGCTAACTCCGAGGTGACGATCTCTTCGACGGGATCGCGACATCGGGCGATATCCGCAGTCTGTGTCGGCTCGCCGCTCAGATCGTCCTGGTAACAGGTGTTCCGATGGAATTTGACCACCGCAACCAGGCGCCCATCGCGCATGTCCTGTTTGACTGCCGTGCCGTTGGCAAGAACGATGTCCGGAGTGGTGTTCTTGACCTTGAGTCGAATCCTGTCAAATCCCTTGAAGCCTGTGCGCGGGTCCCATCCGTCCGTCCAGGCCTTGGCGTGATCCGCCACCGCATAGGCATTGAGGTCACCGATGCTGATCTGCATCGAGCCGCGAAAGAAGTAATCCAGCACGCCGGCCGAGTACGCGACCGCGCGCGGGATCAAGAGTCGCGCATAGTCATCGAAGACCCGCATGTCTTGCCCCAGGCTCGCGCGGGTCGGTGTGGCATCCGGTCCGGCCACGGTCTTGAACGTGTTGTACCACAGACCCTTGCGCGCCATGTGGATGACATCGCGGGCGCCGGTCAGGGTGTCGGCCACTTCCCAGTCCCAGTATTGGATGCGTCCATAGGTCCGATCGACCACTTGCCCCGGGCGCAGCAACTCTGGGTTGGAGGGCGGCTTCGGGTATGCGCCGGGATTGCGGATCGAACCGGTGGTCAGAAACCCTCGGCTGGTATAGTCCGCCAGCCCCTGCCCGGTCGAGGAAGCCGAACCGGTACCGGTGCTCCAGTAGTCGAAGTACCCGACAAAGCGCGGGATGGGATAACCTTGGTATGCCACCGGCGGTAGATTCGTATTCCCCGGAATGGTCTCGCCATCGATGGTGAAAATGTGGGCCTCGCCCGTTCCCCGAACCCGCCAATCGGTGTACTCCTCGTAGCGTTTGGCCTCCCCAAACGGGTGGGCCTCGTTGCGGGTATGCTGCGGCTGCGCCATGTCTTGCACCAGATGCAACACATCGCCCAGGGCGCGGAAGGTGGTGGCCCAGTAGCGGGTTCGGATGGTCTCGCGGGTCGCGGCGTCTTCGTCATAGTCCGCCGGCCTGCTCAACCCGCTCCCGGTCCAGCGCGTCAGCGTCAACGCCCGCCACATCGCCTCGCGCGCATCGGGCACAGAAAAGTGGTTGCGCCGATTGCTGTCGATCCCCGCCAGCCCAGCGGTACTGGCCGATTCGACCAGCCCCAGCGCCCAGCGTGGCGCGCTGCGCTCCACGTCGTCAATACATTTGGCTATGGATAGCGCACCCGAAAGCGGGCGGTTGTTCAAAGGATCGAAAAAGTGATTGCAGAAGCGGTTGATTTCGCCATAGGGGTCGTCATGCGGCTGCCAGATCGACGAGAATTCAAAGTTGATGATCGGGTCGCCCCAGCCATAGGTATAGCCGGCATCATCCTCGCGCACCGCGCCGCGCATGAGCCAGCCGGGGGGAATGACCCAGACGGTCTCCCGCACCGTGTTCTGGACAGGTGGGAACTTCCCATCATTCCAGTCGAAAGCGTCGGATTGCCGGGTCTTCTCTTCGGCCTTGGAAACGTCGTAGTAGACCGTACCAAGATCGGTATAGGATCCTTTCCGCAACCCGAGCTGAGCGCGTTTGGCCGAATCCTGGTTGATCTGCGCCAGCAGATAGGCTTCCCAGCTCAAACGCGCGTGGGTGGCGAGGTCATAGGCATTGCCGGTGCTGGGTATGACCGCCAGCAGGATGAGACAGCCAAGCAAGCTCATCGGCTTCATTTGCCTTCCTCCTTTGCACGTTGCTGTCGGTTCATCTCGGTGGCCGCTTTCGCCCCGAACAGCAGATAGTTGCGCGCCCAGCGGATGTTGCTCAACTCGATGCGCTCATTGGGTGTGCTCGCCAGGCCTTCGGCCTCGTGGAGCATGGCGTCGAACACCGGCCCAAGCTGGGCGGCACTATCCACCCTCATGATGGCATTGCATTCCGCTCTTCGTTGAGTCCATTCGACAAAACCCAAACGCTCCTGAGCCGTCCGCGGATCTCGCCACATGATCCGTTGCCCCGGCGGATTGGCCTCGCGCGGCCCCTCGTAGTACCCGGGTCGATAGAGGAAGAAGTTCCCCCCGGGAAAGAAAAGCGGGTCGCCGTGGGAGAGCGTCAGCGCACGGTCGGACCAGGACCACCTGGGCATATACAGCATCCCGTTCGCCCCGCTACGCGCCACCAACAGTTTGTAGCAAACGATCGAGGTGCCTGCAAAAGGCGCCAGCGACCCGGCGGTCCACCGTCCCACCGCGAACGCGCCTTCGATCGGCTCGCCGGTGGCACCGTCATACACCCGCACCGGATGCCCATAGTGGTCATAAAGCGGCCACAGACTCAGGAGCGCGATGATGAAGGCGACGATCATCCCGCGTCGCCTGATGGTTCGCGCGTCAGGCATCGCACAACGCCTTCGCGCAATATTGGCCAAGCCTGTCCCCTTGCCAGACCAAATGCAACACATCACCCAGGGCGCGGAAGGTGGTGGCCCAGTAGCGGGTTCGGATGGTCTCGCGGGTCGCGGCGTCTTCGTCATAGTCCGCCGGCCTGCTCAACCCGCTCCCGGTCCAGCGCGTCAGCGTCAACGCCCGCCACATCGCCTCGCGCGCATCGGGCACAGAAAAGTGGTTGCGCCGATTGCTGTCGATCCCCGCCAGCCCAGCGGTACTGGCCGATTCGACCAGCCCCAGCGCCCAGCGTGGCGCGCTGCGCTCCACGTCGTCAATACATTTGGCTATGGATAGCGCACCCGAAAGCGGGCGGTTGTTCAAAGGATCGAAAAAGTGATTGCAGAAGCGGTTGATTTCGCCATAGGGGTCGTCATGCGGCTGCCAGATCGACGAGAATTCAAAGTTGATGATCGGGTCGCCCCAGCCATAGGTATAGCCGGCATCATCCTCGCGCACCGCGCCGCGCATGAGCCAGCCGGGGGGAATGACCCAGACCGTCTCCGGTGCCGTGTTTTGGACTGCCGGGAACTTCCCGCCGCTCCAGTCGTAGTTGTGTGCCTCGCGCGGCCTCTCTTCGTCCCTTGATACGTCGTAATAGCCTGTGCCGAGATCGGTGTAGGATCCTTTCCGCAACCCGAGTTGAGCGCGTTTGGCCGAATCCTGGTTGATCTGCGCCATCAGATAGGCTTCCCAGCTCAAACGCGCGTGGGTGGCGACGTCATAGGCATTGCCGGTGCTGGGTATGGCCGCCAGCAGGATGAGACAGCCAAGCAAGCTCATTGGCTTCATTTGCTTTCCTCCTTTGCACGTTGCTGTCGGCTCACCTCGGCCGCTACATTGGCGCCAAACAGGAGCTCGTTTCGCCAGAAGCGTATTCTCTCTCGCTCGATCCGCTCGTTAGGCGTGTTCGCCAGCCCTTCGGCCTCGTGGAGCATGGCATCGAATACCGGCCCAAGCTGGATGGCACTGTCCGCCCGCATGACCCCGTAGCATTCCGCCTTACGCTGATCGAAGCTTATGGCGTTCAGACGCTCCATGCTCGTCCGCGGATCGCGCCACATGATCCGTTGCCCCGGCGGATTGGCCTCGCGCGGCCCCTCGTAGTACCCGGGTCGATAGAGGAAGAAGTTCCCCCCGGGAAAGAAAAGCGGGTCGCCGTGGGAGAGCGTCAGCGCACGGTCGGACCAGGACCACCTGGGCATATACAGCATCCCGTTCGCCCCGCTACGCGCCACCAACAGTTTGTAGCAAACGATCGAGGTGCCTGCAAAAGGCGCCAGCGACCCGGCGGTCCACCGTCCCACCGCGAACGCGCCTTCGATCGGCTCGCCGGTGGCACCGTCATACACCCGCACCGGATGCCCATAGTGGTCATAAAGCGGCCACAGACTCAGGAGCACGATGATGAAGGCGACGATCATCCCGCGTCGCCTAACTGATTTGTCATTGGCCATCTTCGTCCTTTGATACGTCGTAATAGCCTGTGCCGAGATTAGTGTAGGATCCTTTCCGCAACCCGAGCTGAGCGCGTTTGGCCGAATCCTGGTTGATCTGCGCCAGCAGATAGGCTTCCCAGCTCAAACGCGCGTGGGTGGCGAGGTCATAGGCATTGCCGGTGCTGGGTATGACCGCCAGCAGGATGAGACAGCCAAGCAAGCTCATCGGCTTCATTTGCCTTCCTCCTTTGCACGTTGCTGTCGGTTCATCTCGGTGGCCGCTTTCGCCCCGAACAGCAGATAGTTGCGCGCCCAGCGGATGTTGCTCAACTCGATGCGTTCATTAGGCGTGTTCGCCAGCCCTTCGGCCTCGTGGAGCATGGCATCGAATACCGGCCCAAGCTGGATGGCACTGTCCGCCCGCATGACCCCGTAGCATTCCGCCTTACGCTGATCGAAGCTTATGGCGTTCAGACGCTCCATGCTCGTCCGCGGATCGCGCCACATGATCCGTTGCCCCGGCGGATTGGCCTCGCGCGGCCCCTCGTAGTACC
>CAZFEK010000081.1:8132-13201 GCA_964517465.1 uncultured Alcaligenaceae bacterium
TCAGGAGCACGATGATGAAGGCGACGATCATCCCGCGTCGCCTAACTGATTTGTCGTTGGCCATCACTCAGGACTTCCGAAACAAGGCGGCAGTCAAAGGCGACCGTGTCCTTGAATGCACCGCGCCTGAAGGGCAGACAAACTGCCCTTCTTGGGTAGCTATTCCTCGATCGACCGCTTGGTTCCATGCGTTTTGTCCCTACATGCTGACGATGCGCCACAGACCGTCTTGATCGGGCTTGACGATCACCTCGTAGTCGTAGAGCACTCCGTTTTCGGTGCGCCCGAGATTGATCACGGCAAAATCTTCAAACACCGTAACTGTTCGCACCCGCCCAAGACTCGTGGCCGCCTCCGCCAGACCCTCCCCAAGCAACCGAAAGCCTGCGGCGTAGGCTTCTCGCAGCTCCTCGCTCAGCAGCCCCACGGCCTCATCGATGTTGCCAACGCGCAGACGGCCGAGCAGGTTGCCATAGACTTGACTGGCGAGGGTGGCGATTTGGACTGGGTCCAAGGCGAGGAAGCGCAGCGTGGTTTGATAGATGACCTTGCCGCCACCTCCGAAGACGACCACATTGATGAGATAGACGCCCGGCTCTTGGTAGCTAATGGGTATCACGAACTGCCGGTCCGGTGAATTGCTGATGGTCGTTAGCGGCACCTTGGAACCCTCGGCTTGAACATTGATGTTCGTGAAGGGCGTTTCGAGCGTATTGGCGATGATGAGGTTGATCGTCACGGGTGCCATGCCCCGGTAGCGGTCGAGCGAGACAGCGAAAGACGCCTTGCCGGTGCTGTTCACGGTAAGGCTGTTCGCTACTTTCGCCCGCTTTTCCGAACTTAGCGATGCGGTGATTACATTGCTACCTGGGGCGAGCGGAACGTCGTTCACAAAGAAGTTCCCCAGGAGGTCGATCGCCGCCGCTCGGCCGTTGATGATCAGGGCGCTGTTGTTCGGTGCCTGGATCGTCCCCGTGACACTGATTCGGTCGTCGTCCACGGTTGCGCCGTCAATGCCCGGGTCAATCTCGATGGTCGCGCTTTCGATGGATCGCACGGCGATGGGTGCCGTGCTGGCGACTCGACCTGTGCCATCAATCGCTTTGGCTGTTACCCAATGGACGCCCTGCGGGGGATGCTCCCAAGTAAAGACATAGGGCGGCGCCATGCGTCGGGCCAGCAGCGTTTCTCCGGAGAGAAATTCGACCGTGGCAATCGATCCCGCTTCCTGACTCGCCTGCGCCGCGAAGTGAACGGCGTCGCTGGCGAGCACGGTCGTTAGCCCGATGGGGGATTCGAGGTTGACGCGTATCGGTCCCATGACTGAAATCGTCACCTCCGCGGTATCGACCTTGGTGCCGTCTCGGGCGTGGGCGGTGGCCTTGAGGGTGTGCGGCCCAACGGCTGCGTCGGCCCAACTGTAATTGGCGGTGAAACTGGCCGCGCCGTTGGCCGTGACGGTGCTCAGCAGCGCCCCATCGGCAAAGATTTCCACCCGGTCGATCGCCCGCAGCGGCATGGTCGCCTGCACCACGATATTGATCGGGCTGCCGCTGGGCAGGCTCTGACCCGCCCGCGGCTCGGTGATGCTGGCACCGGGATCGTTGGTGACGTTGATCGTGATCGGCGCCGAGGTGGCCGACCAGCCCTGAGGCGTGCTCGTCGTGGCGGTGAGGGTGTGCGTGCCCAGGGGCAGGTTGGTCCATTGGTATTGATAGGGCGCGGTAGCGTCGGAACCCAGCTGCGTGGAGCCCCGGTAGAACACCACGTTGTTCACTCTGCTTTCCGGCGCGGTCGCTTCGGCTTCCAGGGTGATGCTGCCGCCCGCCGGTGCGGTGGCGCCATTCAAGGGCGCGACGAGTTGCACCGTCGGTGGGCCGAGAACGTTGAGTGTCTTGGGCAGCGAGGCGGCACTGTTGCCGCTGCTGTCGTAGACCTTGGCCCTCAGGGTGTAGGTGCCGGCCGGAATGTCTTTCCATTCGACCGACGGGTTGATGGCCGTGCCGCTGCCCAGCAGGGTGTCTCCCGCATAATACTCGATGCGCTCGACGCTGCTCTGCCAGGCTTTGGTCCGGGCACTGAGAAAAGCCCGTCCCGGGGCATTCAATTGAGCGGGCGTGGATGGGTCGAGCACGACCCACAGCGGTGCCACCTTGACCGTGATGGGCGCCGAATCCGCCGTAGCGCCATTGCTGCCAAAAGCGCGGGCGATGACTTCATAGCTCCCGGGCGGAATGTTCTGCCACCAAAAACTGTAGGGCGCATTACGCACGCGGGCGATGGGAATGTCTGAGGCCGGGAAGTGGCTTCGCTGTATTGAGAACGATCGAGGCTCGCCGATCCTCACCCGGGATCAATCCTGCGCCTGCTCTGACTCACCAGTTCAGAATTGTCACCGGCGTCGGGTAGCGTATTCGCGCCAGGCGCGAGGCAAAGTAATTGGTCAAATGCGAGGAATTGCTTTCCGTCATCCCCGGACCATTCGGATCGTCCGCTGATGGTGCCCACCACATCACACTGGCGATCTGATTCACAGGCACCTCTCGGAACCGCTCCTCGTTGGGCTCTGCAACTTCGGCGGCCAGAGCATCGTACCCCGTCTGCACCGCGGATCGGTGCACGAAGACGGCGTGGCTGGTTGGATCTTCGAAAAGGGGGTAATCATTCTTGAGAAGGTAGCGCCGCATCTCAATTTGGGTGCCCAGATCGAACAATCCGGCGATCCGAACGATACGGCCCGGGAAGTTCAGGTCGGAGACCGGTGGCGCGCTTGGCCAGCCCAGGGACAGGGCCACGCCAAAGCGGTTTGGCCGCAGCGCAAACCGGGGTTGCAGGAACAAATCGGCCCGGTACCTCGCCCCCGAAATACCATTGGCGTTACATGCGGTCCCCGGCGGGTCTAGCAGGCTGCAGTCGCTCATGTCGAAGAACTGAATGAAAGTCGGCTCGGAGATGTCTTTCGACGCCACGACCACCGCGTCGTCCTCGTCGCCCAGACTGCCGCGGTAGACCACTTGCAGGATCACTCCCCAGGCGTTGATAGGAATTTGGCGGTTCGGGAACGGAAAGATCAGTTCAATGCCATCCGGGTTATCCTCCGTCGCAAAGGGCACTTGGCGAACCTCTGCACCCAAGGGCGTGATGGCGAACTCGGACGTGACGATCTCTTCCGGCGTGCTGCGGCAAGCGGACAAGTTGGCCAGCGCGGTCAATTCGCCGCGCAGGTCATCCGTATAACACAAGTTGCGTCGAAACTTGATCACAGCGACCAAGCGTCCGTTGTTCATGGGCTGAGACACCGAAGTGCCGTTGGACAATCGAATGTCCGGCGTCGTGTTCTTGACTCTAAGACGGATCTTGTCGAAGCCCTTCCATCCGGTCTCCGGATTGGTAGCCCCGTATATCTGGCCGGGAGCAAACAGTCCGTGATCGACGATGGCGTAGGCATTGAGTTCACTCATCGAGATTTCCATCGCCCCGCGAAAGAAGTGGTCCATGACGCCGGCCGAGTAGGCCACCGCCCGAGGAATCAGCAGTCGGGCCTGTTCATCGAACACCAACCGGTCCAGCGAGTAGACCGTGGACCCCGCACCCGCGACGGAACCAAAGAGACTCATGAAGGTGTCGTGCAGAAGCCCCTTTCGGACCATGTGAATGCTGTCGGTTTGGTCGATGAGCGCATCGGTGACATCGCCGTCGAGGTATTCGCGCATCGCCCCTTGCGGCGTGCGATCGTGCGTGGGCCGATAGACTGCCGCGTTCGCGGATGGCTGCGCATAGTAGGTGTTGTTGATGTTAGTCGCCTGGGTAAAGAACCCGCGGTTGCTGTAATTGGCCAAACCTTGGCCGCGCTGGCTATGCTCAGCGCTGCCGGTACTAAAGAAGTCGCTCAAGTAGCGGAATTGGGGGGTTGGGTAGCCCTCGTAGGGGGGCCAGGGGAGAGGCGCATCTTCCAGAATTATTTCGCCGTCGATCTCCATGGAGACTTTGTGTTGCATGAAACCAATCGCGCGGCGATCGATATACTTCTCGTAAAGGCTGTGCGGCGCGGCGAAGTGCATCTCGTTTCTCGTGTGCTGCGGCTGGCCCATGTCCTGGACCACGTGAACGACATCACCCAGGGCGCGGAAGACGGTTGCCCAATAACGATTCCGCGCCCGCTCCGACCACGCGGCAGCGCTGTCGGAATAGATTGCCCTCGGGCTGCCATCGCGCCACTCCGTCAAGGTCAGCGCCCGCCACATCGCCTCGCGAGCATCATAGATGGTGAAGTGATTGCGCCGGCTCTTGTCTTCGCTCGTAGTAAGCGGTGTGGAAAAACCGTAGCGCTTCCCGAGCGCCCAGATTCCAGCATCGGCGAGAATGTCCCCCAAACACAGTTGAGTGCTGAAGGTACTTTGCAGGGGCTTGTTATTGAGGGGGTCGAGGAAGTGATTGCAGGGCCGATTCAAGGCCGTGAGCCCGCTGTCTGGATCGTCTTGCGGATTGGGGTCCTTCAGACTCACGTTCAAGGTCTTGCTCACGTCGTCCTCTCGGACGGCACCGCGCATCATCCAGCCGACGGGAAACTGTTCGAGCAACTCAGGGCGCATGCTCGAATGTTCAAAAACCGGAAACTTGTCGTTGTTCCAGTCGTAATCGAAGGCACTTCGCGGTCGACAAACACCCTCGTTGCTCAAATCACAATAGTACTTTCCAAGCAGCGTATAGGAGCCTTGCGGAAGTGCCAGCGCCGCTCGGGTGGGGTGGTGCTTGTCAAGGCGGGATTGCAGGTAAGCCGAATATGTCATGCGCGCATGGGTTGCCAACTCGTAGGCTTGCGCGGGCATGGTCGCCACCAGCAGACTGGCGGCGAAAGCGGTCAATACAGAATTGATCTCCTGTTTCATTGCTTCCCCTTTCTCTTCTCTTCCATCTTGGCCCGCTCCCGGACTCGCTCAACTTCTTGCGAAGACCCATAGCGAAGAATGTCATACAGCCACAGAATATCGTAGTAATATGCTACATTCGCCGCCTCGCCACCGATGGCGATGGCCTCGTCCACCATGGCCTTGTAAACGGGCTCAAGC
>CAZFEK010000082.1:0-1636 GCA_964517465.1 uncultured Alcaligenaceae bacterium
CACTCAGGCTCGCGATGATCGCGGGTTGACGCGCGATGCGCCAGAGCGATTGCAGCAAGGTGATATCACCGTAATACGCGGGAGCGACGGAGCGGCAACCATCTAAAGTGCCATAGCGCAAGGCTAAGGGTTGAATGGGTTGACCGGCATCGAGCGCGCCCTGCAGCAGCGCGGCATGAAAGGGTAGCACCTGTCGGCCATCACTGGTCGTGCCTTCGGGAAAGACCGCAACCAACCATCCCTCGGCGAGCCGCGAGGCGATCAGGCCCGCGGTTTGCCGCGCCGCGCTTCGACTGCCGCGCGGCAGGAAGACGGTCTCGGTCTTGGCGCACAGCCAGCCGATGACCGGCCAATCGCGGACGTCGGCCTTGCAGACGAAGGCCGTTGGAGCGATCGCATTGATCACAAAAATATCGAGCCAAGAGACATGATTGGCAACGAGGAGTCGTGGTCCCGGCGGCAGTTCCCCCGCGACGCGGCAGCGCACACCCAACATCGTGACCAGCTGGGCCGACCAGCGACGCTTGAGCCAAAGCCGCGCCGGTCGCCGCAAGAACGGATAGACCGTCGCTACCGTGGCAAGACCCCAGGTGAGATGCATTCCTACCCGTAGCAGCCGAAAAACCGCTCGCAACTGGCCTGCCAGATCGGCACCCATACGCCGCTGGGATCTACGCTCTGCCGCGTTGTCAACGCGGCTGCTCCAGTTGCCCCCCCCGGCGCGAGCTAGCCCGCCTTCGCTCATGCCGCCTGCCGTTCGATGAAGTGCCGCCCGTAGCGTTGATCCACGCGCGCCATAGACATCATGATCAATAGATCGGCGGTATTGAAGTCGGGATCCCAGGCCGGATCGCCGCCCACCCAAGCGCCGGCGCGAAGGTAACCCTTGATCAGCGCGGGCAGCTCGGCCGTCTGCCCGGTGTAGAGCCGCTCGACGGGCAGCGGATGGCGGGGAAACACCCGGTATTCGATCGGTGCCAAATGGTGGTCGAGACTGCTATAAATGTTGGCCGCAGCATGGCCGCCATCGGCCATGCTGATGCTCGCGCAGCCGATGAGGTAACGATAGTCGCCCTCGGCCATGTAGCGTGCGAGCCCGCCCCACAAAAGCGCAATCGTCGCGCCGGTGCGGTAATTCGGGTGGATGCAAGAGCGCCCGATCTCGACCATCCCCCCGCGCAGGAGCTGCAAACGCGTCAGATCGAATTCGGACTCCGAGTAATAGCCCCCCAGGCGCCGGGCTGCCGAAGGAGAAAGGATGCGATAAGTGCCCACCACGCGATCGGCCACTTCATCCCGCACGATCAAGTGTTCACAGTATGGATCAAACAAATCTTGATCCACTCCCGGCGTGCGCGTGGGAAGACGCGCTCCCAATTCGTCGGCAAACACTCGATAACGCAGCTTTTGCGCTTCCAGGATCTCGGCGTGAGTGCGCGCCAACCGCATATGCAATCGTGGGCGATGACGCAAGGCCGGTTGTTCAAGCTTCTGCAGCATGTGGTTTTCTCCATCGAGTTCGCACAGAACCCAATGTAAGAAAACCCGATTGCACTCGCGTGATCGCATTCTTTCAATTCGATGACCACGGGTCGAGCGCAACCCCCGCCGTTCGCGGCGGGGTGAGCGAGACGAA
>CAZFEK010000082.1:1736-13006 GCA_964517465.1 uncultured Alcaligenaceae bacterium
ACCTAACCCAGGGGCCGCAGGCCCCGCTCTGGCTGGTGGCGAGGAAGCCCCGCCCCGCAGGGCGGGGCGACTCACCACGGGTCGAGCGCAACCCCCGCCGTTCGCGGCGGGGTGAGCGAGACGAAACCTAACCCAGGGGCCGCAGGCCCCGCTCTGGCTGGTGGCGAGGAAGCCCCGCCCTGCGGGGCGGGGCGACTCACCACGCGGGCTTCGGGCTCGGACGGGCTCAACGCACGGACCGGTAGCCCCCTTGCCGCGACCGCCTGCTGAACACCACTTGCCAGACCTGCCCCTGGCGGGATCGGAAGTATCCCGCGCAACACAGGAGATAATATTTCCACATGCGCTGAAAACGCCGGTCGTATTTCGATTCCAGACCGGGCCAAGCACGCTGAAAGTTGTCCCACCACGCCAGCAGGGTGCGGTCGTAATCCGGCCCGATGTTGTGCCAGTCTTCGATCAGCATCTTGCCCTCGGCCGCTTGCGCAATTTCGCTCGCCGCGGGAATCTTGCCGTTGGGAAAAATGTAGCTTTCGATCCAGGGGTCGACGATCGGGGTTGCGATGTAGCTGCCGATGGTGTGCAGCAAGAACAGCCCGTGCGGTTCAAGCAGGTCTGCCGCACGGGCAAAATAGGTGGCGTAATTTTTGCGCCCGACATGCTCGAACATGCCCACGGAGACAATTTTGTCATAACGGCCGCAAAGGTCGCGATAATCCAAGAGCCGGATTTCGATCGGCCAGCCGTCGCAGCGCATCTGCGCCAAGGCCCGCTGCTCACGGGACACGGTGATTCCGGTAACCCTCACCCCGTAGTTCTCTGCCGCATGCCGCGCCAAGCCGCCCCAACCGCAACCGATATCGAGCAGATGTTCGCCGCGTTTGAGTTCAAGCTTCCGACAAATCAGGTCGAGCTTGTCCCGCTGAGCCTCTTCCAAATTGCTCGCACCCGCCCAATAACCGCAAGAATAGGTCATGCTGGAATCAAGCATGGCCTCAAACACGTCGTTGCCGATGTCGTAATGCCGCTCGCCCACTTGAAATGCACGCTTGACGGCCTGGAGGTTGATCAGCGAGTGCTTTAGCAGGGCAGCCAGATAGCGCACCGGACGCCTGCGCTCCAAGGCCGAATCAGCATCCGCGGAAAGCAGCCGGCAGAAGAGCTCATCGAGCCGGCCGCATTCCCACCAGCCGTCCATATAAGCCTCGCCCAGGCCAAGCGACCCTTGACGCAGAATACGCGAGTAGAGGCGCGGTTCGAGCACTTGGATGTCCCAAGCTGCGTCGCCATTGAAGCGCACACCGGCGCGCTCGGCCAGGCGCGCCAAAGCGCGCGGTGGTTCGGCCGGCTGGCGGCCGTGGTAGCTAGGATGCGGATGGATGGTCTGTTGCATGGTGCCCTCCGAGTACGCCCGCGACTGGCGGGCTCGCTACCCCCCGATTTGCTGCTGTTCACTGAACAGGTTTTGTTCTCCTCCCGCCCCTGGGGCGGATGCTTGACCAGTTTAGCTCAGTTGCCCAAGCTTGCGCACCGCCCCGGTGTCAGCCGAGGTGGTGAGCGCTGCGTACACCTGCAGCGCAGCGGAAACCTCGCGGGCGCGATTCGCGGGTTTCCAAGCCCGCGGCCCCTCATCTTCCATGGCGGCGCGGCGACGAGCAAGCTCTTCCTCGCTCACCGCCAAATGGATGCGCCGGCCGGGAATGTCGATCTCGATTCGATCTCCTTCTTCCACCAAAGCAATAGCACCGCCCGCCGCCGCCTCAGGTGATGCGTGCCCGATCGAGAGCCCGGAAGTACCGCCCGAAAAGCGCCCGTCGGTCAGCAGCGCGCACTGCTTGCCCAGCCCCTTGGATTTGAGGTAGCTGGTGGGATACAGCATCTCCTGCATACCTGGCCCGCCTTTCGGCCCCTCATATCGGACCACCACGACATCGCCGGGAACGATCTGGTCGTGAAGGATTTTCTCCACCGCCTCTTCCTGCGATTCGCACACCCGTGCTCGGCCACTGAACCGCAGGATGGACTCGTCCACGCCGGCGGTCTTCACCAGGCAACCCTTTTCGGCAATGTTGCCGAAAAGCACCGCCAGCCCGCCGTCTTGGGAATAGGCGTGGGCGTGCTCGCGAATGCAGCCCCCACTGCGGTCCAAATCCAGCGCTTCGAAACGCCTCTCTTGGCTGAATGCAGCCTGCGTGGCCACTCCGCCGGGCGCAGCGCGATAAAAACTCTGCACCGCCGGATCGTTGCTGCGTTTGACGTCCCACTGCGCCAGCGCGTCAGCCAGCGTGGGTGCATGCACTGTCCGGGCCGTCGCGTTGAGCAAGCCGGCGCGCTCCAGCTCGCCGAGTATGCCCATCACGCCGCCGGCGCGGTGCACATCTTCGAGGTGGTAATCCTGCGTTGCCGGGGCGACTTTGCACAGACAAGGCACGCGCCGGGAAAGGCGATCGATGTCGCGCATCGAAAACGGCACCCCTCCCTCTTGCGCCGCGGCCAAGAGGTGCAGCACGGTATTGGTCGATCCCCCCATGGCGATATCGAGTGTCATGGCGTTCTCGAAAGCCGAGAGATCCGCCACCGAACGCGGCAGCACCGAAGCATCATTCCGCTCGTAATGACGCCGGCACAAATCGACGATCAGCCGACCGGCGCGCAAAAAAAGCTGCTTGCGGTCGGCATGGGTTGCCAAGAGCGAACCGTTGCCCGGCAGCGACAGACCCAAGGCCTCGGTCAGGCAGTTCATCGAATTGGCGGTAAACATGCCCGAGCAGGATCCGCAGGTGGGGCAGGCAGCGTGCTCCATGGCCGCCACGTCGGCATCGGTATTGTGATTGTCTCCGGCCTCGATCATGGCATCGATGAGATCGACATGCCTCGCCTTGCCGTGCCATAACACCTTGCCGGCTTCCATCGGGCCGCCGGAGACGAAGACGGCGGGAATGTTCAACCGGAGCGCTGCCATCAGCATTCCCGGCGTGATCTTGTCGCAGTTCGAAATGCACACCAGGGCGTCCGCGCAGTGCGCGTTGACCATGTACTCGACCGAATCGGCGATCAACTCGCGCGAGGGCAGCGAATACAACATGCCGCCATGGCCCATGGCAATGCCATCGTCAATGGCTATGGTGTTGAATTCTTTGCCCACGCCTCCCGCGGCTTCGATCTCGCGCACCACCATTTGCCCGACATCCTTCAAATGGACGTGCCCAGGGACGAACTGAGTGAAGGAATTGACTACCGCAACGATGGGCTTGCCGAAGTCTCCATCTTTCATTCCAGTGGCGCGCCACAGCGCTCTTGCGCCCGCCATGTTACGGCCGTGAGTAGAGGTTCGGGAACGATAGGCAGGCATGGGAACTCCTGTGCAGCGGGCCGCGGGTGGGGACGGAATTGGATATTTTAGCCTGCCCAAGACCCCTAGGTGAATGCCGGACAGAGGCATTTTTCGCCCGGCCGGGATACGCCTGCAAGCTTCGGCGCTGCTACAATGACTCGTAACAGCGTTGAATCCTATCGGGAGGAAGTCCATGCCTAAATACAGCACCGATGCCATCCGCGCCGTCGCTCTGGTAGGTCACGGCGGCAGCGGAAAGACCATGCTGACCGAAGCGCTTTTGCACGCCGCCGGGGCAATTAAGGCCATGGGCAGCGTGGAACGCGGCAATACCGTCTGCGATTTCGACCCTTTGGAAAAAGCAGCCGGGCACTCGCTGCAGTCGGCCTTGGTTAACTTTGCCTGGCGCGACATGCATGTGCACCTCATCGACACCCCGGGCTACCCCGATTTCTCCGGTCAATCCATCGAAGCGCTGGCCGCGGTTGAAACCGCGATCATCGTCATCAACGCCCAGACCGGAATAGAACTCACCACCGAGCGCATGATGCGCTGGGCAGGCAGCCGGGGCTTGGCGCGCATGATCGTGATCAACAAGATCGATGCCGAAAACGTGGATTTGCCGGGCCTCGTCAACCAAATACGCGAGCGCTTCGGCAAAGAATGCATGCTGCTGGATCTGCCCGCGCACGATCGTCACGACGTCGTGGAGGTGCTGGAGCACAGCTCAGGCGATGCCGATTTCGAATCCGTTGCCAGCGCCCATCGGGCGCTGATCGACCAGATCGTCGAAGAAGACGAAACCCTGCTGGCGCAATACCTCGAAGACGGAGCCGACCCCCAGCCTCAGGAACTGCACGCGCCTTTCGAGAAGGCGCTGCGTGCGGGTCATCTGGTGCCCGTGCTGTTCACGTCGGCCAAGACCGGGTCGGGAATTCGCGAGCTGCTGGACGTGCTCGCCACTCTGGCTCCGAACCCCAAGGAAGGTAATCCGCCGCCCTTTTATCGGGGTCAGCCGGCGGACAGCCGCGCCGAGGCTTTTTCGGCCGATCCGGACCCCGCCAAGCACGTCCTGGCGCATGTATTCAAGGTGGTCATCGACCCCTTCGTAGGCAAACTGGGCATCTTCCGGGTCTACCAAGGCACCATACGCAAAGACAGCCAGCTCTTCATCGGCGACGGCAAGCGGGCCTTTAAAGCGGGACATTTGTTCATGCTCCAGGGGAAAGACTACCTTGAAGTCGATGAACTGGTTCCGGGCGACATCGGCGCGATCGCCAAAGTCGAAGAGATCAATTTCGATTGCGTGCTGCACGATTCGCACGACGAGGACCATATCCATTTGAAGCCGCTGGAGTTTCCCAAGCCGATGCAAGGATTGGCAGTAGAAACGCACAAAAAAGGCGACGAACAGCGGCTATTCGACGTCTTGCACAAACTCGAAATGGAGGATCCCTGCTTCGTGGTCGAGCGCCATCCCACCACTAACGAAACGGTGATCCGGGGTTTGGGGGAAATCCATCTCAAGTCCAAGCTCGACAAGATGGCGAGCCAATACAAGATCGAGGTTAGCACTGCGCCACCGCGGATTCCCTACCGCGAAACGATCTCGCGGCATGCCGAAGGCCACCACCGGCACAAGAAGCAGAGCGGCGGCGCCGGCCAATTCGGAGAGGTTTTCCTTAAAATCGAGCCCATGGAGCGAGGCACGGGCTTCGAATTCGTCGACCAGGTCAAGGGCGGAGTGATTCCAAGCGTATTCCTTCCCGCCGTGGAAAAAGGGGTGCGCCAGGCCTTGAACGACGGCGTGGTGGCCGGCTACCCGGTGGAAGACCTGCGGGTCATCGTTTACGACGGCAAGACCCACCCCGTGGACGGCAAGGAAGTCGCCTTCGTCACGGCCGGGCGCAAGGCGACCATCGCCGCCATACAAGCCGCGACGCCGATCGTGTTGGAGCCGATCGTGTACATCGAAGTGGTCGGGCCCAACGATTCGGTGGGCGACCTCTCGGGCGAGCTTTCGGGCCGCCGCGGACATATCACCGGGACCGAAAACAAGTCCGGAAACATGAGCGCGGTGACCGGCGAAGTTCCGCTGGCGGAAATCACTGAATTCCAATCGCGCCTCAAATCCCTCACCGGCGGCCAGGGTTCCTACAGTATCGAGTTCAGCCGCTATGCCCAGGTGCCCCCGCCGGTGCAATCCCAACTGGCGGCCCGATTCAAACTGCGAGAGGATGAAGACTAAAGCCTTCGGCCGAGCTTGCCGTTGTTAGCAGCAGATGCCTGGCGCCGGCAGGGTTGATCTTCGGGCGGCGGCCGGAGCAAAGACAACGGTATTGAGCCGCCCCGGGGGTGGCCAGAATTCATGGACGATTTCGGCAGTTTAACGGCTCTAGTCATCGAATCGCACGTCGGCATGCGCGGAAATCTTCGCAGCATGCTGAACAGCTGCGGCATTACCAAGATTCAATATGCTGGCACGGCCAATGGCGCCATCCGCAAGCTCCAGGAAACCTACTTCGACCTGGTTCTTTGCGAATACCATTTCAACGAAGGCCAAGACGGCCAGCATTTTCTGGAAGATGCTCGACACCACAACCTTTTGCCGCTCTCGAGCATCTTCTTCATGGTCACCAGCGAGTCGAGCTACGAGCGAGTGGTGAGCGCTGCCGAGCTTGCGCCCAGCGACTACCTCCTCAAGCCCTTCGCCGCAGAAACGATGTTCGATCGGATCTTCCGAGCACTGCGCAAGCGCGAGATATTCCTGCCGGTCTATCGCCTCATGGAAAAGGGCGACGCCCGTGCCGGCATCTCCTATTGCCTCGAAGGCCGGGCACGTTTTCCGCAATACGCCGTCGACTTCCTGCGCCTTGCGGCGGAATTGCACGTGGCCCTTGGCGAACCCGACCAGGCTCAAGCGATCTACAAAGAGGTGCTGGAACTCAAGGCCGTCCCTTGGGCACGGCTGGGTCTGGCCAAAACGCTTTTCATGCAAAAGGAATTCGACGACGCGGAACAGATTCTCGAAAGCCTGATCAACGAAAGCAAGAACTATCTCGATGCCTACGACTGGCTGGCCAAAGCGAAGGAGGCCAACGGCAAGATCGACGCCGCGCTCGACGTGCTGGCCGATGCCGTCACCGTTTCGCCCCATGTAGTGCGGCGCCTGCGCAAGCTCGGCGAAATGGCCATCGACGCCGGAGACCACCAAACGGCCGAAAAAGTCCTTTCGGAAGTCGTGCACCAAGGCAAATACTCAGAGTTCCGCAACCCGGAAGATCACGTCAAACTCGTGCAAGCCCTCGTCGGGCAAGGAAATGTCGACGCAGCCGGGAAGGTCATTCGCGATCTCGATCGTTCCATGCGCGGCGTGGAAACCACTGCGGCTTGCAGTGCGCTCTCGCAAGCGCTGGTGCTGGCCAAGACCGGAGACGAAAAAGCGGCCGGTGAGGCGCTGGCCAAAGCCGTGGAAGCGAGCCGCGGCCGCACCGATCTCTCCGACAGCCTCAAAATGGAATTGGCCAAGAACTGCCTGGCGATGAAGATGGAAACCGAGGCGTCCGACGTGATTTGCGAAGTGATGCGCAACGCACCGGACGAGATCGCCATTGCCAAGGCCAAGGCCGTTTTTGAGAACGCCGGCCACGCTCACCTCGCCGAACAATTGGCCGAAGGCATACGCCGCGAGGTCGTCGATCTCATTTCCACGGGCGCCGAGAAGGCGCGTAGCGGAGACTTCGAAGGCGCGGTGACACTTATGCTTGAAGCGGCAAAGAAGATGCCCAGCAACACCCAAGTCGCCTTCAACGCGGCGCTGGCCATCGTCAAGTGCCTGGAGAACCATGGCTGGAACGACAAGCTGGCCGACCAGGGCCGGCATTTCATCGATCGCGTCCGCAGCCTCGATCCGCGCAATGCCCGTTTGCCGGCGCTCGCGGACTACTATCAGGCGGTGGTGCAGAAGTACGGAATGCAAACCGCTGCTTAACGCCGCGCGTGCCGGAAAACCGATAAGCGCTTTCGCGGTCTTCGATCGCTTCGCGATCCGCGTTGCCGGGCCCCGTCCGCACCCCGGACCCCGCCTTTGCTCGCCAGGCATGCGATAATCCGCAGCTTCCGACCATTGCATTGGCATCATGGCTCAATACGTATACACGATGAATCGCGTGGGCAAGATCGTTCCGCCCAAGCGCCAAATTCTCAAAGACATTTCTCTGTCCTTCTTCCCAGGCGCCAAGATCGGCGTGCTCGGACTGAATGGCTCCGGCAAGTCCACTCTGCTGCGCATCATGGCCGGGGTAGACAAAGACATCGAGGGCGAAGCCACGCCCATGCCCAATCTCTCCATCGGCTATTTGCCCCAGGAACCGGAACTGGATCCAGAGCAGACCGTGCGGCAATCCGTGGAAGGCGGCCTGGGAGCATTGGCCGAAGCAAAGCAAAAGCTCGACGAAATCTACGCCGCATACGCCGAGCCCGACGCAGATTTCGATCGCCTTGCCGCGGACCAGGCCAGGTACGAAGCCGTGCTCGCCGCGGCTGGGTCGGATATCGAACATCAGCTCGAGATCGCCGCCGATGCGCTACGCCTGCCGCCTTGGGACGCGGTCATCAGGAATCTCTCCGGCGGTGAAAAGCGCCGGGTCGCCTTGTGCCGCCTGTTGCTTTCCAAGCCCGACATGTTGCTGCTCGACGAGCCGACCAACCACCTCGATGCCGAATCGGTCGATTGGCTCGAGCAGTTCCTCACCCGTTTCCCGGGAACGGTGGTCGCAGTCACTCACGACCGCTATTTTCTCGACAATGCCGCCGAGTGGATCCTCGAACTCGACCGAGGCTACGGCATTCCCTGGAAAGGCAATTACTCCTCGTGGCTGGAGCAGAAGGAGCAGCGGCTGGAAACGGAAGCCAAGCAGGAAGCGGCGCGCATCAAGACTATGAAGCATGAACTGGAATGGGTGCGCTCGAACCCCAAGGCTCGGCAGGCCAAGAGCAAAGCGCGCCTGAGCCGCTTCCAGGAACTTTCTTCCTACGAATATCAGCAGCGCAACGAGACGCAGGAGATCTTCATCCCCGTCGCCGAGCGCCTGGGCGACCAGGTCATCGAGTTCAAAGACGTCTCCAAAGGGTTTGGCGACCGGCTGCTGATCGACAAGCTGAGCTTTCGCGTCCCGCCGGGCGCCATCGTCGGCATCATCGGCCCCAACGGTGCCGGAAAATCGACCTTGTTCCGTTTGCTGCGCGGCATAGAGCAGCCCGACAGCGGCGAGATTGTCATTGGCTCCACCGTGCAGGTTTCTTTCGTCGATCAGTCGCGCGAAACGCTTGCCGGAACGCACACGGTGTTTGAGGAAATCTCCGGCGGCGCCGACATTATCACCGTAGGCAAATTCGAAATGCCGGCCCGCGCCTACCTGGGACGCTTCAACTTCAAGGGCGCGGACCAGCAGAAGATCGTGGGCAACCTCTCCGGCGGCGAACGCGGCCGCCTGCAGCTCGCCAAAGCCCTGACACGGGGGGGCAACGTGCTGCTCTTGGATGAGCCGTCCAACGACCTCGACGTCGAAACGCTTCGCGCCCTCGAAGAAGCGCTCCTGGAATTCGCCGGCAGCGTGCTGGTCATCAGCCACGACCGCTGGTTCTTGGACCGAATCGCCACTCATATCCTCGCCAGCGAAGACGATTCGCAATGGGTATTCTTCAACGGCAACTACCAGGAGTACGAGGCGGACAAGAAGCAGCGCCTTGGCGAGGATGCCGCCAAGCCGCATCGGGTGCGGTACAAGCCGATCACGCGAAAATAAAAAAACGCGGCCCAAGGGCCGCGTTTTTTCGACATCCGAATCTCTACGGTTTCTTGTCCAGATTTTTCTGGTTGATTTTTACGTCCGCCTGGTTCTTCAGCGCCGCGACATAGGCGGTCATGAGTTCGCGCCCGGTCTGGTCCCCGATCCGGCTGCCGCTCGCCTTGAGTTTGTTCGCATCGGGAGCTTCCGGGTTCTTCACCGCGGTAACGCGGTACAACCCAAAGCCGCCCTGATCCAGCGGCGCACCGACGTAAGCGGGCAGCTTGCCGGCATCGACGCGGAAGATCTGCTGCACGGCAGCCTCCGAGAAACCCGTAAGCCGCTGTTGACGGGTGAGCAATTGCGGCTTCTCAAACTTCACTCCGGCATCTTTTCCCTGCTGCAGGAGCGCCAACTTTTCCGACCCCGCTTTCATTGCGAGTTCTCCGGCGAGTTTGCGGGTGAGTTGGCGCGTCACTTCGGCCCGCACTTCCGCCAGCGGACGGGCAGCCGCGGGCTTGTGTTCGATCACGCGCGCTGACATCAAGGCGTTGGTGCCGATTTCGATGGCCTCGGTATTGCGCTTGGCCTGGACGGTTTCCGGCGCAAACACCGCTTGCACGAACTTGGTGCTGTTCATCGCCATCGCCTGCAGCTGTTGCCGCGTCAAGAAAGGAGAAGTTTTCACCTCAAGGCCCAAATCCTTGGCAACCGGCTGCAGCGTGTCGGCCTGCTCGTACACCAGGTTGGAGAACTTGTCCGCGGCTTCGCCAAAGCGTTTCGCCGCCTTTTGCCGCTTCAAGTCCTGCTCGATTTGCGACTTCACTTCTTCGTAGCCGCGTACTCGCTGCTCCTTCACCGCCGTGAGCTTGATGATGTGGAGGCCGAAGTCACTCTGTATCGGGCCGACGATTTCACCGACTTTCATTCCGAACGCCGCTTCCTCGAATGGCTTGACCATCACCCCGCGAGCGAAGAATCCCAGATCGCCGCCGTTGGCCGCGGACCCCGGATCTTGCGATTCCTTGTTGGCGATTTCGCCAAATTTCGCCGGATTCTGCTTCACCTGCGCGAGCAGCCCGTCCGCTTTTTTTCGAACCGCCGCTTTTTCGTCATCTTTGGCGTCAGCCTTCAGGTTGAGCAGGATATGGGCGGCTTGGCGTTCTTCCGGCTGAGTGTAGTCTTTTTGATGCTCGTCGTAGAACTTGCGCACTTCCTCGGGAGCCACAGTGACTTGCCCCATCAGATTGTCGGCAGTCAGCAGCGCATACTCCACGCGCACCTGTTCCGGGGACTGGTAGCTGGTCAACGTTGCTTGATAATGCGCTTCGACGGCAGCATCGTTTGGCTTTACCTGGGCCAAATAGGCCTCGACGGGCATTGGCGCCAACGCCGCTTCGCGCTGCTGCTCAACGATTCCGAGATACCGCTCCACCGCAGCGTTTGCAGCAAAGCCGCTGAAAAGCACCGCATCTTGCAACGGCTGCACCTGCAAATCCTGCATGAGCCGCGCTTCGAACATCACCGGGCTCATATTCTGCTCGGCAAGCCGCGCCACATAAACGGCATTGGAGAACTTGCCGTCCATCTGAAATGCCGGGACTTCCTGGATGATTTGGCGCAACTGTTCTTCCGAAACGGCGAGATTTTCCTTCCGCGCCTTGAGCATGAGCACTCGTTGCGCGATCAAGCTCTCCAGGATGTTGAATCGCATCTCCGGCGATTCAAAAAGGGCTGGGTCGAAGTTGCGGCCCATCATCGCGCGCGCCCGTTCTTGCTGGTCGCGAATCGCATTCTCGAACTCCGGCACGGTGATTTTGGTGCCGGCGACGTTGGCGACATCGGAAACTGAATCGGCGCGACGGAAATACGAATCGACGCCAAAGAAGAGAAAGGGCAGGGTAATCAGCGCCAGCAAGCCCTGGACCAAGCGTTTGTTGCGGTGGACGTAATCAAACATGCTCGAAACGATCGCTCTGATCGGGCTAACCGGAACGGCGCTTTTTGTGCCCGCGTCGCCGGGTCTGCCCGCATATAAAAAAACGGGCGAACTCGCGTTCGCCCGGGTGTTGGCGGAGTGGACGGGGCTCGAACCCGCGACCCCCGGCGTGACAGGCCGGTATTCTAACCAACTGAACTACCACTCC
>CAZFEK010000083.1:0-12938 GCA_964517465.1 uncultured Alcaligenaceae bacterium
ACGGATGACGATGGGGCGAGCATAACCGAAAATCCGTTAAGTGAACAGCATTGGGTCTGTCCCCTATAAGAGACGCTAACGATCTTTGCCTAGCGCCCCCCCAGTAGCCCCGGCAGTGCCCCGACCCAATCGATCAAAAGCCGGGAAATCAAAGCGCCGACGGCGGGCAGGGTGAGCACCAGCACGATGAGCCCCACGCTCACCGTGAGCGGGAAGCCGATGGCGATGACATTGAGCTGGGGTGCGGCGCGGGTGAGCACGCCGAAAGTGAGGTTGGTGATGAGCATGGCGGCGATCATCGGCAGCGCCAGCAGCACGGCCACGCTGAAGACCTTGGCGCCCAGGCTGACCAGGGTTTGCAGCAGCCCCGCACCCATGGGGGTGGCGGCAATCGGCAACCAATGGAAGCTCTCCACCATCACGCTCACCAGCAGCAGGTGGCCATTAAGCGCCAGGAAAATGAGCGTGGCGAGGATGCCGAAGAGCTGGCTGGTGAGGGTGCTGCTGGAGGGCATTTGCGGGTCGTAATAAGCGGCGAAACCCAGTCCCATCTGCAAGTCGATCAGTGCCCCGGCGAGGTCGATCGCCGCGAATATGAGCCGCATGGCAAAGCCGATCGCCAGCCCGATGATGATTTGTTCGGCGACGATGGCGAGGCCGATGCCGGTGCCTGGGTTGAGCTGGGGCAAAGCGGGCAGGGCGGGGGCCACCATCAAAGTGACCAGCACGCCCAGACCGATGCGGACTCTTCCCGGAACACCGGCATTGCCCAGCACGGGTGCCACCGAAAATACCGCCAGGATGCGCACCAGCGGAAACAAAAAAGCGGCGAGCCAGGCGTCGAGTTGGGCGGAGCTGAGTTGGATCATCGGCGTCAGGTGGAAATTGCTTCGTTAGGCTTTAACCATCGCTGACCTCGTTGCGGGGCGCGAACGCTCGTCCCGCAAGGCACCGCCACGCCACGCCGCAGTCGGCAAAGCGCGGCTTCCGCCGCTCCTACACCGCGGCGGCTAGCCGATCAAGTTCGGGATCGACTCGAACAAGCGCCGCATGTAGTCCACCAGCATGGAAAGCATCCAGGGTCCGGCAATGACCATGGTGGCAAATATGGCCACCAGTTTGGGGATGAAGGAAAGCGTCATTTCATTGATCTGGGTCGCTGCTTGGAAGATGCTGATCACCAAGCCCGTGACCAGCGCCGCAAGCAGCAGGGGTGCGGCCAGCAGCAGCGTCATGTAGAGCGCCTGCGCGCCCAAGTTCATTACCGTGTCGGCACTCATCGCGGGGCCTTTGCGGGGTGGATGGAGGGGTGGGATGTCATGCGCCGAAGCTCTGCACCAAAGAGCCCACCAGCAGGTGCCAGCCGTCCACCAGCACGAAGAGAATGATTTTGAAGGGCAGCGAAACGATCACCGGCGACACCATCATCATGCCCATGGACATCAGCACGCTGGCCACCACCATGTCGATGATAAGGAAGGGGATGAAAACGATGAAGCCGATTTGGAAGGCCGTCTTCAATTCACTGGTGACGAAGGCCGGGATCAGCACGCGCAGGGGCACGTCCTTCGCCTCGGCCAGCGGTTCGCTGCGCGCGATTTTGAGGAATAGGGCCAGATCGGCCTCGCGCGTCTGTTTCAGCATGAAACCTTTGAGCGGCGCCGCGGCACGATCGAGGGCCTCATTTTGGGAAATGCGGCTTTCGGAGAAGGGCACATAGGCGTCGGCATAAACCTTGTCCGCGACCGGGGCCATGATGAACAAAGTGAGAAACAAGGCCAAGCCGATCAGCACTTGGTTGGGCGGAGAACTTTGCGTGCCCAGGGCGTGGCGCAGGAGCGAAAGCACGATGATGATGCGGGTGAAGCTGGTCATCATCAGGATCACCGCCGGCAAAAACGACAAAACGGTGAAAAAGAGCAGGGTCTGGATGGCCAGGGTGTAGGTCGTGCCGCCGCCAGGCGCGGGCGTGCTGGTGAAAGCGGCGATGCCGCCGCTTTGCGCCAGCGCGGGCAGAGCGATCAGACTCAGCCCCAAGCCGAGTAGCAGTTTAGCTCGCCGGAGTCTCATGTTTGCCCATGGCCCGCTGCAGCCACATTGCAAAAGGCGGTGCGGCCGGCCCGGTTTTGGCTGCCGCGTGCTCCTGACGCGGCAGGGTGTAGAGCGGCGCCACTTGGCCGGGCGCCACGCCCAGCACCAGCCAGACGTCGGAAACTTCCACCACCACCACGCGCTCTTTCTGGCCCACGGAGGCGCTGCCGATGACGCGCAAAAGACCGGTGTTGCCGCCGGGTCCTTGCCCCAAACGGCGCAAGAGCCAAGCCAGCGCCACGATAGCGCCGAGCACCAGGGCCAGGCTGGCGAGCATTTGCAAGACCATGCCGCCATCCAGCATTGGAGCGGCGGTTTCGGCCGCGTGCGCCAGCGCCGGAAAAGCACCGAAAAGCGCGGCGAGGCGGATCATTTCTTGAGTTTTCTCAGGCGTTCCGAGGGCGTGATGATGTCGGTCAGGCGTATGCCGAACTTGTCGTTCACCACCACCACTTCGCCCTGGGCGATGAGGCAGCCGTTGACCAGCACATCCATGGGCTCGCCGGCGAGACCGTCGAGTTCGATCACCGAGCCCTGCGCCAACTGCAAGAGGTTCTTGATCGGCGTCTTGGTGCGCCCCAATTCGACGGTGAGCTGAACCGGGATGTCGAGAATCATCTCCAGTTCATGTTTGGCATCACCGCTGGCCGGCGCCGGCGCGAATTGCTCGAAAGCCGCGGGCATCGCGGCAACTGCCGGTTTCGCTTCTGCCGCGGTTTGCTCCGCCATGGCGGCGGCCCAATCGTCGTCGCTGATATCGGTGGTCGGATCAGCCATTGTGGTCTCCTGGGTCGGGCGAAAGGCTGGCGGGGTTCACCAGCCGGTTCACCTTGAGGGCGTAGCGGCCGTTGCATATGCCATAGTTGCAGTCGAGCACCGGCACGCCGTCGACTTCGGCCATGATGCGATCTTTCAGTTCGCAGGGAATGACGTCGCCAACCTTCATTTCCAAGAGGTCGGCGATGTCGAGCGTAAACTCGCTGACCGTGGCGACGAGTTCGACTTCGGCCAACTGCACTTGCGAGCGCAGCAGCGTGATCCAGCGCCGGTCGGCTTCCATGTGGTCCGCCTGCATGGTGCTGTAGATCAGGTCGCGTATCGGTTCCAGCATGGCATAGGGCAGGCAGATGTGGAACTCGCCGCCGGTGGCCTCCAGTTCGATGGTGAAAGTCGTCGCCACCACGATTTCGTTGGGCGTGGCGATATTGGCGAACTGGGTGTTCATCTCCGAGCGGACATATTCGAAGTGCAGCGGATAAACCGGAGCCCAGGATTTCTGGTATTCCTCGAAAGCCACACCGAGCATGCGTTGGATAATGCGTTGCTCGACCTGCGTGAAATCGCGGCCTTCCACCCGGGTGTGGAAGCGGCCGTCGCCGCCGAACATGTTGTCCACAAAAAGGAACACCAAGTTGGGGTCGAAAATGAACAGCCCTGTGCCGCGCAGCGGCTTTGCCTGCACCAGGTTGAGGTTGGTGGGCACCACCAAGTTGCGCACGAACTCGCTGTATTTCAGCACCCGAACGGGACCGACGGAAATTTCTGCGGTGCGGCGTATCAAGTTGAAAAGGCCGATGCGCAAAAGCCGCGCGAAGCGCTCGTTGATGATTTCCAGCGTCGGCATGCGGCCGCGGACGATACGTTCCTGGGTGGCGAGGTTGTAGGGGCGTATGCCCGAGCCGTCGTCTTCTTGAACGACCTCGTCGGCTTCGCCGGTGACGCCGCGCAGTAGGGCGTCGACCTCGTCCTGGGAAAGAAAGTCTTTGGCCATGAGCGCTTACTGGATGATGAAGGCCGTGAAATGTACGTCGAGCACGTCTTGCTCGGGCTGGCCTTCGGCAAACGGGCGCCGAGCCGCGGCGACGATTTCGTCGGCAAGCTGGCGCTTGCCTTCCATGGTGTTGAGCTGCGAGGGTCCTTTGCTGGTGAGGATCATCAGCAGACGATTGCGCAGCTCCGGATCATGCTGCTTGAGCTGATCGACTACCTTTTGGTCCGTGACCTTCAGGGTCATGGAAACCTGCAAATATTGTTCTTCGGCTTCGGGCTGCAAATTGACCGTAAATTGCTCCAGCGGCGCGTACACCGGCGGCTTGGGCGGTGGCGGCTTGTCTTTGCCATCGCTTTTTCCGCCGAGGAAGAACCAGGCCGCTCCGCCCCCGCCTCCTCCGGCCAAAAGGATGAGCACGGCAATGATTGCGAAAAGTTTTCCCTTGCCCTTTTTCGGGGGGGCGGCTTCCGCGGTTTCGTCTTTTGCCGGTGCTTTTTCCGGGGCTTTCGCCATAGTGTCCTCGCCTCGCGTTGTTGGAAGAGATTATGTGTCCTTGTCCGACGGCTTCAGGCATCGATTAACGTCGCCTTTTGGCGCCACTTTGCGTCCTAGGCAAAGGTGTCCACCCAACCGAAACTGCGCCGCCGGATCACTGCCGTCTGCGCGAGGTCGCCTTTGCCCGCGGAATCGCTTTCGGGGCTGCCGCGGCTCTGCGCCGAATTCGATGCGCTCTCACCGAAGGTCTGGCGCGCTTCGCCGAACTGCTGGGAAACGGAGGTATTCCCCAGCGTGATGCCGACTTCGGCAAACATCTCTTTCAGGCGCGGAAGCGAGGCCTCGATGGCTTCGCGCACCGGGGCGCTCGCCGCGGCAAAATTCGCCTCGGCGATGTCGTTCTTGATCGACAAGCTGATTTCGATCGGCCCCAACTGCGGCGGGTTGAGTTTGATCTCGGCGCTGGCGACTTCGGTCTTGGCCATGACCACCACTTGCTGGGTGAAATCTTCGCGCCAGGCGGGCGCGCTGAAGGGCGTGTTGACGACGGTGGGCGCCGCCGTCACCTTGGGCGCGGGTACGCCACCAGGTATCGCGATGGCGCCGGCTGCCGTCTGGCCGGTCGGTGAGGTGGGGTCGACCGGTGGCGCGAGGCTCGTGGGTGTCGCCGAACTGTTGACCGCCGTCGCGGAGTGCTCCGCGGAAAAGGCGGGAGAAATGGCGCGCTTGGCGGCGGTGTTCGATGTTTCCGCCAAAGTCCAAGGCGCAGTGGTCGTTTGCACATCCCCAGGTCTTGCCTTCGCAGCCGTCGAGGGAAAGCCAAGACGCGGTTCCGGCAAAGCCGTGTCGCCAGCCGGAGTCTGAGTCGCGCCGATCTGGATCGGTTGCGGGGTGGCCGAGCCGGAGATTGCGGCCTCGTGCAGCGGCGCCGAAGGCACCGGCACAGGCAACCAAGGAACGACTTCGGCGGCGTTGGGCAAGGTGCTCTCAAAGACTTTGGCTTCGTTTTGTTCCTTGGTATCGGGACCCCGCATTTCCGGTACGAATGGCGCTGCGGCGGCGGGACCCATCGATTCTTGGGCGCTTAATTCCTGAGCGAACAGCGCTTGGAAATCCACCGGTGCAAGTTCATCCCGCGTGGCGGCGAACAAACCGTTGGAAGCGCCGCTTGCCAGCGCGCTGGCGCTTTGGGTGGCGGTCATCATATCGGCGAGGCGGCTCATGGCTTGCTCCTCTGTATCAAGTGGCTTGGCGCGTGCGCAGCCAAGTGGAGGTGGCGAGCGCGTCGAACTCTTTCTGCTCCCGCTTCTGGGTGGCGACCTGCTCGGCTTTGACATGGCGATCGGCCAGGGCGCTGTAGGACTTGAGTTCCCGGCGCTTGTCTTGCCATTCGCGCTTGGCGGCGTGAATGCGATCTTGGCTTTGCGCCACGATCAGGCGCTGTTGCGACACGGCGGCATCGAGCTGATCCATGAATTGGTGAAAGTTGCGCCAGCCGTTGCTGTCCAAACCCTGACGCACGGTGTCGCGAAAGCGCGTCTGGTATTCCTCGCGATACTGCAGCAGGAGCGTCAGGCGTTCATCGGCGGTCTTGGCATGAGCTTGGATGTCGGCCAAGCGCTTGGCCGCGTGGTCGTTTTTGACCTGGGCGAGATCCAGCAGCGGTTGGAGGGTGAAAGGCTTGCTCATCGTGGTCTCCGCAATTCAGGTAAGGGCCGGGCAGCTTGGCTGCGCTCAGCCTTCAATCTCCCGTGTCGCATGCTCGTTGTTTTCCATGTCGGTCTCACATCGCCATCGCCGCCTCGGACTGGAACACCGAAACCAGATCGCCGAGGCTTTCATGGAAACGCTTGTGCTCATTCATGTCCTGCTGCAAAAAAGCCGCCATCGCGGGATACAGCGCGATCGCCTGGTCGAGCAGGGGATCGTTCCCCGGCACGACGGCGCCGACGGAGATGAGATCGAGCGAGCGTTGATAGCGGGAATAGAGCTGCTTGAAATGCCGCACCACGTTGAAGTGGTCGGCATCCACCAGGTTTGTCATGGCGCGGCTGATCGAGGCTTCGATGTCGATCGCCGGATAGTGGCCTTGCTCGGCCAGACGCCTGGAGAGCACGATATGCCCGTCGAGAATGGCCCGCGCCGCATCGGCGATCGGGTCTTGTTGGTCGTCGCCTTCGGTCAAAACGGTGTAGAAAGCGGTGATCGAGCCGCCGCCGGGCATGCCGTTGCCGGCGCGCTCCACCAGTTGCGGCAGGCGAGCGAATACCGAGGGCGGATAACCCTTGGTGGCCGGCGGTTCACCGATGGCCAGCGCGATTTCGCGCTGCGCCATGGCATAACGGGTGAGTGAATCCATGATCAAGAGCACATTCTTGCCCTGATCGCGGAAATATTCGGCGACCGCAGTGGCATAGGCGGCCCCTTGCAGGCGCATCAAGGGCGAGGTGTCGGCGGGGGCGGCCACGACCACCGAGCGCGCCATGCCTTCTTGACCCAGAATGTGCTCGATGAACTCCTTGACTTCGCGGCCGCGCTCGCCGATCAGACCGACCACCGAAATGTCGGCGTTGGTGTATTTGGCCATCATGCCCAGGAGCACGCTCTTGCCCACGCCGCTGCCGGCGAAAAGACCCATGCGCTGACCACGGCCCACGGTAAGCATGGCGTTGATGGCGCGCACGCCGGTGTCGAGCACCTGGGCGATGGGGGCGCGTTGCAAGGGGTTGTAGGGGCGGCTCTGCAGCGGCGCCGTGAGATCGGTGGCGATCGGTCCGCCGCCGTCGAGCGGACGGCCGGCGCCATCCACCACGCGTCCCAGCAGGCAATCGCCCACCGGCAGATGTTTGGCGCGATCGATGGCACGCCGCTTGGGCGCGCGATTGGCACCCAAACGCGGCGGCGTGAGCGGGCGGTCCAGGGGTTGGATGCGGGCACCCGGCGCAAGCCCGTAAACGTCGTGGGCGGGCATGAGATAGAGGCGCTCGCCGTTGAATCCGACGACCTCGGCCTCGATCTGGTTGCCGCCGGGCAGCTCGACGAGGCAGGAACTGCCCACCGGCACGCGCAAACCCGAGCCTTCCATCACCAGCCCGGCGACGCGAGTGAGGTGGCCGCTCATCTGCAAAGGCTGCGCCTGCGTAACCTGCTCGCGGCAGTCGCGCAAGAACTGGCTCCAAACTTCGCTATAGGCCATCTCAGCGCTCCACCCAGGCGCGATCCTGGCCCAGTGTGGCGAGCACGCGCTGCCAGCGCGTGACCAGGGTCGCATCGACCTCGGCGGTTTGCGTTTCGACCCGGCAACCGCCGCGTTCCACCAAGGGATCTTCACGCAGGCGCCAGCCGCCGTGCTGCAACTGATCGGCGAGATGGGTGCGCACGATCTCGGCATCGGCAGGATTCAAGATCAGTTGCGGGTGCTGATTGAAACTGTCGAAGTTTCGGATGGCCTCCCGCACCACCGGCAGCACCAATTCCGGATTGACTTGCAGCGCCCCGCGGATGACCTCGCGGGCGACGCTGAGCGCGAGCGCCAGCACGTCTTGGGCAATCTCCTGGTCGAGCTTCTTGAGCGAGTCGCTCAAAGGCTCCAGCAAGGCGCTGAGCGCGCGTGCTTCCGACGCGGCGCGGGCACTGCCGGCGGCGTAACCTTCCTTGCGGCCGGCGGCATACGCTTCTTCGCGCGCCTGGGCTTGCATTTGTTCGATCGCGGCGACCGTCGGCAGGGCCTCTTGGCGCACGCGCGGCTTGCCGCCGGCGCTGAAATCGAGGAGTTCCCAGCGCTCGTAGGCGGTGAGTTGTTCTTTGGGAATGATCGCGGCCATGGTCAGACAAACGCCTCTTCCGCTTTGCCGCCGAGCATGATCTGGCCTTCGTCGCCCAGCCGCCGGACGATCTTGAGAATTTCTTTTTGTTGCGCTTCGACTTCGGACAGGCGCACCGGGCCTTTCGATTCGAGGTCGTCGCGGAGCATTTCCGCCGCGCGCTGCGACATATTCTTGAAGATCTTGTTGCGCAGTTCCTCGTTGGCGCCTTTGAGCGCGAGGATGAGGGATTCGGACTGCACTTCGCGCAACACGGTCTGGATGGCCCGATCGTCGAGGTCCAGAAGATTGTCGAAAGTGAACATCTGGTCGAGGATCTTCTGCGCCAAGTCCGGATCGTATTCTTTCACCGCGTCGACCACGCTCTGCTCGACACCGCCGCTCATATAGTTGAGGATTTCCGCGGCGGTGCGCACGCCGCCCAGCGCGGTCTTCTTGATGGTGTTGGTGGCGCCGCTCAGGAGCCGCGCCATCACTTCGTTGAGTTCCTTGAGCGCGGACGGCTGCACGCCGTCGAGCGTGGCGATGCGCAGGATGACGTCGTTCCTGAGCCGCTCGGTGAAATGACCCAACACTTCGCTGGCCTGGTCGCGGTCCAGATGCACCACGATGGTGGCGATGATCTGCGGATGTTCGTTGCGCACCAGTTCGGCGATGGAGGCCGAATCCATCCACTTCAAACCTTCGATGCCGGCGGTGTCGCCGCCGTGCAAAATGCGATCGACCACTTGCGCCGCTTTGTCATCGCCCAGCGCTTTGGTCATCACGGTGCGGATGTAGTCTTCCGAGGCGACGCCCAGGGTGGTGGTCTGCAGGGCCTGGGTTTCGAATTCACCCAGTACGTTTTCGATGCGCTCGCGAGGCACCGCCTTCATCTCGGCCATGGCCGAGCCCAGCCGCTGCACTTCCCGAGGCGTGAGGTGTTTCAGGATTTCGGCCGCTTCGTTCTCGCCCAGGGTGAGCAAGAGTATGGCCGCCTTTTGTACGCCTTCGTCACTCATTGCTGCCGCTCACCCAGCCGCGAACCACGTTGGCCACCAGTTTCGGATCGGCTTGAGCCAATTGTTTGGCCGCCTCCAGCCGCTGCTCATATGCCGCCACCGCCGATTGCGCGGCCGGGCCGCCCAACTGGGGCGCGCCTTCGGCGCCGGCGCTGGCCAGTTCCGGCTCGGGCGCTGCCGGCGGAGTCATGAGGGAGCGCAGATAAGGCCGCAACACACCGAGCACCAGCCAGGCCAAAACGCCCGCGATCAAGAGATTCTTGCCCACTTCCATGACTGTGTTCCAGAGCGATGAGGACTTCCAGAACGGAGTTTCGGGCAACACTTCCTTTTCGCCTGCATTGAAGGGGCTATTGACCACGTTGAGGCTGTCGCCGCGTTCTTTGTCAAAGCCGATGGCTTCTTTGACGAGGTCGTTGATTTTGTCTAGCTCTTCCTTGGGCAGTGCTGCGGTGGCGACTTTGCCTTCGTTGTCGGTTTGTTTGGTGTGGTTGACGACCACGGCTACGGACAAACGCTTGATCGTCCCGACCTGATTCCTGACGTGGCGTATGCTCTTGTCCACTTCATAATTGACGGTGCTGTCGCGGCGCGAGCTCACTCCCGGGCCGCCGGCCGCGGCGGCGGTGTTCTGAGCGGCACCGGCTGGCGCCGTGATCGGGGCGCTGGCCGCCCCCGGCGGTTGATTCGACAGCGCGCCCGGCACGCCGCCCGGACCCGCCTGGGCGCCGTTGAGCGCCTCGCTGGTCTGCTGGCTGCGTATCGTGGCGTTGGCCGGGGCGGGATTGGGCTTGTAGGTTTCTTCGGCCTGTTCCACGGCGGAAAAGTCGATTGCCGCAGTCACCGTGGCGCGCACATTGCCCGGCCCGGTGATGGGGGTAAGGATGGTTTCGATACGCCGCGCCAAGCTGGCTTCGATTTCCTGGACATATTTCAACTGGTTCGGGTCCAGCGTGGGGGTCGGGGCGCTGCCGTTCTGGGAGAGCAGGGTGCCGTTCTGGTCAACCACGGTCACGCTCTTGGGCGTCAGCTCGGGCACGCTGGTGGCAACCAAGGTCACGATGGCCGCCACCTGGGCCGCGTCGAGGTGCTTGCCGGGGTGCAGGTTGAGCAGCACTGAAGCGCTGGGCTTTTGCTGTTCGCGCAAAAAAGGCGAGGGTTTGGTCAGCGCCAGGTGCACCCGCGCCGCGGCGACCGCCGATAGGGCGCCGATACTGCGCGCCAATTCTCCCTCCAAGGCGCGCTGATAATTGACCTGTTCGAGAAATTGGCTGGTGCCAAACTTCTGGCCCTCCATCAGCTCGAAACCTACTTGCCCGCCTTTGGGCAGCCCCTGGGCGGCCAGACGCATCCGCGACTCATGCACGCGGTTCGCGGGCACCATCACCGCACCGCCGCCTTCGGCGAACTTGTAAGGCACGTTCATCTGCTGCAATGCGGCGATGATGGCGCCCCCGTCGCGATCGGAGACGTTGCCGTAGAGCACCCGATAGTCTGGCGCCTGGGACCACATCCAAGCGCCGATCAAAAGCGCGATGAAAGCCGCCGCGATCACCATAACCCCGATTTTCTGGTTGGCGGGCAGGGCGGTGAAAGTGCTCAGCGGTGGTTGCGCAGTGGTGGCCATGGCGTCAAGAAATGCCTCGCGGCAAGCCTTTTTGGGATGGAGGGATTATTCCCTCCCGGATGCCAGCCCAAAGCGGGGATAAGGCGAGGAAATCCGCCCTTAATCGGGGGCTGGAAATTGCGCTGCGGCGATAAGCTGCCAAGCATCCGGAGCCCCGCAGATCGTCTCGCGGGGACCGCTGGCAAAAGTGAGGCAGCGCATGGGTGTTTCGGACAGCGAAAGGAGCAAGGAAACCGCGGCGGCGCTGGGTTTGGTGGCGGTCGACGAAAAAAGCCGCGAAGCCCTGGAATTGGCGCGCAAAGTGGCCGCCAGTGAGGTTTCGGTGCTGCTCACCGGGCCTTCCGGGGTCGGCAAAGAAGTGCTTGCTCGCTACGTTCACCTCATGTCGGCGCGGCGCCAGGGGCCGTTTGTGGCGGTCAATTGCGCGGCCATCCCCGAAGCCCTGCTGGAGACCACACTTTTCGGGCACGAAAAAGGCGCGTTTACCGGCGCCCTGCGCGCCCAGGCGGGAAAATTCGAATTGGCGGCGGCGGGAACGCTGCTTTTGGATGAAATTTCCGAGCTTCCCCTGACCTTGCAGGCCAAACTCCTCCGTGTCCTGCAGGAGCGCGTGGTGGAGCGTGTCGGGGGGCACGAAGCGATCGCACTCGACGTGCGCATCATCGCCACCAGTAACCGCGACCTGGCCGACGAAGTGGCGAGCGGCCGGTTCCGAGAAGACCTTTTTTACCGCATCAACGTTTTTCCCATCGCGCTCGCGCCTTTGGCCCAGCGGCGCGGCGACATCCTTCCCCTGGCCCGGGCGATGGTTCGGCGTCATGCCGCCGATGGGAAGGTTCAGCCGACCTTGAGCGCGGCCGCGGAGAGTTTGCTGCAAGAGCAAGCTTGGCCCGGCAACGTGCGCGAGCTGGAAAACGCAGTTCAACGCGCCTTGGTGTTGTGCGAAGGGGCAAACATCACGCCGGAGCATTTGGGTTTGCGCCTCGTCCCGACCGACCGGGTGGATGCCATGGCGGCGCCGTCCGATTGGCTGGGCGGCGACGTGAGGGGCGTGGAAAAGGCCCTCATCCTGTCCACTCTTGCTGCCGTCAAAGGTTCGCGCAAAGCGGCGGTGGCCCGCTTGGGCATTTCCGAGCGCACTTTGCGCTATCGCTTGCAGCAATATCGTGCCGAAGGCATCGACCCCGATGCCATGTTCGGCGGCGCGCAAAGGGCGGTGGCATGAATCGCGTCGGAGTCGATCCGGCGGGGATAGAGCGCATTCTCGAGCAAATGCGCGCCGCGCAAGCGCGTATGCAAAACGGCGTCAACGGCGCGCCGGCGCCCAAGGCTGCGACCGAAACCAAGGCGGCCACGGGCAGCGATTTTGCCAGCGCGCTCAAAACCAGCCTCGATCAAGTCAACCACCTGCAAGTCAAGGCGACCGAAGCGACCCGGCTCTTCGAGCTGGATCCCAAGAACACCAACTTGCATGAAGTGATGATTGCGACCCAGAAGGCGCAGATTTCTTTTCAGGCCACTTTGCAATTCCGCAACAAGGTGGTGCAGGCGTACCAGGACATCATGAACATGCCGATCTAGAAACGAGTTTCTAGATACTCGTTTCCAGAGGCCAGACGCCACTTCCGGGATTATCCGGGAAAGCCGATTTGCTTGACCGATATCAAGTGCTCGCGTTGCCTGTTTCATGCGGTTGGCATACGATGCAAACCATCGACGCAAGCGTTTGACCGGCAGATCGTCCGGCGCCGCAACCCAGGAATGGAGGCGTCGATCAGATTTTCCAAGACTTGGCTGAGTTCGTCCCTGCGACACCCCCCCCGTCGTGTGGACTCGGTCTAAGCAGCAACCCCCAGCAATGGGGGTTTTTTTTGGCCAGCCTGAAGGCGCCGAACTTGAAACTCGCTGAGCGGGCACAGCCGGAACCAAAACAATTGCCGCCGATCGCAAACGGCGAAGGAATATTAGTCACCAAATGGGGCGATAAAGTGTGGCGCGGCGGGCAGACTTGTAGAAGGAGCGGCCTTGGCCGCGAAGGGGGCTGGGCTCGCGGCGGGCGCTGTAATCGCGGGCAAGCCCGCTCCTTCTATGATGTACGCGCATCTGTCAAGTCGGCATGATTGGCAAAG
>CAZFEK010000084.1:0-12167 GCA_964517465.1 uncultured Alcaligenaceae bacterium
GCCGCCCCGGCGTATCGCCTTCAACTGCTCGGCAGTGCGCGGCTGCGGCGCAAGGTTCTGGCGAGAAAGAATGAGGCTAGTCGGCCCGTCCCGGCGTTCCACCGCCGCAGCCCAAGCGGCCATCGTTTCAACCACGTCAGCCGGGCGCCAGACCTGCATGTTCGGAATCAGTCTCAGGCTGGCCACATGCTCCACCGGCTGATGGGTGGGACCATCTTCGCCCAAACCAATGGAATCGTGGGTAAAAACAAAAATACTGCCCACTTTCATGAGTGCGGCCATGCGCAAGGCATTGCGGGCGTAATCGGAGAACACCAGGAAAGTGCCGCCGTAGGGAATGAGCCCGCGATGCAGGGCAATGCCGTTCATGATTGCGGCCATGCCAAACTCGCGCACGCCATAATAGACGTAGTTGCCGCCGGTTTCGGGGTTTACGCCTTTCGATCCCGACCACAAAGTGAGGTTGGATCCGGCTAGATCCGCAGAACCGCCGATGAGTTCGGGCAGGCCCGGCGCTATCTGTTCGATCGCCATTTGCGAGGCCTTGCGCGTGGCGACATTGGCGCCTTTTTGCTGGGCCTCTTCCACCATGGCGCGCGCCTTGGCAGCCCAATCGGCCGGCAGTTCACCCGCCTGCCGGCGCGAAAACTCCGCCGCGAGTTCCGGGAACGCTTTGGCATAGGCGTCGAAGCGATGGTTCCACTCGTTTTGTGCCGCAGCGCCCTGCTCGCGCGCGTTCCAAGCGGCAGCCACATCGTCGGGCACGGCAAAGGGCGGCAAGTCCCAGCCCAGTTCCTTGCGGCAGGCGGCAATTTCCGCCTCGCCCAGGGGAGCGCCATGCACATCGTGCGTGCCGGCCTTGTTGGGAGAACCGCGGCCGATTACGGTGCGGCAAAGGATGAGGCTCGGACGCTCGGTAACACTTTTGGCCGATGCAATCGCGCGGCTCACGGCATGGACGTCGTGCCCGTCAATGCCGGTTACCACATGCCAGCCATAGGCCTCGAAACGCTTCGCGGTGTCGTCGGTGAACCAGCCCTTGACATGCCCGTCGATGGAAATGCCGTTGTCGTCGTACAGGCAGACGAGTTTGCCCAAGCGCAGCGTGCCGGCCAGCGAACAGACCTCGTGCGAGACACCTTCCATGAGACAACCGTCGCCCAGCAGCACATAGGTGTGGTGGTCGACCAGGGTGTGCCCCGGGCGGTTGAAGCGATCGGCCAGCACCTTTTCGGCGATGGCCATGCCGACCGCATTGGCGAGCCCCTGCCCCAAAGGGCCGGTGGTCGTTTCAACCCCGGGTGTTGCACCAAACTCGGGGTGCCCCGGGGTGCGCGAATGCATCTGCCGAAAGCGCATCAACTCGCTCGAGGGCAAATCGTAACCGGTCAGATGCAGCACCGAATAGAGCAGCATCGAGCCGTGGCCGTTGGAGACAACGACCCGGTCGCGATCCGCCCACGAAGGGTCGGCGGGATTGTGCTTCAAATGCTCGCGCCATAAGGCTACCGCGATTTCGGCCATGCCCATGGGCATACCGGGGTGACCGCTGTTGGCCTTTTGGACGGCGTCCATGGCCAAGAAACGAATGGCGTGTGCGAGGCGGGGATCGGACATTTTGGCGAAAACCTTGGGGGCGGGTTTGGGCGAACCCTGACCCAGGTCGCCGCAGAAAGTGTGAATTATCGCGTAGCCGCGCCAGATCGGCAATAATTTGAATAATCAGGAATCTTGATCGCTGGCATCAGCCGGTCTCTTGGCGTCGCCGTTTCCGAAAACACCGGGCAGGGGATTCGCTTCGCACCCTGGGCGCAACGATCGGATTTCCGGCAAGTACGTTTTGGACTCGCGGCAAGACCAATTTCGAAAGGCAAACATGAGGGGACTGCATCTACTTGGCGAGTGGCGGGACTGCCGATCCGGCCGCAACGAAATGGCCGATGCGCAAGCACTGCGCCGGTTATGCACGACGCATGCAGCCGCGGCGGGCCTCACCGTCGTCGGCGAGCAATTCCACCAGTTCTCCCCTCAGGGAGCAACCGGAGCGCTGCTGCTCGCGGAGTCGCATCTCGCGGTGCATACCTGGCCGGAGCTCAATGCGGTAACCGCAGACCTGTACGTGTGCAATTTTCAGCAGGACAACAGCGCTTTGGCACGCCAGGTATTTGCCGGTCTTCGCTCGGCCTTTGCCCCCCAGGATCCCCTCGACCGCGAGGTCTGGCGCGGCACAGCCATCCAGTCTGAGCCGCCGACGCTGGTCGAGTGGCTCAACCAGGACTATGGTTCCTTCGTCAAGCCGGGCAAGCAGCTCGCTTCGACACGCACTCGCTATCAGCAGCTCGAGGTTTGGGAAACTCCTGCTTTCGGCAAGCTCTTCCGGCTCGACGGCAGTTTCATGAGTTCGGAAGCGGATGAGTTCTTTTATCACGAGAACCTGGTCCATTTGCCGGCGATCAGTCATCCCGAGCCAAAGACGGCGCTGATCATCGGAGGAGGAGACGGCGGCTCAGCGGATGAATTGCTCAAGCACCCCAGCATCGAAAGCGTGCGTATCGTGGAAATCGATCCCGCGGTGCTGGCTATGGCCAAAGAGCATTTCCGCGCCATCCATCACGGCGCACTCGAACACCCGAAAGTCCAGGTGATCGTTGCCGATGGCCTCGCCTACGTGCGCGAAGACCGCGACCAGTACGATTTGCTGGTGCTTGACCTCACCGATCCCGGAGGGCCTTCGAGGCCCCTATATACGCCCGAGTTCTATGCCGCTTGCGCCGCTCGGCTCAAGCCCGGAGGCGCCATGACGCTCCATATCGGCGCTCCTTTCGCGCAACGCGAACGTTTCGCCCGAAGCCTGCGCGAGCTCGCCGGCGCCTTTCGCCTGGTGCTCCCCTACCTCGTCGCGGTGCCGCTTTATGGAGCACTTTGGGGCTTTGCCTGCGCCTCGCAAGACCTCGACCCTAGATCCATTGCCGCCGCGACCGTCGAAGAGCGTCTTCAGCGCCGGCGCATCGGCGGCCTGCAGTACTACAACGCGCAAACTCATGGCGCAATGCTCGCCCTGCCGGGTTTCGTGCGAGCACTGCTCGCCTCGCAATCCTAGGCGGAAAATCGGTTAAGATCGCGGCTGGGCGAAAACCAAGCCGAAAGGGCCCGACATGCCAGATCGTCCTCGCAAGTCTTCCGCCAAAGTAACCCTGGTGCTGCTGGGCGCGGCCGCCTTGACCTCGTGCAGCGACCCTATCGACACGCGCGATGTGTATGCCTCGCGCGCCCAGTGCGTGCAGGACTGGGGCGATGAGCAGAAATGCGAGCCCGTGCGCGACGGGCGCTATACCACCTCGCATTATTATGGCCCCCGCTACACCTCCTCGCACTCGTCCGAAGGGGTGAGCGGACCTCGCACCGGGAGCCGCGCGATCGCCTCCAGCCACATCTCCCGGGGCGGATTCGGGAGCAGCGCGTCATCACACTCGGGAGGCGGCTGATGCACCGTGAGAAGGTAACGCCGCGCGCCAACTGGCGTGAAGATTGCGAAGAAGTCGGCTTCAGTTTTCATTCCATGGATGGCGTATATTGGGACGAAACCGCCTGCTACCGCTTTTCGGCGGATCAGATCGATGAACTCGAAGCGGCTACCGAAGAACTGCACCAGCTCTGCCTCAAAGCCGCCGAACACATCATCGCCGAACGCCGCTTCGACGATCTGCGTATCCCGCCCGTTTTTGCCGACTACGTTGCCGCTTCTTGGCAGGCCCGTGAACCGACGCTTTTTGGCCGCTTCGACTTCGCCTATGACGGCAAAGGACCGCCCAAGCTGCTGGAATACAATGCCGACACGCCGACCGCGCTCCTCGAAGCTTCGGTGGTGCAGTGGCGCTGGCTGCAATCCGTTCATCCGGAGGCCGACCAGTTCAATTCGTTACATGAAAAACTGATCGAGCGCTGGTCCGTCCTCCGCCTCGATTTCCCGGTGGACGCGAAGCTCACCTTCGTGAGCGTGCGCAACAACGAAGAGGATTTCGGCAACATCGAATATCTGCGGGACACCGCGGCACAAGCAGGGTTTCAGACGCAATGGATGGCTGTCGAAGACATCGGATGGACGGAAGCGGAGAAGGCCTTCGTCGATCTCGCCAACCTTCCGATCGATGTCCTGGTGAAGCTTTATCCCTGGGAATGGATGTTCGCCGACCAGTTCGGCGCCAAGCTTCCGGCAGGTCGATTGCGTGTCGTCGAGCCGCCTTGGAAGACGCTCTTATCGAACAAAGCCTTGTTGGTGGTCCTTTGGGAGCTTTTCCCGGAACATCCCAACCTGCTGCCCGCCTATTTCAGCCCGGGACGCATCCGCGGCGACTACGTCGAAAAGCCGATCTACTCGCGCGAGGGAGCCAACGTCACGATCCGCCAGGGCGAGCGCGTTTTGCGCGAACCCGGCACTTATGGCGCTGAAGGCTGGGTGTACCAAGCCTACACGCCGATCCCCAAGTTCGGCGACAGCTACACCACCGTCGGCTCTTGGGTGGTGAGTGATCGCGCCGCAGGCATAGGACTGCGGGAAGACGCCAGCGAGATCACCTGCAATACCAGCCGCTTCCTTCCGCATTATTTTCGCTGAGTTCCCTCTGAGGAGAAACGCTTCATGGACAAGCTAATACTCTCGCTGGCTGGTTTCCCCAGCTTCTTGCTCTATTTCGCCCTCGCTCTGGTCATGGTTGCGATATTTCTGCTGGTTTACGTGCGCGTGACGCCCTACCGCGAGCTCGGCCTGATCCGAGAAGGAAACACCGCGGCAGCCATCAGCCTATCCGGCGCCTTGATCGGATTCGTCTTGCCCCTTGCCAGCGCGATAGCCCACAGCGTAAGTCCGGTGGACATGATGCTCTGGGGGGGCATCGCCCTGGTGGTACAGGTTTTTGCCTATTTCGTGGCCAGCCGCCTCATGCCGGGAATCGCTCAGGCGATTCCGCAGGGGAAGACCGCCAGCGGCGCGCTTTTGGGCGCGCTGTCGCTCGCGGCCGGCATCCTCAACGCTGCTTGCATGACCTATTGAGCGGCTGCTTCGCCGCCGGGCGGGCGCGCAGCCTCGCCAATCCTCGCGGGAGGGAGCGAGACGAAAACGGTACTGGGGGCATCAAGCCCCCACCTCGTGCTGCGATCAAGCCCTGGAGCCGCCGGACTCCGGGTCAACCGGCGGTTCGCGTTCCCTGGATACAGCCTGCGGCCGCGACAGCCCCAGCCATTGCGGGGGGGCGCCCTGCCGCCTGCGTCGGCAGACTGCGCCGACGAGCGGCGTAAACCGGGGCCATTTCCTGCCGTTATCTGAGTTGTGGATGTTCGGCTTGAAGGAGAGACGACATGACCCCATATGCTGAGCAAGGCGGTATTCCGCTGGAATCGGTACGGAAGGCAATGAACCTCTACGACTCTCTCGACGACGCGGATTTTGTGCAATTCGACGGTTTGGTCTTCGAGACCGAATATCGCCGGCGTCCGGATGAATTCACCGTCGCTGATGACGTTTTGCTCGAAGCCCGGCTGGGCGACATGGAAATTGCGCTGACCCGGTCGGACCTCGACGGCGCCCAATATCAGGGCGACGGCATTTATCGCTTGAAAGCCGGCAACTTGATGCGCTTGTTGGCGACCGCAACCGTACATTAACCTTCCAAGCGCGTCGCCATTTCTGACCCGCCTGCCGAAGCTGCAAGCCGCTCCGGCATATCGGTGAGTCTCGCCCGCGTGGTGCATGGGCGTCCTTGCCGCGACCGAGAACGGAGGCTCGCGCCTCGGGATTCAGGATTTGTTTCGTTCATCCCGCCATGATTGGCGGGACTTGCGCTCGACCCGTGGTCAGGAAATTGCAACCCGGGCGAACTTCCTCTTGCCTGCTTGCAGCACCATCTTGGTTCCCGCCGCAAGGTGGAGGTTGCGGTCGCTCACCTTCTCGCCGTCGAGCTTGAGGCCTCCCTGCTGAATCAGGCGCAGGGCCTCTGAAGTGGTATCCACCAGGCCCGCTTGTTTGCAAGCCTGGGCTATGGCGATGCCCTTGCCGTCGGTGTGGAGTGCGAGCTCCGGCAGGTTTTCGGGTATCGCCCCCTGCTTGAAGCGCGCCTCGAAATCGGCAAGCGCTTGGTCCGCTGCCGCCTGGGAATGAAAGCGCGCCACGATTTCCTGCGCGAGCGAGACTTTGACGTCTCGCGGATTGCGACCATCCGCCACTTCACGTTTGAGGTTTGCGATTTCCTCATTGGGCCGGAAGGATAGGAGATCGTAATAGCGCCACATCAACTCATCGGAAATCGACATCAGCTTGCCAAAGATCTCTTGCGGCGGCTCGGTGATGCCAATGTAGTTGTTGAGCGATTTCGACATCTTGTTGATGCCATCGAGGCCTTCCAAGAGCGGCATGGTCAGGATGCATTGCGGCTCCTGGCCCCAGTGCTGCTGCAGCGGGCGGCCCATCAGAAGATTGAACTTTTGGTCGGTGCCCCCCAGTTCGATATCGGCGCGCAAAGCGACCGAATCGTAGCCCTGCACCAGCGGATAGAGAAACTCGTGAATCGCGATCGACTGCTGGCTGGCGTAACGCTTGGCAAAATCGTCACGCTCCAGCATGCGCGCCACGGTGTACTGCGCGGCCAGGCGAATCATGCCCGCGGCACCGAGTTCGTTGAACCAGGTCGAATTGTACGCAACCTCGGTGCGCTCGCGATCAAGGATCATGAACACCTGGTCGGCGTAGGTTTTGGCGTTCGCTTCGATTTCTTCCCTGGTCAAGGGCGGGCGCGTGGCGTTTTTTCCGGAAGGGTCGCCTATCATGCCGGTAAAGTCGCCGATGAGAAAAATCACCTGGTGCCCGAGGTCCTGGAACTGGCGCATCTTGTTGAAAAGCACCGTGTGGCCGATGTGCAGGTCGGGCCGGGTCGGATCGAAGCCGGCCTTCACGCGCAGCGGCTTGCCGCGCTTGAGCTTGCCGATCAGTTCGGATTCAACCAGCAGTTCTTCGCAGCCACGTTTGAAGGTGGCCAATTGATGGGCGATGTCGGGAGTCATGAGTAATTGGTTGGGTCAAGGCGAGCCGATCGGCAGCATTTGCCCGCAGGGTACTGAACAGCCGCCGCCGCGGGCCATCTGCTGCTTTGCCAAGTGCTCGCGCCCTCGCCTGCCTTGCTGATATGTCGCGGTCGCGTTGCTCCGTGCGCCTTGCATCTAGCCGTCCTCGCAAGGTCTTGCAACACCCTGCTAGAATGCTGCGCCATGTTGCCATTGCTCGCGGAAAAACAATTTTATCGCAATTGGCGCGAGAGCGCCCTCTTGCGTTCAGCGCCCGCTTATGGATAAGCCAGAGCTCTTGATCGGCCTGATGTCAGGCACCAGTCTCGATGGTGTTGACGCGGTGCTGGCCGACTTCTCCCTTCCTGCCCCGAGGGTCCTGGCGCATGTCGCGCATCCATTCGACCTTGCTCTGCAAGCCAAACTGCTGACGCTGCACGCGCGAGGGCATGACGAATTGCATCGCGCGGCGATGATCGGTGCCGAACTCGTCCAGACCTATGCCAAGGTCACCGCTCAGGCGCTGCGCGAGGCGGGGATCAAAGCGGAAAAGGTCACCGCCATCGGGTGCCACGGACAAACCATCCGGCACGATCCTGCCTCGGGCTACACCCTGCAACTCAATCAGCCGGCGCGACTGGCTGAGCTCACGGGCATCACGGTAGTGGCCGATTTCCGCAGCCGCGACATCGCCGCCGGAGGACAAGGCGCGCCGCTCGTGCCCGCCTTCCATGAGGCTTTGTTCCGCCGCAAGAATGTCCACCGCGTAGTGCTCAATCTGGGCGGCATCGCCAATGTCACCGACCTGCCGCCCGCCGGGCCGGTGCGCGGTTTCGACACCGGGCCGGGCAATATGCTGCTCGACACCTGGACCCAGAAGTGCTGGGGCGAGCCGTTCGATCGCGATGGCCGGCGTGCCTCCGCGGGCAAGCTGGCTCCGCGACTGCTCGATCAGATGCTGGCCGAGCCCTTCTTCGCCCTGCCGCCGCCCAAAAGCACCGGGCGCGACCTGTTCAACGAAGACTGGCTCACGGCGCGTCTACCCGAAGGCGCAGCCGCCGAGGACGTCCTGGCAACGCTTGCCGAACTGACCGCGAGGAGCGCAGCCCAGGCGATCACGCGGTATTGCGCGGGAGCCAGGGAAGTCCTGGTTTGCGGCGGCGGAACCTACAACAACCATTTGCTGCGCCGGCTGGCGCAAAACCTGCCCGATTGCACCACGCGCAGCACCTCCGAGGTCGGAATCGCGCCGCTCTGGGTGGAAGCCATGGCGTTCGCCTGGCTGGCACGCCAAACCCTGCTTGGATTGCCCGGCAATTTGCCGGAGGTCACCGGAGCGCGCGGCGCGCGCGTGCTAGGCGCGATCTATCCCAAATGAAGCGGGGGCCGCAGCCCCCGCTTTCCCGTGCAACTCCGGTGTTCAACTCAGGCAGAAAAAGAGGAGCCGCAACCGCAAGTCGTTTGAGCATTGGGGTTCTTGATCACGAACTGCGAACCCTCCAGGCCTTCCGTAAAATCGATCTCTGCGCCCACCAGGTATTGGAAGCTCATCGGATCGATGAGCAGCGTAACTCCGTTCTTGACCATGGAGGTGTCGTCTTCGGCCACTTCCTCGTCGAACGTAAAGCCGTATTGAAAGCCCGAGCATCCGCCTCCGCTCACGAACACACGGAGCTTCAAGTTGGGGTTGCCCTCCTCGTCGATCAGTTCCTTCACTTTCGCCGCAGCGGCATCAGTGAACAGAAGCGGAGAGCTAAAATCATTTGGGGCGTTCATTGCGGAAACTCCAAGATTGGAATGGTGAAATTATGGTCGAAAAAAGCGACTTAGGTCAATTTCCGGCACCGCGCTTAAGTTCCACGACACTGGCGCCCTCACCAGCATCAAGACTGGCCAGCTTGCCGTGCACGGTAGCGCCCAGCTGGATCTCGAGGCGCCGATAGTTCACGTCGCCGCAGACTTTTGCCTTGCTTTGCAGTTCGAGGTATTCCTGAGCCCGGATCGGCCCGTTGACCTGCCCGTTGACGACCACATGGCTGACCTGGATTTCGCCATCCACTCGCGCCGCTTCGCTGATGACCAGAGTTGACGAATTGTCACCTTCGGCGGTCACATTGCCTTTGACGCGTCCGTCGATGCGCAAGCCGCCGGTAAAGCTGATGTTGCCTTCGATTGTCGTGCCGACACCGATCAGGCTGTCGATACGCTTTTGCGGCGCATGGTCTTTCTTGTCGCCGAACATGGGGACCTCCTAGAAAGAGAATACCTGCGTGGCCTTGGGGTTGGGGTTGCCGTTTTCGAACACCCGCGCCTGCACCGACTTGACCGCGGCACCCGCGGGAGCCTGGAAGTTCACTTCGACACGCTGATAATACTTGAAACCCAGCTTGAGTGCTCCCTGCATGCTGGGGTCGTGCCCCGGAAGAAGCAATACCGTGTGCCCGTCCAAGCTCTGCACTTCGAGTTCGGCGCGACCGGAAAACTCCTCGTTCTTGCGACCGCCGTACACCACCAACATGCGAACCCGATAATCCGACGGACTCACACGATCCACTTGCAGGCGCTGAATCGACAATGCAAGCTCTTTGCCGCTTCCGGCAAAGAGCTTCTGCAAGAACACGAGATCCTCTTTGATCTGCGTGTTCTCTTTTTGCAGCGCCTGTGCCTGCGCGGCAAGCACCGCCTGGGCCCCTTTGACGACCCCGAGCTCCGATTCGAGCTGAACCGTGCGCGACCGAAGGAGTGCGTTCTCCTCCTGCAAACCGCTTACTTGGTTTTCCAAGCGGGCACGCTCCTCGGCCGCCTCGCTGCGGTCAAAACCGGCAAACAGCCGGCCGGTGTCATAGCCCCACCAGATCAACCCGGCAACCAAGCCCCCCAGGGCCACCCCCCACACGACTCGTATCGGCCACGCCACGTGCGTACGCACCGCCAGGCGGGGAGCCGAGATGCCGAAATGCCGCCGCAGCGTGCGCAGCATCGGCTTTAGGGCAGAACCGGTAACTGGGCAAGGCCCAGCGTTTCGGGAAAACCGAACATCAAATTCATGTTTTGCACGGCTTGCCCTGCCGCGCCCTTGACCAGGTTGTCCTCCACCGCGAGCACCACCACGGTATCGCCGCCCAAAGGCCGGTGCACGGCAATCCGACAGAGGTTGGCCGCCCGTACCGAGCGCGTCTCGGGATGCGACCCGGCAGGCATCACGTCGACAAAGGGTTCGTCCGCGTAGCGGCTTTCATAAAGCGCCTGGACATCTATCCCCGGGTCGGTCAGCCGTGCGTAAAGCGTAGCGTGGATCCCCCGAATGAGCGGGGTGAGATGCGGCACGAAGGTCAGCCCTACGGCGCGACCCGCCGCCCTGGCAAGCCCTTGCGTGATCTCCGGCAAGTGCCTATGGCCAGCCACGCCATAGGCCTTGAAATTGTCCGCGGCCTCGCTGAAGAGCGTATGCACCTCGGCCTTGCGGCCAGCCCCGCTGACACCCGATTTGGCATCGGCGATCAAGTGCTGTAGATCGACTACCCCGCACTCAACCAAGGGCAAAAAACCCAGTTGAACTGCGGTCGGATAACAGCCCGGGTTGGCAATGAGCCGGGCGCTGCGAATTTGCTCCCGATTGACCTCGGGAAGGCCGTAAACTGCCCGCGGAACCAGGCCGGGCGAAGCGTGCTTCATGCCGTACCACTTCTCCCACACCCCCAGATCGGCAAGGCGATAATCGGCGGCGAGGTCGATCACTCGCGCTCCAGCCTCTAGCAGCGCCGGAGCCTGCTCCATGGCAACGCCGTTGGGGGTGGCAAAAAAAACCAGATCGCAGGATTCCAGTTGTCCGGTTTCCGGCGCGCAGAAGGCGAGATCGACCGCGCCGCGCAAGCTCGGAAACATCTCCGCCACCGGCATCCCGGCCTCTTTGCGCGACGTAATGCATTGCAACTGGACTTCGGGGTGCTGTGCCAAGAGACGCAGCAGTTCGACCCCGGTATAGCCGGTTCCTCCGACCACACCCACTTTGACCATGGACCCTCCATTGAGCTGGAATATGATTGTAGCATTGGCGCCCCTAGCCATGACAAAAAGCCGCCCGAGGGCGGCTTTTTGTCGGAATGGAAACGTTTAGCGCTTGGAGAATTGCTTGCGGCGGCGAGCTTTGTGCAAGCCGACTTTCTTGCGCTCCACTTCGCGTGCGTCCCGGGTAACAAACCCGGCGTTCGACAAGGCGGATTTCAGCGCCGCATCATAGTCGATCAGCGCACGGGTAATTCCATGGCGCACCGCCCCGGCTTGCCCGGATTCGCCCCCGCCATGAACATTGACCAAGACGTCGAAGCTGCCTTCATGATTCGTGAGCTTCAACGGCTGCATCACGACCATGCGGCCGGTCTCGCGCCCAAAGAATTGTTCCAGGGGCCGGTCGTTGATCACGATCTTTCCGGTGCCCTTGGTCAGAAAAACGCGCGCCACGGAGTTCTTGCGGCGGCCGGTGCCATAATAATAATTACCGATCATGAGTGATCTCAGAGGTCCAGGGTTTTCGGCTGCTGCGCGACGTGCGGGTGCTCTTGGCCGGCGTAGCATTTTAGTTTCTTCAGCATGGCGTAGCCCAGCGGGCCCTTGGGAAGCATGCCTTTGACCGCCTTTTCCAACACCCGGGCAGGAAAGCGCGCCTGCATCTTGGCGAAGTTGGTGGTATAGATGCCGCCGGGAAAACCGCTGTGCCGATGATAGAGCTTGTCTTCCGCCTTGTTGCCGGTAACGCGCAGCTTCTCAACGTTGGTGACGATGATGAAATCGCCGGTGTCCATGTGCGGCGTGTAGATCGCCTTGTGCTTGCCCCGCAGGCGATGCGCAATGGCGCTGGCGAGCCGTCCGAGCACCTTGTCGGTGGCGTCGACGACGAACCAATCGTGCGTGATGTCTTGCGGCTTGGCCGAATAGGTTTTCATGAAATCCGTTCAGAACTTACGAATTTAGCAAAGTTTGTAATTGTAATACGGCCACCGTCTTAGCGCAAGAGCTGCCGCACCACGCATCCTCGCCTCGGGGGCCGAGGTCAAAACGAAATGGGGTGGCTGATGGGACTCGAACCCACGACAACCGGAATCACAATCCGGGAC
>CAZFEK010000085.1:0-11254 GCA_964517465.1 uncultured Alcaligenaceae bacterium
CCGCCCCTCCCCCGCATTGCGGGAGAGGGGAGATCACAGCGTCGCTCTCGCGACGACCACGGCATCGCCCGGACGGTTTGTACTTCGTCGGCGCCCTGAGGCTTTTGTCCCGGCTGATTGCATCCGGTCGCACAGCCATCCAGCCTCGCCTGCGAGGCGCGCTAAACTGCACGCTTCGCCGCCGCCGACCCGGCGTCGGGAAACAAGAACCGGAGGACAAACCATGTCTTTGTTTCGTCTTGCCGCCCTGTTGCGGGGCGGCGCCGTGGCCTTGGGCCTGACCCTGGGCCTCTGGGCGGCCAGTTCCGCCGCCGCCCAAACCATTCCCATGCGGGACTTCTTCCGCAACCCGGAAAAAGCTGGCTTCGAGGTGTCGCCGGACGGCCAATCCATTGCCTTCCTTCAGCCCTGGGAAAGCCGTCTCAACATTCACGTTCGCGCCCGCGAAGGCAGCGCCGTGACCCGCGTCACCGGCGTGAAAGACCGGGACATTCGCCAGTATCTCTGGAAGGGCAATGATCATCTGGTTTATCTCAAGGACGACGGGGGCGATGAGAACTATCACCTCTACGTGGTCGATCGTGGAGGCAAGAGCACCCGCGAGCTGACGCCTTTCCCCAAGGTGCGGGCGCAAATCGTCGATGCACTGATCAATAGCGACGAAGAACTGCTCATCGGCCTCAACAAGCGCAACCCCCAGCTCTTCGATGTCTATCGCCTGAACGTGCGCACCGGGGAACTCAAACTCGAAGTGGAAAACCCCGGCGGCGTCTCGCAATGGGTGGCCGACCACGACGGAAAGGTGCGCGCGGCGATCAAGACCGACGGTGTGAACCAGACGCTGCTTTATCGCGCCACCGAGAAAGACGCCTTCAAACCGGTACTCACCACCGACTTCCGCTCGTCGATGTCGCCGGCTTTTTTCACTTTCGACAATCAACGCCTCTACGCCATGTCCAACATCGGGCGTGATCGCCAGGCCGCCGTGGAGTTCGACCCGGCCACGGCCAAGGAAGTGAAGGTGATCTACGAGCATCCCGAGGTCGATGTCTCCGCCCTGCGTTACAGCCCCAAGCGCAAAGTGCTCACCGTCGCGGGTTACATCACCGCCAAGGCCGAGCGGCATTTCTTCGATGCCGAATTCGAGACCATCTATCAGCGGGTGAAAAAAGCGCTGCCCAATTACCAGATCGACTTCGTTTCGGTGGACCGCGCCGAGCAGGTGATGACGCTCGCCGCCACCAGCGACCGCAGCCGCGGCACCTACTACCTCTATGAGCGCCAGGGCGACAAACTCACCAAACTGGCCGACCTCTCACCCTGGCTCGCCGAGGACAAGCTCGCCAGAATGGAACCCATCCAGTACAAATCGCGTGACGGCCTCACCATCAACGGTTATCTCACCCTGCCTCCCGGCAAAGCGGCAAAGAACCTGCCGGTGGTCATCAATCCGCACGGCGGACCCTGGGCGCGCGACGTTTGGCGCTTCAACCCCGAAGTGCAATTCCTCGCCAACCGCGGCTATGCCGTGCTGCAAATGAACTTCCGCGGGTCCACGGGTTACGGCCGCAAGTTCTGGGAAGCCTCGTTCAAGCAATGGGGCAAAACCATGCAAGACGACGTTTCCGACGGCGTGAAGTACCTCGTCGCCCAAGGCATCGCCGACCCCAAGCGGGTGTGCATCTACGGCGGCTCTTACGGCGGTTACGCCACCCTGGCGGGGCTGGCCTTCTCGCCCGAACTCTACGCCTGCGGCGTGGATTACGTGGGCGTTTCCAATCTCTTCACTTTCTTGAAGACCATCCCGCCCTACTGGAAGCCCTACCTCGACATGCTGCACGAAATGGTCGGCCACCCGGAGAAGGACAAGGCGCTCCTGGAAGCCACCTCGCCGGTGATGCACGCCGACAAGATGCGTGCCCCGCTCCTCGTGGCGCAAGGCGCCAAGGACCCGAGGGTGAATATCGACGAATCCGACCAGATCGTCGCGGCGCTGAAGAAAAAGGGCGTGGACGTGCCTTACCTCGTGAAAGAGAACGAAGGCCACGGCTTCTCCAATGAAGAAAATCGCTTCGAGTTCTACGAAGCGATGGAGAAATTCCTCGCCAAACACCTGGGAAGTTGATGGTGTGAAAAACGCGCGCAACCCGCGCGTTTTTCTCCCCGATTGTCGTCGCCTCAGGCAAACCCCCTCTCTCCATCGCGGGAGGGGGGCGAAGTGGCAGCGGAAAACCTACCGATATTTGCGCGCGCATCCAGCGCAGCGGTTTCTTTTCGCCACACCACTGACCGGCGTCTCACTGGCGCTGATTTCTCGCACCTCTCGGGTTGGGTCAACGTTTCTTTCCGCGAGGCGCCGCTTTACGCTACCATGTCGCCCGCCGTTTCCCTGACATCCCGCACGGGCTCGTCCCGATAGAAAGACGTTTTATGTCGCATTGCCTAAGATTTCGTTTGATCTGTCTCACTTCCATGCTGCTCTCCGCCGGGTTCGTGCAGGCCCAGGCCGATCCGGCCCCACAGCCTTCCCAGGATTCCGGGCAGGTGCAATCGACTTTGTCGATTAAGGCGCAGGCCATCAACCCCGAAGATTTGCTCGACCATAATCGCACCGTGGTCGTGCCCACGGCCTATGTGAAGGTGCTCACCGATGGGCGTGTCGCAGCGACCAAGCAGTCCGGGTTTTTTCAATCCGGCAATAGCACCGCCAAAGCGAGCGCCACTTACCAAGTGGCGGGTCTGGATAAAGCGTTCTTGCAGCAGCTGGCGCAAGCTGCCTATGACGATTTGGTCTCGCGTTTGCGGCAGGCCGGATACAAGGTGCTGACCTATGCCGATGTAAGAGACCGCGACTTCATGAAAGCAGCGGCTCGGGAAACGAAGGTCGGCGGTTTGGGCTTGCCCGCACTGAGTGAGGGAAGCAACAATTTTGCCGCGGCGGCTCCGAGCGACGAACAACACTTCAGTTCCGGTTTTGGTGGCGGCGAATTGGCCGAGTTTCAAAGTGCCGGAAAGTCGCGGTTCACCGACGCGACACTTATTCTTCCGCAATATACTTTCCTTGCACCGCAAGCCTGGGCGGACGGATCGCGCGGTTACAAGTCGGTGTCGGCAGAAGCCAATGTCGCGCCGGGAATGAACATGCTCAATGCTCGGGCTACCTGGATGGGCCAGCCCAAGTCCCGCATGATGCGGGGTATTCCTGGTTTGGCAACCACCGAACAGGTCATCAATGTGACCGAAAAGGCCGGCGCCCTGGAAAAGGTGGCCGATACCTCGCCTGAAGCGGCCAACGCCGTAGGTCAAGCATTGAGCATTTTTGGTGGCGGTTCGATCAAAAAGCGCAGCGGGGAATACCGGCTTACCATCGACCGCGAAGCTTATCGCGAAGGGTTGATGAGCGGCGTTCGTGCGTTTAATGCTGAGTTGGCAAAATTGGCAAAAGAAGCCCGGTCGGAGTGAGCGCGGGGTGTTCGCGATCTTGGCGAGCCCTTGAGGAAGGCTCGCTTGGTCACTTCGGCTCCTGGCCTTGCCCCGCTTTAGGATGATCGCCCGTATCCTGGCCGATGAATTTCGGCTGCTCACTTTTCGCCGTCCCAGTGAGGCCCTGCACCAACACTGGAAGGCGTTCTTGGCTTTCGGCCTGGCCTTTACTTGGCTGGCGGGCATCGGGCGGTATTGGGATAATCCGCGTGCCCAGCTGTGGCAATACCTGGGCCTCGGTTCGGTGGCCTATGTCTTTGTGTTGGCCTTGCTGATCTGGGCTCTGCTCGCACCGCTCAAGCCGCGCCACTGGTCGTATCGCAATGTGCTGCTGTTCATCACCCTGACTGCTCCGCCGGCGGTGTTGTATGCCATACCGGTCGAACAGTTTCTGAGCCCGAGTGCCGCGCGCGAGGCCAACGCCTGGTTCCTGGGTATCGTCGCCGCGTGGCGCGTCGCCCTCTTCGCGGTTTTTCTTCGCCGCGTCGCCGGTCTTTCCCTGGTCGAGGTGATCGTGGCGACGCTGCTGCCGCTCACGGTGATCGTTTTTGCGCTGGTGGCCCTCAATCTCGAACACGTCGTCTTCGAATTGATGAGCGGGATTCGTGAAGAAGACCGCAGTCCGAACGACGACGCCTACACCATCGTCTTTGTGCTGGCGGTGCTTTCGATTTGGGCCGCGCCTATCCTGGCCATCGCGCACCTGATTCTAATTTCGAACGCACGGAGTTCGGTCAGAGCCTCGCCGCCGGACGACGCCACTTAGCGGGTATCGGGTTGAGTGCCGATCTCGCGCTGGCCTGGCGCCGGGCTTTGCCACGGGTCGAGCGCAGGTCGAGCCGTTTTGGTGGTGGGGTGAGCGCGACCAATCGTGCGGCCGCAAGCGCCAGCCTCCTTTCTGCTGCGTGGCCATGGTGCCCGGCATTTCCGCGGGGGAGACTCATGATGGAGCAAGCTGCTAGAATCCTCACGCCATGCGCCGCTTTGTCCTCATTCCCGCCGCCGGCACCGGCTCGCGGGTCGCCGCGACCCTGCCCAAGCAATATCTGCCGCTTGGCGGGCAGCCTCTGCTGACGCGCACTTTGGCGGTGTTTTGTCAGCGCGCGGACATTGAGGGGATTTATGTGGTGGTGGCACCCGATGACACACATTACACCCGCGCCGTCGGTGTGCTCGACAAAGTTGAAGTGTTGCGCCGAGGTGGCGCCAGCCGTGCCGAGACCGTGAAAAACGGACTCGATGCTTTGGCAGGCATCGCCCGCATCGACGATTGGGTGCTGGTGCATGATGCCGCACGCCCTTGCCTGACCCAAGCCGATCTCGATCGCTTAATGCGCGAGGTGGGCGAAGACCCGGTTGGCGGTTTGCTGGCGCTGCCGGTGGCCGATACGCTGAAACGTGCCGATACTGCGGCGCGAGTGCACGAAACGGTGCCCCGCGCCGGGCTTTGGGCGGCGCAGACGCCGCAGATGTTTCGTTATGGGCTGTTACGCCAGGCCCTTGCCAAACCCGGCGCGCTCTACACCACCGACGAATCGCAGGCGATCGAGGCCTTCGGCTTGGCACCCAAGCTCGTGCTCGGAAACCCGCGCAATCTCAAAGTGACTTACGCCGAAGATTTGGTTTTGGCCGATCGACTCCTGGAACGTAACCCGCCATGCGCATAGGCAGCGGTTACGACGTTCATGCGCTGGTGCCCGGGCGCAAGCTGATTCTGGGCGGCGTGGAAATTCCTTACGAACTGGGGTTGCTCGGCCATTCCGATGCGGACGTGCTGTTGCATGCGCTTTGTGATGCTCTCTTGGGTGCGGCGGCCTTGGGCGATATCGGTCAGCACTTTCCGGATTCCGATGTCCGCTGGAAGGGGGCCGACAGCCGCGTTTTGTTGCGCGAAGTGGCTGCCAAGGTTGCCGCGCGTGGCTTTCGCCTGAGCAATGTCGATGCCACCGTGATCGCGCAGGCGCCGCGCTTGGCTGCCCATATCCCGCTCATGCGCGAGAATATCGCCGCTGACCTCGGCCTGCCGCTCGACGCCGTGAGCGTCAAAGCCACCACCACCGAAAAACTCGGCTTCACGGGCCGCGGCGAGGGTATCGCCGCCGAAGCGGTCGCGCTGCTCGTGCCCCGCGACGACGTCGCGCCGGGCTGAGTCGTCATCAGCGCGTTCGCGCCGACAATCCAGCTCGCGCGGGACTCTTGATTCGTTTGCTTGGACTCGTTCGTTCGACCCAACATTGCGCTTGACAACTGACCTAGGGTCATTTAGCATGCCCAACAAGTGACCGTGGGTCAGTTAAAGGGGTGGAAAGTATGGTGCTCAGGCAACGCGCCCGGCAGGCGGAAGACAAGGAAGTACGCCGCAATGCCATTCTGGATGCGGCGGAAGGGGTCTATCTCGCCCAAGGCGGGCGGGATCTCAACATGGCCGAAGTGGCCGCGGCAGCGGGACTGGCCAAAGGTACGCTCTACCTTTATTTTCCCGGCAAAGAAGAGCTTCTGCTGGCACTGCACGAGCGGCACGCCGAGGGATACTTCCACGCGCTGGGCGCTTTGCTCGCCGATCCAAGCCCGGTGACCATCGATCAAATTCTGGCTTTGGTGCGCAAACACATGGTCGAACCGCCGGGTTTTTTGCCGCTGGCGAGCCGCTGCCTCGGTCTCATGGATCAATGTTTGCCCGAGGAAACAGCCGTGGCCCACGCGGCGCGCGTCGGCGTGGCTTTGGAACTGTCCGGCGCCGCGCTGGAGCGCCGATTCCCCACTCTGGCGCCCGGCGACGGCACTACGCTCTTGATGCAAAGCTATGTGCTCATCGTTGGTCTGTGGCAGTTGCTGCAAAAGCCCAAAAACTACCCGAGCTGCCAGGATCGTGCCGAAGTGCGCTTCCTGCGCCGCGATTACCCCACCGAGCTCGACCGGGCCCTGCGCGCCTTGTGGTTGGGCTACACCGAGCCGCGCGCCGCCTCGACCGGCAGCAAGCGGCAAAACCAAACTTCGCTGGAGTCGACATGAAAACCGCAGCCCGCTCTTTTCTGCCCGCAGTGCTGGTGCTGGCCTTGGCCGCTTGTTCCCAGCCGCCGCAACAAGCCCAGATGCCTCGACCGGTGGAAGTCGTCACCGTGGGCGCGCCGGGCAGTTACGAGCGCCAAGTTTTTTCCGGCGAAGTGCGCGCCCGGCACGAGGCGGACCTCGGCTTTCGCGTCGCCGGCAAACTCCTGCGGCGTTACGCCGACGTCGGGTCTGCGGTCAAACGCGGACAAGTGTTGGCCGAGCTCGACCCGGCCGACTTGCAACTCTCGGCCGACGCGGCACGCGCGCAGGTTGCGGCGGCACAAACCGAGTTCGATTTCGCTAAAGCAGAACTCGAGCGTTACCGCTCGCTCTTGCAGCAGAAATTCATCAGCCAAACCGCCTTCGAGGCGCGGCAAAACGCTTACAACGCCACCGCGGCGCGGCTGGAACAAGCGCGCTCGCAACACGCCGTCACCCGCAACCAGGCGGGCTACGCCAAACTCGTGGCCGATGCCGACGGAGTGATCACCGTCGTTCACGCCGAGCCCGGCCAGGTGCTGGCCGCGGGGCAGCCGGCCATGCGCCTGGCCAGGCTAGGCGAGAAAGAAGTGCTGATCGCGGTGCCGGAAAACCGCCTCGCGGAGTTGCGCGCCGCTCAGGACATCGTGCTTGCCACTTGGAGTCAACCGGACAAGGTTTATCGCGGGGTTCTGAGAGAACTCGCGCCGGCGGCTGATCCCGCCACGCGCACTTATGCCGCCAAGGTCAGCATCGTCGATGCCGACACCGAAGTGCTCTGGGGCATGACCGCCAACGTTCTTTTGCGGAGCGCCCAGGCCGGTGGGGTGGCGCGGCTGCCGCTCAGTGCGCTGGCGCAGCGCGAGCAGCAAGCGGTGGTTTGGGTGGCCGATGCCGCCACGGCAACGGTTCATCCGCGCGTGGTGCGCGTGGGGCAATACGCCGAAGACGGGGTGAGTGTGCTCGAAGGCTTGCAGGCCGGTGAACTGGTGGTGAGCGCGGGCGTGCACAAGCTTCTGCCCGGCCAGAAAGTCCGTTTGCCGCCGGCCGCGCCGCCTGCCGCCCAGGCAGCGCGTGCGCGGGTGTCCTCATGAATTTCAACCTCTCCGAATGGGCCCTGAAGCATCAGGCCTTCGTGCGTTATCTGATGATCGCGCTGGCCATCATCGGCGCGCTCTCCTACGAGCGTCTGGGCCAGTCGGAAGACCCGCCTTTCACGTTCAAGGTGATGGTGGTGCGCACCCTTTGGCCCGGGGCGACGGCGCGAGAAGTGGAAGAGCAGGTCACCGACCGTATCGAAAAGAAGTTGCAGGAAGTGCCCTTCATCGACTTTCTGCGCAGTTATTCGCGTCCGGGCGAATCGCAGATCTTCTTCATGATCAAAGATTCCGCCCCGGCCAGCGAAGTGCCCAACACCTGGTATCAAGTCAGGAAGCGCGTGGGGGACATGCGGCACACCCTGCCTGCGGGCATCCAAGGCCCCTTTTTCAACGACGAATTCGGCGACACCTACGGCAATATCTATGCCCTGTCCGGCGAGGGCTTCAGCTATGCCCAAATGAAAGCCCACGCCGACCGCGTGCGGGCTGAACTCTTGCGCTTGCCCAACGTCGCCAAGGTGGAATACTTCGGCGAGCAGGAAGAAAAGGTTTTCGTCGAGATTTCCAACACCCGCCTGGCCACTTTGGGCATCAATCCGCAGCAAATCTTTAACACCCTGCAGCAGCAAAACGCCATGGCCCCTTCGGGCGTTTTCGACACCGCGGCCGAGCGCATCTACTTGCGCACCACGGGTGATTTCGAATCGGTCGAAGCCATCGCAGACCTGTCGATACGAGCCAACGGGCGGCTCTTTCGCCTGGGCGACATCGCCCGGGTTTATCGCGGTTACGCCGATCCGCCGTCTCAGAAAATGCGCTTCCTGGGCAAAGAAGCTTTTGGCATCGGCGTATCGATGAAGAAGGGCGGCGACATCATCGAACTGGGGCGCGAACTCGACGCTGCGACGGCGCGGCTCAAGAACGATTTGCCGGTGGGACTAGAGATCAGCGAAGTGACCAGCCAGCCCAAGGCGGTCAAGCGCAGCATCAACGAATTCATACGCGTGCTCACCGAAGCCGTGATCATCGTGTTGGCGGTGAGTTTCTTCAGCCTGGGGCTGCGCACGGGGCTGGTGGTGGCGCTGTCCATTCCGCTGGTGCTGGCCGTCACCTTCTTGTTCATGAATCTCTTCGGCATCGGCTTGCACAAGATCTCTCTCGGCGCTCTAATCCTCGCCTTGGGGCTTTTGGTGGACGACGCCATCATCGCCGTGGAAATGATGGCGGTGAAAATGGAGCAGGGCTGGGACCGGGTGCGCGCTGCCGCCTTCGCCTACACCAGCACTGCCATGCCCATGCTGACTGGCACCTTGGTCACTGCGGCCGGCTTTCTGCCCATCGCCACGGCGCAAAGCGCCACCGGGGAATACACCCGCTCGCTTTTTCAAGTGAGCGTCATCGCGCTGCTCGTTTCCTGGGTGGCCGCGGTGGTGGCTATTCCCTACCTGGGCTACAAATTGTTGCCCGATTTCGCCCGGCCGCAAGCGACGCGCTTGACACGCTGGCTTGCCGCGCGCTGGCCGGCGCTGGCGCGCCGCCTCAAACTCGATGCCGACGGGAGGCCGGCCGCCGCGGCGCACGCCCACGACGTCTACCAGCGGCCGTTCTACCGGCGCTTTCGCGCCTTGGTCGATGGGTGCGTCGAATATCGCAAGAGCGTGATTTTGGTCACTTTGGGTCTGTTCGCCCTGGCTCTCTACGGCTTTGGCAAAGTGCCGCAGCAATTTTTTCCGGCCTCCAACCGCCCCGAACTCTTGATCGAATTGCGCCTGCCCGAAGGATCTTCCTTTGCGGCCACCGAAGCGCAAGTGAAGAAACTCGAAGCCCTGCTCGCCAAGGAGGCGGGGGTCGAGAATTATGTCAGTTACGTCGGCACGGGCAGCCCGCGGTTTTATTTGCCGCTCGATCAGCAATTGCCGAGTCTGAGCTTCGCGCAATTTGTCATTCTCACCCAGGGCGACAAGGAGCGCGAAGCCTTGCGCGGGCGTTTGATCAAGCTCTTCGAGGAAGATTTCGCGACCCTGCGCGCCAACATCACTCGCCTGGAGAATGGCCCTCCCGTGGGTTTCCCGGTCCAGTTCCGGGTATCCGGCGAGCACCTGCCGACCTTGCGCACCTATGCGCAGGAAATGGCCGAGCTGATGCGCGCCAATCCGCATCTGTCCAACGTGCAATACGACTGGGACGAAGCTTCCAAAGTGATCCGCGTGGAAATCGACCAGAACAAGGCGCGAGTGCTGGGGCTTTCCTCGCAGGATCTATCCGCTTTCCTCAACAACTCGCTTTCGGGTTTCTCGGTGACCTACTACCGCGAGCGCGACAAGTTGGTGGAGGTGCTGCTGCGCGGCGCCAAGGACGAACGTGTGCAACTCTCGCTGCTGCGCGATCTGGCCGTGCCCACGCGTTCGGGCAAGAGCGTGCCCTTGTCGCAGTTCGGGCGCATTCATTACGATTTCGAACCCGGCATCATCTGGCGCCGCGACCGGCTGCCGACGATCACCGTGCGCGCCAACATCTATGGCGACATCCAGGCGCCGGTGGTGACGGCGCAATTGATGCCGCAAATGGAAGCATTGCGCGCGACCCTGCCGGCGGGTTATCGCCTGGAGGCCGGCGGGGTGGTGGAAGACAGCGCGAAGGGGCAGAAGTCGATCATGGCCGGCATGCCGCTGTTCGTCTTTGCCGTGCTGACCCTGCTGATGATGCAACTCCATAGCTTCCAACGCGTCGTTATGGTGGTGCTCACCGCGCCCTTGGGGTTGATCGGCGTGGCGCTGGCGCTCTTGGTCTTCCGTCAGCCCTTTGGCTTTGTCGCCATGCTGGGCACCATCGCGCTCTCCGGCATGATCATGAGGAACTCGGTGATTCTGGTCGATCAGATCGAACAGGACATCGCCGCCGGCCATCCGCGCTGGGAAGCCGTCGTCGAAGCCACGGTGCGGCGTTTCCGGCCGATCGTGCTGACCGCCTTGGCAGCCGTGCTCGCCATGGTGCCTTTGTCGCGCAGCGCGTTTTTTGGCCCGATGGCCGTGGCCATCATGGGTGGCCTGGTGGTGGCCACCGCCTTGACCCTGCTTTTCCTGCCCGCGCTTTATGCTGCGTGGTTTCGCGTGCGGCGCGGAGAGGCGCCCGCAACGCATACCGCGGAATTGGTGCCAGTGTGACCGGGCGCCAGGGGAAACGGCGGCGTCGGGTTTTGTAGGAGCGGCGGAAGCCGCCAGGGTTTGGCGTTGGCATCACCGCGACCGGCGCACGAAAAAGCTCGCGCCTGCCGGCGCTCCTACATGGAGCAGGGCGAACGGAAGCGGCGCCGGTGGTGCCGGGCTTTTGTAGGAGCGGCGGAAGCCGCCAGGGTTTGACGTTGGCATCACCGCGACCGGCACACGAAAAAGCTCGCGCCTGCCGGCGCTCCTACATGGAGCAGGGCGAACGGAAGCGGCGCCGGTGGTGCCGGGCTTTTGTAGGAGCGGCGGAAGCCGCCAGGGTTTGACGTTGGCATCACCGCGACCGGCACACGAAAAAGCTCGCGCCTGCCGGCGCTCCTACATGGAGCAGGGCGAACGGAAGCGGCGTCGATGGTGCCGGGCTTTTGTAGATCCTATGCGTGAGCGAGTCGGCGGCAAAGCAGTCTAAGGAGGACG
>CAZFEK010000086.1:0-10777 GCA_964517465.1 uncultured Alcaligenaceae bacterium
CAAGGAGGCCGCCTGAGGTGCAAATCCGTGTCCAAACAACCGGTGCCGGTACACCGGCAAGGCCGTGCTGTGTGTGGGCGGGCGCAGCGGGCAGGTGGAGGCTTATCGCGCCGTGGTCGAGCGCTGCGGCGGGCGCTTCTTGCATCACGATGGCGGGCTCGAAGAAAACGCCCATCGCATCGACGCCAACCTCGCCGCCGCCGACCTGGTGATTTGCCAAGCGGGTTGCATCAGCCACGGCGCCTATTGGCGCGTCAAGGATTGGTGCAAACGCCGCGGCACACCCTGCCTGTTTGCCAAGAGCCCCGGCGTCACCGCGTTTTCCCGTTGTCTCGCCACGGTGGCGGGCGAGTCGGTGGAGTCTAGCGGCTAGCGAGTAACTCGGCGACGGTCTGGATCAACAGTCCGCCGGACGACCGAGGGTCGTTCATCAGGAAGCCGAAGTGACCAAGATCGCCGGTGAGTAGCACATCGGCCTTGCAGCCCAAGGCGGCGCAATAGATGGGGTGGTCCTTCGTGGACAGCGGGTCGGGGCAGGCAATTCCGAGTCGGTCGGGAACGATCGTCAACGCGCCCCGATCCGCATCGAAGCGTGCCAAACAATCGGGGTACTTGCGCATCAGGTTGCGATGTGCTTCCTCAAGCGCAAAAGCGCTGCTGATGAGGCGCCAGATGCCCGCCTTCCCCAATGCGATGACCAGCGCCGCCTTACCCGCCGGGTTGTGTGCAGCGGTGAAGAGGATGTTGGCATCCAGAAAAAGCCGCATCAAGCTTTCTGCAAGCGCTGGAGAATTTGGCGACGCTCTTTGGGCGGCAGGCGGTCTTCGCGCGCCCAAGCAGCGATTTGGTCATCGCTGGAAATCTCGATCTCCAGCACTGCGGTGGGTTTGAGCGTCAGCTCCCCGCCGCGCTCCTCGACGATGACCGCGCTGCCAGGCGCCAGTCCGAGCGATTTGCGCAGCTCTGCAGGCAAGGTAATTTGGCCGCGCCGGGAGACGATGAGTATTTCGCGCATGACGTTTCTCCGAATTGCGGATTTTCGGATCATAGTTACCTCGATCGGTGCCACGAGGATCGCTCAATGCAGGACCAGCTTTGCCTGGCACGGCTCGCCGAGGCCCCCGCGACCAATTGCCGCATGCGACAAAATGACTCGCGGTCATCCCTGAACTTGCGCTTATCTTGTCTCTGTTTTGTTGCTTACCAAGCGGGGAAAGAAATTGAAACTTGCATCAACGCTGGGCGCTTTGTTGGCCCAAAGCGTCGCCGTTGCCGCGGCCGCTGCCGGAGGAGCCCAAGAGCCGCGCCTTGATGAAATGAGCGTCATCGCCACTCGCGAGGCGCGCGCCACGGCTGAAGTGCCCCAGGCCATCTCCGTGGTGGGCAAGGAGCAGATGGACCAGCGCAAGATGTTCAACGTCAAGGAAGCGCTGCAAGAAATCCCGGGCGTATTGATCGACAGCAAAAACGGCGGCTTTGACGCCCGGCTCATCATTCGCGGCGCGGGGCTCAAGGCGGCTTACGGCATACGCGAGATCATGGTGCTGCGCGACGGGGTGCCGCTGACCGATCCCGACAGTATGACCCGCCTCGATTTCGTCGATACTCTGGACATCGAACGCATCGAAGTGGCCAAGGGGCCGGGCAATCTCTTCGCCTCGGGCAGCGCCGGCGGCGCCATCCAGATCTTTTCCAAATCCGTTTTCGACCAAAGCGGCAACAACCTGCGCGTCGGCCTGGGCAGCGGGGACACCCAAAACGTTCACCTGCGCTTCGGACGCAAGATCGGCGAAAACCAGGCCTTTGCCTTGACTGCCACACACCGCAAACAGGACAACGACTGGCGCGCCTGGAATCAATTCGACACCACCCAAACCTCGGTAAAACACGGCTGGGCCTTCGATTCGGGTGATGTTCTGGACAGTGAAGTGTCCTACTCCGAAAGCAACATGCAATTGCCCGGCAGCATGGACCGCGCGCTTTTCGACCAATTCATCGCCAGCGGCGAGCAGGCTGGCACCTCAGAAGCTTGGAAACACTCTGGACGCTATTCCAAGATCGGTTTTTTCAACACCAAGCTGGAAATGGCGCGCGGTGCGCTGACGATCAAGCCGCGGCTCTATTTCAACACCTGGTACCACTATCACCCGGTGACCGGCGCCATCAACGAAACCGCCAAGTGGGTATCGAACCTGGGCGGCGATTTCGAGGCGCAGTACCGGCACCCGGGCGGCAGTTTGGTCGGCGGCGTGTCGCTGCGCCAAGAGCGCGCCCCCGATTCGCGCAAGTATCGCTACGCCAGCGTGATCACCACTGCCAGCCGCGGCGCTTGCGTCGATTCCGCCACGACCACGGCGCGTATCCTCGCCACCTGCTCCGATGTCAAGGGGCTGCTCAATTCGCGCGAAGACAACGAAACCCTGCTGACCGGCATCTATTTGCAGGAATCCTGGCGCCCCAGCGAGCGCTGGATCATCGATGCGGGCGGCCGTTACGATTGGGTCGCCTTCGATAGCCGGGTCGAAGAATTCGGCCGCTACGATTACCGCAGCGGCGCCTACGCGAATGTCAATGCGCAAAGCCGCAACGAAAAAACTTTCCGGCTTCCGGCGCCCAAACTGGCCGCGAGCTACGCCTTGGCCGACCAATTCCATGCCTATGCCATGGTCGCGCAAGCGGGCCAGGTGCCCGCGGGTTCGGAGATTTCCACCAATCCCTCGCTCGACGCCGCGATTTCCCGCAACCATGAGCTGGGGCTCAAGGGCCGGGCCAAGCATTGGAGCCTCGACGCCAGTCTCTATTTCACCCAAGTGCGCGACGAAATCGTGCAGCAGAATAATGGCGGTGTCACCACTTACCTCAACGCGGGGCGCACCGAGAAAAAGGGCTTCGAGCTGCAAGGGCGCATGGAATTCGGCCAGGGCTGGGAGACCGGTGCTTACCTCAGTCTCACCGACTACACCTACAAACAGTTTACCGAGCTCGTGTCCGGCGCCAACCTCGATCGGGCCGGCAAAACCCTGCCCTTCGTGCCGCGTCAGCAATACGGCTTACATCTAGGCTGGAAAAACGAGCGTTGGCGCGTGCGCGTGGCCGCCAATTCCTGGGGCGAGTATTGGCTGGACAACGCCAACACCGAAAAATACCAAGGCTGGGAATGGGTGACGAATCTATCGCTCGCCTACCGTTGGCAGGCGCATTCGCTGACCCTCAACGTCGACAATCTGTTCGACCAGCACTACGCCTTCGAGGTGAAAAAGGACACCAGTGGCAAAGTCACTTACGCCGCGGCCGCGCCGCGGCAAATGATGCTGAGCTACCGGTACGAGTTCAAATGAAAGCGTTTTCCTACTGTCGCCTGGCGCTTCTTGCCGCGCTGTCGCTCCCTGGGCATTGGGCTGCGGCAAACCACAGCGGACACCAGGCTCCGCCAAATGGACAGCAGGCTGCCGCAACCCAGGCCCCTGCCTCCGACCCGGTCGCGACAGATGCGGCGCCGGCCGGTGCGCGGCAGCGCCACGAAGCGAAAATCTGGACGCGCCTGCCCAACATTCAATCGGCCGGACGCGGCGAGCGCAACACCGTAAAGCTCAAAGTGTTCGGATTGGATGCGACGGAGCTCACGGTCTACGCACCCGGCGGGCCCGCCGAACGCTTGCGGGTGAGTTATCCGCTGGGCGCCGAAGGAGCCAGCATCCGCAGCGCCGCGCCGGGCATGGGCAACTACCACTGGGTCGTGGCGCGCGGCGAATCGCCGGAGGACGTGCGGGTGGCATCCACCGCTTGGTATTTCAGCAACCCCGGCAATGCACCCACCCAACTGCTGCGCGAAATCCGGCATGAACTGGAGATCATTCCCCAGCCGCTGCCTCGCGAACATGCCAGCTACCGCGAAAGCGAAAAGTGGCGCTTCCTGGTGCGTTGGCAGGGCAAGCCGCTGCCGCGCCAGGCCGTGCACTTGGAAACCGAGATGGGCACGCGTATGAGCGTGTTGACCGACGAACAAGGTTTCGCCACCGTCGTTTTTCCGCGCGATCAGCGTCCCATTTCAGCGCAGGCCAACGAACACGGGCGCCCGCCCCGTTCCAAATTTGTCCTGGCGGTGGAAAAAGAAGAGGGCGGTCGGCGCTATCTCACCGCCTTCAACGATCAATACGGCCCCGACCCCGATCGTCAGCGCAACCTCGCTTGGGGCGCCGGGTTTGCCGTTCTGGGTATGGTCGCGGCTTTACCCCTGCTGCGTCGGCGGGCGATCGCCACAGCGGGAGAGAAAAATGTTTAAGGCGCTTTTTCCCACCCTCGGCCGCCTGCGCTTCACGGTGCAGGTGTTGATGCTGGTATTCACGGTTTACGGCGCGGCCCTGGTCGGCCACTATGCCGCAGAGAAAATCACCGGTGCCCTGCCGGCGCTCTCCTGCGCTTATGACCTGCAAAACGCCGCCTATTGCGTGCTCATTCCCACCCAGCACCAAGTGCATCATCGCATCGGCGAAGGACTCGTGCGCGCGCAAGAAATCACCGTCGCCATCGTGCTGCCGCTGGTGTTCACGGTGCTCACCTTTTTTGCTTTTTTCTTCGTGCTGGGCAAAACTTTCTGCGGCTGGATCTGCCCCTTGGGCACTTTGCAGGAATTGATCGGCCGCCTCGGCCGGCGTTTTCAAATCGGCCCGCGCCGCTTGGAAGCGGGGGATTTGGTGGAGAACCGCAAAGTGCGCCCGGTGAAGTGGCTCATGCTGCTGGTGCTGGTGTTTCTCTTGCCCTTGCTGGCGGGCTTGGGCATTGCGCCGCATTCCCTGGGCAACCCCTATTGCGATGTCTGTCCATCGCGCATCGCCACCACGCTGCTCACCGGCAACACCGAGCAACTGGCGCTGCGGGTTGACGACGGCGTGGGCTTTGCCCTGGGCGCTGCCGCCAATGCGCTGATCGGCTTCGTGCTGGTGGGTGCGCTGGCGATTCGGCAGCCTTTCTGCCGCATCTGCCCCATGTTGGCCTTCAACGCGCTGTTCCAACGTTTGTCGCCCATGCGTTTGGCCAAGCCGGCGCGGCACGCCCACTGCGGACAATGCACCATTTGCGCCGAAGCCTGCCCCATGGATATCCGCGAAGTGGCCACCGAACAAGGCCGTCGCGCTTATCACGAAGACTGCACGCTCTGCGGGCGCTGCGTGGAATTCTGTCCGCAGGATGGCACGCTGAGCTTGAAGTGGGGGTCGTTCAAACTTTTCGCATCGAGTCGCGAGTATTACAAAAATCGGGTCAAGGGTGAGTTGCCGGATGGTAGCGTGAAGCCTCTCAAATTCGTGCGGCGCGACACCGCGGCGCCCAGACCGTGAACGATATCGCGCAGCCGGAGAGTGTGAGTCTGGCCACCGTATGGCTCTTGGGTGTCTCCATGGGGCTCACCGCCTGCACGGTAACTTGCCTGCCTTTCCTGGGCACTTGGGCGCTGGGGCGCGCGAGCCATCCCGGCGAAGCACTGCGGCACACTGCGGCGTTTTTGGCCGGGCGGGTGCTCACCTACGCCCTGCTCGCGGCGCTGGCGGGCGCGGCGGGGCTGGGGCTGGCGCGGGCTTTGGGTGGTAACGTGGGCAATGCCGCCATCGGCCTGGCGAGCGTGCTCGCGGGTGGGTGGTTGGTGTTGCGTCCGCAGGGCCGGCCTGCCGTGCCGGCGCCGGCCGTGGTCAGAGTGCATCGCGAAAAACCGCGCGACCACATGCCGCCGCTGTTGTTGGGCGCCAGCTTGTCGCTCACGCCCTGTACGCCCTTGGCTTCGCTCTTGGCTCTGTCGGCCAGTGCCGGCAGCGCGCCCCAGGGTGCTCTGATGGGCCTTACTTTCGGCCTGGGCGCTGCAGTCACGCCCATTCTGGTGCTCGTGCCCTTGGCCGGGCGTCTGGGGCGCGAGTTGCTCTCCGGCCGCGCCTGGCTCGCGCGCTGGCTGGTGTGGTCCTCGGCCGCGGTGCTGATCATTCTCGGCTTGCGACGCTGGTGGGCCTTGCTCTAGCGAGGTAGCACGCCGCAAGCAAGGCGCATCGAGGAGCGCCGGAAGGCGCGAGGGGCGGTCCTGGGTTTTGCCCTAGCCCACCAATCTCACCCCCGCGGCTGCCAAGGTTTCATGCAGCCGCGTGATGTGCGGATGACCGGTCGTCTCCACCGTGCAGACCACGCGCACCTCGGAAACATCCGGCCCGGAGAAAGCCCGATCGTGCACGATTTCTTTGATGCTGGCGCCGGTGCTGGCGATAATTTCCGAGAGCTTGGCCAAGCCTCCAGGCCGGTCGCTGATGCTCACGGTGAAGCGCGTCAAGCGCCCGTCGGTGACCAGGCCCACTTCGATCACGCGATCGAGAATCGTGAGATCGATATTGCCGCCGCAGAGCACCAGCACCACGCGCTTGCCTTTCAAATGATCGAGCTTGCCGGCGAGGAAGGCCGCCAAGGGCGCTGCCCCGGCGCCTTCGACGACACTTTTCTCCAGCTCGATCAAGCGCAAAATGGCCAAAGCCAAGGAAGCTTCATCGACCGTGACCACTTCGTCAAGCACCGGTTGCAGCGCCTCGAACACATGCGTGCCGATTTGATTGACCGCCAAGCCATCGGCCAAAGTCGGCTTCACCGCGACGGGCACCGGGTGGCCCGCGGCCATGGCGCCGGTGAGGCAGGCGGCATGCTCGGGTTCGACGCCGATCATGCGAATGTGCGGCGCACGCGCTTTTGCCACCGTGCCCATGCCCGCCAGCAGGCCGCCGCCGCCCACGGGCACGACGATGGCATCGACGTTTTCGGTCTGCTCCAGAATCTCCAAAGCCATGGTGCCCTGGCCGGCGATGATTTGGGGATTGTCGAAAGGATGAATGAAAGCCAGCCCCTGTTCGTGCGCCAGCGCTTCGGCGTGGGTGCGCGCTTCGGCCAGGGCGTCGCCAAACAAAATGACCCGCGCGCCCAACTGCCGGCAAGTGGAGACCTTGATCAAGGGAGCAAAGCGCGGCATCACCACGGTGACCGGAATGCCCAACAAGCCGCCGTGGTAGGCGATGCCCAAAGCATGATTGCCGGCCGACGCGGCGATTACGCCGCGCTGGCGGGCGGCAGCGTCGAGCTGCATCAGCGCATTGCGCGCGCCGCGCTCTTTGAAGCTGCCGGTGCGCTGCAAATAGTCGAGCTTGCAAAACACGTGCGCCCCGGTGAGCTGAGATAAGGGGATCGACTCCACGCACGGGGACACATAAATGCCGCCGGAGATGCGGTGTCGTGCGGCAAGGATATCGTCGAGGGAAATGGCCATAGCTGTGCTCTCGTGAAGCGTGCAAACAAAAAAGGCCCGGCGGCGGTAGCGGCGGGCCTTGTGCGTCAGTGCCGCTTTAGCTGCATTTATCAAGCGCCCGCAAGCTGAGACTCAAATCGGCGCTGCGGGCACAGTATGTCGCGGCGGAGGGGAAGCCGTCAAGCGAACCGATGGTGGGGGCTGGGGCAGAAAGTCGCGGATTTTCCGAAGAACGCGGGAGAAATCGCTGCCATTTTCAACTCGCGGCGACCTGGGGCAGAATAGTGCTGCGGCTGCCGGGGGCACCCAGGGCCGCAATCAGGGATAGCGTGAAAGAGAGGCTGCGCTTAATCGCGACGAAAGGGAGAAGCGGGCGGGATGGAGCGTCTTCTTGAATTCCTGTGCCCAAGTCGAAGCCATGGGAGCAAAGCCGGTTGCGGGTTGGTGTTCTTTATGGTGGTCCTAGCGATTCGACTCCCGACCCCGTTTTTAACAACACCTTGACGCTCGGCAGCGATGCGCTGCCTCAGTATTGAAGTATCGCGGCCAGACGCGCGAGCGCTTCCTCGACGAGGTCGTTGGGCGCACGTTCCAAGCGCTTGGCGCGGCGGGCGGTGAGGTCCAACATTCGAATTTTGTTGACCAGCGCCACACCCTGGGTCTTGCAGCCGGCGAGCACGACCGCAAAGCCGGCGTGGCGCGAATAATCACCGCCTTGGGTGATGGGCGCCACCAGCACGTCGCCCAGGCGGTTGAAGTCGCGCGTCGTAAGCACCAAGGCCGGGCGTGAGCCCCCTTGTTCATGGCCACGTACCGGGTCGAGGGGGACGCTGACGATATCGCCCCGGTCGAACTGCGCCACTACCAAACCTCGCGGCCGATCGGTTTGGCTGCGTCCCAGTCCTTCAAATCGGCGGGGGGCTTCGCTTTGAGATCACACTGGGCGATCAAATCGGCAAGCCGGTACTTGTGTTTGCGCGCGAGCACGATCTTGCCGTCAGGAGTGGTATCCAAGCGCATACTCTGGCCAGCGGCCAGGCCAAGGTCCTTCAAGACCGGCGGGGGGAGGACCGCGACGGTGCTGTTGCCGTAGCGGCGCAAAGTCACTTCCATTGCAATTGCTGTTTCGCATCGTTGAACATGGTGCAGTCTAGCCCAGGCATACCCTGTAGTCAACGCGGATGCCCCGGCGCTTCCTCCCGTCAAAAAATCGCGGCTCTGCCAAAGAACCCGGGTAAAATCCCAGCCGTTTTCAAACTACCGCGAGGCGAGGTAAATCATCATGGCCATGGACGTCGTCGATTACGAAATTTTCGGCAGTGAAATGCAATACATCGAAGTCGAACTCGACCCCGGCGAAGCCGCGGTGGGTGAGGCGGGCACCATGATGTATATGCAGGACGGCATTCAAATGGACACCGTCTTTGGCGACGGTTCGCAGCAAAACAGCGGCCTCATGGGCAAGCTGTTGGGCGCGGGCAAGCGGCTGTTGACCGGCGAGTCGCTGTTCACCACGGTGTTTCACAACGAAGGCGCGGGTAAGCGTCGCGTGGCGTTTGCCGCGCCTTATCCGGGCAAAATCATTCCGGTGCATCTTTCGGAGATCGGCGGCACGCTGATTTGCCAGAAAGACTCTTTCCTTTGCGCCGCCAAGGGCGTGTCGCTGGGCATCGCCTTCCAGAAGAAGATCGGCGTCGGTCTGTTCGGCGGCGAAGGTTTCATCATGCAGCGCCTCGAAGGCGATGGTTGGGCCTTCGTGCATGCCGGCGGCACGCTCCTGGAGCGCACCCTGCAAGCCGGTGAAACGCTGCGAGTGGACACCGGCTGCGTGGTGGCCTTTCAGCCCACGGTGGACTTCGACATCCAGTTCGTGGGCAAAATCAAGTCGGCAATCTTCGGCGGCGAGGGCCTGTTCTTCGCCACCCTGCAAGGCCCGGGCAAGGTGTGGCTGCAATCGCTGCCGCTCTCGCGCCTCGCTAACCGCATCATTATGGCTGCGCCGGCGGCGGGCGGGCGCGGGCGCGACGAAGGCTCGCTTTTGGGCGGCGTGGCGCTGGGCAGCATACTCGGCGGCGACGACTAGCCGCCCGCGCGGCGGGTTGCGATTTCGCATATGGCGCAAGAATTCGAAGTCAGGCTGTTCGGCCCCGGGTTAGCTGGCGCGGGGGTGAGCGCCAAGGCGCGCTGGGAGTTCGAGGCGCTGCGGCTGACCGCCGCGGGCCAGGAATTCTCCGCGCCCGGCCGCGCCCTCGAAGTGCGGGGTGCTGGCTTCAACCACGAGCATTTGCGCGTGGCCTGGCGCGAGGCGGCGGGCGAGTTCACGCTGTTTTTGGAGACCGCGGCGGCGCGGGCTGCTTTTGCGGCAAATGCACCGGCCTCGCTGAAGACGATGCTCGGTCTTGCCCAGAGCGCCGCGCGGCGTACCGATATCCGCTTCAAGCTGGGCTGGGCGGTGTTGGGGCTGGTGCTGCTTTTGCCCGTGCTCTTGCTATTGGGTTTTTACCTTCAGGCGGATGCCATCGCCGGCTGGGTGGCCGAACGGGTGCCCGTGGAAATGGAGCAGAAGATCGGCGAGCTTACCGAGCAGCGCATCAAACTGGAATTCCGTCCGCGGACCGAGGGCGCGGCCTATGACGCGGTACAGACCCTGGCCCAGCGTTTGGCGCCGCCCTCGCGCTTCAAGTATCGCTGGCATTTGGTCGATCGGCCCGAAGTCAACGCCTTTGCCGCGCCCGGCGGGGTGATCGTGGTCTTCTCCGGATTGTTGCGCCAGGCGCAGACGCCCGAAGAAGTTGCCGGCGTTTTGGCGCATGAAATCGGGCACGTGGAATTGCGCCACAGTCTCAAAGCCGCGATCAAAGATCTCGGTTTCCAAGCGCTGCTGTCCTTCGCCCTGGGCGACCTGGCGAGCACGCTGGCTGGAGACCTGGCGGCCAAGCTCACCGGGCTTCAGTTCTCGCGCGACGCCGAGGCCGAGGCGGATCGTTATGGCCTCGCCCGGCTGATCGAGACCGAAATCGATCCGCGCGGCCTGCCCGCCTTTTTTGCGCGCCTCGCGCAGCAAGAAAAAGGGCCGGCGCTGCCGGCGATGTTGTCCACCCATCCGCCCTCCGAGGAGCGCATGCTCGCGCTGGACGCCGCCATCGGCAAACTCCCCGCCAAAAACTACCGCTCCTTGGAACTGGACTGGGCGGCGGTGCGGGCGGCGGTAGGGGGCTGTGGGAATCAATCAAGCGCGACGGGATCGAGGCCTCAAACTCGGCTGCGGATGGCTGCTGGCGACGGGAGATTCACAACGAACTGAACTGACCAGATTGCGTGATAGAACGTGATCAAATCGGCCAGGCTCGCTGTAAATTCCCGACCCCATTATCGACCGGAGGAAGCCCGCAAGCGCAGCTCGCCGGCGGTTTCATGGAACGATGGGTTGAGCGCGGCCTTCAATACGGAGCCAATAGCCCATGGCACTACCTTAAGCCGAAAGCCGCACCGCCCCTGAAGAAAAAGAAAATG
>CAZFEK010000087.1:0-10232 GCA_964517465.1 uncultured Alcaligenaceae bacterium
GCTATTTGACTGTATTACCACATAAATTTGTGGGGAAACCTCAGGGTCGGGAGTCGAATCATAGTGGCACTCCACGACTTTGCCACTTTACGAGGCAAAACCGCGAAACAATTGTACGCGGCCAAACCACCCGATCCCCAGCCGCTGCGCGCCCGCTTTCCGCGCGGCAATCTCACCCGCCCAGCAGCGCCGCCTTCAAGCCTTCGGCGTGAATTCAAAGGGATTCAGAAGCTCAACTCCGAATGGAGAGAAATCGGCAAGGCTTCGAGTCACGACGGTGAGTCTATTTGCTTTGGCGATCGCGGCGATTCTGCCGTCTTCGTAAAAAATGTCCGATTTCCGATGCATGAGCTTCGCCCAGCACCGGAACGCGGGGCCATCCATGGGCAACACGTTATAGGAATCGGCGACGAGGTCCAGCCAGACTTCGATTTCTTTGGCTTTGCCGGCGTCCTGTTCGCGGGTGAGTTCTATGCCCGCTTGGATTTCGCCGAGGGTTACGGTGGCCAGGAGAAGTTGCTTGAGCGAGGGACGTGCGGCGGCCAGCAGGCGTCGCCACTTTTCGATGGGCACCACAACAGCCGTTTCGACACCGCGGCGGGTGGCTACCTGCGGCCCCTCGCTCATGCACGCATCCAGAAACTCGCTAAAACGGGCCTTGGCGTATTGGACTGCCCAGTTCGGCATCGCCGCCTCCAAGATAATGACTGGATTGCTGACCAGCCTATTGCCGCGGTCCGTGCCGGGCAAGGGCCCGACGTCAGGGTTTGGTTTTCGGGCGAGCAAAACGGAACTTCAATCCCCCTGCGTTCTTTTCCCCTGGCGCAATCGATGCGTGACACTGCTGCCCACGCAAGCAAGCGCGGGCGACGAGACCAAGCAGCACGCAATTCGAGCAGGGCATGGTTTGGCTCACCTTGGCGCTCATGCTGGGAACTTTTCACACCGCTTGAGCGGCAAGATCGGCTGAGGCATGATGTGCGGCCCAACACATGCTCTTTCTTGGCGCTTGGATGAGAACGCCCGAGTGAATTGAGAGCAAAGTCGCGGGCGTGCTCTTGGTCCCATTTCGCTCGATATGGAAGCGCGGCAAATCATCTTGCTCGGTCGATTCATGCGAGCGCTTTATGGCGGGCGGACCGACCGAGAGAGCACCTGTTTTCACCCGTACTTGACGCATCGAAGGCCTAAGCCCATGAGCATAGTCATCGCACCCATTGCCGCCGAACACGCGGCTTCTTTCCGCGCCGCGCTCGATCAGGTCGCGCGCGAGAAGCGCTATTTGGCCTTGACCGAGGCGCCGCCGCCGGAGCAGGTGGCGTCGTTCGTCGCCGAGAACATCAAGAAGGGCATCGCACAGTTCGTGGCGTTGTCCGGCAGTGAAGTGATCGGGTGGGCTGACATCGTTCCTGCCTGGGCGCATGGCGTGTCGCATCGGGGCAGCGTGGGAATGGGGGTTTTGCCGCCGCACCGTGGCCAGGGGATAGGCCGGCGTCTGCTGGAGGCCTGCATAAGCAAGTCCTGGGCGAACGGACTCACCCGCATCGAGTTGGAGGTTCGTACGGACAATGCGAATGCGGTGCGCCTCTACGAAGCGCTTGGCTTCGAGCGCGAGGGCGTCAAGCGCCAAGGCATACGCATCGATGGCCAGTACCATGACACGCTGGCCATGGCGCTGCTTCGGCGGGAGGTTGCCCAGAACCCTGTCCGATCGTAGTCGGTTCAGATCGACATCGATGCTCGGCGTCGGCTTTGCTCTCCGTGCCGGCGACCCGCTCTCCAGCTTCTATTCGCGTGAGGCAAAAGCGCGGTGCCGTGGATAGTGCCAGGGAAGAAGTACCATGTTCGAGTTTCCTTGCGGGAGCGACAAACTGCCGCGAGCCTACAACCTTTGATCGACACACCGCACACCAATGCCGCTCAGAATCGTATGGGTGCTCACCCTTTCATGGCTTGGACTATGCCTGTTTGCTCAGGGCTACTTCGCATGGCTCTGGTTGAGCGATCCGGCCAACCCGGTGCGACATGAGGCACGCCTTGGCTTGATGATGGCCACGGTCTACAGCCTGCCGGCTGCCATTGTCTTGGCCATACTTCGATGGCGATTTTGGGCCGAATCACCCTTGCCACTGCGCCGTGCGGGCGGCATCATGCTCGCTGCACTGGTCGCTTCGTTCTTGCTGGTCTAAGAGAGGATTCCTAGCTCTGGGCGCCGGAACAAGACGCGCTCGCGGCTATTCTTTTGTAGAAGTTCGTTTCTAAAGAACGGTGGTCGCACGCCTTCGGAAAATCGCAGGATGTTCTCGCCCAATTGGCGGAACAAGCACTTGCAGCGTTCGCTGCGGGAAAGACAACGCCGCTTTAACCAAACTGTAGCCTCAAGCAACCCGGCAACTTCGGGCGCTTCGCGACGCGCCGCCACCATCTGCGGAGGCGAAGGCGCACCGCGCTTGCCTCATAATAATTGACCCGAACTTCGTGGAGCCCGCTTGAAACCCGACTGGAACGCCATCGATACCGTGCTGCTCGACATGGACGGCACGCTGCTGGATCTCAACTTCGACAATCACTTCTGGCAAACGCACGTTCCTTTGCGCTACGCGGAAAAGCACGGCCTCAGCGGCGAGGCGGCGGGAGCCCATCTGGCCGAGCGCTATCGCGCCAAAAGCGGCACGCTGGACTGGTACAGCGTGGACTATTGGTCCCGGGAACTGGAACTCGATATTGCCGCATTGAAGGAGGAAGTGGCGCACCTCATCGCCGTGCATCCCGACGTGCCTGACTTCCTCGATGTTTTGCGGCGGATGGGCAAGCGCATTTTGCTCGTCACCAATGCCCACCACAAAAGCCTGGCCCTGAAAATGGCACGCACCGGCTTGACGGCGCACTTCGATGTTCTCGTCACTTCGCACGAGATCGGCCTGCCCAAGGAAGATGCCGATTTCTGGCCGGCTCTGGCCGCGTTTCATCCCTTCGATCCGGCCCGCAGCCTCCTTGTCGATGACAGCCCGCCGGTGCTGCGCGCCGCGCGCGAGGCCGGCATCGCGCACCTTCTGGGCATCGCGCAGCCCGACTCGCGCCGGCCGCGCAAGAACGGGGATGAGTTCATGATGATCGATCGCTTTGCCGAGATCATGCCATGACCTGAAGGTCGACGCGCGACGGAGAAGTCCCCCTCCCTCACCGTGGGGGGGTGGGGGAAGGGGCATGGCCTGGGTCCGATCCACGCTGAACGTCGCCGTTCCTCTTGGCTTGAAACCCGCCCCCTTCGCGCGTATCTTGCCGCCTACACCCCCGCTGGAGGACAGAACGATGCTGGGTCTCATGCAGAACAAGCCGCTGTTGATTTCTTCCCTGATTCGGCACGCGGACGCCTATCACGGCGATACGGAAATCGTGTCGCGCGAAACGCATGGCGGCATTTTTCGCTACACCTATCGAGACGCCCACACCCGAGCCCGCCGGCTGGCGCGCGCGCTGATCGCACTTGGGGTCAAGGCGGGGGATAGGCTCGCGTCGCTGGCTTGGAACAACCATCGCCACTTCGAGCTGTATTACGGCATCTCGGGCATGGGCGCGGTGCTCAACACGGTGAATCCGCGCCTCTTTCCGGAACAGATCAGCTTCATTCTCAATCATGCCGAGGATCGTTACGTCTTTTTTGACGCCAGTTTCGCTCCGCTCGTGGAAGGGCTCGCGCCACTGTGCAAGGGTGTGAAAGCCTGGGTGGCGCTGACCGATCGCGAGCACCTGCCGAACACGGCGCTCGCCGATGTGCATTGTTACGAAGATCTCATCGATGGCCAATCGGACGACTACGTCTGGCCGGAGTTCGACGAAAGTACGGCCTCATCGCTGTGCTACACCTCCGGTACCACGGGCAACCCCAAGGGTGCGCTGTATTCGCATCGTTCGACGATCTTGCATACGCTCGCCGCCGCGTTGCCCGATGCCCTCAACCTTTCGGCGCGCGACACGGTGCTGCCGGTGGTGCCGCTTTTTCACGTCAACGCCTGGGGTTTGCCCTACTGCGCTGCGCTGACCGGAGCGAAACTCGTGTTGCCCGGACCCAACCTCGACGGCGCCAGTTTGTACGCATTGTTCGAACAGGAAAAGGTGACCTTGTCCGCCGGTGTGCCCACCATCTGGCTCGGCCTGCTGCAATATCTGCAAAGCCAGGCGCTTAAGCTCACCACCGTGAAGCGTTTGGTGATCGGCGGATCGGCGGCGCCGCCGGCCATGATTCGCGCCTTCGACGAAGATTTCGGCATCACCGTTCTGCACGCCTGGGGCATGACGGAGATGAGCCCGCTGGGCACGGTCAACACCTTCAAGGACAAACACGCCACGCTTTCCGACCAAGCGCGCGACACCTTGCGCATCAAGCAGGGGCGCGCCCTCTACGGCGTGGAAATGAAAATCGTGGACGGCGATGGCAAGGAGCTGCCGCACGACGGCCAAGCCTTCGGCGACCTTTTGGTGCGCGGGCCCTGGGTCGTTTCCGGTTACTACAAGGGCGAGGGCGGCAATCCGCTGCGCGATGGCTGGTTTCCCACCGGCGACGTGGCGACGATGGACGCCGACGGCTACATTCAGATCACCGATCGCTCGAAAGATGTCATCAAATCGGGAGGCGAATGGATCAGTTCGATCCAGATCGAAAACACCGCCGTCGCGCACCCGGCTGTCGCGGAAGCCGCGGTGATCGGCATCGCGCACCCGAAGTGGGACGAGAGGCCGTTGCTCATCGTGGTCAAGAAGCCGGGGCAGGAAGTGACGCGCGAGGCTCTGCTCGACTTCCTGCGCGACAAAGTGGCCAAGTGGTGGCTGCCCGACGACGTGGTGTTCGTGGAAAGCCTGCCCCACACCGCAACGGGCAAGCTGCTCAAAACCAAGCTGCGTGAGCAGTTTCGCGACCATGTTTTGACGCGGTAGGCTAGCGGACAGGGGCTGCGAGCGGCCTTTTTTGCCCGGCCCCCTGAGCCGAGTGATGCAATCTCCACCGCTTGGGGAGAAGACGGTAACGGAGACAGGGGTAAAGGGCGGGGGGGCCAAGGAGGTCTGGTTTGTCTACGAGCCTCTAAATGGTTCTTGCACGCGTCGGGTAAAATGCCGCTTGATCCGCGCTTGTTTTCCGCCCATTCGCCCAAAACGGGCGCAATCAAGGTATTCCGCCAACCAGGAGTCAACACTTGTACCGCGGTGAACGTTTCAACGGCTATAGCCACCTCGCCGGTGCCGCGCTCGCGCTGACCGGCGCGACGGTGCTGGTGGTGATGGGCGCCTTGCGCGCCGACCCCTGGAAGACAGTGAGCTTTGCGGTTTATGGCGCCACGCTGATTTTGCTCTACGGCATCTCGACGCTTTATCACAGCACACGCGGGCGGGCCAAAGAGGTTTTTCGCAAGCTCGATCACTGCGCGATTTATCTGCTCATCGCCGGCACCTACACGCCTTTTACGCTCGTGACGCTGCGCGGCCCCTGGGGCTGGTCGCTGTTCGGCGTGGTCTGGGGCTTGGCGCTACTCGGGGTGGTGCAGGAGTTTTTTTTGGGTAAAGGCGCGCGACTCCTGTCGCTCGCGATTTACGTGACCATGGGATGGGTGGCGCTCGTTGCCGTGGTGCCCTTGATCGACGCCCTCGGCCTTGCCGGCTTTGCCTGGGTGGCGGCCGGCGGTGTGGTCTACACCGCCGGCATCGTCTTCTACCTTTTCGACGAACGCTTCCGGCATTGGCATGGCATCTGGCATTTGTTCGTGGTCGCCGGCAGTGTCGTGCATTACCTCGCGATTCTGCTTTACGTCGCTTGAGGCGCGGGCGCCGCGCTGACGAAGCTCGCCACCTGGTCGAGCACCGGCGGCGCCTGGAGTATCTTGCGATGGCCCAGCCCTTCGGTAGCGAAGAGTTCGGCCTGCCTCACCGCCTGTGCAAAGGCTTGCCCGTCGGCGAATCGATTTACCGGATCGTGCCGATCATGAACCACCAAGGTCGGCACGGCGATCCTCAGGCCGACCGAGAGCGGTTCGAATTGCGGCATCAGGATGCCCTCTTTGGCTTCGATGCGGTGTTGCATCGCCGCCCGCACGTCTTCGCGAATCCCGAAGACTTGCGCGAAAAGCCGCGTGTAGGCCGGAGGTGAAGCTGCCGGGGCGATCAGCGCCAAGCGCGTGAAGGGTGTGCCGCGGCTTACGACGAACGCCGCCGCGGTTCCGCCCAAGGAATGCCCGATCAGGGCGCCCAGCTGGCGGCCTTCCTGCACGAGTCGGGCGGCCACGTAGTCGATGGCGCGCGTGAACTGCGGGAGATTGCTTTGCCAGCCGCCACTGCGCCCATGGCCGGGCATCTCCAGCAGCACCGGGTTCCAGCCGCGGCCGGCAAGCGTGTGCGCCAAGGACACCATCTGGCCCGCATACCCGCCCCAGCCATGGACCAGCAGCGCGGTCGGCGACACGGCTGGTTCGCGCCGGCGATAGATGGTGAGGCTCGCCTCCTCGAACGGCCAGGACTCGACGCTCCATTCGACCCCCAGGGCCTTGCCGCGCTGCGCCCACTTCGGCGGCAGGGGCGTCAGAAAAAGCCTGGTCGCGGCGCGCGCCGCGAGCCCGGGCCAGGCGGCTTGCAGGGCGCCAAGACCGAAACGAAGCATGCCCACACCGGCATGGCGGTGATAATAAGTGTCGACGGCGGGAACGGTGTTGGGGCTCATGACGATTCCTTTTCGATGAGGTGCGCGCCAGCCGGCTGGCCGCCGCGACATACGCGAGGTGGGTGGAGGGCGGAGCGCGGGGCCGGGCGATCAGTTCGTGAACCCTTTTCGATTGCCCGCGCGTCGCACGATCGTGCGAACATTGAGCGGACTGTGTCGTGGCAAGGCTTCAATGCCGGCATGTCAACTCCTTCAGCGACGATAGAGGCTCAGCAACTTGGCCCAGGTGTTCAAGGCGCGGTTTGCCGCGTGGGCATCATGCAGAAAGCGCACATCGTGGATGACGCCCAAGGCGAGGCTGTAGATTTCGCCGACGACTTGCTCGGCATCGGTGTCGGGTTGGAGTTCGCCCGTCTCGATGGCGAGTTGCACGGTACGTCGCAAGGCGGTGCGCCAGCGCGAGATTTCACCGGCCAACAAATCGCGCAGCGGCCCTTCGCGGTTGGCGAGTTCGAAGGCGCCGGCGCTGAACAGGCAGCCGGCGTGGGCTTGGGCGTCTTGCAAGCGCGCGAACCAGCCGCGGACGATGGCTTCGAGCCGCGGCAATCCGCGCGGGCGCGCCATGGCCGGAACGAACACGTCGGCCAGAAAGCGCCGCCCGAATTCTTCGATCACCGCGATTTGCAGCGCTTCGCGGGCACCCACGCGAGAGAACACCCCGCTCTTGGAAAACCCGATGCGATCCGCCACCGCTTGCAAGGTCAGCGCCTCCAGGCCCTTCTCCGTGGCGAGCTCCAGCGCCGCACCGACGATGGCGGTGCGGGTGAGTTCGCTCTTTTGGGTCTTGGCTTCCATGTTCGCAACATTCGCACGTGCGTGCGATCTTGTCAAGCGACTGTCGCTTGCACCCAACTTCTGTTTGATGATTCTCTGGACGGCTTGACATGTGCAAATACATGCACATATAGTAGCGCCATGAACGCAAAAGCCTTGAAGACCAGGGAGCGCTGTGCGGCGCGGTTGGTCGCCAACTTCGACTCCAAATTTTTCAAGGTGCTGAGCGAGCCGGTGCGGGTGGAAATTCTGCGCTATTTGATTCTCAACGGCAGCTCGGACATCGGCAGCATCGCCCAGGCCTTGCCGCAGGATCGCTCGGTGATATCGAGACACTTGAAGTTCATGCATGAAGCCGAAGTGCTACTTTGCGAGAAGATTTCGCGCAATGTCTTTTACCAAGTAAATGCGGACGCCATACGCCAGAAGCTGGAGGGCATTGCCTCGGCCATCAATGAGTGCATGACGGCATGCTGCCCCGGGAAGTAGTAGTTTTTTTTGCCTGTATGTGTGCACGCAGGCACATTGCTGCATACGTTGGTACAACCAAAGAGGAAAATCATGAAACGAAATCAAGCACTCCCGGAACGTTGCCGCGGTGATGAGGGGAAGCGATGACAACTGGAGATCTCACGCTCGCGGCTGGCGGCGGACTCCTCGATCGGCGCGATTTTCTGCGGCGCGCCATCGCCTATACCACTGTGGGCACGACTTCGGTGGCGGCATGGGGTGCGAACGCAGCCGGTATAGGCGAGGCCATGCCGCCGTGGATGAAATCTCTAGGCGCAAGCGATGTTGGCTACGGCAGTCCGGCCGCAGCGGAACACGGCGTGCAACGGGCACACCGGGCCGACGCGCCACAGACTGCAGGCATGCAAGCCTGGCATACACCCCTCGCCGCTTTGCAAGGCATCATCACCCCCAGCGGCCTGCATTACGCGATGAATCACAATGGTTTGCCCGAGATCGACCCAAAGCGGCATGAACTGCTGTTGCATGGGCTGGTGCAACGGCCACTGCGTTTTGACTTGGAGCGTCTGCTGCGCTACCCAATGGTATCGCGCATCCGCTTTCTGGAATGCGCCGGCAACACGGCCTTCAACGCCGCTTCACCTTATGTGCAGAATCATGCTTGTCAGGATCTGTTCGGCCTGGCGTCCTGTTCGAACTGGGCGGGCGTGCCGCTGAGTTATCTATTGCAGGAGGCCGGCGTGAAGGAGGGCGCAGCCTGGGTGATCGCCGAGGGGGCCGATGGGGGGTCACTCACGCGCAGCCTGCCACTGGCAGCGGTAGAAAAGGACGCCATCATCGCGCTCTACCAGAATGGTGAACGTCTGCGACCCTCACAGGGATATCCGATGCGCCTGCTGATGCCCGGATGGGAGGGCAATGTCAACGTCAAATGGCTGCACCGACTGGAGCTGGCGGCGAGCCCCGCCTATTCCAAGGATGAATCCGGCCTCTACAGCCAGGTGCTGAGTGACGGCAAGATTCAGCGCTTTGCCTTCGCTATGGAAGTGAAGTCGGTCATCACCCACCCCTCAGGCCAGATGCTGCTACCGGAGCTAAAGGGGTTCTACGAGATCTCCGGCTTGGCCTGGTCCGGACGAGGGCGTATCGCTCAAGTCGAAGTGAGCGCCGATGGCGGAAAGAGTTGGGCGCTGGCAGGACTGGACGATCCCGTTCTGGACCGTGCCTTCACGCGCTTCTCGATTCCCTGGCGCTGGTCGGGCGAGAGTACCGTTCTGCTGAGCCGCGCGACCGATGAAACGGGTCAGGTGCAGCCGACGCGCCAAGCCTGGAAGAAGCGCTACGCCGCGTTTTCCTTCAACCACTACAACGCCATTCAGGCCTGGCGCGTGAATCGCAATGGCGAGGTGGAAAATGCGTATGCTTAAGGTCGCGGTGTTCTGCCTGCTTTGGAGCAGCGCCATTCAAGCCGAAACGTCGGTCATCGGCTTAGGTCTCCCGCTCACTGACGCGCAGCTTGGCGCTTATAACATCACCGTGTTCCCCGACGGCCGTAACTTGCCTGCCGGAAGCGGCAAGGTGAAAACCGGCGCGGACCTTTATCGCGCTCGATGCGCCGCCTGCCACGGCGAGCGAGGCATCGAAGGTCCGGCCACTCGTCTTACCGGTTCGGACGGCTTCTTTGCTTGGGACGATCCTCTGCGCATTTTGCGCATACAACAATATCCCATGGTGATCTTGAGCACTGGCGCACGTTGGCCTTACGCCACCACACTCTTCGATTACGTGCGTCGTGCCATGCCGCACACCGCGCCCAAGAGCTTGAACAACGACGAGGTTTACGCCATCACCGCCTACTTGTTGCACCTGAACGGTTTGATCAAAGACGATGCCGTCATCGACGCGAAGTCCTTGCCTTCGGTGAACATGCCGGCACAAGCGCAGAGCGTTTCGGCTTGGCCGTAAGAAACTCGATCGATTGGGAGAAACGGGAGGAGAAACGGGGAGACACGGGGTCGGGAGTCTTATAATGCATCGCACGGCGCCAGCGGCTATCATCTGGACCGATTCCGGAACCGCAAGGACCCATCTTTTTTCCCGGGGCGGCCCTTGAGACCTTGCGGCCCGCCCTCGCTTTTGCGCGCCTTGGCCAATAGTTGCTGCGCCGACGTTTTCCAGCCCGCGCCTTGATCCCGCCGAACGACAGCCCGGGAAACAAGGTCGGGAGCTGAGGTTTCCCCACGAATCACTATGCGGCTGAGCATATAGATACAGCGTTTGA
>CAZFEK010000088.1:0-10199 GCA_964517465.1 uncultured Alcaligenaceae bacterium
AATACGCGCTATTTGACTGTATTACCACATAAATTTGTGGGGAAACCTCAGGGTCGGGAGTCTTATAATGCATCGCGCTGCGCCAGCGGCTATCATCTGGACCGATTCCGGAACCGCAAGGACCCATCTTTTTTCCCGGGGCGGCCCTTGAGACCTTGCGGCCCGCCCTCGCTTTTGCGCGCCTTGGCCAATAGTTGCTGCGCCGACGTTTTCCAGCCCGCGCCTTGATCCCGCCGAACGACAGCCCGAAGTGGGCACGATCAACGAAATAGGTCTTCGATGTCACCTCAACTCCACGCCCTGCTCGTCTTCCTTCATCTGTCGGGAGTCATCGTTTGGCTGGGCGGCATGATTTTCGCCCACTTTGTCCTTCGTCCCGCGGCATCGCAGCTGCTCGAACCGCCGGGCCGATTGGCGCTGATGTCGGAAGCACTGGGGCGCTTCTTCCGACTGGTGGCGATGGCGGTCGTCGCCATCCTTGGCACGGGGGCAGTGCTGCTCGCTGAGGCGGGCTTGGCGCAGGCGCCTTTGGGTTGGCATCTGATGCTGGGGCTAGGCAGCGTCATGGCGTTGATATTCGTGTTCATCTACGCCGCGCTCTACCCTGCCCTTCGCCAGGCGGTCGCTGCGCGGCAGTGGTCTGCGGCAGCGGAAACGCTAGTGCGCATTCGCCGCTGGGTGGTCATCAACATGTGCCTGGGCGTTCTTACCGTCGCCGTGGCCGTGCTTCCGCGGTGACGCGAAACGCGCCCGGTCGAGTAGCACCTCGGGCGACGCCGAAGCCAGCGCCGCTCGCAGCGCCGCGCGCAACTCTGGTGAGCCCTGGGAGCCCAGCAGCAGCGAACTCGCCGCCGCAATCGGCAAGCACCTTGCGGGCACCCGCGATAGAAGAGCGCTGAGCAACGCTGCCCAGCGCAGCGGCTTGCGGACAAAGCTGCATACCAGAACCAGCCCTAAAAGCGCCCGAGGAGGTCGCGCGGCGATCTTGATCGCCAGCGGCCCGGAAAACGACTCGCCAAGGAGCACGAAGGGCTCTTGAGGCAGGCTCGCGCGAATGAGCTGCTCCAGTTCGGCATAGTTTAGGAAGCGCTGGTTTGGGTAAACCACGATTTGGGCTTGAATCTCGGGCGCCAGCGCCGATGCGAAAGCCGAGCGCAGTTCGGCACTACCGTCTAGTCCAGGAAGCAGAACGAGTCGCATGCATCCCTTCATCGGCAACGCAAGCCGCTGGCTCCTACGCCAGCGCAAGTCGATATCAGGTGAGAAAACACTCGAGCGATCGCGCGCCCTGAACGAGCGCGGCATCGGGCCCGCTTAGTGAGCGAGTTCGCTCACAGCATACTCAAGCCCGAGCTACATGCCAATCAAAACGCCCCAACCTGAACGCCGGCGCGGCACGCAAACCGCTACCGCTCCCCCAGCAAACGCTGCGCCGCCGCTTCGATCTCTGCGGCGTTCATGGGGCCGAGCTTCTGGCCGATGAGCTTTCCATCTCGGTCGATCAGCAGGGTAAAGGGCACTACCGCTTTGGGGTTGCCCAAGGACTGCATGAGGGGGATGCCGGCGTCTTTGCCGAGCAAGCCCTGGTAGTTCATGTCGTAGGCCTTGGCGAAGTCGCGGGTGGCTTCGGCTTTGTCGTCGAGGGCGATGCCGATGATCCGCAAGCCTTGCGCCTGGTAGCGCTCATGCGCCGCGGCGAGTTCGGGAATTTCCTTGCGACAGGGCCCGCACCAGCGCGCCCAGAAATTGACGATCAGGGGCTGGCCTCGAAGCTGCGCCAAGGCGAAAGGGCGGTCGTCGAAATCATGGAGCCTGGCGGCAAACAGCGCCGACGCATCCGCCGCGGCGGCCGCCAGCGGCAGCCACAGCAGCATCACCGCCAGCCACAAACCCTGATTCCTGACGCCTGATCCCCGCTTCCTGCTCATGGCAAATCCCCGCGCCGGAACACCCAATACCCGCTACCCGCGCAAATCACACCCACCAGCGTGGGATAGGCCAAGGCAAAGAGCTGGTAGCCCCGCGCGCCGAAGGTGTCGAGAATGACGAAAGCCGAAGGACCAAGGACGATGAGCTGCGGATCAAAAAGCGCCAATGCCGCGGTGCGGAACACCTGCAAGGGGTTGGCCAGGGCGAAGCCGACGGCGATTTCCGGCGCGATGCGCCCTTGAATCATCACCCCCAGGAGAATGAGGTCCAGGAACAGGAGCAGCGTCAGCCAGACCAGGAAGGCCATGCCTTGTGCCACGTCGGTGCTGCGCGCCAGTGCCGACACCAGCATGCCTATGCCCAGAAAACACCAGCCCAAAACGGCGATAAGCAAGGTGTAGTAGCCGAACATGCCCCAGGGCACTTCGATGCCGCGGATAAGCGCCCATGCCACCGCGGCGGCCATGGCCACGAACACCGGCAGGAAAATCACCAGATAGCGGCCCAGGATTTTGCCCCAGAACCAGGCGGCCAAGCCGACGGGTAAAGACAGCAGATACTCGAACACCCCCGCCTCACGATCTCCGGCCACCGAGCGCACCGTGGTGATGAGCACGAAGATGGGCAAGATCGCCATGGTGAGCTGGATGAAGGTCACCAGCAGGCGCGACAATCCGATGAAACCCAGCACCCGCGATTCGGTGAGCCCGAAGGCGAACAACAGTGCCACCAGGCCGCCGAAGATCAGGCAATAGATGGCGAACCAGCGCGCGCGCAGGCTCTCGGCGATGTCGAGGCGGGCGGTGAGCCAAAGCGATTTCATCTTACTTCCCTCGCGCCAGCACGTCGCGGCGCATGTCGTCGTAACGCAAGCTGCCGGCGCTCGCTGCGCCAACCGCGGCAAAGTTGTAACCCATGGGCGAAAGCCTCCCGGGCAGGTAAAACGCCTCGCGCGGATCGAGCCACTGGTCGCCCAAGGCGTCGGCGTCGGCCACCCAGAAACGCGTGGCGGTCTCGTTCATCCAGGGATATTTCGCGGCTTGATCCTTGAGCCAAAAAACCAAGCAACCGATATCGTCGAAACTCATGGCCTGGTTCTTCGGCCCGCCGCGCATTTGGGCGGCAAAGCGCGGATCGGAAATGACCATGCCGCAGCGCGTGCAGGTATCGCGGTCCCATTTGATTTCCGCCATGCCTTGGGGCCAGTGGCCCCGCTGTCCACAGCCGGCAAGGGGCAGCAAAAGTGCGCCGCCGACTAGATACAGAAAATGGCGCCTATCGAACGGGCAATTCCCCGTCTCTTGTGCCTTCCCCGCCGCCAGAGGCCGGGCGGGGCTCGCAGCCGCGCCGTTCACGCGACGTCCTGCCACGGATCGCATGTTTCACTCCACTGCAAGTCCTGGATCAAACCGACATAGCGGCTGGTCATGCCCAGAAAGCGCAGGCGATCGGGCCCGGCCACTTCGCCGCGCCATTCCAGCCCGTCAGCCGAGGCAAGGAAGGCCCAGGCGCCCAGCGCCTTCTCGAAGGCCGGCTCGCGGCGCTTGACGCCGATGCGGCAGGTCAAGCGGCCGGTGAGCGCCACATCGTCGGCGACGCGATCGTCGAGCACCACCTTGCCCAGATCGAGCTCGATCACGCGATTGACCAAACTCGCCACCTCGTTCAAGCGATGGCTGGAAATCAGCATGGTCGAGGTCGACTGACGTTCGGCCAAAAGTTCGAAGAAGATCTTGCGCGCTTCGGGGTCGAGGTTGGCGGCAGGCTCGTCCATGATCAGCAAATTCGCGTCTCGCCCCAAAGCGATGGCGATCAGGATCTTTTGTTTTTGCCCACCGGACAGTTTCACGAAGGGCTGCTGGTGAACGCGGTCTACATCCAGGCCCAGGCGCTCGGCCAAGGCGGCGATGCGCGCGGTGTCGCTGCCGCACAACGCCGCGCTGAACTCGATCAATTGCCCCACCGGCATTTTGAGGGGCGGTGGCAGTTGCGGCACGAAGCCCACGCGGGCGAGCACCGCGGTGCGTTCCGCACGCGGCGAGCGGCCTTCGATGCGAACCTCGCCCTCATGCACGTATTCACCCAAGAGGCAGCGGATGAGCGTGGTTTTGCCGGCGCCATTGGAGCCGATGAGCGCCACGCGCTCGCCCAGGCCGATGCACAGATCGATGCCGTCGAGCACGCGCTGACGCTTGAAGGTTTTCGAGACGTTCTGAAACTGGATCATGGTCGGCGCATTGTAGCCCAAGGCTTTGACGCTGCCGCCGCAGCGCCGCATCTCCAGCGAAATCACTTCCTGTTGGGTGGTCACGTGATCACATGAGTTTGGAAAGCCCCTTCACGTCGTAGGTGAGGGACTGGGTGGGACAAACATCGACACAAAGGCCGCAGCGGGTGCAGTCGGGGCCGATGGGCACTTCGGTATGCACGGCGCGGCCTTTGATCACGGTATCGAGCACATGCGGCACGAGGCAGACCTTGCGGCAATTGCCTTCGTGGTAGCACTTCTCCAGCCGGTACTTGATGCCCACCGGCGAAAAGATCCCCACCACGCCGTAGGTGAGCCCTATGGGGCAGGCATAACGGCACCAGGCGCGGCGCACGAAGAACACCTCGAAGACCAGGAGCGCCAGCACCCACAACAGTGCGAGACCCGGGCCGTAAATCAGCGCGCGCGACACGATGCCGGTGGGGGAAATGGCCTCGTACACCGTATACCCCGTGGCCAGCGCCAGAAGCGCGAACGCAACCCAGAACACGGTGCGCAGACGGCGGTCTATGGGCTGATCGGTGACGAGCTTCTTCGCCACCAGCCACAAATGTATCTTCTCGGCCCATTCGGCCAGGAGGTGGTAGGGGCAAACCCAGGAACAGAACGACCGCCCGCCCAACAGAAACCATATAAAAAACACCGTCAGGGTGCCGATCAGCAAATTGACGATGATGTGTTTGTGCGCCAGCATCACCTGCAGGGCCGAATTGAGATCGATGAGATGAAAACCCACGAAGCGCGATGCGGTGAGCGCGCCTTCGAGGATTTGCACGTCCAGCGCGAAAGAAATCACGAACAGGAGGTTCACCGCAATCAGCACCGCCCAGCGCCGATTGCGCCATTTGTGCGAGGCGTTCTTGTGCGCCTGGGCATGGGCGAGGTTGGCCTGCAAGGCTTCTTTGTTGGTGCTGCGTTTCAGGACGTGAATTTCTTGCGCGGGCTCGCTGATTTCCTGCGGCTTGCTGGGCTCACGGCCGAACATCACCAGCACTTGTTCCCAGAAGCGGCGCTTCAGAATGGCGTCACTCATCGGATTCCCTCGGCAAATTTTCGCAGCTTGGCCGCGCACGCAAAACCGATAGGCTTCACGGTATTCATGTGCGCCACACCTCGCGCGGCACCACTTCGATGCTGGGTTTTTCGGTGGGGCAAATCATTTCGCAAACGCCGCAGCCCACGCAGCCTTCGTGCACCACCGGGGCGCGGCGCTGCCGCCCATCGGGCGAAAAGACGTTTTCCATGCTGATCGCCCATTTGATGGGGCATTCGCGCACGCACAAATCGCACTCGGCCACATCGTAAGGATGCTCGGAGACTTTGATCGGTTTCCAGCGATCTCTTTCGAGGTAGCGCAGCTTGCCTTCGAACTGGGCGCCTCGCGTCTGCCCCTTGAAACCTTGCCCTTTCATCGCCAAACAGGATTCGGGCCGGGTGAGGCGCGCCACCCCCATGCGCTCGGTGAGATTGAGCGTGGGCTCGGGGTCTTTTTCCTTGGCAATCAGCACCGGCTTGCGGGCCAGGTTCGCCCCGTTGCGGGTCGGTAAAAATGCCGGTTTCTGGTAAGTCAGCGCACCAGTCGGGCAGGCCAGAACACACTGCACCGCATCGCAGGAGAAATCGCAGGCCTGATCGCGCGCGTCGATGTAGGGCGCACCCACGCCGAAGCCGTCGATCAGGTCGGCCAGCTTGATCGCTTCCACCGGGCACACTTGCACGCACTGGCCGCATTTGATGCACGAGGCGAGAAAGTCCTTTTCATCCAGGGCACCCGGCGGCCGCAGCCGCGGGGTGCGCGCATAGGCCATGGGCAACACGCCGGAGAGGCCCGCGCCCAACACGCCCCCGGCGAGCAAAACGGTGCGCAGGAATTTTCTCCGCAGCTCCCGGCGCTTGGCCCGGGACATGGATGGGGGTTTGGGCTTGGCTTGCTCGGGCGCGGGCGCGCCACCCGGAGGCGATGGCGAGTCGGGTTCGCTCATGATGATGCCCTGGCAGGCTTCAAGAAACGCGGCGCCTCATCCTTGAGTATGAGATCGGGCGACGAGAAAGGCGCGAGGCGTTCGAGGAAATCGAGAAGTTCCATGCCCGGCGCGTTCTTGAAAAAACGCGCCTGCGGAATTTCCATCCAGATGCGATCGGCGAAGGCATGGAGCTGGTAGGGCGTGTCGCCCACGCCGTCGCCGTTGCGATCGAAGCCCTGGTAGTCGTCCCAGTAGTTGCCGCGCCACTGATTGAGCCCCGCGCTGGCGCCGCTCGACTGCACCACATGCGAGAGGTTGCCCTCGAAGCTGTTGTCGGTGGCGATGTTGCCGCCCAGCTCGGAGGTGAAGCGGATGCCGATGCCGTTGTAGGCGAAGCGGTTGTTCTTGAATTCGATTTGGGTGTCGGGCTGGAAAGGCGACAGATCGGAGTGCGCGCCGATGGCGCAATAGATGATCTCGTTGCCTTCGATCACCGCGTCGGAGGCTTCCTTGAGGCCGATGCCCATACCGGTGGCGCCGGTCGCGTGGGAGATCAAGTTGTTCTTGATGTGTACGCCTTCGGTGTACATGAGATACACGCCCACGGCGTTGTCGTAGAAGCGGTTGTGCTCCACCAGGTTGTGGGTGGCGAACATGAAGTGTATGGAATAACGGCTGCGCCGCGAGACGTTATGGCTGATGATGTTGCCGTGCGAATACCAGGCGACCATATCGCGCGAATCGGCGATGTCATTGTGCTCGATACGGTTGTCGCGGCTGTACCACAGGCGCAGTGCGTCACCCCGCACGCCCAGGGGCACGGGCTTGGAGCTGATGCGATTGTGGCGCACCAGATTGCCGTTGGATTGCTTCAAGTCGATGCCGAAGAGGCAGTCGCTGATGTCGAGATGTTCGATGGTGTTGCGGTGGCCGCGCACATCGAGGCAGGCGTCGTCGGTGTCGTGCGAATTGCCCGAGCCCTTGAGCGCCAGGCCGCGCAACACGGCGCCATCGGCTTCCAGGGAAAAGACCGTGCCCTTGCCCCCGGCGTCGATTTGCACCTGGCCGCCACCGTCGATGATGAGCGGTTTGGTCAGCCGCACCGGGCCGGCATAGGCTCCCGCCGCGGGCTTGAGCAGCGATCCCGCCGGGGCGGCATCGACCAGCGCCTGGAACGAAGGCAGGCGGTGGATGCGCTGATCGCGCTCGGCGAGGGTGAAGCTGGGCTTGGGCCGATCGACCTCGGCGCGCACGCCGCCATGGGCGCTCGCGTCCACCTTGGGGGCGGCCTTTTCCTCGTCGCCGAAAGCGGCCGCGGCGGCCAACAAAAAGAGCAGTACCAGGCCCTTTTGCATGGCGCTATTCCGCCTGGCCCTCGCGCAACGCTTTGCGGCGTATCAGCAGCGCCGGGACGAGGCACACGAACATCAGCACCAGGAGCGCGAAACCCCAGTAGGGGTAGGAATAGGTGGAGAACTGCGCCACCTTGCCTTCGCCGAATACCGTGGGCATGAAAGGCTTGACCGTGAACGCGCCCCAGGGATGCAGGTTGTGGCCGAAGAACCACAGCCAGCCGGCATAGGTGACGAGGAAGAACAGCGGCAGCAAAGCGGGCACCAGGGCCAGCAGCAACTGGAAGTTCGGTAGCCGCGCCACACCCGCCAGAACCACGACCATCGCCACGACCAGCCCGGCGATCACGACATGCGTGATCCAGCGCACGTTGTCACCCCAGGCCTTGATGCGCTCGGGTTCGCGAAAGAAGGTGCCGGTCTCGTCCATGTAGGCCTGGACGTGCGCGTCGAGGTGTCCCAACACATATTGGTCGGCGATCATCCAGGCCGCAGTCGCCACAAACCCCACACCCAGCACCATGAGGCGCAATTTCTTCTGCGTCACCGCGAAAGCGATCATCATGGTGGCGAAGAAGGCGAAGAAGAACTTGGCCAGCGGCTTTTCCACCGGCGCCCCGGTGGCGATGGGGAACATGCCGACGTAGTGGTTGATGGTGTTCATTTCGTGCACGCAGTCGAGTCCCTGGGCGCCCTGGTCCACCTTCTTGTTCTTGTCGAGAATGGGGTTGTAGCGCTCGTCGTCGTGCGAAAGATCTTTCTGAATGATCTCGTTGGCCATGCGCGTGCCCGCGCCTGCGGCTTTGCAGCCGTTGTAGACACCGTCGAAGTGGAAATGGATGCGAATGCCGTCGGGGAAGGCATCCTTGGGGTAATTGGGTGCGGTGAGCGAGACCCACCAGATCGGCGCGAAGTAGGCCGCGATCATGGCGAGAAGCGCCACGCCGGTGAGCGTGGCAACGAGGAGCTTCGGGTTTTTTGTGTCCAGCATGACGATCTTTCGGTGAAACACGGCGCGGCCTCCCCCAACTCCGCGCCCCCCAAAACGCCCGGTCTCCCCTGCCTCCGGGCGCGTGGCCTGGCCCAAGGGCGCACCGCGCCCCATGGCCAGGGGACCGCAACTACTTCTTCTTGGCCGGCTTGGCTGGCTTGGCCTTGCACATCGCGCCGGGCATGGACAAGCTCGCCTGGTAGGCCGAAATCGCCACCAACTGCTCGTTGGTGTAGGGCTTGATCACCTTCACCATGTCGGGGTTGGCGTTGCGGCGGTGCCCGTCGCGGATTTCGGTCATCTGGCGCAGGAGGTATTTGTAGTGCTGGCCGGCGATGACGGGATAGAACTTGTCCTTCACGCCCTCACCGTTTTTGCCGTGGCACTCCAGGCACTGCTTTTCATAAAGCTCCTTGCCCACGGCCACTTGCTTGGCGCCGTCCGCGCCTTCGTATTTGCCGTGGTCAGCCGGGATACACAGGCTCTGAATGTAGGCCGCGGTGTCGGCGAGATCCCGCGGGTCGGTCATTTCTTTCGCGAAGGGGTACATGGTGGGGTTGTCGCGCAGGCCCATGCGAATGTCGGCCATCTGCTTGATAAGCACCGTGGTGTGCTGGCCGGCCAACTGCGGAAAGGTCCCATCGGGGCGACCGGCGCCGCTGGGCAGATGGCAGGCGCCGCAGATTTCGTAAGTCTCTTCGCCGCGCTTGACGTCGCCCGTCTTGGCCAGCGCTTCCTTGAGTTCCCCTTCCATCTTGGCCCACTGGTAGTCCTTGGACTCGATGCCCGCGGCCTTGGGCGCCTGGCGCGGATCGGCCGCCAGCGTGGCGGTGGTGGCGAGGCCCAGAACGGCCGCAAGCAAAACTCTCAGCATGGCGAACTCCACAAGAATTGGACGAGCACTGGGGTCAATTATCGCGGCGAGCGGCCAGTGGGGTTTTGACAGGCGTCAAATGCCACCGGCCGCGAGCCGCGGCCGGTGTTCCACAGGCGAAGCCGAGGGCTACTTGAGTTTGGAGAGGTAGTCGGCCAGGGCCGCGATTTCCTCGTCGCTCACCAGATGCATGACGCCTTTCATGGCCGCGCTGTTGCCGTTGGCCCGCGCGCCGCTTTTGATGTCCTGCATCTGCTTCTGGGCGTACTTGGCGTTTTGACCCGCAAGCTTGGGATATTCCGGCGTGAGCGGTTTCTTGCCTTCCTTGCCGTGGCAGGCGACGCAGGTCTTTTCCAGGTAGAGCTTGGCGCCGTCGAGCGCCAGGGCGGGGCCGGCGCAAGCGAGACTCGCCAGCGCCAAAGAGAAGCTCAGTGTCTTCATGGGAAACTCCATTTGATGGGTGCAAAAACGGGGAGCACGTCGCCATGCTCCCCGTCGCCTGGATGCTTTCAGGCGCTTACTTCACTTTCTTGGCGCCATTTTGCTCCAGATAGGTCTTGGCGCGGAGCCCCAGGTCCGCGGTCTTGACCTGGTATTGCCAGATCTGCTCGGCCCAGAGGTTGGCCTGTTCCCAATCCTTCTTGGCGGCAAAGGCTTCGTGTTTCTCCTTCAAGCCCTTGGTCTTGCCCAACTGGTCGAAGGCGTCTTCCACCATTGCCACCACATCCGGGAAGTCCTTGTAATTCACCGAAGTGATGTAGGCCACCACGGAGTCGATGATCGCCTGGGTGTCGGCCACCTTCTTCACCGTCGCCTTGTA
>CAZFEK010000089.1:0-10018 GCA_964517465.1 uncultured Alcaligenaceae bacterium
CGCTCCGGTGCCTGGCTTGCGCGCCCTTGGGGCGGCCCGGCGGGCGCGCTCATGCTGCTATTTCCTGCCGCTCGTGCCTGCGGCTGCCCGAAGCGGCGGGCATCGAGAAGTGTGCCGCAAGCTTGATGTCGCAAAGGCGGACGGGGCCGCAGGCGTCGCTGTCGATCTGAGCGGCCCTCCTTGTTCGGCACGGACCCTCGCCTAACCCATCGTTCCCGCTCAGCGCGGCAGTCAGTTTCATGGCCTCTCAGAACAGTCGCATGCGGAAATTGCCCGTATCCGGCGTTGCGCTCTTGCCCAGTTCGCGCAAGATCACCTGGTCTCCCGGCTTGAGCTCTTCGCCCACCAGCTCGATGTATCGGTTGTCGGTGATGCCGGTTTTCACTTCCACCGGTTGCGGCTTGCCATCCTCGCCCAAACGGTACACCCTGGCCCCCCGCGTAGCCGCCGCCCGCATACCGCCCCCGGCGTTGACGCGCCCGGCATTGCCGGCGCCCGCCGGCGGGCCGCGCCTCACTTCCCCGCCTTCGTCGCCACGGACTGGCTTGGGCTCGTCGCTGGGCCGGAAACGCAAGGCCACGGCGGGCACGCGCAAAACGTCATCCTTGCGGTTGACCACTACGTTGACGTGCGCCGTCATTCCCGGCAACAAAAGCCCCGTGTCGTTCTTGACTGCGATCACCACGTTGTAGGTAACCACGTTTTGCTGGGTGGTCGGGTTGATCCGGATCTGGCGCACCCGCCCGGTGAACTCGCGATCGGGAAAAGCATCGACGTTGAACCGCACCGGCTGGCCTTCCTTGAGCGCGCCGATGTCGGCCTCGGCTACGCTGGTATCGATTTGCATCTGTTCCAAATCGCGGGCGATCTGGAACAGGGTTGGGGTTTGGAAACTCGCCGCAACGGTTTGTCCCACGTCGATAGAACGGTTGATCACCACCCCGGAGATGGGCGATCGAATGACGCTATACCCCAGATTCGCCTGATCGCGCTTGAGCTGGGCCTGGTACACCGCGATCTGCGCCCGCGCGCTTTCCACCTCCTTGGCGGACTGATCGAGCACCGCCGCCGAGACAAAACCTTTCTCAACCAACTCGCGGTTGCGCTTGAGCGTGCTCTCGGCCAGTGCCAGGGCTGCGTCGGCATTGCGCGCATTGGCTTCGGTTTGCTGGATCTGGGCCTTCAGGAGAACTGGGTCGAGCTCGGCGAGAATCTGGCCGGCCTTGACCGGCTGATTGAAGTCGGTGTGCAGCCGCAATACGGTTCCCGAAATCTGCGTGCCGACATTCACCACGGTCACCGGATTGAGGGTGCCGTTGGCGTTGATGCGCTGGACGATGCTGCCGCTATCCACCGCTGCAGTGCGATACTGCGGCTTGGCCTTCTCGGCGCTCCTCTTTTGCCAAAAGAAATAAGCGCCCGCAGTGATCGCTAACAGCAGCACAGCCGCAAGCAAGCGGCTCCAGATCCGGTTATTCATCGAGACTCACCCCCTTGTGCGACCCTGCGGGACCGCCAGCCCATACGTCCGGCGAAGCCCCCGCGGTCACCCTGCGCAAATTCAACCTGCTTTCTTGGCCCGCGTTTGTTCTTCAAAATCCGCCTTCAGGGTGCGCAATCGCGCCCCCACCACCGACAGAAGATAGAAGTCGCCATCATTGCTGTTGAGCGCCAGTTCCATTTGCTCCACGGCCCCCTTGAGATTGCCCTGCCAGGCATAAAACTCGCCTTGGTGCCGATGCTGCAGGGCGCGTTTGTCCAGCGCCGCATAGGCCCGCGCCGCGAGCTGGTGCAGGTGTCCGTCGCGCGGATAGCGCTGCAATTGCTCGACCACGAAATCGACCGCCGGCTTGGGTTTTCCGTCGCGGAGCAAGGCTTCGGGATAGTCGTACACCAGTTGCAGATGGCTGGGAAAACTCTTGAGCGCGCTTTGATAGCGCACGATCGCAGGCTTCACTTTGCCCGCCTGCAACAGCAGCTGGCCGGCCAGTGCCTCGATCATCGGATGCCGCGGATGAGCTTGTTCGAGGACGACCAACTCGCGCTCGGCACGGGCATAGTCCTTGGCGCGCAGCAAGGCCGCCACCAGACCGTAGCGTGTCGCGCCTTCGTGGTTGAACTTGCGCTCTTTCAGCGCCACTTCGAAATGTGTCACGGCGGCGCGATCTTCGCCCTGATAGCTGCGCGCCAGGGCGCGCACGAAATGGAACTCGATGCTGTCTTTCAGTTGGCGATAGGGCTTGCTTTGCGCCCGGTCGAGCGCCTCGGCAATGCGCTCCGTGGTGATCGGGTGCGTGCGAAGGTAACCCGGTACCTTGCCCGTGTCGTTGGCTCGGGTGGCGCGCTGCAAGCGTTCCATGAACGTTGCCATGGCGCGAGCGTCGAAGCCCGCCGCTTCCAGCACCTGCAAGCCGATGCGGTCGGCCTCGCGCTCGTGTTCGCGGGTGTAATCGAGCTGCGCCTGCATCAGGCCAGCCTGCGAGGCCATGGCCAGCCCCTGCGCGAGGTCCGGATTGGAACGCGCGGCCAGAATAGCCAGAGCCAGCGCGGCCATGGACACCAGTCCGGCTTTGCTCTGCGAATCGAACATGCGCGCAATGTGATTCTGGCTGACATGGCTGATTTCATGCGCCAGTACGCTCGCCAATTCCGATTCCGATTGCGCCAACAACAGTAAACCGGCGTTTACGCCGATATAGCCGCCGGGCAAGGCAAAGGCGTTCACGGCGAAATCGTTGACGGCAAAGAACTCGAACTCGCGCTTGACTCCGGGCAAGGAGGAAGCGAGCCGTTGGCCCAATTCGTTGAGATAGGCATTGATCTCCGGGTCGTTCAAATACATCCCGGAAGCGCGCAGTTCGAGCAGGGCGGAATCTCCCAGTTTGCGCTCCTGCGCGGGAGATAACACCGCCTGGGAAACGTCGCCCAGGTCGGGCAAAGACGAGGCGGTAATGGATTGGGCCGCAACACCAAAGCTGGACGCGCCCAGGGCTGCCGAAAAAAGCAGGGTGAAGAACCGGTGTTTCAGCATGGTGCTATGATTGCCCGTCGCATTCTTGAGTTCAATCGCCGGCTCATGCCTGACAAAGATTTACATTTTACCCATTTCGACGCCTCTGGGCAGGCACATATGGTTGACGTGGGGGCCAAGTCCGAGACCCACCGCAAGGCCCGCGCAACCGGGCGCATCCGCATGAAGCCCGCCACCTTGGCCATGATCGAGGCCGGCGACGCCCAAAAGGGCGACGTGCTAGGCGTGGCTCGCTTGGCCGCGATCCAAGGAGCGAAACGCACCGCCGAACTCATCCCATTGTGCCACCCGCTGCCGCTGACGCGCATCACCGTCGATTTCGCCATCGATCGCGCGGCGGCAGAAGTTCGCATCGAGGTGAGCGCCGAGACGATCGGCCGCACCGGCGTGGAGATGGAGGCCCTCACCGCCGCCAGCGTCGGGCTCTTGACGATTTACGACATGTGCAAGGCCGTGGATCGCGGTATGCAAGTGGTGGAGTTGCGGCTGTTGGAAAAGGAAGGCGGTAAGTCCGGGCATTGGCTCGCCGAGCATTAGATCTTGCGCATCCTCTTCGTCGAAGATTTTCCGCCTCTGGCGCGATTTGGCGCGGGGCTTCCACGCGCGCGGTCAGTACTGGAAGCCTTGCTCGCTGAAGGCCACTCGGTAACGCTGTATGCGACCCAAGGCTTGCGCGCAGCCAACGAAGAAGAGGCTGAGGCACTGCTTCCCGCCGGCACGCAACTGCTCGAAGCGCTGGGCCCGCGCGGCCTGCTCACGCATTTGGCACAAGAAGCCAAGCGCTACGACGCGCTTTGGGTCTGTCGCAAGCACAACATGGCACCGGTGGTCGCCTTGCGTGAACGAATGCCAGGCCAGCCCCTCCCGCCCGTGATCTATGACACCGAGGCGCTGGAGTTTCGACGCAACTTGCGCGCCAAACAAGTGCGCGGCGAAGACATCGATCCTTTCGAAGCGGAAAAGTACACCGCCTTCGAAGCCCGCTTGGCGGGGTACGCCCAAGTGGTGGTCGCCGTCTCTGCGGAAGAGCGCGATTTCTACCTCCGCCATGCCCGCGCTCCAACCGTGCTCATCGCCGCTGCGGTATCCGTGCAAGGCATGCCCTCCCCCGTGGGACAACGAAATGGCTTGCTGTTTCTTGGAGCCATCAACGACGACCTCGAGCCCAATGCCGATGCCTTGGGGTTTTTTATGGAGCGGGTTTGGCCGCTCTTGGGTTCGGCCGGAGTCGCTTTGCGCATCGCCGGCTGGGGAACGGACAGTTCGCCCTTGGTGCAATCGCTGCGCGGCCCCGGCATTGAAGTGCTGGGTCCAGTTTCCGACATCGCGACGCTTTTTGACGCTGCCCGCGTCTTTGTCGCCCCCACCCGCTTCGCCGCCGGCATACCGCTCAAAGTGATCGAGGCGGCCGGACACGGCTTGCCCGTGGTAGCAACGCCACTCCTGGCCGCACAACTGGGCTGGTCTCCGGGGGTGGAGTTGCTCACCGGCGCCACGCCGCAAGCTTTCGCCGAGTCATGCCTTTCCTTGCAACAAAACGATGGTCTTTGGGCAAAGATCTCTGCGGCAGGAAGCTCGCGGGCAACGCACCAGTTCAGCGCGCAGGCCCTGCAAGCCGGGGTACGCGAAGTGCTCGCGCACTTGCGGTGATTACGTACGACGACCCCAACTCGCTCTGCTATAGTCGGCACCAAGCTACCGCAAAAGCCCCATAACCGCCATGGATCAAGACATTCGCGCCGCCGCCCTCGAATACCACCGCCTGCCCACCCCGGGCAAGATTTCGGTGCAACCCACCAAGCAGCTCGTCAACCAGCGCGACTTGGCACTGGCCTATTCGCCCGGTGTGGCGGCGGCCTGCGAAGAGATCGTGCGCGATCCGCGCGAAGCTTCCACGCTCACCGCGCGCGCCAACCTCATCGGCGTGGTCACCAATGGCACCGCGGTGCTGGGCCTGGGGCCGATCGGCCCCTTGGCGGCCAAGCCGGTGATGGAAGGCAAAGGGGTGCTGTTCAAGAAGTTCGCCGGCATCGACGTCTTCGACATCGAAATCGCCGAACTCGACCCGGACAAGTTGATCGACATGATCGCCGCGCTGGAACCCACTTTCGGCGGCATCAACCTCGAAGACATCAAGGCGCCGGAGTGTTTCTACATCGAAAAGAAACTGCGGGAACGCATGAAGATTCCCGTTTTCCACGACGACCAGCACGGCACCGCCATCATCGTCGGCGCGGCGGTCTTGAATGGGCTTTCCGTCGTGGGCAAAGACATCGGCGCCATCAAGCTGGTGGTTTCGGGCGCCGGTGCCGCGGCACTCGCCTGCCTCGACCTCTTGGTGAGCCTCGGCGTCAAGCGCGAACACATCTGGGTGTCCGACATCAAGGGTGTGGTCTACCAGGGCCGGGTAGAAGAAATGGACGAAAACAAGGCCCGATACGCCCAGGACACCACCGCGCGCACCCTGGCCGAAATTCTGCCCGGGGCCGACGTGTTCCTGGGCCTCTCGGCGGGCAAGGTGTTGAAGCCCGAATGGCTCGCCGGCATGAAAGACAAGCCCTTGATCCTGGCCTTGGCCAACCCCGAACCGGAAATCCTCCCTGACCTCGCCAAAGCGGCGCGGCCCGATGCCATCATCGCCACGGGGCGTTCGGATTACCCCAATCAGGTCAACAACGTCTTGTGCTTTCCTTTCATTTTTCGCGGCGCTCTGGATGTGGGCGCGACCAGCGTCACGCACGAGATGAAACTCGCCGCCGTGCGCGCCATCGCCGAGCTGGCGCGCGCGGAACAGTCGGATATCGTGGTCTCGGCCTATGGCAGCGAGGGGGGCAGCTTCGGGCCGGAATACCTCATTCCCAAACCCTTCGATCCGCGCCTCATCGTCAAGATCGCGCCGGCGGTCGCGCAAGCCGCCATGGATTCGGGTGTCGCCACCCGGCCGATCACCGATTTCAATACCTACCGCGAACAGCTCACGCAATTCGTGTATCACTCGGGCCTCTTGATGAAGCCGGTGTTCACCGCGGCGAAAAAAGCGCCCAAGCGCATCGTTTACGCCGAAGGCGAAGACGAGCGCGTCTTGCGCGCCGTACAAGTGGTGGTCGACGAGGGCCTGGCACGGCCCATCCTGGTCGGCCGCCCGGCCGTGCTCGAACGCAATATCGAGCGCCTGGGCCTGCGACTCAAACCCGGCAGCGATTGCGAAATCGTCAACCCGGAATACGATCCGCGCTATCGCGACTACTGGAACGACTACTACCAGCTCACCCAAAGGCGCGGTGTTTCGGTGCAATACGCCAAAATCGAAATGCGCCGCCGGCACACCCTGATCGGCGCCATGATGATTCATCGCGGCGACGCCGACGGCATGCTCTGCGGCACTTTCGGCACCTATGCCCTGCACCTGCATTACGTCGATCAGGTGATCGGACTGCGCCCCGGCGTGCGCGAATACGCCGCCATGAATGCGCTGGTGCTGCCCAAGCGCACGGTGTTCATCACCGACACCTATGTCAACGTCGACCCGAGCGCCGAGCAGCTCGCGGAAATCGCCCTGCTCGCCGCCGAGGAAATCCGCCGCTTCGGCATTACGCCCAAGCTCGCGCTCTTGTCGCACTCCAGTTTCGGCAGCTACGACGACGCCTCGGCGCGCAAGATGCAAGACACCCTGGCGCTCTTGAACGAGCGTGCTCCTGAACTCGAAGTCGACGGCGAAATGCACGGCGACGCCGCGCTCTCGGAAAGCGTGCGTACGGCCTCGTTCCCGAACTCGCGCCTCAAAGGTGAAGCAAATCTCCTGATCATGCCCACGCTCGACGCCGCCAACATCTCCTTCAACCTCCTGAAGCAAGCCGCGGGCGACGGCGTCACCCTGGGGCCCATACTCCTGGGGGCGGCCAAGGCGGTGCACATCCTCACCCCCACCGCCACCGTGCGCCGCATCGTCAACATGACGGCGCTGGCGGTGGTGGATGCGGGGGGGAGTCGCTAGCCGGCAGTGGAGTGCGGCAAAGAAAGCACTCTTACCAAAACATTCTGAGCCCTCGCGCCTGGCGCCGCGCGTTCTGTTGCCTTGCGCCTTGGGGCACGCCGTCGGCATGCCGCAGCAAGGATTCGCGGCGCCATGGCCGGCCTGCCGGTGTCCCCTGTCGAAGCTGCACTGCACACCTCACGATGCGCAGCGCATGACTCGGCGGCAGGACGGTTCGCTACGCCTTTCTTGTGCGAAGCGAGCGACGCGGTGGGGAAGTCGGCCATTTCGCGATCGTGCCGCTTGCGACAGAGATTGCACAACGTAACAATGTAATCACTGTCACCTATTCTATAGGGTGAGGCTATGGCCGTCGTTATTGTCCGCAATCTTCCTGATGAGATGCACTGGGCCTTACTCATAAGTCAGTAATCTAGGCGACACGTGAATGTTTGAAGAAGGAACGCACCAAGCCGCGATCACTGCCGATTTCCGCACGCTGCGCACTCATGCGTTCCTCGAGCTTCTCGTCTGCCTGCAGCGGTCGGCGTGGGTTGCCGATGCGCTTGGCGACCGCTTGCCCGTGAACTTCTACGGCAGAGCCGGCGCGCTGGCGCAGATCGACCTCGGTGTGCAGCGGCCGGCCGTTGCCGGGCTTGCGCGTCCCGCCTAGCGGCTGCGGGCGCAGGGTGATTGCCGCGCTGCCAAGACCGGCGCGCGGCAGCCAGGCGAAAATCGATTCAACGGTAACCGTCTCGATTCGCCCGGCCAGGCGCTGGTCGAAGGGATGGTCGTCGAAGCTGATGTGCGCGGTGGCGACACGGGCGCCCAGCCGCTTCAAAGCTGATACGTAAATCGTCTGCGGCCGGTAGTCCAAGGCGCGCAGCCAGGCGCGGGCCTGTTGCCGCGTGCGGATGTTCGGTTCGACCAGCATGGCCAGCGTTTCGAGCGCCCACTGGTTGCTTTGCTGGTAGGGGCCGGACCACGGGTAGGCGAGCATGTTGTAGCGCGGCTCGTGCAACATGGCCAGTCGCCGGTCGTCTTTGAGCAGCGGCAGGAGCTTCGCCTGCAGCGCCGGTGAAAACGGCTGCACGCCGGCTTCGTGCAGGTAGAGCCCGTCGCCGAAGAATTCAGCCAGCCCCTGCCGGTAGATGGCGCTGCGGTCGCTGCCGCAATGATTCAGCTTATGCACCACACGCCAGGCGCCGCGCCCTTCCAGTGCCTCGGCGTCGCGATAAGCGAAACCCAGATGCGACCAGCGCAGGCCGTATTCGGAGAGGTTCTGCCCGGCCCGGGCGATCAGCGCCACGCGCGTGCCCTCCCGCTCCGCCATCGCGTCGAGCTGCTCGGCCACGCTGGCCGCAAGTTCCAGATCGCGCGCCAGCGACTCGACCGTCGGGCGCCTCGCCTCGCAGTTCTGCCCCGCCGTGGCGACCGCCGCGTTCAACGCCAGGATGACGCCCCAGCCTAGGGCGAACAGCCAGCGACAAAGCGGCGCATGCATCACCGCACCCGTTCGTTGTAGAGCAGCGACTCGCCGATGGCGCTCGGCACCAGACAGATCACCTCGCCTGCCAGCGACAACAACCAGCCGGCGGCGATGGCGGTCACTGCCAGGGTGCTGCCCACCGCCACTACCGACGCGGCAGCCAATTCGCTGGAAACGCGCAGCGAAGCGGTCACGCCGTCGGAGGTTCGACGCACCACCCAGACCGTGCCGGCGGTCGAAGCCTCGATCGCGGTGACCGTCAGCACCGTACCGGCGACCAGGAAGGCGACCGGCGCGGAGAGCAGCACGGCCACCGGCAGGGACAGCGACAGGCTGGATGCGGCGCTTGCGTCCGCAGCGCTGCCGTGAGCGCGGGCAATCACCGGGCAGGCCAGCGCCGCCGGGGCGAATGCCAGTTTTTGCAAAAAGGCGCGCCGGGAAGTAAGGGGAGTGTTCCTGAACATGATCGTCTCCGGGTGGAAGTGGCTTACTGCGCTTCGTGGCGCGCCAGGCGACGTTCGGCGCGATCCGCTTCATAGGCGTCACGCAGCGTCTTCGCCAGCGTGAAGGCCGAGGAGATCAGGTAGAACCAGCTCACTACCAGGTAGGCCTTCCAGGTCGGGTTGATGTCCATGCGGAAGAGGCCCCAGCCGGTCAGCGCCATCGCCAGCGCAAAGCCACCCCAGACCACCAGCGACCACAGTGGCGTATCGGACTGCTTGTCGACGTTGTCGCGCACGAACTTGGCAAGCGCGAAGGCCGTCGACAGGCAGAACACGTAACCCATGACCATGAAGGCGCGGTCGAGATCGGCGCCCGGCAGCCAGGCCAAACCCGAGCCGCAGACGACGAGCGAGAGGATGAAAGAAATCCAGACCTGCATGCGCCAGGCACGGGTATCGCGCTGCACGATGCGGATGATGCTCGGGTTCGAAGAAGCGTTTTCCATGAGTTGTCTCCTTGGTGTGATGTGTGACGACGGACTCATCATCGACTCACTGCTTTCGAGGTACAAGGAGAAGCGCCGACGTGCCTTTCGACGGCGCTTGTAGTATTGTCTGGCGATACTCAATGTCCTTGGGGAGAACGCAGTGAGCACCACGGCCGATCTGATCACCCTGCTCAAGACCGAGCTGAAGACCGCCCGCATCACCTACGCACTGCTTGCCGAGCGGCTCGGCATGGCCGAATCGAGCGTCAAGCGCATGTTCTCGAAAAGCGGCGACATGCCGCTGTCGCGCATCGACGAAATCTGCCGCATCCTCAACCTGGATTTTGCCGAACTCGCACGGCGCGTGGCCGACACCCAACCGCTGCTGCTCGAACTGACGTTAGCGCAGGAAAAGGCGGTGGTCGCCGACCGCAAGTTGCTGATCGTCGCCATCTGCGTTGTCAGCCAGATGCCGGCCGAGGAAATCCTCGCCACCTATCGCTTCAGCGAAGCGGAACTGGTCAGGGCCCTGACCCAGCTCGACCGCCTCGGCATCATCGACCTGCGCCCCGGCAACCGCTACCGGCTCAAGGT
>CAZFEK010000090.1:0-9983 GCA_964517465.1 uncultured Alcaligenaceae bacterium
GACGACGCCGTTTAACGACGCCAGATTTGTGCGGAATCAGGGAGCCGGCAACACGATATCAGCTGCCCGGAGGTTCCAATGGCATACCAGATCATCAAGGTTGGTGACATCGCCGACGAAGAATCCAGGACTGTCCCATCCGGCCTGAACACCATAGTGGCGCTCGAGCGCGTGGCGTGAAAGGTAGGTGATGCTCGGATGGTCCAAGATGTCTACCGGGATTGGCGATACAGGTTCGAGGCCGAACTCCGTTGTCTCGAATCCTTGCGTCAACATTTCCCGGTAATCAATGCCGATCTCGTCTGCGCTCGGATAGCTGCCGACCTGCGTAAGAAACACATCGGCCAGCGGATCATCGGCTTGCCAGTTGTAGATTCGGAAGCCACGGTCGTTGATCGCTTTCCATTCGGGCTTGTCACGCAGGTGCGCCAGAGCATTGTGGATATCGAGCAATTGGGCACGCTTCTGTTCTTTTTCCCCGCCAATGAAGATTGAATCGTGAAAGAACGGGTTGATGATGTGGGGAAATTTCTCGGGGAAGGCCTTTACCTCGTCAGCGGTCCCGATCGGCAGGAGCAAGTCAACGCGAAACAGATCAATCAGCCGTCGAGCCTCGTCTTCGCGATCCGCCATAAGGATCGGATTGAAGCGCCCGCCCCAAAGCGTATGGGAGAACTTCGCCGCCTGGCGAAATGCGTCAGTGTCGCCCGAGTGGATTACCCAGCCGACGCGCAACGGGCGATAGCAGATGTCAACGCGAAGAGTGTCCACGATCAACGCCGTACAAGTGGCTCAGATACCCAGTGCCGTCCCAACCTCCGCACTGCGCCCAATGATGAAATTCGAATAATGCGGTTTCAATGCCAGCAACGCATGATCCTCCGACACCAAGTAGTCGGCCTCACCGTCCAGGGCGCACAGCACGAAAATCTCATCGTCCCCATCCGATGGCGGATGCGGCGCATTCTTTGTCGTGACGTGCACCTGCGCAAACGCTCCCATCAAGTACGTCATCATTTTCTGGACACGCACCGGCGGATGCTTCAAGTCGAGCAGCTTTTCGATGTACTCGCCCATGATCTTCCCGCAGTACAGGCCCGTGTGGGATTCCGCAACGGCGATCACGATTCTGCGACACAGATTCGGGTCTGGCGCAGGCTGGCCATGATCGAGCCAGCCAGTGCCAGCGCTGACGATCTGATTGGTGTCAAGGACGACGCGAAGCGTCATGTTGGCTCTTGGCTCCCGGGTACTTGTTCCAGCAGTTCACGCAGTGCCCGGGCGAAATCGGCCTGAGTCCAGCCTTGCTCCCGTAGCATTTGCAGCTCGCGTTCGGCGTCGATCTGAATCTCATTCACGAGCAACTCCTTCTCATGGTCATAGCCGTCGAGCGCTTCCTTGAGCTTCGTGCCAAGCTGCTGCGGGTCGCGACAGACGAGGAAGGACCACCGCCCCAACTGCCCCCAATGATTGACGGCGCTCACCCAGCGCCGCGCCGCCTGATGCTTGGCGCGATCCTTCTCCCGTTCCTCGCCCTTGATCTCCAACAGCAGCGTCGAGCCGTTGGTGAGCTGCACGACGAAGTCGGGAAAATACGAATGGGCGATTCCGAGGTACTCGTAGGGAATCGACAGTTCGAGGTGGTCGTTGCGTGCGTAGAAGGCGACAAGGTCCTTGGCCTGCTCCAGCCGGAAGACCGCCGCCTGCTCCCATGAATTGGTGTCCGCCACCACCTGATTGATGTGGCTGCGGGTCGTCGGCACGCAGGGCCGCGTGGTCTTGAAGTTCACCTCGCCAGTCGTACCGATGGGCTTGTAGCGATTCAGGCGCGGCATCAGCGGCGGTTCGCCGCCTTCAGTATCAGGTTCGATGGCCGACACGAGCCGTTCGACGATCCGCCGCACGTAGGTTTCCAATCCCAGCTCACAGGGATCGCAACCCCGGAAATCGACCTTCTTGGTGACGTACTCGTCGACGATCCGGAAAACCTGCGGGAACAACAGGTGGCGCCCCTGCAGGCGCAGTTTCGGCGTCGCACCCTCGATGCCCTGGGTCAGCGCGCCGACCACCAGCCGGGCGATCTCGAACTTGATCGTCTGCAGGTGGGTGCTCGCGTAATAGGCCTCGCGATCCTGTGTCGCCGTACTAAACCCGCCGGCCACCGAGGGGTTGCCAATCTGGTAGCCGACCTGGGGTTTTACGAAAACGGCGGTAGGCGTGTTGTCGGGCGCCAGCACCAGCTTCTCAATGGCATCGACATTCGCCCGCACCACGTTCTTGCGCAACGCGAAAGCATAGCCCTCGACGATCGGGAAGCGGATTTCATGGTGCCTGCGCGCATCCTCGGATCGCACGTGGTTCTTCGGCTTGTCCTCCGGCGCCTTCGATGTGCTCGACCGCCCGCGGAACGGGATCACCGAGAAAGGCACGCCATAGATGTCGACGTACTCCTCGGTGAGCAGCCCCGTTTCCGGATCGACCGTGTAGTCCATCCGGCGCAGGCCTCGGCCGACCACCTGCTCGCAGAGCAACTGGCTTTCGAAGGCGCGCAGGCCGAGGATGTGGGTGACGTTGTTCGCATCCCACCCTTCCGTCAGCATCTGCACCGACACCACGCAGCGCACCTGCTCGCCAGGCTTGCCCGGCTTGCCCACCGTGTCGATGATGTGGCGCAAAGCCTCGGCCGCTTCCTTGCGCGAAGCCTTGGCATCGTCCGATTCGGCTTCCGACAGAAGCCTGGAGTCGATGCGCAGCGTCGGCCGGAAGCCCTCACGGTTCGAGAACAGGTCGGGGAACAACTGGCCGGTGCCGAATACCGTCTTGGTCTTGGCCTTCTTTTTCTTCTTGGACGACACCTGTTCCTCGTCATCCTCCTCATTTGCTTCGTCGACGACTTCCACCGACTCCTCGCCGGAGATGTTCTTGTAGAACAGTTCGGCGATGTTGGTGTTGTCGGCGACAATGATCATTACCGGCGGCACCTGCTCCTGCCCCGGCTTGGCCTCCTGCAGGTAACTCGCGCGTTCCTTCCACTGGCTGGCCAGCGTAGTCAGCGCGTCCTGCGCCTCGCGCCATACCACTTCGGGCTTCGGCTTGCCGCCGGGCAGCTTCTCGCCGGGCTGGAGATTCGAAACGATGGACTGCCACAGACGGAAGAACTTCGGCTCAGGCCGGCCCGTGGTATCAGAAACCGGCAGGCGGGGAATCTTGACGATGCCGGATTCGATGGCATCCACCAGACCGAAATCGGAGACCAGCCAGGGGAACGGGGAGCCCTCGATGTACCCGCTGCCGGCCAGGTAGAACGGCGTAGCCGAGAGGTCCACCACGAACTTCACGCCGCAAGCGGCGTTGATCCGGTCCAGGCCCGACACCCAGACCGTCGCCTCCTCGCGCTCGGCCTTCTCCTCGGCCGAGAGCTTCTCGCCGCCTTCCACCGGCTTCGGCCGGTAGGCATGATGGGCCTCATCGTTGAGCACCATGATCGGCGCCCGGTCGTACAGATCGCCCAGCACACGGCGGGCGAAGGCGTCCGGACTCTCCTCGCCCTTGTTCACCACGACGTAGCTCTTGCCGCTCTCGGCGTGCGGGCTCTCCGGCGCGAACTTGTGCCAGTTGGTGATCAGCACCTTGCCCTTCTGCAACTCGGGCATCAGCTGCGAGGGAACAATATCGAAGTTCAGGTAGTAGTTATCCTCAATATCCGTGCGCAGCACCTGCAGGCGCTCGAAGATGGTGAGGTTCGGGCACACTACCAATGTCGCATTCGGGAAACGGTCGTCAGCCGGATTGCGACCCCGGTTGCAGAAGGCCCAGGCGATGAGCATTGACATGACAACGGTCTTGCCGCTGCCGGTGGCCATCTTGCATCCGTAGCGGGCAAGGGCGGAAAGGCCGTCCTCGTTGGGCTGGTCCGCCAAGGTCGGGAAGACTTTTGGCGCCTTCTCGAAGACGAAGGAGGGCTTGCCACCCGCCATCAGGGTCCGGTAGTCCTCCAGCGAGAGCTTCGCTTTGGCCCGAAAACCCACCTTGCCCGAGGCGAGAATTTCGTTGAGGTAGATGACCGTTTCGACGGCCTCACGCTGGCAGAAGAACAGTCGCCGCGTGCGGTCGGATCGGGACCAGTGCGCCAACAGCTGCCGGGTCACCGGTGTCGCATTCTGGTAATTCGCCTCGCGCCAGCGCCGCACGTCCTCGCGCAGCAGATTCACCATCGGCAGGTCGTCCCGCTCCTCTTCGGCGAGCAGCGACATCTGCGCCGAGCCGGTGCGCTGGGTCTTGAACCAGTACGATGCCGGGCGACGTCCGTTCTCCTCGCGGGCCTCGCCGGTCTGCGTGTCATACACCCAGTGGCGGGTCGGTTCCTCGAAGGGATTGCACAGGATCGGCCTGGCGACAGGCTGGATCGGAATTTCCTGCTGGTCCTGGGTGAGCGTCTTTTTCTTTCTGGTCATTGGCTTCGGTGCAGACGGAATAGAACAGGGGCCGCGATCAACCCGGCCCCGCGCCCAGGGTCGAAACCGCTGGGGGAACAGAAAAAACGTGAAAGTGTGCCGTCATGAGCCCTCTAATGCACAGCACCAGTTGCCGCCTCTTGCACCCAACCGCGGAAGGATTCCTCGAAGTCCCGGAACGGGAACACCTTGGAAGTGAAGAATTCCGCCCGCCCGTACTGCTTTTGTCCGACGGAGGCGATGCCCTCCACGACGGCGATCACGCGAGTGGAGCGCTTTTCCTGCTTAAGCGCCAGATAGGTCAGTTCGGCCTCCAGCAGTCGCTCTTTCGATGTTGCGATAAAGAATGCGAGGGCCTGGTCCTTGGGGCGGAACAGGCAATCGGCCGCCAGCAAGCCTCGGCTGTCTACCGCCACGTCATAATCAGCCTCGACCCCTGTCTCTTGCTGGATGCCTTTGAGCAACTCGATGACCTCGGCCTTGAAAGACGATTCTGAGCGCGTCGTTCGCAAAGCGGAGAAGCTCTGCATCTGCAGGGCCGCCTGGGCGACCTTGAATGCTGCCGGCACCAATTGCGCCTCCTCGGAAACAACCACCTCGAACTGCTCGTCGGCCTCGTTCCAGCCGACGCGCGAAGCGTGCTCGCCCAGCCAGCGCTGGATACGCTCCGACTCGATGTCGATGTGATCGAGTGACAAGCGAAAGGCGGAATCGCCATTGTCATGCACCAGCCAGCCATCGCCCTCGATGACGTCCGCAAAGACGACGACCTGGTCGCCGTCCTCGTATTGCAGAGGCGTAACCACCAACAGGCCCTTGGCCGTCTCGCGCACTTCGAAATCCCGGCAGATATCCAATTTCACAACAAGTCTCCTTGGCCGAGCGAAGCCGCGGTGCGCCGGCAGAACTCTTCCACGAAGCGTGCCCGATCCCGCGCATCATCCGGGTCCAGAGGCGGGTGGCTGAGGCGGAACTCCCGGCCCTGAACCACATCCCGGTTGATGTATTCGACCGGTCGCTCACAGTTAAATTTTACGTGCAGGCCCTTGTGGCTGGGGTGATAGTCCATACGCAGCAGCGGCTCCAGTCCTTCCGGTTTCTGCCGGAACGCGTAGCCGTAGAGGGCGCGTTTCTCCAGGCAATCGCCAGTGCGCCACAGAAACACCACGGAGATGTCCCGCCCGACGGCGATCAGATCGGTGGCATACACGCGCTTTCGGCGAGCGTGCTCCATGTGCTTGGGCAGCTTCGCCTTGCGCGACTCCTTGAATTCGTAGTGCGCAAGCCGCAGGCCGCCCGTGGCCTTCTCCCGACGAAACTCGCGGCGATCCATTTCAGTAGCTCCCGTCCAGCCGCATCACCCGCATCACCTCGTTGCCGCGCGGATCGATCACCTTCACTGCCACCCGCTTGTGGGTGCCGGCGGCGAACGGCAGGGACACCGTGCCCGACAGTGCCTCGAACGCCGACTCGTCCACCACCGCCTTCAACGCCTTGGCCAGTTTCTCCCAGGCGCCCTTATCCGGGAAGAAGGCCTGGGTGATGCAGAAGCTGCGCCCGTCGTAGTCCGAGTCCACGAACCACGCCGCAACCTTGCTCACGTTGGTCGCCTGGATGGTGTTCTCCACCGGGTTGTAAATGTCCACGCCCTCCAGGGTGACCGTAAACATCCCGTCCGCATTTTCGGCCAGCTGCATGCGCGGGCTGCCAAACACGGTGAACAGTTGGGCATTGGGCGTGTCCTTGAGCAGGCCACCCATGTTCACGTCCGGACGGATGTGGGCCAGGTGGCAGCGTACCTGCGGATTCGGGTCGTCCTGAATGAGTGCCTGCGCCTCTGCATCAAACGAGAATCCGGCGATCACCAAGTCCTCATACACTCGCCGCCGTGCTGCATAGGTCAGCGCATGTTCGACCTGCCATGCGGTAACGGGCCCGAACTCCGGTCCCACGGAAATCGCCACGCCCCGAGTTTTCCCCTCCTTGTCGATCCATTCGCCCTCGGCATGCAGGAATTCTTCGCCCAAAGGTCCGAGGCGAACGAAGCTCGCGGTCTTGTTTTCGGGAAACCGCACGCCGTCTTGTTTCAGCAGGCGCAGCATCCTGTCGAGGAAGGCCTCGGCGTTCTGCGGCGCGTCGGCAGTATCGAAACCGTCAAGATCGCCACCTACGCCTGCGATGGGCGAGTCCTCATCGAGCCCCAGCTCGGCGGGCATCACCGCTTCCATCGTGAACGGGCCGGAAACGCGTACCACGTTCTTCCTCACCCGCGGCTTGTCGACGAGTTCCTCGTTCTCCGCATTGGCGGCGATGGCGGCATTCACTTCATCCATCTTCGTCCGCCAGGCAGTGCGGTAGTCGGTCAATGCCGACTGCAAGTCCTGCGGCCAGTCAGGATCGGTATCGAAGGGCGCTTCCCACTCGTACCAGCCGGCAAATCCGGCATCGACCGTGAGCTTCACTTTCGGATCGCGGTTGGCTGGCGGCAGCAGCCAGCGGCGGCGCTCGGCTTCGGAAATCGACTTCTTGCCCTCGGCCTTCTGCTTGGCGGCGAGCTTGGCCGCCAGCTTCTGGTGGGCGTCCTTGCCAACTCGGGCGACGGCTGCATTGAGCGCCTTGAGTTTCTCTTCCAGCAGCGGCTGATGTCGGGCGACGATGGCATCGAGCATCGTGTTCTGCGCGATAGATTTCAACGTCACGTGGGGGACAGTTTCGCAATCGAGGGTCTTCGGCTCCATACCGCCGTTGCGCAGCCAGGTGCCGGTCGGATTACGCCGCCGGTCGTCGTCGTTGAGCGGTCGCAACTCGAAGTAGTCGAACTTGGCTGTCATCAGCCGCTGGCGGGCCAGGGCTAGCGCCACGCGGGAGGTGTCCATTGTGATCCAGCGCCGGCCCCACTGCTCAGCCACATAGGCCGTGGTGCCGGAGCCGCAGGTCGGGTCCAGCACCAGATCACCGGGGTCGGTGGCCATAAGCAAACACCGCTGAATGACCTTTGTCGTGGTCTGTACGACATAAACCTTGTCTTGCTCGGCGGTGCCCATCGTATCGGCCCACAAGTTGCCGACAGTGCTTACTGAAAAATCTTCAAAGTACTTTATGAAATTCGCAAACTCACGAGTCTTGAGGAGCCGCTCGGCCTTGCTGAGCCGACTCATACCAACGCTGTTGGTCTTCCATCCGCCTTTTCGCGTCGAAACGGTTTGCCCGTCCAATTGAAAGCTGAACGTGGTGGATTCACTGGGCGTTTCCGAGACAAGCGGGTCCCCCCGCCACGGGCGAGAACCTTCTGGGAGCAAGGCCGGTTTCTCCTGCTCGGCTTCAGTTATCGGTCGTGACCAACCTTCACGCAATTGCACTCTCGCGAATCGAGCCCCGGTTCCTTCGCTCAGATCCTTGGCAATGTAGAGCGGGTTGTATTTCATGCCATCGATGTTTTTGGCATACCAAATGAGATAGTCCGAAATATTGTCGATTCGGGCCTCCCCCATGCCGCCAGTCTTTTTGACGGTGATAAGGGAAACGAAATTTTCGGCCCCGAATATCTCATCCATAACGGCGCGTACCCGATGCAAGTTCTCATCCGAGATTTGCACGAAGATACTGCCGCTGTCGGTCAACAGTTCCTTCGCCACCATCAGCCGGTCGCGCAGGTAGGCCAGATACGAGTGCACGCCCAGCGTCCAGGTGTCGCGGTAGGCCTTGACCATCTCCGGTTCGCGGGTCAGATCAGATTCTTTATCTTCGACCTTCCGCTTACCGACCTCGGGTTGGAAGTTGGAGGCGAACTTGATGCCGTAGGGCGGATCGATGTAGATCATCTGCACCCGGCCCGCGAGGTTCTCGCGCCGGGCGAGGGAGGCCATCACCTGCAAGGAATCGCCGAGGATCATGCGGTTCGCCCAGTCCATGTCGTGCTGGTAGAACTGGACCGCCTCGCGGTAGCTGAGCTTGGGGTCGGCGAACAGGTCGCGCTGCACGTCCTGCCGGGCAGCGACCTTGACGATGGCCTGGGCGGCAATGCGCTCGTGGATGTGCAGCGCCACCGGTTCCACCTCGAAAGCGCGCTTCTCGCGCTTGCCCGCCCATTCCAGCCAGGGCTGATGAGAGCGAAGCGCATCGGCAAGCTGCCGCGCCTCCTCGTCGGTCAGCGCCCGATGGCGCGCTGTGACCAGAAGTTCAGGCAGCTTGTCGGCCGTCCCGGTGCCGTCGAAGCGCAGCTCCGGCGGGCGATGCGGGTCGTATTCGTAGCGAATGCGGCGCGGCTCTTCCAGCTTGCCATGGGCCGCGAGACCCGCAGGCGGGATGTTGGTGCGCTTCGCGTCGAACCGATAATCGGCGATGGTTTCGGTGGGCTGAGCCGGATCAGCCGCCTTCTTCTTGCCTCGCGGCGCCATGTCTTCTCCCTCGGCGGCGGAAATCTCATTGATATGACGATCATTTTAGCGGGCGAGCCTCTCCCGGGATAGCCGGGGCGCCAGAGATCGCGATTCTTCGTTTGCTGAGCTTGGCTTCCTGATCGAACAGAGCGTTCATGGGGGCGTCGTCAATCACCACCCGGAGCCCAAGATGAACGCCAAGCCTACCGCTCTCGACGCCTACCTCGCCCGCACCGCCGCCATCCAAGCCAAGTTGGAACGGCTGCAGCAACTCGCCAACGAGCACTTCGGTCGCAACCCCGATGCCGTCCATTGGGGCCACGTCGGCGACCTCGGGCGGGTGGAAGCAGGGCTGGACGAGTTGCTGGCGATCTTCGGCAGCGACGAATGACGACGCCCGTCAACCATAGGAGATCGTCATGACCACCAAAACCAAGCTGACCGATACCCAGATCGCCATCCTCAAGGCCGCCGCCCGCCGCCCGGATGGGAACATCGAACCCCTGCCGCCCACCCTGCGCGGCGGCGCCCGCGCCAAAGTCATCGAGGGGCTGCTCGCCCGCGAGCTGATCACCAAGTTCCACTACCCCGATCACGTCGAGTACTACGCCACCGACCCGGGCTTCGCGGCAGTCGGCCGCAAGCGCAAGCTGCCGGGGCCCGTGGCCCCCGATCCGGAAATCGAGGCCGCCGTGACCGCCGCCGAGGCCAAGTGGCAGGCCGATGCCGTCACCAAACGTGACGCCACCGATGGGGTCCAGAATCTGGACCCCATCCCGCGCCCCATCCGCCCCGGCACCAAGCTGGCCGAAATCGTCGACGCAATGAAGCGCCCCGGCGGCGCCACCATCGCACAGATGATGGCCGGCACAGGCTGGCAGGCCCACACCGTTCGTGGCGCGATCTCGGGCATGATCCGGAAGCGTCTTGGTTACCAAGTCGTCACCGAGAAGGGGGCGGACAGGCAGCGCGCCTACCGCATCGCCTGACCGCCGCCGGCAGAAGGGTGGGAATTCAACTCCCACCCTTTGCCGGGTGCAAACCGCAAACCCTGCAAACCTCGGTTTGCACCCTGGCGCTATCGAAACGCTGCGTTCGCGCCCCCCGCATGGCGATTCGGGCGGGAAGGACCCCTTTTGCCTGGGCGAGG
>CAZFEK010000091.1:0-2527 GCA_964517465.1 uncultured Alcaligenaceae bacterium
TCACACCGGCGGCGCGATCACGGGGCAGTAAGCGTCGCATGGTGCGGAAGGCCTCGGCGCACAAACTCACTTCTTGATGCTGATGACCTGCGGCTGGGTCACCGCCTTCAAGCCATCGACGCCGAACTCCACGCCGTAGCCCGAGCCTTTCACGCCGCCGAAGGGCACCATGGGATGGATCATGCCGTGCTGGTTGATCCATACCGTACCGGCCTGGATGCGACTGGCCACCTCTTTGGCGCGATTGACGTCATTCGACCACACCGAGGCGCCCAGGCCCACGTCGAGGCGGTTGGCCGAAGCGATGGCATCTTCGACTTTGCTGTATTTGATGATCGGCAGCACCGGACCGAACTGCTCTTCGTCGACCAGGCGGTCGCCATCCTTGAGACCGGTGACGATGGTCAGCGGATAGAAGTAGCCGGGGCCCCCTTTGGGCGCGCCGCCGCAGACGATGGTGCCGCCTTGGGCTTTGGCGCTTTCCACCAGGGACACGACTTTGTCATATTGCATCTTGTTCTGGATCGGCCCCATCACCGTGCCCTCGGCCATGCCATCACCCATGGGCATGGCTTCGGCGAGGCCCTTCAGGGCGGCGACGGTGTCATCGAACAGGTTCTCCGGCACATAAAGCCGCTTGGCGCAAGCGCAAGTCTGACCCATGTTGAGAAACGCGCCCCAGAAAAGCCCCATGGCCATGGCCTTGGGGTCGGCGTCGGGCAACATGATGGCGGCGTCATTGCCGCCCAGTTCCATGGTGGTGGGCGTGAGATTCTTGGCCGCGGCTTCGGCGATCTTCGCGCCGGTGGGGCCGGAGCCGGTGAACATGATCTTGTCGATGCCGGGGTCGGAGACCAGCCACGAGCCGACATTGCCGGGGCCGCTGATGGTGTTGACCACACCTTTGGGTAGCACCGCGCTGATCAAGCGCACCAGTTCCAGGGTGCCGATAGAGGTGTACTCCGAAGGCTTGATCACCACGGTGTTGCCGGCGCGAATGGAGGGAATGATTTGCCAGATGGCGATCAAAAGCGGCCAGTTCCAGGGCGCGATGGCGCCGACCACGCCATAAGGCTTGCGATGCACTTCGTCGCGCCGGGTGTTGTCTTCGAAAGCCACTTCCACCGGCAGATCGAGGCTGGCGGGTACTTGGGTCCAGACTTCGCAGCCCCACAGTTCGAAGCGCGCGCCGGGCACTTGATCGGGGCCCACGCCGCCCAGGGGTTTGCCCTGTTCGCGCGTCACCCACTCGGAAAGGTAGGGCGCGTTGGCTTTGATGACTTCCGCCACTTGCATCATCAGCGCCTTGCGCTCGGCATCGGGCCGGGCCGCCCAGGCCGGTTGCGCGGCGCGCGCCGCGGCGACGGCTGCACTCACCTGTTCGCGGGTGGATATCGGGACCAAACCGACGGGCTGGCCGCTGGCGGGGTTGATCGACTCGAAGGTTTCCACCGAGGCGACTTGCTCACCATTGATGGTATTGAGGTAAGTATTCATGCGAGGCCCTCCTTGGATGCCGTGTTTCGTTGCTACTTGATTTCGCCGCCGATGCCGGCGAGCGTGAAGGAAAGAATCGAACCCTTGGCGTCCAGCAGCGCAGTGTGCGCCTGACGCTCGGTACGAATGGTGCTGGCGAACGTTTTGCCACCGTCGTTGCTGCGGGTGATGGCACCGCCCAGACCGGCCAGCACGATCTCGCCATTGCGGGCGAGGCCCGTCGTCAAGGCTTGATCGGTGCCGCTGGCGACGCTGGCCCATGTTTTGCCGTGATCGGTGCTGCGCAGAATGTTGCCGCGCATGCCCCAAACCAGCAGCGCGCCGTCGGCGAGCGCCAGGCCGCCCCAGATCGAGCCTTTGTAGGGCAAAGACACCGCTTTGAAGCTGCCGCCCTCATCGTCGGTGTAGTAGAGGTTTCCGCCCTCGGCGCAAATCCAGAGCCGGCCCTTCCCGTCGGCGAAAATCGCATAAAGGTGCTGATCGGCGAATTCGCCCGAGGAAACACGCAGTTCCCGCCAGGTCTTGCCACCGTCGCCAGTTGCCGCGGCAAAGCCGAAAGCACCTACCGCCAGGCCTTTCTTGCTCTCATCGAAGAACAGCGCAAACGGCACCACTTCGCGGCCCAGGTCGCCAGCGCGCGCCCAGGTTTCGCCGCCGTCGGTGGTGGCAATGACCACGCCGCCATGACCCGCCGCCCAACCGTTTTTGGCATCGGCGAAAGCGAGTGCGGGAAGGGTCGCGCGAGTCGGCGTTTTGGCCTGGCGCCAAGTGTGTCCGGCGTCATCGGAAAGCAGCACGGTGCCAAAATCACCCGCGGCCACGAGTCGCTCGCCTGCCGCGGCGGCGGCTAGCAGCGGCGCTTTGTGCGCGATCGCAGCCAGATAGGCTGGGGTGTCTCGAAATCCGCCCCTGGGCGTCTGCGCGTAAGACAGGGCGAAGGGCAGCAGAAGAGCCAGAAACAGGGATGCCAAGATCTTCATGCTGCTCCCTCCGCGCCGGCGTGTCGTGCGCACGGCCAAGGCGTCGGTCG
>CAZFEK010000091.1:2627-9914 GCA_964517465.1 uncultured Alcaligenaceae bacterium
GTGGCGGCATTCGCGGGCGGTCGCATCCCCAAGGGGCCCCTGCTCCCTGCTCATGCCGCCCCCTCATCCTGGCCATCGCAGTAGCGGGCATAGGCGCGTTCGCGGGCGGCGTCGGCCTCGCCGTCGCTCAAGTGCAGGGCTTTGGCGATGCGATGCAGCAAGGCGTCTTCAAAGCGCACTAGGGTTCCGTCGGCATAGACGACTTGCCACAACATTTCCAGAATCGTGGCGCGCTCTTCCACGGAGAAGTTCTCTCGCACCGCTTGGGTGAACACCCAATCGTCCAGCGCTGCGGCGAATTCGCCTTCGGCGATGCGCAGCAGGGTATCGGTCTCGGTTTCGGGCAAATGAAAGTGTTCGCGAATCAAGCGCCGAATCACTTGGCGTTCGGATTCCGGAATGTTGCCATCGACTTGCGCGGCTTCGATCAGCAGCGCGGCGACCGCGAGATCAGGGCGCGCGTAGGGCAATTCCGAAGGCGCGGCAGCGGGTCTCAGGCGCAGCTTGGCGAGTAGGTTTTGGAAAGGCATGGTGCGTTCAATGAGCAAGGAATGGGGCGCGCACCGGGCGGCGGCGGGGGATGAGCACGTCGATCATCACCGCCAGCGAAGGCAGCAAGGTGAGCGCCATGAGCATGTTGACCATGAACATGAAAGTGAGCAGCAAGCCCATGTCGGCCTGAAACTTCAGGGCGGAGAACGACCAAGTGGCCACTCCGATGGACAGCGTCACCGCGGTGAAAAAAGTGGCAATGCCCGATTCCATCAGCGCTTGACGGAAGGAAGTGGCGATGTCCACGCCCTGCGACAAGTAGATCTGCAAGCGGTTGTAAATGTAATAGGCGTAATCGACGCCTATTCCCACCGCCAGCACCATCACCGGCAAGGTGGCGACGGTGAGGCCGATGTCCATGGCCTGCATGAACCAGTAGCCCAGGAAGGTAGCGAGGGTGAGCGGCAGGCAGCAAGCGAGCATGGCCCGCCAATCGCGGTAGGTGAGGAGCACCAAGACGATGATGGTGGCGTAGACGTAGAGCATCATCGGTAGCTCGGTGTGTTCCAGCACGTCGTTGGTGGCGGCCTGCACGCCGGAATTTCCGCTGGCGAGCCTCAATTTGACCTCGGGTTGGCGCTCGCGTTCGCGAAAATCGCGCACCGCGGCAACCACCGACTTGATGGTGGTGGCTTTCTGGTCGGCCAAATAGATGTTGACCGGCAGTACCGTGCAGCCGGGATTGATCAGCCCCGTGCCTTCGGGAATGAGGCCCACCGAGTTGGCGAGCGAGCGCTCGTCGAGCGCCAGCGCGGTCCACTTCGGGTGGCCCTCATTGGTGCCGGCGTAGGCCTGCTTGGCCAGCTGCGCGATCGAGGCAACCGAAAGCACGCCCGGCACATGGGACATCTGCCAGGCGAATTGATCGATATGGGCCATCACCTCGGTTTGGTAGCAACCGTCTTTGGGGGTCTCGAAGACCACGGTGAGCACGTCCAGCCCGAGGTCGAAGTGAGAGACGATGGCGGCAGCATCGCGGTTGTAGCGCGCGTCAGCGTGCAACTCGGGCGCGCCCGGCTGCAAGTGACCGATGTGCCGGTGCTGGCTTTGCTGAAAGGCGATGCCGAAAAGCACCACGCTCGCCACGGTGCCGATGGCGGCGTTGCGCGTCGTGGCGACGCGCCCGAACAATTTCATGATACGGCCGCGGGATTCGCGCAGGCGAAACACGCGCTCGGTGAATTCCGGGCCGAAGCGAAGATAGGATGCGGCCACCGGCAGCATGATGAGGTTGGTGACGATCTTGTAGGCCACGCCGATCGAGGCGGTGATGCCCAACTCGCGGATCATCGGAATGGGAATCAGGGTGAGCGTGGCAAAGCCCACGAAAGCGGTCACCAAAGCCATGGTGCCCGGAATGAACAAGCCGGTGAAGCTGCGCCGGGCAGCCACCTCCGCGGAGTTGCCGGCGCAAACTTCCTTGGCGATGTGATTGATCTGCTGCACGCCGTGTGAAACGCCGATGGCGAACACCAGGAAGGGCACCAGCACGGCGAGGGGATCGAGCCCGTAACCCAAAAGCTGCAAGGTGCCGAACTGCCAAATCAGCGACACCAAGGAACAGGCCATGGGCAGCACGGTCAATGCCAGCGAGCGCGAATACCAGAAAACGGAAACCGCGGTGAGCAAAAAGGCGAGGACGAAGAACTGCACGACACTTTTGGCGCCTTCGGCGATGTCGCCGATCTGTTTGGCGAAACCGATGATCTGGACTTCGAATTGAGCATCTTCGTATTTCGCGCGCAGATCGCTTTCCAGACGCTTGGCAAAGCCGAGGTAATCGAGCTTCTGTTTGGTTTGCGGGTCGTGCTCCAAGAGATCGGCCACCACCATGGCACCGCTGCTGTCGCTGGCGACCAGGCTGCCCATGTAGCCGCCGGCCAGGGCGTTTTGGCGAATGCGGGCGATTTTTTCGGCGCTGAGTTGATCGGGGGTGATGTCGCCACCAATCACATCTTCGGCGCGAAAGCCCTCTTCGGTAACCTCAAGCACGCGTGTGGTCGGCGTCCAGAGCGAGGAAACGGTTCGGCGGTCGATGCCCGGCAGGAACATCACTGCCTGGGTGACCTCGTTGAGCTTCTTGAGGCCGGGCGCGGTCCAGATGTCGCCCTGGCGCGCATGCACCACGACGAGGATGCGATTGGCGCCGAAGACCTGATCGCGATACTGGTTGAAGGTTTGGATAAATTCGTGGCCCTGCGGCAATTGCTTGTCGAAGCCCGCATCCATCTTGAGCTGGGCGGCGAAGACCGCCATCAGCAGGGTGAAGGCAAGCAGCACGCTCAGGGTGAGCTTGCGCTGCCCAAAGAAAAATGCTTCGAACTGGCGTACGAGGTGTTCAATCATCTTGCATCAGAAAAGGGCAAACCTCTGGCGCGGGGTTGGCCCGCGGCTCCCCGCCAGGGGTGCCGCGAACCGATCCCGCCAGACGCTTCGCGACCGTCGGCTCGGGACTCAGAAAGTATAGGCGAGGCTGCCGAACATGAAATCGCGGTCGCGCATCAGGTTGTTGCCGCCTCCGCCCCAAAAGCGAGTGAAGCCCAGGGTGGCCTTCCAGCGGCTTTCACGATCGAAGTTGAGGGTGAAAGCTGCGGACTTGCGACCTTCGATGAAGGGCAGGGCATTGGGGGTGGTGCCATGCACATCGTGCGTGAGGTCGATCTGGGGCGAAACGTTCCAACCGCTATTGAACGCGTTCGGGTAGGTGAGGCCGGTGGAGATTACATAGCCCCAGGAGGTTTTGGTGGGCAACTCATAGTTGGTCAGCAAATAGGGCACGCGACCCGAGCGGTCGAGGCTGGGGTAGACCGCCATGGCCGCTTCCGCCAACACATAACCTTCCGCCGCACCCAAGGCGGTCATCACCGCGCCTAGCGGACTCGAAGGCGCGAAGAGGTAGAAGGCGGTCAGGTGCATTTGCCACTTCTTCTCGGTGGTGAAGCCGCGCGCCACCTTGCCGGGGTATTCGAAGACCGAGAACTCGCCTTCGATGGGCACGGTGGGGTCGATGGCCACACTGTCCTTGGGCCGGTACGAAAGCTCGGCGCCCACCGCCACGGGCCCCACGGTGGTGTTCATCGACACGCCGAAGAGGTCGCGCTTGGCGCCGTAGTCCTCGAAGTAGGTCACGCCCAACAGGTTGCTGGGGCTGCCGGCGTTGGTGAAACCGATGAAGGGAATCTTGTCGTGGTAGCGCAAGTAGTAGAAGCCGAAGTCGGTTTTGAGGGCGTCCGATTTGTAGCGCAAGGCGGCCCCAAACTGCCCGCCCTTGGGCTGGCGCACGCCCTCGCGGTAGGCCACGGAGCCCACGCCGGCGACGCCGAAGGCGGGGTTGCTGTCCGATGCCAGGTCGGAAACGCCCAGACCGTGGCGGCCGCCGGGGTCGCCGACGGTGCCATAAGCCAGCGGGTTGTTGCCGCCGGCGCCAAAGAGATAGTAGTTGGCGATGGAGGTGGGCACATAGGCATGCACGGCGCTGGGGCCCAGCACATCCGCGGTGGAGAAGAAGGTGCCCGTGGCCGGGAAGGTGAAGGCGTTCCACTTCCACTGGTAATAACTCTCGAAGCTCAGGTTATCGGTGACACTGGCGTTCAGGGAGAGCATGGGCGCCGGCTTGAAAATTTCCTTCAGTTGGGTGCCGGGAATGCTGGCGCGCTGGATGTCGATGGCGTTGATGATATTGACGCCACCGTAGATGAAAATGTCCTCGCCCCAGCTCATCACCTGATTGCCGAGCTTGATTTTCGCGGGGCGGTCGCCGAAGGACAGATCCTTGGCGATCCAGGCGTCGAGCCAGGTCCAGTTGTTGACCGCGAGATCCTTGGCGTCGTCGGAAAGCGGATTGCGACGCGTGTCGTCTGCCTTGAAGTCCTTCAGCCACGAGGCGCGCACCAGACCGGAAAAACCGCCCGGCGCCTTGAGGAAAAGCTCGTGCGTGCCCTTCAAGGCGAAGGAGACGAAGTCGCCCTTCTTATAGTTGAGGTTGCCGTCATCGGATTGCAGGTAGTTGAAGTCCGGGTTGGAGCTGTTGGGGTCGTTGGGAAAAACGACTTCGCCCAAGGTGCCCGAAACCGGCACGCAGCCGCCGTTGTCGTTGCCGATGAGGCCGCAGTTGGTGGACTCCAGGCGCTTCCTGAAGCCTAGCGAAATGGTGCTGTCGAAGCTGCCCGAAATGCCGCCGTTTTCAAATTTGAAAGCCTGGGCGGGGGGCGCAAGAAGCGCTCCCCAACCGGCGGCGGCGAGTGCCAGGGCGAGGGCGCGCCGGGAGCCGGGACGATGCGTGTTCTTCATGATCAAATCCTCCTGTGGACGCTCTTAGCGGTCGCCGACGCGGCGCAGTTCATCGGGGTTGAAACGGCTTTTTTCGATGCGGCCTTCGCGACCGGCGAGCCAGTCGGTCTCCGGACGCTCTTGGGTGGCGTTCTCGCCGATGTAGCGGCCGACGTTCAAGTCATAGGACACGAATTCCTGGCCCACGCAGGCGGGGATTTCCGGCGCCACCCACAGGCTCGACTCCTGCACGCGCCAGACCTTGCCCTGGGCGTCATAGTTGTCGGCGACCATCAGCGCCCAGCTATCCTCGTCGAAAAAGAACACGCGCTTGGGGAAAATGTGGCGCATGCCTTCCTTGAGCGTCGCTTCGACCTTCCACACCCGATGCAGCTCGTAGCGGATGAGGTCGCGATTGACGAACTCCGGACCGTAGACATCCTTGTACTTGCGGCTTTTGTCGATCAGCTTCCAGCTGTTGTAGGGGATGTACATTTCCTGGCGGCCGACGAGCTTCCAGTTGTAGCGGTCCATGGCGCCGGCGAACATCGGATACTGGTCCACCGTTTCGAGGTTCTCGTAGCCGGGCACGGGGTTGTCGTAGGCGAAGGTCGGCGCGCGGCGTACCCGGCGCTGACCGGGGAAGTAGAGCCAGGCGTCGGAAGAGGCGTTCATGAACCAATGCGCGAGGATGAGTTCCCCGGTGCGCGCCGCGGGCGAAACCACGGCATTGAGGAGCTTCATTTCCACGCCGGCGACTTCCTCGATGCCCTTGTTGCTTTTGTTGTGGAAGGGCACGGTCACCCACTGATCCTGCACCAGCGGCGTGAAGTCGCCGCTCTTGCTGGAAAATATGGTCGAGTAGTATTCGACCCGCCCCTCGCCCATGTACCGAAGCTTGTGGTTCCACATCGCCTCGGCGCCGCTTTGCGGGATGGGGAAGAGCACCGCCGCGCCGAGCGCTTTTTCCAGGCCCCAGCCGTTACTCGAGACCTTGGCCTCGCGAGCGTTGGTTTTGGTCCGTTCATAAACGAAGTCGGGGAAGCCGCAACTGCGGCGCGTCGGATACACGTCCATCCGGTAGCCCTTCAAGGCTTTGACCACGGCGATCTGGCCTTCGGAGAGCTTGTCCTTGTATTTGTCGACGTTGCCCGCGTCGATGGCGAACAAGGGCTTGTCGTCCTTGAAGGGATCGATGCGTTTCTGCCCCGGCTTCCAGCCCGCGGGCGCGGTGGTGATGCCGCCTTTCCACTCGGGAATGCTGCCGTCCGCGTTGGCGGCCTTGATGGCGCCCACGGGGGTGAGATCCTTGCCCAGGCGGGCGACTTCCTGTTCGGGTGCTGCCGCAATGGCTAGACCCCAAATGCCGGCGAGGCACAAGGCCAGCGCCGATTGTTTGCTTCGTTTCATTGCCACTTCCTCCTTTTGCTGGGGTTTTTTCTGCAAACCGAATCAGGGGCCGCGCAGTTTGCGCACGGCGTTGGGGGCGAGTTTCTGTTGTCGCGCCGTTGCCACCGCTGTGGCTTCGACGGGGGTGCTGCTGCCGTTCAACTGGATTGCCACAAAATCGAGCAGCACCAGGATTTCCGCGTCGCCAAGCTGCGCGAACCCCGGCATGGCGAGATTGAAGCGTTCGCCGGCGACGGTGATGGGGCCGGCCAGTCCATTCATCAGCACCTGCGCCAGATAAGCGCGACCCGGCTCAGTGGCGGCCCGCGCGCCCAGAGTGCCGGCGAGGCGCGGCGCCATCCCGGGCGTGCCTTCGCCCCCTGCGGCATGACAAACGGCGCAGTGCTGCGCGAAAAGTGCGGCGCCGCTGGGCTGGGCCATGGCGGCCGCGGGCAACAGGGCGATCAGCGCGGTGACGAGCAGCCGCTTCAAGATTGCTTCTCCGCCAAGCCGATGATCACCGAGGTGGTGCAGTGGAACATGTTCGCGGTGTTGGCCATGCACCAGTTGATGTCGTTGTGCAAGCCCATGCGGTAGGCGGGACGGTCGCCGACGTTGAAGTTGCACAAGCAGCGCCCGCAGGAGTTTTTGCCGCAACAATCGTTGTAGCTGATGAGATAGTCCTTGCCATCGACCGGGTTGCGGCAAGTGCCTATCCAGGCCACTTTGGACATCTCGGTTCCGGGCGGACAGGAAGAAGTCGTCCCGCCGCAGCAGCTGCAAAGGAATCCGTCGAGGGCGCAATAGCGCCAGTATTCGCACTGCGATTCATCCGGTCCCTTTTTTTTGCCCGCTCCCGGCCCCATGGCGTTGGCGCTGCGTTGGACGCGATCGAAAGGCAGCACCGGCAGGGCCATCGTCCCGACCACCAGCAGTTTGCCCACCCGCGCCAGGGCGCTGCGCCGGGAGGTCGAAAACGCGACCTTGCGGGCGGAGCGCTCGAACCAATCGTCAAACCATTTCATGCCATATCCTTCAAGGTTGCTCGGCTTGCTGGGCGAGGAAGCTCTGCACCGA
>CAZFEK010000092.1:0-9764 GCA_964517465.1 uncultured Alcaligenaceae bacterium
GACATGCCGAGCCGGCTCAGGCACTGAATGGGATGGCGAGTCGAATTGAACAACAGGAATTTCATCAGGGAATGGAAATGACCAACAAAACGCGGCAAGTCATCTTGCAGATTCTGGGGGAAGGGGGCGAACTTACCCTGATCGGAGAAAACACCCCCAAAGGCTGGACGTATACCCTTGCCATCGTCGATCAGACGCTGGCTTTCATCGAGGAAGGCGGCGAAATCAGCGGTATCCGCGGCACGGCCAAGACGTGGCGCGGCGCCCTGATGCTTCTGGACATCTTCCCCTGGCACATGCTCTCTGTCGTGCATGTGCATCCGGAGTTTGCCGAGCGTATCCTGAAAGCTGCCAGTTCGCGTCTTGCCAATGAGAAATCCTCCCACGCGGAAAGCCGGCTGAGGCGCTGGCAAGAAAATTGCCGGCAACCGGAGGGCGAGTAGTGTCCGGATTGCGCGTCACCTTCGGCCTGCACCTGGACGGCCAGCGTGGGACGCGCCCGGCCAACCGGCTCGGCGAGATCGCCGTCGGGCCGGCAGGGCTACTGAACATCCTGGAAACCCAGCTCGGCCTGGGCGGAGAACAGGCTTCTCGCGCCGAGCGCATCGTGCAGTACCGCGATTGCCTTGCCCAGCGCGACGGTGCCTCGCGCTTCTACCACGCAAGCTTCGCCACCGATCCGCTGGGCACCGCCGCCGCATTGCTCGAATGGCGTGACCTGTGGCATCTGCATGGCTGGAGCGGGATATTCAAAGCCGATGCGCCCTTGCGGCTGGCCGATCTCGCCGCGGTAGAAGAACTGGCGTGCCAGCATCTCTCGCCTTCTGTCGGAGAGCGGCTTGACTGTGTGCTGCAGGAGATCGACAGGCGCAGGCCGCCCATCGAATCGGTACGGCTGGCGGATCCGCTGGAGGCCTTTCCGAAGCGCTGGCGGGAGGTGCTGGTCAGGTTGCCGGTCGAGCAGGCGCCGGCCGAGGAAGCGGCGGGAGAAGGATTCCTCGGCAAGCTCCAGTCGGCCCTCGAGCACACAGCGGCAGGCGGAAAGCCGGAGAAGCTTGCCTGGGAGGATGACGGTACGGTCAGGGTTGTGCAGGGCGAGACGCGCTTTCTCGCCGGCGCTTGGCTGGCAGGGGTGATGGACGAAAGCACGCCCACCCTGCTGGTCTCCACCATCGAAAATGCCCGGCTGGACGCCAGCCTGTCGAATGCCGGACGGGCCCGCCATGGCCTGCGCGAGGCGAGCGCCTTCCGCCCCACGCTGCAGGTGCTGCCGCTGGCCCTGGAAATCCTCTGGGAGCCGCTCAACTTCTACGGACTCATCCAGTTCCTCACCCACCCGGTGTCGCCCATTGCCCGTTTCGCGCGCCGCCGGCTTGCCGCCAAGGTTGCCGACAGGCCGGGCATCGGCGGCGATGCCTGGAACAGGATCCTCGCCGAAATCGACAGCCACTACGGCGATCGCGCGGAGACGGTCCGCGAGGCCATCCGGAAATGGGTGGAACATCCGCGCCATCGGCCGGAAGGGGGCGCGCCGGTTGCGGTTGTATTGGAGCGCGTGCAGGCCCTGGCCGAATTCTTCCGGCTGCATCTCGGTGACACCAAGCTCGCCAGCCGGATTGCCTGGAACGCCGGCTACGCCCAATGCCGCGCCTGCGCCGAGTCGCTCAAGGCGCTTGCCGCGCAGGGAGTCGAGTCGATTCGCCCTCGCCAGCTGCAGAAGCTCGTCGTGCAGGCCACGGCCAACGGCAGCGACAATCCGCTTCTCGTCGCGGAGGTCGGGGCGCATCTGGCGGTGAACCATCCGGGCGCCGCGGTTCAGGCGGCGGACCGGGTGATCTGGTGGCAACTCGCCATGCCCGCCCTGCCTGCGTCTTACCCGTGGTCCGTCGCCGAGATGGGCGCGCTGCGCGAGGCCGGCGTCGACTTGCCCGCAGGCGAGGCTCTCTTCGTCCAGGTCGCGCGGGAGTGGCTGCGCCCGATGCTGTCCGCCCGCAGGGAACTGGTGCTGGTGTTGCCGCCGGCGGGGGAAGAAGTGCATCCGCTCTGGCAGATGATCGAAGCGGTCATCGACAAGCCGCGGGTCGAGACGCTCGAGGCGTTTCTCACCCGGCCAAACGGGAACAGCAGGCCGGTGCCGCACAAGGCTCTGCCGGAACCGCGGCGCTGGTGGCGGCTGCCCGAGGATGTCCGCGTTCCGTTGCGTGCCAAGGAGTCCTACTCCAGCCTCGAACTGATGCTGTTCAATCCCTACCACTGGCTGCTGAAGTATCCGGCGGCCCTGCGGCCCTCGAGCATCATCACCCTGGGTGGCGATTTCCGCCTGATGGGCAATCTTGCCCATGACCTGGTCGAGCGCTATTTCCTGCGCGCCGATGCGCTTGCGATGAGCGAGACGGAATTCCAGGGCTGGTTCGATACCGCGTTCGAGCAGCTGATGTCGGAGGAGGGCGCCGTCCTCAGAATGGCCGGGCGTGGCGCAGACCTGGAGGGATTCCGCTATCGGCTCCGGCTGGCCATGGCCGGCTTGCGCCAGCAGGTGGGCCGGGCCGGCATCGTGCAGGTGACGCCGGAGATGGCCTTGCAGGGCCGGTTCGCAGGCGGGGAGTTGAATGGCTACGCCGACCTTGTCATGCGAAAGAAGAGCGGCGCTCCGGCATTGGTCGACATGAAGTGGTCGGGCGCCAAAAAATATCCCGACAAGCTCCGCCAGAATCGCCACCTGCAGCTTGCCATCTACGCCGAGCTCCTGCGCCAGCAGGAGGGGGCCTGGCCATCCGTGGCGTACTACATTCTCGATGTCGGCCGCTTCTTCGCCCCGGACAACGCGGCGTTCCCCGATGCCGAGGTGGTGATTTCCGATACCGGTGAGAACACCGCGCAGCTGTGGCAGCGCTTCGTGGAAACCTGGCGCTGGCGCAAGGCGCAAATCGAGGCCGGGGCGATCGAGGTGGTGCTCGACTCGATCGAGGCGACCGACGAATCCGAACCGCCCGAAGGCGCAATGAGCCTGGAGTACCTCAAAGAGGACTACAACGACTACATTGCGCTGGCAGGCTGGGAGTCGTGACATGAGCCAGGCAACCGAAACCCGTATCACCTTTGTCAGCGCTGGTGCCGGCAGCGGCAAGACGCATCGACTGACCGAAATCCTGCATCGCGAGCTGTCGGAGAAACGGGTGCGCCCCTCCGGCGTGATTGCCACCACCTTCACCAAGAAGGCCGCGACGGAGCTGCGCGAGCGCGTGCGCGGCCACCTGCTCAAGCAGGGAGATTTCCTGCTGGCGAACGCCATGGGGCAGGCGCGCATCGGTACGGTGAACAGCGTATGCGGCCAGCTGCTCGAGCGTTTCGCCTTCGAGGCCGGCATGGCGGTGGATCTGCAGGTCATCGAGGAAGTGCAGGCGGCGGTGCTGCTCGACAAGGCCATCGATGCCGTGCTGGACGGGCCGTCGATGCGGGAGCTGCTTGCCATCGTGCGCCGGCTGGGGCTGATCGAAGACTGGAAGGCGGAGCTCCAGAAGCTTGTCAATCAGATTCGCGCCAACGACATCGCCCCCGGGAGGATTGCCGACTTCGCCGCGGCGAATGCGGGGGATCTGCTGGCGCATTTGCCGAAACCGTGCAAGACCGACCTGACAGCCGAGCTCCGCCAGGCAATCAGCGTTGCCCTGCCGGAAATCGAGCGCGGGGCGGCCGCCAAGGGCCAGAAGAACACCGCCAGTTACCTCGCCCAGTTGCGCGCCTTCGACCGTGCCCTGGCGAATCAGTCTGCCGCCTGGGGGGACTGGGCCAAGTTGTCGAAGAGCTTTCCCGAAGCCGGACTCAAGTCCTGGGCCGAGCCGGTCGCCGTGCTGGCTGCACGTGTCGCCGAGCATCCCGGCCTGCGCACGGACATCGCGCGCTACCTGGAGCAGATGTTCGGGCTGGCCGCCCGGGCCTTGGCCATCTATTCCGAGCACAAGCGGGAGCTCGGTGTGCTCGACTTCACCGACCAGGAGCACCAGCTGCTGAAACTGCTGGATATTCCGGGCGTGGCCGATGTGCTGGACGAAGAGCTCGATCTCCTGATGGTGGACGAATTCCAGGACACCAGCCCGATCCAGCTGGCGCTTTTTCTCAAGCTCGCGCGCCATGCCAGGCAGGTGTTCTGGGTCGGCGACATCAAGCAGGCGATTTACGGATTCCGCGGCAGCGACACGGACCTGATGCTGGCCATCCTCGGCGAGCTGCCCAGGCTCGGCGGCAGCAAGGAAGTGTTGCCGAACTCGTGGCGCTCGCGCCGAGAGCTGGTGCAACTCGTCAATGCCGTCTTCAGCCATGCTTTCGCGAACAGCCTGCCGAAGGAGGAAGTTGAACTGGGGCCGACTCGAAAGGATGTTCTGCCCGGCGCGTCTGTCGCGAACTGGATGCTTGGCGGCAAGAAGGCCGAAGAGGAGTGGGCCGCGCTGGCCGGCGGAATACGCAGGCTGGTCGGCATGCACTACCAGATCCATGACAAGAAGGAGGGAACGATTCGCGGCGTTCGCTTCGGCGACATCGCCATCCTGTCCCGTTCGAACGATGGCGTGACGGCCATCGCAAGGACGCTGCGGGCACAAGGCATTCCTGCGGCCATCGCCCAGCCCGGGCTGCTGTCGACGCCCGAGGCAACATTGGCGCTGGCCTGCCTGCGCCGCATGAACGACCCGGGCGACACCATCGCGACGGCGGAAATCGTTTCCCTCGCCGATTGCCTGGAACCGGAGGAATGGGTGGCCGACCGCCTGCGCTGGCTGCGCGACGGAGGCGAACCCGACGCATGGCTGGAATCGGATGCTGCCGGCCGCCAGGCACATCCCCTGTTGTCCCGGATCGTCGGCCTGCGGACCGGCTTGCCCCTGCTTGCCCCGCGGGAGGCTCTGCAGGCCGTCATCACCGCCTGCGACCTGCCCTTGATCGTCATGCGCTGGTCCAAGGATGCGGGAGCCGGCCGTGTGCGCCTTGCCAACCTCGAGGCGCTGCTCGATCTCGCCTCGCAATACGAGGACCTCTGCCGCGGTGGCCAGCACGCCGCCTCCATTTCCGGCCTGGTGATCTGGCTGAACGAGATCGCTGCCGAAGAGAAAGACATGCTGGCCGAACCTGCCATCGATGCCGTGAAGGTGATGACGCATCATGCGGCGAAGGGCCTGGAATGGCCGGTCGTCGTGCTGACCGGCCTGCATTCGGACATCAAGGATCGGCTCTGGTCGATCTCGGCGCGGCCCGGGACTGAATTCGACGTTCAATCCCCGCTTAAAGACCGCTTCATCCGTTATTGGCCCTGGCCGTTTGGCGCCCAGAAGAAGGTCGCGCTAGCCGACGAGATCGCCCTGACACCGCTGGCAGACCAATTCAGAATGGCGGCCATCGAGGAAGAGAAACGCCTGCTGTACGTCAGCATGACGCGGGCGCGCGATCTGCTGGTGCTTGCCCGCTCCAGCCGCAAGCCGACAGGCGAATGGATCGATAGCGTTGATTCGCCCTGGCTGTTGCCGAAGGAGGACGGAGATCCCATCGAGCTGCCTTCTGGCGAGAAGATTCCGGCCATTAAATGGGCGCTCGACCCCGAGGAAGTTTCTTCTGCAGCGGCCGAAAGCGCTCAGCTTTGCTGGTTTGCCGGGGCGGAAGGCGGGCAAGCGCGACTGCCGCTCGTTTTCAACCCGTCTGCAGCCGAGACAGTAGCCGCCGAGGTACTGGAAAAGCAGTTGATCGGGGAACGCATTCCGGTTCGGGATGGAACCGACATGGGTGCGCTGGGCAATGCCATCCATGCCTGCATGGCAGTAGCGTTTTGCGATCCGCGCCAGCCCCTGGCGGTTGAGGAGGTGGAGCGCATCCTGTCCGCTTACGGCGTTGCCGACTGCGTCCTTGCAGGCAACGTACTGCGCCAGGTTACGGCTTTGTTGGATTGGATTACGCGCCGCTGGCCTAACGCAGTCGTCTTGGCCGAATATCCCGTCCAGTGCGTGCTCGAGTCAGGGCAGGTGTTGAATGGCCGCATCGACCTGCTGCTCGATACGGGCGACGACTGGGTGCTGATCGATCACAAGAGCACGCAACTGGCTGCCGAGCATTGGGAGCAGCTGGCTAGCGAATATGGCGCGCAGTTGAAGGCCTATCGAGATGCGATTGTGTTGGCGTCGAGTCGGCCTGTTAGAGAATCGTGGTTGTATTTACCAGTGGCAGGGGGAGCAGTCTGTCTGGACGGTCAGTGTAAGTGAGTAATGAGCGCTCGAAGAGGATGACGGAAGGGCTTCGATGCGCGGATCTGCCGTAAAGCCGGGGGTGCTTAACCGACTGGCGGCAACTTTACATTGAAAACCGCCTCGGCTTCCTCAGGAGTAAGCCCCAGATCGGCGATGGCCTTCGTTGCTGATCTAATTCTCATTTCAGAATCATCCGCGCCAGCCATGATTTCCTCGATCAGCGCGGTGTCTAAGATCGCCCCCTCAAGAGGTTTACTGTCGATTTTCGAATGTTGATTAGGCATGCTTTCCGTCCTTGCGGCATCTTTGCTGCTCGATCTTGTAGATGAGTTCGTTGAGGGGCATGCCATCCTCCCGGGAGCCAGGCTCACGCCTTGAGACTTGAATGCCGCATTATGCGGCTCTCATTGTTGCCGGGCAAGAACCCGTCGGAGGGCCATGCAACCCATGACCAAGGCAAAGGGAGTGCTGTTCCTGGATTTCGACGGGGTGCTGCACCCCTCGTTCTGCCCGGAGGAGGAGCATTTCTGCCGGCGGCCGCTCTTCGAGACCGTGATGCGCAAGTTCCCTGGCGTGCGCATCGTCATTTCCTCGAGCTGGCGACACATCTACGCGATCGATTACCTGCGCTCGCGGTTTTCCAGGGACATCGCGGAGCGGATCGTCGGCACCACGCAGCTGTGGGTGCCCGACGATCCGATGAATCGCCACCGGGAAATCATTGCTTACCTCGATGGGCGGAAGCTCGAACAGGCGGCCTGGCTGGCATTGGACGACTCCGCCTTCGAGTTTCCGAAAGACTGCGTCAACCTGCTGCTTTGCGACAGCCGCTTCGGGCTGACGGAAGCGCGTGCGGAAGAACTGGCGCGGCGCCTGGCGATCCTGGCCGGGGCGTGAGGCAACCGGGCAGCTTCGCCCATCTCAGTCTCACTGCGCGAGCCTGAGGTCGGCGCCTTTGCCATGTCCTGCGATGCCGCCGGCGCATAATGGGCAGCCAATCATGTCCGAACTTCTGGCAGACATTCGCCGTGAGACCTTGCGCCCGTGGAAGCTGGCCACGCTGGCGATCGGGCTCGGCCTGCTGATCGCCGGCGCCCATCTCACCCCGGCACCGGACTGGGACATCGGTGTCAGCATCGTGATGGCCGGTTTCACCTACCTCTTCGCCGGCTGGTCGATGCGAGTCATGGTCGAGCGACGCTGGCGCGACTGGCCGTTGATGGTCTTTCTGACCTGGTGGTGCGTCGACGGTTGCTATGCCCTGTACTGGTCGGTGGTGGATCCTGTAGCGCTGGAACTGATGCGCGAAGCGAACTGGCCGGCCTCCCTGTCGCTGTTCTGGATGTGCGGACTGGTCTGGTACTGGCGCGGCAGCCTGAAGGAACTGCTGGCGCAGGCCAGGCGGAATTGAAGGTCAGGCTCACGCCCTGAGACTGGCAGCGTCTATCCTGTTTCCATGTGCCGGCAATGACGCCGACGCCGATCCAGGAGAACCGCATGCCCGCTTCCAGCCATGAGCTCAAAGTCATCCTCACGCCCCTCAAGCCGGCCCTGATCGCCGGGGTTGCCCAGCGCCTGCCGGTGCTGGTGCGGGTGCACTCGCCCGATCCCGAGCCGGGCCAGGTCAAGGCGCGCAAGCCCTATGGGCTGGCGCTGGTCATCGACCGCTCCGGCTCCATGTGCGGAGACCCGCTGCGCGAGGCGGTGCGCTGCGCGCGCCACATCGTCGATCGCCTCGCGCCTGCCGACGCCGCGGCCCTGGTGGCCTTCGACGACAAGGTGCGCACGCTGGTGCCGGCCGGGCCGGTCGGCGACGGCAGCCACCTGCGACAGGCGCTGGGCCGGATTCACGAGGGAGGCTCGACGAACCTGCACGGCGGCTGGAAGAAGGGCGCGGACAGCCTGGCTTCCCTTGCCGCGGAAGCGGCCATCGCGCGGGTGATCCTGCTCTCGGACGGCAATGCCAACGTGGGCGAAATCGATCCCGGCCACATCGCCGGGCAATGCGCCGCGGCCGCCCAGGCGGGCGTGACGACATCGACCTACGGCCTGGGTCGCCAGTTCAACGAGGAGCTGATGGTGGCGATGGCCAAGGCAGGGTCCGGCAACCACTACTACGGCGACAGCGCCGCCGATCTCCTCGAGCCCTTCGCCGAGGAGTTCGATCTCATCTCGAGCCTGTTTGCCCGCCATTTGAAGCTGTCGCTCGGCGCGCCCGAGGGCGTGAAGATACGGCTGCTCAACGACTACCCGGTCGAGGAGCGCGAGGGTTTTCCGCTCGTGCGGCTGCCGGATTTGCCCTGGGGAGCCGAGGCGTGGGCCATCGTCGAGCTGGAAATGGAGGCCGCGGCGGCGGGCGCGGATACGGCCCATGTCCTGCAGGTTGGCGTCACCGGCATGACGCCGGACGGGGTGCCCGTCGCCTTTCCGGAAGCCATGCTCGGCGTCGGCACGGTTTCTTCGGCCGCATGGGATGCGCTGCTGGCCGATGCCCTGGTGGCCGAGCGGCTGGCGGAGATTGAGACCGCGCGGATCCTGCAGCAGGCCCGCGACGCGGCGGATGCGGGCGACTGGGAGGCGATCCAGGCGCTCCTGGCGGCGGCGCGCGCCCGTTTCGAGCGCTATCCCTGGGCGGCGGAGGTGCTCGAGCAGCTTGCCTTCCTGGCAAACCCGGAGAACCTGATGCGCTTCAAGAAGGAGGCGCTGTATTCCTCGAACAGGTTGCAGTCGAGGCTGTCGTCCAAGGAGGAGCTGTCGGGCTTGTCGCGGGAGGATGGCAAGGCTTCATTCCTGCGGCGGAAGAAGCTGCAGGGCAAGGCGCAGTTCGATCCGTCGGACGACCGGGGGAGCTGAGGCATGCCGCAACTGCCCAGCGGCCTACTGGTCGCCATCATGCCGACGCCACTCGGCAAGCTGTTCAAGGAAGGGGGCCATTTCGGCAACATTCACAAGGTGCTCGACGTCTACCGCTACTTCGATGTTCTTTATCTGGTGCCGGAGGGCGAAGCCGGCAGCCAGGCGGGCGTGCCGGGCCTGCATGCCGATTCGCTGCCGGTGCCTCCGGGGATGGCCTTCGTTCCGGCCGGCTTCAAGCTTTCGGAGTGGGAAGAACGCTCCTGCTGGAGCGAGGCGGACCTAGCGGCCTTCCGGGAATTCCTCGCGGGACGCGGCGGGCTGGTGCTGCGCGAATGGCTCGACGCCTGGAAAACGAAACAAGCGAAGCTGCGCGAGGCGGAAGCCCCCCTCACCCGCCTGCTGGTTGCCTGGTGGGACGCCGGCTTGCAGATGTTCCCGTCGAGCTCGGTGGCCTGGTACGTATTGATGTGTGTCATAGCCAGGCCAATGTCAGTATTTTCCGCTTTTCAAATTGCAGGCAGAATCATGAGCAACGCCAGTTCAATGGGTAGCTAGACGGGTAGCCAGGAGGAAACATGAAGATGAAACGCCGCGCCAGTACTAGCATTCTGCCATTTTTCAACCTTACGTTCTGCAATCTGTAGCTTTCTTCCTCCCCGGATCGTGACGCAGCCCGCCGCT
>CAZFEK010000093.1:0-9306 GCA_964517465.1 uncultured Alcaligenaceae bacterium
GGCCGAACTATCGCCGTGATGGTCGCAGCGCTCGTGCATGGCGTTTTGGTGTGGGCGTTCTGGGCTCAGGGGCAGGTTCTGCTGGACCAAGCGGCGCCGGTGCTGGAAGTGCGCCTGTTCGCGGCGGCACAGAAACCCGCGCCGCGCCCCGAACCGCAACCGGAGGTGATCAAAGCGGTGCCGCTCAGTTTGGCGCAACTCGTTCCGCCGCTCATCGTTTGGCAGGAGCCTCGGCTCGAAGCCGCGCCGCCCTCCGCAGCACCACCTGCCGACCTGCCCCCCGCGGTGGCGAGCCTGGCCCCCGCGATCACGCCGCCACCGCCGGTGATTACGCCAGCGCGTTTCGATGCGGCCTATCTTGCCAATCCGGCGCCGGAGTACCCCTTGTTGGCGCGACGCCTGGGCGAAGCGGGACGGGTCTTGCTGCGCGTCTTCGTCAATGCCGAGGGAGATGCGGAGCGGGTGGAATTGGCGCAGTCCTCGGGCAGCAGCCGTCTGGATCACGCCGCGCTTGCGGCGGTGCGCCGCTGGCGTTTTGAACCCGCGAAGGAAGGCCGCTTGCCGGTGGCCTGTTGGGTGCAAGTGCCCATCGTTTTCGATCTGAGGAACGCATGAACCCACGCACGAACAGCGCCGCGACCGAAGCCGCTGTTGCGACTCCAACCGGCCAAACGCCAGGCGCCTTGCCTTTCGGTCCGGTGATCGACAGCCGCACACTTTTTTGCTTCTCGCGGGTGGTGACCATCGATCACGGCGGTGAGCGCTACACGCTGCGTTTGACGCGCGCCAACAAACTGATTTTGACCAAATGAAAGACTGGTACCAGCACGGCGGTTAGCGCCGTGTCGAGCCGCAGACCCTGCGGCATGATCGCTTATTGCCAGCCACCCCAGCGCCGCGCGCGCAAGGTCGCCAGCCCATGTTCTTGAACTTTACCCATGGGGGGCACCCAGGTGTGCAAAGAAGAAACATCGCTGTATCGCTGCGGCCACTTGCGGCCGCTTACTCTCGGTCTGATGCTGGCTTTCGGATCGGGGCTTGCCGCCGCGCAGGATAAGGCGCTGGGCGACGTCGTGGTCACGGCGACGCGCAGCGAGGCCGCGGCCGAGCAACTGGCGGCCACCGTCAGCACCGTGGATCAGGACGACTTGGCGCGGCGGCTGCCACGCGATGCGGCGGCTTGGTTCGCCGATGATCCGGATCTGGCGTGGTCGCGCGACATGCGTCGCTTCGGCGCGACGCGCCCCAACGTGCGCGGCCTTGAAGACAACAGGGTTCTGCAGCTCATCGATGGCATACGCCAAGGCGACTACTACAACGGCGGCGGCCCCACCAATTTCACCTTGAGCGCGCCTTTGGGGGCGATGCCTGATTTCGTGCACCGCGTCGAGGCCGTGCGCGGCGCGGGGTCCAGTCTCTATGGGTCCGATGCGATGGGCGGTGTGATGGGCACGCTCACCCTGGCGCCCGAGCATCTCTTGGGTAAAAGCGGTACGCGGGCGGCGCAACTCCGGGCCACCTACCTCGGCGAAAGCGAGAGCACGCGCACCACCGCACTCGGTGCCTGGCGAGCGGGTGACTTCGCCGCGCTTTTGGGCGTGTCGCACCAGCAGGGGCAGGAAACCGACAACTTCGGCGACCAGGACATCACCGCGCCAACGCGCAGCCGGCCGAATCCGCAAACCACGCGCGACAGCGGCCTTCTGGCCAAGCTGCACTGGAAGCTTTTGCCCGGGCAGGAGTTACGATTCGCCGTAGAAGGCCGCGAAACCGAGGCCGACACCGAAGTGCGACGCCTATCGTCGAGCCTGCCGCGCGTCAGCGCCATGGTCGGCGAGGATCAGACGCGCCGCTGGCGCTTGAGCGGCGAATGGGAACATCGCCCCGCACCGGGCGGACTCTATGACCGGCTGCTGGTTCGCGCCTGGGGCCAAAACGCCGACACCGAAAACCGCAACCTGCAAAAGCGCAGCAACACTTCGGCAAGCTGCTCCGCGGTGACGCGAGGGACCAACACCTGCCTCATCGACCAGAGCTTCGTCTTCGAACAGCAAACCACCGGCCTGCAAGTGCAAGGCGCCAAGGAGTGGCGCTGGGGCGCGCACGCCCACCTCTTCAGCTTCGGTGTGGATCTCGAAGCCGCCGAAATCGCCGAAAAACGAGACGCCGTCATCCGCAACGAAACCACGGGCGCGATCTTGAGCAGTCTGGCCGGCGAGTCTTTCCCCTTACGCGACTTTCCGGTGGGCCGCAGCAAAAGCGCGGGGTTTTATCTGCAGGATGAAATCGTCGGCCTCCCCGATGGCCGCCTTTCGCTCACGCCGGGCTTACGTTATGACTGGCGCGAACTCGAACCGCGAATCGATGATCTGGTCCTGCCGGTGCTGCGCGCCATCAACCGTAACGCTTCGGCGCAGCGTGATGGCGCCTGGTCGCCCAAGCTCGGCGCGCTCTACCGGCTGGCCGCCGGCCTTCAGGTCTACGGCCAGGCTGCACGCGCCTTCCGCGCGCCAAACTATCGCGAGGTCAACGGCGCCTTTCGCAATTCGGTGCAAAGCTACGGCGTCAGCCCCAATCCGGAGCTGCGACCGGAAAGCGGCCTGAGCCTGGAGGCGGGATTCCGGCTGGCCGGCAAAGACTGGCGCGCGAGCCTGGCGGCTTACGACAACCGCTATCGCGACTTCATCGAGACCCTACAGCTCGTCTGCCCCAGCGATCCGCGTTGCATTGCCGGGCTTGCCAACACCAGCATGGCAGTCAATTTGGAACGTGTACACATCTATGGCGCGGAACTGCGCGGGTCATGGCGCTTCGCACCCGGCTGGCGAGCCGAGGGCACCATCGGCACGGCGCGCGGCAGCGAAACCAACAGCGGTGCACCGCTCGACAGCATCGAGCCGGCGCGGGCGAGCGTCGCGCTGCTGTATGCCGCCGAACGCTGGGGCGCCGAAGCCCGCGCCCGCGGCGCGAAAAAGAAAACCCGGGTCGACGAACGCGACGGCACCTGGTTCAAGCCACCCGGTTATGGGGTGCTCGACCTTGCCGCCTGGTGGCGACTCGACCGCTACACCTTGCGGGCCGCGGTCAACAACGTCTTCGATCGCAAATATTGGTTGTGGAGCGACATCCGCCAGGCGGATGCACGCGATCCGCAGGGCGTGGCGTTCTATTCTCAGCCGGGGCGCAGTTTGAGCCTTTCGCTGCAAGCGGAGTTCTGACTTGAGCCCTCTGGCCCGCCTCGCGGTGATCTTGCTTGCCCTTTGCGGCCTCGGCGAAGCCGCGGCAGGCCAGCGCCTGATGTTTCTCGCCACCGGCAATGTGCCCGCGGGCAAGTTCAAGCTGCTCGAAGCCAGTGCGCGCAGCGCCGGCATGAGTGTCGAAACCCGTTACCTGGAAAAACTACCCGCCCAGGTGGGTCCCGAGCTCTTCGCCGGCGTCGACGCCATTTTCATCGACAGCTATTTGCAGGACTATGTGCGCATGCGCCTGGAGCGCGCGCTGCCCGGGGCGAAAAAACCGCTGCTCTGGCTGACGACCGCACCGCCCAGTTGGCGCGGGTTTCCCGATGCCTTGGCGCAACAGTTGGTGGCCTACTACAGCAACGGCGGGCGGCGCAATTTCAACGGCTTTTTCGCGCTGCTGGAGCGGCATTTCGCCGGCCGCGACGCCGCCGATGTACCGCCGCCCCTACTTTTTCCGAAAGCCGGCATCTACCACCCGGCGGCGCCGGAGCAGGTGTTTGCCGACGCCGGTGCCTACTTCGCCTGGAAAGGCGTAGGCAGTCCGCGTCCGCCGACGGTGGGCATCCTGTTCCATCAGCAATACCTCGCTTCCGAACAAACCGGGCCGATCGACGATCTGGTGCGGCGCATCGAAGCCGCGGGCGGCGTCGCCATGGCGATGTACGCTCCGGCCATGGAGCCGGGGGGGCTCGCCCGCCTGGCGGGCTCACGCACCGACCCGGCGATCGATGCGCTGATCAACACCCAAATCACCTTGAACGCCGAAACGCGCCGTCTGGAGCTGGAAGCTCTGGGTGTGCCGGTGATTCAAGCCATGGCCTACCGGCGCGGCGATGCCGCGGCTTGGGCGGCCGATCCGCATGGCGTGGCGATGATGGATGTGCCTTTCTATTTTGCCCAGGCCGAACAAGCCGGCATTACCGACATTCAAGTCGCCGCCGCGACCGACAAGGCCAGCGAATCGCTCGCGGCCATCGGCCCGCAAGCGGCCAGCATGGCCGCCAAGGCGCTGCGCCTCGCAGCCTTGCGGCATTTGCCCAGCGCCCAGAAGAAGCTGGCGGTTTTCTTCTGGAACTACCCGGCGGGCGAGAAGAACCTCTCGGCCTCTTTCCTCAATCTGCCGCGCAGCCTGCGCAGCGCGCTGGCCGCCCTGGCGGCCGAGGGTTATGTCACCGAAGTGCCCGAGGAGCGGGAACTCATACTCCTGTTGCAGCGTTTGTTGGCGCCGTTTTATCGCGAGGGCGAACTCGAAACCCTGCTGCGCGAAGGACTCGCCGAGCTCCTGCCGGTGGCGCGCTATCGCACCTGGCTGGACACGCTACCGGCGCCGCGCCGGGAAGAGATGCTCGCCGCCTGGGGGCCGCCGGAACGCTCCGCCATGGTGCTGCGGCGACAGGGCCAAGCCTACTTCGTGGTGCCGCGTTTGAAACTTGGCAACATCGCCTTGATGCCTCAAGCGCCGCGCGGCGAGCGTTGGGAGGACCGCGAGAAGGCGATTTACCATTCCACCAAACACGGGCCTTCGCATTTTTATCTCGCGGCCTATCTATGGGCGCGCGAGCGAGGCGGCGGCGCGGGTTTCGGTGCCGATGCCCTGGTGCATTTCGGTACCCACGGTACGCAAGAATGGTTGCCCGGCAAGGAGCGCGGCCTGGCGGTGGACGACTACCCGATGTTGGCGGTGGGCGACTTGCCGGTGATTTACCCCTATATCGTGGACGACGTGGGTGAAGCGATCCAGGCCAAGCGCCGGGGGCGTGCCCTGACCTTGAGCCACCAGACGCCGCCGCTGGTTCCCGGTGGCTTGCACGAGGCGCTCACCCGCATTCACGATCTGCTGCACGCTTATCTCGCTCAAGACGAAGGGCGGGTGAAAGACGCCTTGCGCGCCGATCTCAAGGCCGCGGTGGCGAAACAGCGCATCGATCGCGATTTGGGCTGGAGTGAGGCGCAAATCGCGGCGCGCTGGTCCGAGTTTCTCGATCTTTTGCACGCGCATTTGCATGAACTGGCCGAAACCGCGCAGCCGCTGGGGCTGCACAGCTTCGGCGTGAACCAGGCCACGGAACACCGTCTGGGCACGGTGTTGATGATGCTCGGGCGCAAGTTCTGGGAAGCGAGCGCCGCGCCCGGCGATGAAGTCGACGAAGCCCTGGTCGTCGATTACACCCGCCGCCAGGAAACGGCAGCCTATCGCACCCTGCTGCGTTACCTCGTCCATGGTGAGTCGCACACCGCCTTTCCGCCCGCGATGCAGCCCATGCTGGCGCAGGCCAGAACCTGGTTCGACGCGCTCGGAGCCCAGGGCGAAAATGCCGGTTTGGTGGCCGCCCTCCGGGGCCGACACATCGAAAGTTCGCTGGGCGGCGACCCGATCAAGAACCCCGATGCCTATCCCACGGGGCGTAATCTCCACGGTTTCGACCCCTCGCGTTTGCCCACGCCGCAAGCCTGGTCGGCAGGCAAAAAGGCGCTCGAAGAACTGGTCGCGGCGCAAACCCAGCGCGGCGGTAAAGTGCCACGAAAGCTCGCCTTCGCGCTGTGGTCGGTGGAAACCATGCGCCACCAGGGACTCTTGGAGGCGCAAGTGCTCTGGGCCTTGGGTGTCGAACCGCAGTGGGATTCGGGCGGTCGGGTGACCGGCCTGCGGCTGGTGCCGCGCGAAGCGCTCGGACGGCCCCGCATCGACGTGGTGCTCTCGGCCACGGGTCTTTATCGCGATCACTTTCCCAATCTCATGAAACATCTGGCCGAGGCCGTGCGTCTGGCCGCGGACGCGAGCGAAGCGGACAACGCTGTCGCGGCCCACTCGGCTGCGGTGAAAGCGCGGCTGTCCGCCCGCGGCATTCCCGAGTCCGAGGCGCAAAACGCCGCGCTGACCCGCATCTTCGCCTCGGAAACCGGGCGCTATGGCACCGGTCTCGACGACGCGGCGCTGGCCACCGACACCTGGAAGGGCAAAAAAGAAGGCGACCGCAAACTCGCCGCGCTTTACCTCTCGCGCATGCAATTCGCCTACGGGCCGGATGAGAAGCGCTGGGGCGAAGCAGGCCCCGGAAGCCTCAATCTCTACGCCGAACATCTGCGCGGCACCGAGGCCGCGGTGTTGTCGCGAAGCTCCAACCTCTACGGGATGCTCACCACCGACGACCCCTTCCAATACCTGGGCGGCATCGCGCTGGCGGTGCGGGAACTCGACGGCAAGGCGCCTGAGCTTTTCATCTCCAATTTGCGGGGCGCGGGTGCCGGACGGGCCGAAGCCGCGGCGGCTTTTCTCGCCAAGGAGTTGGCCACGCGGCAGTTCCACCCCGGTTACATCAAAGGGCTGATGGCCGAAGGTTACGCCGGCACACTGGCAATGCTCGATGCGCTGAACAACTTCTGGGGCTGGACGGCGGTGGCCCGCGAAATCGTGCGCGACGACCAGTGGCAGGAGTTCGTCGAAGTGTACCTGCGCGACAAACACCACTTGGGCCTCCAGCGCTGGTTCGAGGCGAACAACCCGTACGCGCAGGCGCAGATGATTGAACGCATGCTCGAAGCCGAGCGTCGGGGTTATTGGCAGACCGATGCGGCCACGGTGAGCGAATTGCGGGCGCGTTATGCCGAACTGGCGCGTCGCTTCGATGTGCGCAGCGCAAACCCGCATGTTGCCCGCCTCGCGGGTTTCGGTCTCGCCCAAGCCGCGCCCTTGGCGCCTGCGGCCGCGCAGACACGCGCGGCGGCGGCCCTGCCACCGCCGTCACCACCGCTCAGCGGACTGAAACTCGAACCTGTCGTCCGTTCAGAGCTTCCGCCGCACCTGCCTTCGCTCCCTCTCCCGGCCTTCTTGCTGCTTGCTCTCCTCGCCGGCATTTCCCAGGGCTGGCGCGAAGGCAGGGTCGGGGCGGAAGCCTGGACTTGGCCATGGTTTTTTTCTCCTCGACTTAGGAGTCAGCATTCATGAGTATGTTTGATGGATTGATGTACCAGGCGGGGCAGTTCTTCCTGCTGCCGACGCTATTGATCATCGCCGCGCTTTTCTTTTACGCCTTCTGGCTGTTGGGGCATTTCGCGGCGCAGTTCTGGCGGCGGCGCCAGGGCGGCGGAAGACCGCTGGTGCTGCGCTACCAGGCGCGGCCTCATGTGTCCGACGACGACCTCGACCTCTACGCCCACAAGCTCTTGGAATTGCCGCGCATCGCCTCGCGCGTGGCGCCGATGTTGGGCTTGGTGGCGACCATGATTCCCATGGGGCCGGCGCTGAAAGGCCTGTCCGACGGCGATCTGGGCGCGGTCTCCAACAATCTGAGCATCGCCTTCTCCGCGGTGATTCTGGCGCTTATCGCCGCCAGCATCACCTTTTGGGTGGTTAACGTGCGGCGCCGCTGGCTGGCCGAAGAACTGCTGGAGGTCGAAGCGCTGCGCGGAGCGGGGCAGTGAGCGCGGCTCAGGCGGGCGTCGCTGGGCGCGCATCGCGGCGTTTGGCGCTTTTGCACGAGCCCGAGACCGACGATCCCATACTTTCCGTGGTCAACCTCATCGACATCTTTCTGGTGATCATCGCCGCGCTGCTCATCACCGTGGCGCGCAATCCGCTGCTGAGCCCCTTTCAGCGCCAGGACGTGACGGTCATCAGCAACCCCGGCAAGCCCGACATGGAAATGATGGTCAAGAAAGGCGAACGAATAGACCGCTATCGCGCCAGTGGCGCGATCGGTCAGGGCGAGGGCGAAAAAGCGGGGGTGGCTTACCGCATGCGGGATGGGAGTTTTGTTTATGTGCCGGAATCATCGCGATGATCTCGAAGTGCCCGGGCCGACCCTGACGCCGCTGGCCGCCGCGCTGCGCCTGAGCGCGCCCCAAGGGCGCGCAAGCCCAACACCGGAGCGGGCATCGCCCGCGAACCGTACTCACCCCCTTCCCCAGGAAGGGGGCCGGGGGGAAGGCCCAACAGCCCACGCCGGGCCGCCCCAAGGGCGCGCAAGCCAAATACCGGAGCGGGCAAAGCCCGCGAACCGTACTCACCCCCTTCCCCGGGAAGGGGGATGGGGGGAAGGTACACCAGTGAGCTTGCCGGATCCCGCGCTCGACGCTTTGCCGAGTACCGCCGAGCTGGCGCCCATACTCGCCCAGTTGCGGCCCTGGGAGAGCCGCGAGGCGCCGCCGCCCAGCGAGTGGCGCGGCTCGCGCCGGCGCAGGCTGTGGGAGCTGCCCCACAAATGCCACTGCCCGGTGGTGGGTGTGTGTTTCGGCCTCGCCGAACTGCGCGCGCTTCTGGGGCGCTGCCTCGACCTGGAGCCCGGCACCAGCGACTACGACTTGCACACCACGGCGGTGAGTGAATGCGCCAGCCGCAGTCCGCTCGCCGAGCTGCTGCAACGCGATTTGGAGGAACGTTTTGCGCTCGCCCTGCGGCGCTTCGCGCCGGCCAAGTCCGCCGCCGAGCTGCGCGCCCTCTGGCGGGAGGCGGTGGCCGGCGACGATCTGCCGGCGGCGCTTTGGGCCGCCTGGACGCACGCGCGTTGTGACGACGCCTTGGAGCGCGAGATCTTCGGCGAGGTGCACATGTTGCAGCATCAGCTGGGTTGCGCCGCGCGACAGGACCATGCCAAGCTGCGTCAGCTCGCCGACGCCCTTGGCCGCATGCGCGAGGAAAAAGTCGATTTGATCGGCGCCCAGCAGCGTTTTCAGCAAGCGGCCGAGACGACCCAGCGCGAGCTGCGTGCCGCGCTCATCGAGGCACAGAATGAAGTGGTGCGACTGCGCGCGTGCGCCGAAGAAAGGGGCAGCGAGCTGGCACGCTGGCGGGAGGCAAGTACCGAGCCGGACCTCGATTGGCGCGGGCGTGCCCAAGCGGCCGAAGAACTGCTGCGCCAGTTCCGGCGCCGGCAAGCGGCGCTCGAAAAAGAAAACGCCGCGCTGAACCAGCTCATCGAGGAGGCGCCCGCCCCCCGTCCGTCCGAATGCGTCAGCGGGGCGCGACCAGCGAATTCCGAGGTTTTGCCCCAACTCACCGGCAAGGCCGTGTGCCCCGGCCCCGGTTTTTCTGGACACGATTTTGGGGTAAATAGTCGTTGTTCGA
>CAZFEK010000094.1:0-8260 GCA_964517465.1 uncultured Alcaligenaceae bacterium
CCTAGATGAATGACGGTCCACGACAGAACCCGGCTTATCGGCCGGCTTCCCCCCTTCTGTGCCGCCGCGTCGGGCCAAGACTTCAAGGTCCACCGCGGCTGCGCCCGGCCTTTCCCGGCCTTTCAGAAACCGAGGCCCGCGCAGCCCCGTGGCCCGAGGTATCGCGCGCTTCAGCCGTGCGTCACGCGCTGCCCATGCTCGCGCGTGGTATGGAAGCCCACTTTGGGCCAGCGCTCCATCACCACTTGCAGGTTGTACTTGCTCGAGGCAAGAAAGACCGGGTTGTCGTCGACGTCGGTCGCCATCGCGCCGGCCTGTTGACGTTCGAAATCGCGGCGCGTGATTTCGTCCGGAAAGGTGAGCCAGCGCGCGGTGGCGATGCTGGCGTTGTCATACAACGCGTCGACTTTGTATTCCGTGGCCAGGCGCTGGGCGACGATTTCGAATTGCAACTGTCCCACCGCGCCGAGCATCAAATCGTTGCTGCTCACCGACTGGAACACCTGAATCGCGCCTTCTTCGCCCAGTTCCTGGAGGCCTTTTTCGAGCTGCTTGGCTTTGAACGGATCGCGCGGGCGGGCGACGCGAAAGAGCTCCGGCGCAAAATAGGGGATGCCTTTGAACCCCAACGTTTCCCCGCTGGTGAGCGTGTCGCCGATTTGCAACTGCCCGTGGTTGTGGATGCCGATGATGTCGCCGGCCACGGCGTCTTCGCTCGCCACGCGTTCATTGGCCATGAAGGTGAGGGCATTGGCGAGCTTCATCTCCCGGCCGGCGCGCTGGTGTTGCACCTTCATGCCCGGGGTGTAGCGACCCGAGCAGACGCGGAAAAAGGCGATGCGGTCGCGGTGTTTGGGGTCCATATTGGCTTGAATCTTGAACACGAAACCGGAAAACGCCGGTTCCGCGGGCTCCACCATGCGAGCACCGCCATCGCGCGGTTGCGGTGGCGGGGCCCATTCCACCAGGGCTTGCAGAATCTCGCGCACGCCGAAGTTGTTGATCCCGGAGCCGAAGAAGACGGGCGTTTGCGTGCCCGCCAAAAAAGCGGTGATGTCGAAGGGGTGGCTCGCCACCTCGATCAGTTCGACATCTTCGCGCAGTTGTCCTACTTCCAGCGGAAAAAGTTCGTCGAGTTTGGCGTTGGTGATGCCCTCGATCAATTGGGTTTCCCCTCCAGCACGCTCTTCACCCGGCGTGAAGCGCATCAATTGTTCGTGCAGGAGGTGGAAGACGCCGCGGAAAGTTTTGCCCATGCCCAAGGGCCAGGTGATCGGCGCGCAGTCGATTTTCAGCACAGCCTCGATCTCGCCCAAGAGATCGAGCGGGGGCCGCACTTCGCGATCGAGCTTGTTGACGAAAGTGATGATCGGGGTATTGCGCAAACGGCAGACTTCCAGGAGCTTGATGGTCTGCGCCTCCACACCTTTGGCGGCGTCGATCACCATCACCGCGGCATCCACCGCGGTAAGCACGCGGTAGGTGTCTTCCGAGAAATCCTCGTGTCCAGGCGTGTCGAGCAGGTTGATGGTGTGGCCGCCATATTCGAACTGCATTACCGAACTGGTGACGGAGATGCCGCGCTGCTTCTCCACTTCCATCCAGTCCGAAGTGGCGTGCCGGCTGCTCTTTCGCGCCTTGACCGTGCCGGCCATCTGAATTGCGCCCCCGAACAGCAGCAGTTTCTCGGTTAGCGTGGTCTTGCCCGCGTCGGGGTGGGAGATGATGGCGAAGGTGCGTCGGCGGGCGACGTCGCGCAGCAAATCGGCGGGAAAAGGCGGTGTGGTCATGACGAGATGGCTGAGAGCCGAATAGCGAGTTCCGGCCGGCGAAAAAGGGCGGATTATACGCCCCGCAACCGGTCCCCCGACGGCCAGGCGACCGGCCCATGCGCCAGGGCGGCATATTCCAATGTCCTGAAAATTGAGCTTATGCCAAAATGTTGTAACTGCGCTCGTTACCGCCACCGCTTGGATTTGAAGGGCATTCCGGGTAAACCCTGAAAGGCTTGCCAGGGGCAAATGATCGGTCGATAATAAGTTCTCCAGTTTTCCGCCAAGCCCACATGGCCTTTTCCATCTTCTCCAAACCCGCGCCCAAACCCAAGGGTTCCGCGCCACGCGACGCTACCAGCGCCAAAGAGCAAGCCGCCGCGAGCGACAACCTCACGCGCGAGGGAAAGTCGACCATTTGGAAGCCGCTGGCAGAGGACATCGAGGTCACCGAAAGCCAACCAGGCCTTTGTCCGGCGCTGGAGAACGCGGCGCTTCTTTTTGCCAATGGCCAAGCCGAAGCCGCGCGCAAGTTGCTGGGCGACTCCATCCTGCGCGAGGCGGAGGCCAAGCGATCTTCCCTTGCTTGGGGCGCGCTTTTTGACCTTCTGCATCGCGCCGGCGACCGGCAAGCCTATGAAGACTACTCGCTCAAATATGTCGTCGTCTTCGAGCGTTCTGCGCCGGTGTGGGATGAAAAACGCAGTGCCAAGCCGGCCAAGCCGCAAAGGCCTGCGGGCAAGGGCTTTGTCGCCTTTACCGGGCGACTGGAGTTATCCGAACCGAACCAGCTCCCGGCGCTGAAAAAGGTGACGGAAAATCAGCCGCAAGCCCAGCTCGATGTCACGGGTTTGGTCGCGCTCGATGACGCCGCGGCAAATGCCTTCGCGGAGATGCTGCGCGCCTTGCGGCGCAAGGCTTATTCCCTGCAGTGGACCGGCCTGGATCATTTGCACAAGCTGGTTGGAGAGGCGGCTGCAGTGGGGCAGCGCGAAAACGAGGGACATTGGACCTTGCTGCTGGAAATCTGGCAGTGGCTGAATGATCCCAATGGATTCGAAGAGTGCGCGATCAATTATGCCGTGACCTTTGAAGTCTCTCCCCCTTCCTGGGAGCCGCTCACGAAGGCGCAGATCAAAGCGGTGGAAGAGCTGCAGCCGGCGCCAGCTGAAGTGGTCGCCGAAGATCATTACATCTGTTTGGGCAATCTGCTCGGGCCTGCCGATCCGCAAGTCTCGGGGCTTTTCGACTACATCGAGCGGCATAAGGTGCTCACCATCGACATGAGCGGCGTCGATCGCATCGATTTCGTATGCGCCGGGGCTTTGTTCAATGCGCTCAATCACTCGCATGCGGCGGGCAAACCGTTGCGCATCGTCGGAGTTTCGCCCATCATTCAGGCCCTGCTGATGCTGATCGGCATCAGCGTGACTTGTTTCCAGCAAATCAAGCGATAAGCGTCGCGGCAGCGGGCGCTCGCGCTGCGGCGGATCTGAGGCGCAAAGCGTTGCCATCTTGCCTATGACCGATACGATCTTCCACGGCACCACCATACTTTCCGTGCGCCGCCCCAATGCAGTGGCTTTGGGCGGCGACGGTCAAGTGACACTGGGCAACATCGTCGTCAAGTCCACGGCCCGAAAGGTGCGTCGTCTGCATCACGAGCGGGTGCTGGCCGGTTTCGCGGGAGCCACCGCCGATGCTTTCACATTATTCGAGCGGTTCGAGGCCAAACTCGAAAAACACCAAGGCCATCTGCAGCGAGCTGCGGTCGAGCTGGCCAAGGACTGGCGGTCGGACAGGATTCTGAGGCGCTTGGAAGCCATGTTGGCGATCGCCGACCAGCAAAGTTCGCTCATCATTACCGGTAACGGGGATGTGCTCGAACCCGAGTTTGGCATCGTCGCGATCGGTTCTGGTGGCCCCTACGCTCAGGCAGCTGCGCGCGCGCTGCTCGAAAACACCGAGCTTGCGGCCGCCGAAGTGGTGAAGAAGGCGCTCTCCATCGCCGGCGACCTTTGCATCTACACCAACCAGCAGCATGTGATCGAATCCCTCGAGTGGAAGTGAGCGGAAAAAGATTCGACGTGGTGGTGGTGGGTGCCGGTTTGGTGGGCGCCGCTTTTGCCCTGGCAATCAAGGACAGCGGGCTGGCGGTCGCTTTGCTCGGTCGCGCGCCTTTGATCGAGAGCCCGGCTGACGAGACCTGGGATAAGCGCGTGCTTGCCATCAGCCCGGGCAGCGCGTCTTTTCTTCACGCGATCGGTGTGTGGCCGGACTTGCCTCTTGCCCGGCTGCAGGCGGTCGAGCGCATGCGGGTTTGGGGTGATGGAGCGGGCAAGCCGCTGCAGTTTGACGCCTACGAGCTGGGTATACGCGCGCTCGCTTGGATCGTCGAGCAGCGCAGCTTGCAGGCGGCGTTGTTGGAACGGCTGCGGGAAGCTGAGGGGCCCGGTTTGCGTTTGCTCGGCGAGGTCAACCCCACGGAATGGTCTCAGGATGACAGCGAGGTGCGCGTGGGGCTCGCGTCCGCAGGGCACCTTCGGGCGCGGCTCGTGGTCGGCGCCGATGGCTTGGGGAGTTGGGTACGACAAGCCGCCGGCATTGTCGCCACACCGGAGCCTTACGGTCAGTCTGCGCTGGTGGCCAACTTCGCCTGCGAGCGGCCGCATCGCGGCCAGGCTTGCCAATGGTTTCTCCCGGGTGGTGAGATCCTTGCATTACTGCCATTGCCAGGCAACGCGATTTCCATGGTTTGGTCGGTGGCTACTGATCGCGCCCAAGGGCTGCGCTCGCTTGCCGGGGATGAATTGACGGCGATGGTCTTAGAGGCGAGCGGCGGTCCCTGGGGAGCGCTGCAACTCCTGGGCGCCCCAGCGGTTTTCCCGCTTTCGTTTTTGCGCCTTTCCCGCCCGATAGGAAGACGCCTCGCACTGATAGGTGATGCGGCGCACGCCATCCACCCCCTGGCGGGCCAGGGGGTGAACCTCGGTTTCGGCGATGCGCATGCCTTGGCCGAGGTCTTGCATAAGCGCGGCGATGTGCTGGACTGCGGAGGACATTGGCTCCTGGAACGCTACGCCCGGTCTCGCGCCGCGCCGGTGGCCGCTATGCAACTGTTCACCCACGGTCTTTGGCGGCATTTCCAAATGCCGGATGGCGCCAGCCGACGGGTTCGGAATTTTGCCCTGCAAGCCGCGGGCAAGCTAGGTATCATTCGCCGTCTGCTGGCGCAACCTGCGCTGCGCTAGACTGTCCAAACGGCCTTGCGTCTTTTTCGAGAAAGATTTTCATGAAAACAATCCTCTGTTTCCTGAGCTCCCTGCTGATGGCTCTGGCTGCTTGCTCCGCAAGCGCTGGCGGCGATGAGGTTCGCATCAAGAAGCTGATCGAAACCAAGTTTCCCAAAGCTGAAGTGAGCCATGTCGCCAAGAGCAACGTGCTGGGATTGTATGAGGCCATGGTGGGCGATCGTTTGGTGTATACCGACAGCAAAGTAAATTACCTGTTTCTCGGCGAAATCATCGATATCGAGCGCATGGTGAGCCTGACCGGCGAGCGCATGCAAAAGCTGAGGGTGCTGCCCTGGAATGAGCTTCCGCTGGATTTGGCCATCAAGTTCGTGCGTGGCAAAGGCGAAAGGGAAATCGCCATCTTCTCCGATGCCGACTGTCCTTTCTGCAAGCGTTTGGAGAATGAACTGAAGGACATGGACAATGTCACCATGTACACTTTCTTGCTGCCTATCGAAAGCCTGCATCCCGATGCCGGGCGCAAATCAAAGATGATCTGGTGCTCGGCGGATCGGGCCAAGGCCTACTACGACTTCATGCTCCAGAACGTCATGCCCACGACCGATGGCAATTGCGACAATCCAGTGGAAAAGGTCATTGCCCTGGGACAGAAGTATCGGATCAATGCCACGCCCACCATGGTGTTCCGGGACGGGCGCATCGTGTCCGGCGCACTGCCGCGCGACGCCTTGGAAAAGGAGTTTGCCAAGGTTGCCGAGGCAGTCAAAGGCGGGGGCACTGAAAAGACCGTCAGCGGCGACAAGCCGGCCGAGGCGAAAGCCGCGGCGAAGAACCGCTGAAACAGATCAGCCTCGGAGGAATTGGACATGGCTATCCTGGATTTTTTGACCAAGCAGTTCATCGACATCATTGAGTGGGTCGATGATTCCCGCGACACGCTTTCCTACCGTTTCCCCGACGAGGACAAGGAGATCAAGCGCGGGGCGCAGCTCATCGTTCGCGAGAGTCAAATCGCGCAATTCGTTTATCTCGGGCAATTTGGCGATACTTTTGGACCGGGAAAACACGAACTGATCACCGACAACATTCCGATACTTTCGGATTTAAAGGGTTGGAAGTACGGGTTCGAGTCGCCGTTCAAGGCCGATGTCTATTACGTCAACACCCGCCTGTTTACGGGAAACAAGTGGGGGACCGCCAACCCGGTGATGATGCGCGATCAGGACTTCGGCATCGTTCGGCTGCGCGCCTATGGCACTTATGATTTTCGTATCGTTGATCCCCAGCTCTTCCTCAAGGAAGTCGCCGGCACGGACAATAATTTCCGGCTCGACGAATTCAACGAAACCATGCGCTCGCGCATCGTCAGCGTCTTCAGCGAAGCGCTCGCCCAGGCGCGCATTCCTGCGCTGGATGTTGCGGCGCGCTACACCGAGATCGGCGGCGCTCTGCTGCCGCTGATCAATCCCGCAACGAGCTCGAAATACGGCTTGGAAATCACGAGCTTCGTGGTGGAAAACGTTTCCGTTCCGCCCGAGGTCGAGCAGGCCATCGACAAGCGGTCCAGCATGGCGGCAGTGGGCAATCTCAATGATTACGTCAAATTCCAGATGGCGCAAGGCATGGAGAAGGGGGCCGGGGCGGGAGGCATAGGGGCGGAAATGGCGGTGGGTTTGGCGATGGCGCAACAGATGATGAATCAGCCCGGCGGCGTCATGAATCAGGCAACGCCAAGCGCGGCACCCCCCGCCGCATCTGCACCTCCTGCACCCGAGCTGCTGACGCCGGCGCAGGTCGGACAACTGCTGGGCGTTTCCGAGGCTGATGTGCTGGCCACCTTGGAATCGGGTGAACTCAAGGGTAAGCGCATCGGCTCGCAGTGGCGTGTCACCCGCTCCGCCGTTGATGCCTTCATGGCTTCTTGAGAGGCTGAGAGATGAGCGCATCTTGGTGTCTGCGGGGCCTTTCCAAATTGTTCATGCTCCTGGCGCTGGCAACCGCGAGCGCATGGGCGAATCAGGGCGGTGATCCTCGGGTGGCCGAGGCCCGGCAAACCGCGTTGGCCTGGCTGGCATTGACTGACAGCGGCAAGGGGATCGAAAGCTGGCGGCTCGCCGCCAATGCATTTCGGGCCCAAGCAACCTCGGAAAAGTGGAACGACATCTTGCAAAGCGTGCGGACGCCCTTAGGCGTCAACAAGTCGCGGCGACCCCGGATGGCACAGTACACCACGCAGTTGCAAGGAGCGCCGGACGGCGAATACGTGGTTCTCTCTTTTTTCTCCAGCTTCGAGAACAAGCTGGAAGCCGAGGAAACGATCATCCTCACCCGCGAATCCGGAGCATGGAAGCCGCTGGGATATTTCATCAAGTAGCGCCATGACGGCCAGCGAATCGGGCGAAGCGATCGCCCAGGACAAATTTGCCTGTCCCGCATGCGGCGGCGACGCGCACTGGAATGCGGCCAAGCAGGCGCTTGTGTGTCCCTTCTGCGGCACGTCGGCGCCGGTCGAGGGCAATCCGGCGCAAGGATCGGTGGTCGAACACGACTTGGTCGCAGCGCTACGCCGCGTTCCGGACGAGGCGCGCGGCTGGCAGGCCGACAAAATCTCAGTCAAGTGTCAAAGCTGCCAGGCGATTTCCGTTTTCGACCGGGCGCGCCAGGCGCAGCGCTGCGATTTCTGCGGCTCGGCGCAACTGGTTCCCTACGAGCAGACCAAGGCGGCCTTTCGCCCCGAAAATCTACTTCCGTTCAAGCTCAGTGAAAGCCAGGCGCGTGAAGCCGTGCGCGCCTGGTATGGAAAAGTTTGGTTCGCGCCCAACGCGCTGAAGAAGAGAGCGCTGACCGATACGGTGCGCGGCGTCTATCTGCCCTATTGGACTTTCGATGCCAAGGCAGATGCCCGTTGGCGCGCCGAGGCAGGCTATCACTACTACACCAACGAAGAGAGCACCAATTCGCGGGGTGAAAGCCAGGTGCGGCGGGTGCAGCACACGCGGTGGGAGCCGGTCAGCGGCGAATTGAGCCACTTCTTCGACGATGATTTGGTGTGCGCCTCGATCGGCGTACAGCCGGATCTGCTACGGGCGGTTGAGCCGTTTCCGACGCGGGATGGGCTGGTTCCCTACGATCCCAAGTATATCGCCGGCTGGGTGGTGGAACGCTACCAAATTGATCTCGTTGCTGCTGCGCACCGGGCGCGAGAGGCAATGGAAGGGAAGTTGCAGGAGTTAT
>CAZFEK010000095.1:0-7753 GCA_964517465.1 uncultured Alcaligenaceae bacterium
TCATGCCGACTTGACAGATGCGCGTACATCATAGAAGGAGCGGCGGAAGCCGCGATGGGTTTGCGGTTGTGGCGACATGGCCACGCGACTAAAAAGCTCGCGCCTTCCGGCGCTCCTACCTCAACCGGGCCGCGGAAACGGTTGAGGCAATGGAGTAGCCCGGACCGCGTGCGTTGGGATGCCCGCCCGGCATGCGGTGCGCGGTGAGCGCGTCGCCCGCCCAGAGCCAGGTTGCGTGTTTTGCGGCCAGAGATGGAGAGGGGGGATCAGTACGTGAGCTTGGGAGCGCTCGGGCTCAAGTGAGCCGGTCGAATGGGCGGTGATTCTACTCCGCAGGCAGCACCGATTGCGGCGATCGCGCGGCCAAGGCCGCCCCTATCAAGGGCACCGCAAGGTTCCGAGCAGCGGCTTTGACCGCGAGGCAGTTTGCCGCCTTACCGCCAGCGCGATCAAAGCTCGCCGGCGCGCCCTCAATTAACAAACGACGATTCAAGCGCCCAGGCCCGCACCAAATTGCCGATTCATCATGAATTCCGAACAAGGCCCGATCTTCCTCACGCGGCGCAATCGCCCCATTCAGCGCGGAACTTTCCATTCGAGGACCAGCGTCCCACCATCGATCGCCTTGCTCAAGGAGCCGGACTGAACCCCGCCCTTCACTGGGCCCCAGGGCGTCGAATCGACCTTCTGGGTCAACCCGACCCGCACCTTAGTTTGCGTGCTGCCGGCCTGGTAGCCGGTGCGCACGGTCTTTTTGTCGAGTGGCACGGCATCCGCCTCGTTGAAGCGGTAGAGCGTCTGCTTGCGGGCAAGGTCGTGTTCGACATAAAGCCCGAGCCAGCCTTTGGGTCCGCCTTCTGGAATGGTGGCGGCGCCAGTGATGGTGGAGCGCGCTTGGTAAGAAAGATTCCCACCGTCCTTGATGTCTTCGGTGTACACGTCGTCGGCCGTGAAGGAACCGCTACACGACTGCGGATACCATACCTGAACGGCGCCCTCGACCTCGGCTTCTTTCGGCTGGAAATCTTGCTCTGACATTTTCTGCGCGAGCGCCATTAGGCAAGCCTGATTGCCTTTGCACTTGGCGTGCTCTTTTTCCAGGTTGGCCATGCCCGGGTCCTTCTTCTTCATCGCTTTTTCTTGCTGCTTGCTTGGCCCATCCAGGCCATAGGGTCCGACCGCCCCGGCTTCGAGCTGGCAGCGGCCTTTGAGCACACGATGGACCGCACTGGTGGTGAGGGCGTTGGGGCCATCCTGAAACCGCCCCTTGGACTTGACCGTAGCAGTAAACTCCACGACCAGCTTGCTGCCTTCGCGAGCCGCGCTCTGCGCCTGTGTGGAGCTGGGCAGGGCAAACATCAAAGCCGGCAGACCGGCGAGCAAGAGCGTTCTCATGGTCACTCCCAGGTTGGTGAGGATTTAGGGTTTCACGAATCAAAGGTTCCAAACAAAAGCTTTCAGGCCCGCACATTATTGCCGATGTCATGGGAAATTCAACCACTGTCCCTTTGTTCCCCCTTTTTTGGTTTCCCCGCTTTGCCTCGTCTTACCTACAGCAGCTTTCGAAATTGGTCGACCGTAAGCCCGGCATCACGAATGATACCGCCGAGGGTGAAGGCATTAACTGGGTCGTAGCGTGCGATGGTCAGGATGCGCGCGCCATCGGACATAAAAATTTGCTTGCTCTGGCGCTCGATGACGAACCCAGCCTTGGGTGGCGCGCGAACCACGTCGAGATGGTTGACGCCGGGAATTTTGACCAAGGCTAGACGATCGCTTCAATTTTCGCGCACGTCTTCGCCGCGCAGTTTCTCATCGACCACGGCCAAATATTCCTCGATTGCCGCTTTGATATATTCGATCGCCTCAGCTAACAGCCAGGCAGTCCGGGTACGGACGTGCTGAAGCCTTCGTCAGAACTATGGAGCGCGATGCGATAACGCATAGAACCTCCTGCAAAGAGGCATTATCGCGCCGCCGCACCAGTCGCCCAATCGGGATGGAAAGCGCCCTCGCAGCCCCGCCCGCCCACACCACCGGACATGCGGATGATGTTAGTCAATATGCGACTCCCGCCCCTGGTTCCCGACCCCGTTTCCACCGCGAAGCGATACGCGAGGGCCTGAAAACCTTCAGCCGCAACGCCGAAAACTAACAACTTGCGTACCGCGCGCGGCTGGGCACGCAGCGCATGAGCCGCCAGGATTTCGAATTGAAGCGCCTGGAAGAGCAGGAGCCCGGCATTACCGAAGTGAGGTGGGGGCCAGACGGGGAGGTGTTGTTGGAAGAGTGAAGTGCGTCGGCCTCGAAGTGTTGGAGTTCCCGCTTCCCGTTCGCGAACGAGGGTCGCGGCAAAGCTGCAACTGACGCGCGCAGCGATTGACAGGTGCCGCTTGAGTCGAAGATACTCCGGGTCGTCGCGTCAAATTTCCTATCCTTTTTGCACAGACGCCCGCGCGCACGCCGCACCGAATGGACGAGAACGCACCGCCCGTATCGCTAGAACGAACCACGCTGCTGCGGCGGATTGCGGAGCTTGAGGAGCTGATCGCACTGCACGACCTTCGCCCGGTGCCGCCGACGGAGCTGCGCGTTCGCGTTGGAGGCTGGGACGACCCAGACCACTTTCTCGGCGTGGGCCGGAAGATCTTCTGGGACGTGAAGCGGCTCCTGCGCGCGGCCGGGAAGACCCTGTCCGAGTTTGCTTCGGTGCTCGATTTCGGGGGCGGCTGCGGCCGCCTCACGCGCCATTTCATCCCGGCGCCCGGCCAGCGCATCGTGGGCTGCGATCTGGATCCGGAATCCATCGCCTGGTGCCAGGCGAATCTGGCACGCGATGGCGTCGAGTTCGTGGTCAACGACCCTGCGCCGCCGCTTCCGTTCGCCGCCTCGAGCTTCGACCTCGCAATCGCGATCTCGGTGTTCAGTCACCTGCCCGAAGATCTGCAGTTCGCGTGGCTCGACGAGATGGCACGTGTCGTGCGTTCGGGCGGATTGCTGCTCGTCTCTGTCCACGGTGATTCGCTCCTGCCCCCCGAGACGCCCGCGTCAACCCGGCAGGCGCTTGCGCGCGATGGCTTCCTGTATGCCAAGGGTTTCGGTACGCCGGGGCTGCCCGACTTCTACCAGACCGCCTACCACCGTGCGGAATACATCCGTGATAAATGGCAGTGCGGCTTTCGTCTGCTCTTGGAGTTGCCCCGCGGCATCAACAACCACCAGGACGCATACGTCCTCCAGCGCGAAGGTGGCGCACCCTAAACAAAACAAAAAACAAAAGGTTCCAGGCTCGCACATAATTTTCGATTTCGGGGGAAATTCGACCTCGGTCCCTATGTCGCTATGTCGCGTCCGTTTCCCGCGGACCCCGTTTCCGACCCCGATTAGTCACCCGGGGTGTGTTTCTTGAGAGGCTCTAGCCTGCCAAATGGCCGGATTTCTAATGCCATGGAATACCGCCTAGACAACGATGCGATTCCCGTCTGCGCGGAGATAAACGCAATAGGGAAAGCGATTGGCAACAACACGCCTGACATCGCCACGAACAAGCGCAAACTGGAGATGATGGCTGGATGCCAACGATATACAGCGCTCAAACTCGGCAATGAACTCAATGCCGAGGCCAAAGCGTTTGCTTTCGTACCACATGCTGGCGTCGACAAACTCTGCACTGGCGGCACGATGAAATGAAACGGGGAGGCTCATTGCCTGATTTTGGCAAGAGCAGCGACCCTTGCTTCACCCCAAGAAACTACATCGTTTGGGTTTGCCAAATGATGAGCGAGGCGACCATCAAGCTCAACCTTCTGTGCCGCTGTCAGTGGCGGCACCGCACTTCGGCTAACGATGCCACCCCCAAAAACCGAGAGGCCGCACACGACGGCCTCTCACTTGCTTCTCCACCTTCAAGTTCTCAGCACATCAGCGGCGCCCGCTCAAACTCGCCGCCGCCCTCGCGCAACTCCCTCAGCGTTGGGGCGCCGGCAACCGCCCCAACACTTCTTCCAAAGCCAAACCGATGGCGATGAGCTTGCGGTCGCTGCCGGCGGGACCGTCGAGTTCCAGGCCGATCGGCAATTTGCTGGTGGCGCCCAGCGCCATGGGCAACTGCAAGCCAGGGATGCCGGCGTTGCTGCCGGGGTCGGTGTTCTGAATGAAGGTGACAAAGTTGCCTATGCTGCTCGACTCGGGGTTGGCGTCAATCGCCACCTTGGGCACGGTGGGGAAGACGAGGGCGTCGAGTTGATGCTTCGCGAAGGTTTCTTTATAAAGCTTCTGCAAGGCCGGGCGGCTGGTTTTCATCGCCGCGTCGTAGGCCGGCTTGGCATCGACCACGGTGTTGTTGGGTCCCGGTAGTTTGCGTGGAATGACGAGTCCGTCGTAGGTGCCTTTCACGTCTGGGCTGGAAATTGCTTTCGCCAAATCAGCGATGCTTACGCCCGAACCGCTCGCCTTGAGGTACTTCACCATGTCGTCATAGGCTTCGTACAACGCCACCGGGAAACCGACCGCGGTGTTGATGTCCATGAACTTGGGCATGTCCACCTCGAGTACGGTGACGCCGGCCGTCTTCATCTTGGCCAGTGCGGCATCGTAAGCGGCTTGGGTGTCGGCATCGAGATTGGCCTTCAATGGCGCCACCACGCCCAGGCGCACTTTCTTTAGGTCGGCTGCCTTGATGGCGCCGCCGCCGGCGATGGCGCGATCGAGCAAAGCCACGTCGGCCATGGCCACGCCCATGGGGCCGGCGGTGTCGCGGGTGTGCGAAATGGGCGCGATGCCTTTTTGCGCATAACGCCCCACCGTGGGCCGCAGCGATGCGCAACCGTTCAAGGCGCAGGGAATGCGCACCGAGCCGCCGGTGTCCGTGCCCAAACCGGCCAAGGCGATGCGCGCACCGATGGCGGCGCCGCTGCCCGACGAAGAACCGCCGGCGATCTTGGCGTTGTTGTAGGCATTGCGCACGCCCACCGGCTCCCCGCTCTTGAAGGCGGTGTTGTAACCCGATATGCCGAAGGCCAATTCATGCATGTTGGTTTTACCCAGAATGATGGCACCGGCCTTGCGCAACTTGGCCGCCACCGGGGCGTCGGCCTTGGGCACGAATCCTTTGAGCGCGGGTGTACCGGCGCTGGCCGGCAGGCCGGCGACTTCGATATTGTCTTTGATCACCACCGGCACGCCGCCCAGCGGCTTGCAGGCGCCTTTCTTCTTCGCCGCGTCAAAGGCTTTGGCGCTCTTGAGGGCGCCGGCTTCGTCGAGGGTGATGAAAGCATTCAAATCGGCGCGTGCTTTGGCACGGGCGATGGCGGCGGCGACCAGCGCTTCGCTGCTGTACTTGCCGGCGCACAGGTCGGCCGCGGCTTGGGCGGCGGTCAGGCTGTCCAAATCCGGTGTAGTTTGCGCTTGGGCCAGCGCGGGCAGGGCGAGCAAAGCGGCGAAAGCCAAGCGCCGAGTGTGTGCGGTGTTCATGGGGGTCCTCCTCCGGGCCGTATCAGCAGTGCCGCCCCAAATGGGCGGCTCGCCGAAAATTCTGCGCTTGGGCCAGCCCGCGTGTCTGTCCTCATTTTTGTGGACAAGCCAATCTTAGGCGAACCGCGCAGGACACGCACCGCCGGACGCGACCGCCGCGTCGCCTATAGAACCAGGCGCGACTCCCGATGCGGGCGTCGCGCCTCTGTCGAGCGGTCAGGCCGATTCGATGTTTGTTGAGTGACCTGAACTATCCGTCCCATCGCCTTCTGAGAAACAGGGGGCTGTCCCCCAGACGCACAACTCACTTGAGTGGAATCAACTTGTTCTCCACGAACTTGGTCGTGCGCCCCGGACAAGTCCAGTCGCCGTCGCGGTTTTTGAAACAGTCGTGGCTGACTTCACGCACCGACCGCCTGACTTCGCTGCCATGCCGATCGCATTGCAGTTCCTTGGTCTTGACCGGGTAGATCATCGCACCCACCGGTGCGCCGGTGTGCCTGCGCTTGTCTCCGAACCGGGAGCTGGTGAGCGTGTTCTCGTAGGGCGTGCCCAGATCGAATTCGATGAAGCTCAGGCCGACTTGCTTGGGCGCGCTGATCGAAGCCGGCTCGACCTTGGCGGCGGCTCTTTCGAAGATGACCCGCTTGAAGAGCTGCGCCGAGGGCGATGAGCTTCTGCTCACCTTGCCCGGCGGCTCGACGAAGGGGCACTCAGCTGCCGCGGCAGCGCCGCCCGCGATTCGAGGCTCGGGGCGCGATGCGCTGCCTCCGGGCGGCGGCGGTGGTGTTCCACGGGCGGGCTCCGGGCCGCATTTGTTCTTCGTGCCGGCGACAAAAATCTCCCAATCCTTGGGGCTGTACCAGTCACCGTTCGGCCCGTTCCACTTGAAGACCACCCGGTACCAGCCCAAATGCGGCGACTGGGTGCCGATCTCCAGGATCGTGCCGACGCCTCTGCCGCCGTCGGCGAACTCGATGCGCGTCCCCACCGCGCATCCTTGCCCTTGCGCGACGGCCTCGGTGCTCGCGCTGACGAGAAAGCCGAGGGCGACAGCGGTAGTCAACGTAAACATCCTTTTGCTCGCGGGGTTGTGTTCCAGTGCTGGTGTCATGTGGCGGTGTCCCATACATGTTGGAGTTTGCAGGCGGCGCATGATGGGCACCATTGGCCATCGATGAGCGGTGCCTCACCCACGACACCCTTCGCGCAGAATTCTGCACGCATGATAACCCCGCCCCATGGCGGACCGCCACTAGAACTCGGTTCCAGGCCACGCGATCGTCATGTCTCGCTGGAAACGCGCAGTCGTTGACGGTGGGTCATGGGAGCGAGATACTCCCCCGAGGATCAATCCGACCCCTATGCCCTTGGTCAGATGCCGCGGGTAAGGGATCACAGGAGAACAAGACCATGATCACCGCCATTGCATCTACCCTGCGCGTCCGCATTCTGATTGCTATGGTCGCCGCGCTGGCGGCCAGCGGCGTGATCGCCCAGGACAAGGTCTGGCGCATCGGCGTGGCGAAGATCGTCGCTCACGCCGCACTCGACGCGACCGAAAAGGGCTTCGAGGCGGGCCTGGCCAGCGCCGGCTTCAAAGAAGGCGTGAATGTCGTTTATGACCGCCGCAACGCCAACGGCGACATCGCCCGCGCCGAGGCGATCGCTTTGGAGTTCAAGGCAAGCCGCGTCGACCTCGTGCATAGCATCGCCACACCGACCACTCAGGCCATGCTCAAGGGCGTCGGCCGCGACACGCCGGTGGTTTTTTCGGCGGTCACCGATCCCGTGGCCGCGGGCATCGTCCCCGCCGATAGTGCTCCGGGCCGCAAAACGGGCACCCATGTCACCGGCGTTTCCGACGCCTGGCCGGTGCATCTGCAAATGTTGACCTACGCGCGTTTCGTGCCCGCGGCGAAGGTGTGGGGCACGATCTACAACCCCACCGAAGTGAATTCCGTGTCGCACGTCGGCGCGATGCGCGAGGCGGCCAAGAAGCTCGGGCTCACGCTGATCGAGGCCCATGCGACCAGCGGTTCGCAGGTAGGCAGTGCCGCGCAGTCGCTGGTGGGGCGCGTGCAGGCGATCGCGATCACCTCCGACAACACCTCGGTGGCCCATTTCGAGGCCATCGCCGAAGTCAGCAACAAGAACAAGATTGCGCTTTTCGCGGGTGATGTCGACAGTGTGCCGCGCGGCGCCATTGCCGCCTACGGCATGGACTGCCCCGGCCCCGGTTTTTCTGGACACGATTTTGGGGTAAATAGTCGTTGTTCGA
>CAZFEK010000096.1:0-7466 GCA_964517465.1 uncultured Alcaligenaceae bacterium
CTGCGCGAGGCGGTCGAGAAGCACCAGGACAGCGCCGAAGACGGCCGGCGCCTGCAAACGCTTACCCGCGTGGTGCGCTACGTGTTCAACGTGGCGGTAGCCGTGGTGACGGTGCTGCTCATCCTCGGCGAGTTCGGAGTATCCGTCGCACCCATGCTGGGTGCCGCGGGCATCGTGGGCATCGCCTTGGGGTTTGGCGCTCAAACCCTGGTCAAGGATTATTTCAGCGGCTTCTTTCTTTTGCTGGAAAACCAAATTCGTGTCGGTGATATCGTCGAGGCTGGCGGCAAATCGGGCGTCGTCGAAGAACTGACTTTGCGTTACCTGCGCTTGCGGGATTACTCCGGCAACGTGCATTACATCCCCAACGGCACCATCAGCGTGGTGACCAACATGAGCCTGGGCTACGCCAACGCAGTGTTCGACCTCGGTGTCGCCTACGCCGAGAACCTGGACCGGGTGGTCGCGGTCATTGAAACGGTAGGCAAGGAATTGCAACAAGACCCGCGCTTCGCGTCGCTCATCCTGGACGACTTGGAAATTGCCGGAGTGGAACAGCTCGCGGAGTCGTCGGTGGTCATCCGCGGCCGCATTCGCACCGTGCCTCTGGAGCAGTTCAAGGTGCGCCGTGAATTCCTGCGCCGCATCAAACTGGCTTTCGATCGGGAAGGTATCGAGATCCCCTTCCCGCACCGCAAGCTGGTGTACGAAACCCAGGAAAGGAAACCCAGCTGATGCCGGAACTCACTATCGGATTGCTGCGTGACATCGCCTGGCCCTTCGCCCTCATTCTCGCCTGGGTGGCGGGTGAAATGGGGCATCGTTGGCTGCGTCTGCCGCGCATCAGCTGTTACGGCATCGTTGGCTTTGCGCTCGCCGCGGGCCAGGCGGGGCTGCTGCCCGTCACCCGCGGCGGACCCATGGCGCTCCTGGCCTACGTCGCCTTTGGTTTGATTTTGTTTGAGCTAGGCTACCGCATCAACCTCGCCTGGCTGCGCGCCAACCCTTGGATCGCCGCGACCAGCGTGCTGGAATCCGGCGGCAGCTTTGCCGCCACGCTCTGGGTTGCGCTGGCCTTCGGCATGCCCACGCTGCCGGCGCTGATGCTGGCGGCCTTGTCGATGTCCACGTCTCCAGCGGCGGTGCTGCGCGTGGCCAATGAGCTGAGGAGCTCCGGCCAAGTCACCGAACGCACCTTGCATTTGTCGGCCTTGAGCTGCGGCTTGGCCGTGATCGTATTCAAGAGCGTGGTCGGCTACGGGTTGCTGGTGAGCATCGGCAGCGTATTGCAAGCATTGTGGAGCAGCATCGTGGTGCTGGCCATCTCCGCAGGCCTGGGCGCGTTGTTTGGTGTCGTCGTTCCCGGACTCTTGCGGCTCTTTGGCCGCCTCGAACGCGATTCGACCCTCGCTTTCGCGCTAGGCGTCATTGCCCTCACCGCGCTCACCGAAGCGCTCAAGTTTTCGCCCCTGCTGGCCGCCCTGGCTTTTGGTATCGTGGCGCGGCACCGGCGCGTGGTGCTTTCCCAAGCGCAACGCAATTTCGGCGCCTTGGGCGATATGCTGACCGTGCTGCTTTTCGTTTTCGTGGCCGCCACCATCGATTGGCGCCACGCAGCGTCGGGCGCGGTGCTGGCTCTGTGGATCATGATCGCCCGCATCGCCGCAAAGGTTACCGCCAGCACGCTTTTGGCGCGGGTGAGCGGCGTCACCTGGCGCAAGGGCGCGCTCACCGGGCTCGCGCTCACGCCGCTGTCGGTGTTCGCCATACTTTTGCTAGAACAAAGCCGGCACCTGGGCCTCGCCCTGCTCGATGAAATGACCGCGATCATGGCCATGGTGCTGGCTCTTGAAGTGATCGGCCCGGTGATCACCCAACGCGCCTTGATCTGGGCCGGCGAAGCCGCGCCGCAGGAGGAGCGCTGACCATGCCGCTGGAACCATTCAAAGCCTCGGCCTCACTCACCCTGGGCGTGGAATTGGAGCTGCAGCTCGTTAGCCCCAGCGACTTCGATCTGTGCGACGCCGCCAACGACATGCTCGATCTTCTGGCCCGCAAGCCTTTTCCCGGTGACGTAAAGCCGGAGATGACCCAGAGCATGATCGAAATCTCCACCGACGTGTTTACCCGCTACGACCCCCTGCTGGCGCAACTGCGAGCCATCCGCGATCAGCTGGTCAAAGCGGGGGACCGCTTGAACGTCGGCCTGTGCGGAGGCGGCACCCACCCTTTTCAGCGCTGGTTTCACCAGCGTATTTTTGCCAAGCCGCGCTTTCACGAACTCTCCGCGCTCTACGGCTATCTCGCCAAACAATTCACGGTGTTCGGCCAGCACGTGCACGTGGGCTGCGCCAACGCCGACCAAGCGCTTTACCTCTTGCACGCGCTCAACCGCTATTTGCCGCATTTCATCGCGCTGTCGGCCTCGTCGCCCTACTCGCAAGGCGTCGACACGCTGTTCGATTCGGCGCGCCTCAATTCGGTCTTTGCCTTCCCGCTCTCCGGCCGAGCGCCTTTCGTCTTGCATTGGGATGAGTTCGAGTCCGGCTATTTCGCGAAGATGGAGAAAACCGGCGTCGTCAAAAGCATGAAGGATTTCTACTGGGACATCCGGCCCAAGCCCGAATACGGCACCATCGAACTTCGAGTCTGCGACACCCCGCTCACCGTCGAACGCGCCGCCGCCTTGGCCTGTTACCTCCAGGCCTTGTGCCGGCACTTGCTCGAAGACGACGAAAGCGCGCCCACCGAAGACGATTATCTGGTCTACAACTACAACCGCTTTCAGGCGTGCCGCTTCGGGCTGGAAGGGGTCATCGTGCATCCGCGCAGCCACGAGAGTTTGTCCTTGCGCGAAGACATTCTCGCCACTTTGCGCCTGATCGACCCCCATGCCCAGGCGTTGGAAAGCGGTGGCGCTCTGGAAGAGATACACCGCGTCGCCGCGCACTCCGGAAACCACGCCTGGGCCCTGCGCCGCCAGCGTGAAGTCCACGGGAGCATCGAAGGGGTGGTCGATACCGCGGTGAGGCTGTTTCGGGGCGAACCCGAGGCGCTGGTCTAAACGCCAGGAGGCTTGTAAACCGAGAGGCTGCGCGCTAGGATTTCTTCGCCCTCTTTGAGGAAGCAAAGATGGAGCGCAGAGAAGCGGCTTGAGCCACAACCCAAGGCGCACCCTCTACCGGTGAGCCGAGCGCTTTGGCCGACCCGGGCAGTCTGCGCATGCGCCGGATTTGTTACAGCGATTCAGTCTCTTGAAGAAATTTTCGGGAACTCCCGTCTTTCGAAAATATCGAAGTATCGCTACATAAAATGCGACTTTATTTGAACTGATTTTGTGCGTAAACTTGCCCAACATTCCCTGGAGAGGAGAATATTGAAATGAGCAACGAACGTTTCGGATCAACATTAGCCACTTCCCGCCCCGTCGGCGAAGTCTCGCTGCTGTCCACCCATAAGGTTTTGCGCAACACTTACGCCCTGCTGGCGATGACGCTGCTCTTCAGCGGCCTCACCGCGGGTGTTGCGGCCGCCCTCAAGCTACCTCATCCGGGTCTGATCATCACCTTGGTGGGCTACTTCGGACTCTTGTTTCTCACCATGAAACTGCGTGACAGCAGTTGGGGCGTGTTGTCCGTTTTCGCCCTGACCGGTTTCATGGGCTACACCTTGGGCCCCATCATCAGTATGTACTTGGCCATGCCCAACGGTCACCAAACCGTGATGCTGGCTCTGGGCGGCACCGGCGCGATTTTCCTGGGTTTGTCGGCCTTCGTGCTGGTCACCCGCAAGGACTTCAGCTTCATGGGTGGTTTTCTGGTGGTCGGCGCGCTGGTGGCTTTCGTGGCGGGTCTGGCGGCGATCTTCTTCCAGTTGCCCGCGCTGTCCCTGGCCGTTTCCGCGGCCTTCATGCTGATTGCTTCGGGCCTCATCCTGTATGAGACCTCGGCCATCATCCACGGCGGTGAAACCAACTATGTCATGGCCACGGTGAGCCTATACGTTTCGATCTACAACCTCTTCGTCAGCCTGCTGTCCCTCTTGGGTATCGGCGGCAACGACTGAGGAGATTCTCAGCAAAGCGAAGCCGCCGGTGAACTCCCGGCGGCTTTTTTTATCGCCTAACCTCCCCTTGGAAACCCGATCATGAAACGCGTCTTTCTGTTCCTGCTGACCAACGTCGCGGTGCTCTTCGTGCTGAGCCTGGTGGTGAAGCTACTTGGGCTCGAGCCCATGCTCGCCGACGGTGGACTCAACCTAGGCAGCCTGTTGGTTTTTGCGGCGATCATGGGCATGGGCGGCGCCTTCATTTCGCTGGCGATGTCGAAATGGAGCGCCAAGCGCATGGTCGGCGCCGAGGTGATCGAACAACCGCGAAGCGAAGTCGAGCGTTGGCTGGTTGGCACCGTGCAGCGCCAAGCGCAGGCCGCCGGCATCGGCATGCCCGAGGTGGCGATTTATCAGGCGCCCGATGTCAATGCCTTTGCCACCGGCATGAACCGCAACAATGCCCTGGTCGCGGTCTCCACCGGTCTTTTGCAATCGATGAGCCGCGACGAAGCCGAAGCGGTGCTGGCGCATGAGGTCTCGCACGTCGCCAACGGCGACATGGTCACGCTCACCCTGATTCAGGGCGTGGTCAACACCTTCGTCATCTTCTTCTCGCGGGTGATCGGCCAGATCGTCGATCGCGTGGTTTTCAAGACCGAGCGCGGCCAAGGGCCGGCCTATTACATCACCATGATCGTCGCCCAGCTCGTGCTGGGGGTGCTGGCCTCGGTGATCGTCATGTGGTTCTCTCGCCAGCGCGAATTCCGCGCCGATGCCGGCGGCGCAAAACTCGCTGGCCGGGGCAAAATGATCGCCGCGCTGGAACGCTTGCGCGCCGCGCATGAACCCGCCGCCCTGCCCGACAAAATGGCGGCCTTTGGCATCAGCGGCGGCGCCAAAGGCTTCACTCGCCTCTTCATGACCCACCCGCCGCTGGAGGAGCGCATCGCCGCGCTGCGCGCGGCCCATTGAGGAGCCCACCATGAACGAGATTTCCGGAATCGTTGCCGCCACCGACTTCTCCGTCACCGCTGAATGGGCGGCTCGCCGCGCCGCGACCTTGGCTAAGCATTGGCACTGCCCGGTCACGCTGGTGAATGTGTTCGACGATGGCGTGTTGGCGACGGTCAAGGCTGTTTACGACATCGGCAAGTGGGCGAGCTTCAATCATCTGGACGCCGATCGCACCCGGCTGCAAGCTTTGGCGGAAAAAATCAAGGCTGATGCGGGTTTCGATGTGGCGACCGAGATGCTGCGCGGCGCCGCACCCAGCGCGCTGGCGGAATTTGCCGCGGCCCAAAAACCCCGCCTGCTGGTTTTGGGTGAACACGGCGAAGGCTGGCTGAGCGCCGCCGTTCTCGGTAGCACCGCCATGAAGGTGCTGCATGCCATCCGCGCGGCGCCCGTACTGGTCGTTCGCCGTGACCCACTAGAGCCCTATCATGAGGTGCTGGTGGCGACCGACTTCTCCGCGGCTTCGGCGCGCGCCGCCAGGCTCGCCCTGACGCTGCCGCCAGCGACGCGGCTCACCCTCGTGAGCGCTTATGGAGTGGCGCTGGAAGGCCGCATGCGCCTTGCCGGCGCCACCCAAGAAGATCTCGAAGCCTACCGCGAACGCGAGCGCAGTCACGCCGACCAGAACATGAAGCGCTTCGTCGACGACCTGGGTGAAGGCGGTCAGCGTTTCGTGCAGCGCCTCGTTCATGGTCATGCCGCGGCGGCGATTTTGCGCAGTGCCAGCGAACTGTCGGCTGATCTCATCGTGATCGGCAAACACGGCGGCAGCGCCACGGAAGAGCGCTTGCTGGGCAGCGTGACGCAGAACATCCTTCACCAAGCCGAGGGCGACGTGCTGATGAGCGCCTGAACCTCGATGCCGCCCGCAACCGCAGCCGCGTGGCATGCTCAGAGTCGGGACGAGGCCTGCGCCCAGCTCGTTACGAGCATCCATGGCTTGAGTCATGTCGACGCGGCGCGGCGCCTCGCCGTGCACGGCCCCAACCGCCTGCCGCCGCCCAAGCGGCGCAGCGCACTGGCGCGCTTCGCGGCCCAGTTCCACAACGTTCTCATCTATGTGCTGCTGGCCGCCGTCGCGGTGACCGCGGCGCTCGGCCATTACGTCGACAGCGGGGTCATTCTCGCCGTGGTGCTGGCCAACACGGTCATCGGTTTTCTGCAAGAAGGCAAGGCGGAGGCGGCGCTCGAGGCCATCCGCAACATGCTCTCGCTTACCGCCGTCGTGCTGCGCGACGGCCGCCGCCGCGAAATCCCGGCCGAGGAGTTGGTGCCCGGCGACATCGTCTTTCTCGCCTCCGGCGACAAAGTGCCGGCCGACCTGCGCTTGGTCGAGGCGCGTAGCCTGCGCGTCGAGGAGGCGGCGCTCACCGGCGAGTCGGTAGCGGTCGAAAAAGACATCGCTCCCGTCGCGACCGATGCGCCGATCGGCGACCGCCGCTCGATGGTCTATTCCGGCACGCTGGTGACCTACGGCCAGGCGAAGGGCCTGGTGGTGGCCACCGGCGAGGCCACCGAGATCGGCCGCATCGGTCGCCTGCTCGCCGGGGTAGAGGAACTCGCCACGCCACTTTTGCGCAAGATGGCGGTCTTCGCGCGCTGGCTGACCGGCGCCATCCTGGCCTCGGCCGCCGCCCTGTTCGCCTTCGGCGTGCTGGCGCGCGGCTTTAGCGCCGCCGAGATGTTTACCGCCGCTGTCGGCCTCGCCGTGGCGGCGATTCCCGAAGGGCTGCCGGCCATCCTCACCGTCACGCTGGCCATCGGCGTGCAGCGTATGGCCGGTCGCCAAGCCATCATCCGCCGGTTGCCGGCGGTGGAAACGCTGGGGTCGGTCACGGTGATCTGCTCGGACAAGACCGGCACGCTCACCAAGAACGAGATGACCGTGCAGCGGGTGATCACTGCCGAGCGCGTGTTTGAGGTCGATGGCGCGGGTTACGCGCCACATGGCGGATTCAGAGTCGATGGAACCGAGGTGGTGCCGCAGGACGCGCCCGAACTGGCCGACATCGCTCGCGCGGCACTGCTCTGCAACGACGCCGTGCTGCACGAGCGGGACGACGGCTGGAAGCTCGAGGGTGACCCGACCGAGGGGGCGCTGCTCACCCTGGCGCTGAAGGCCGGACTCGATCGCCATTTCGAGAACAGTTCGCTGCCCCGTGTCGATGCCATCCCTTTCGAGTCCGAGCATCGCTTCATGGCCACCCTGCATCACGACCATGCCGGCCACGCTTTCGCTTTCGTCAAAGGCGCACCGGAACGCTTGTTGCAGATGTGCAGCAAAGAGCGCGCCGCTGGCGAAGATCGCCCGCTCGACGCCGACCGCTGGTACCAGCAGATCGAAGCCCTCGCCGCGGCCGGCCAGCGCGTGCTGGCGCTGGCGGAAGCGCCGATGGAAAAAG
>CAZFEK010000097.1:0-85 GCA_964517465.1 uncultured Alcaligenaceae bacterium
CGCTATTTGACTGTATTACCACATAAATTTGTGGGGAAACCTCAGCTCCCGACCCCGTTTAGCCGACGACCCCGTTTAGCCGACC
>CAZFEK010000097.1:185-6473 GCA_964517465.1 uncultured Alcaligenaceae bacterium
CCGTTTAGCCCGACCCCGTTTAGCCCGACCCCGTTTAGCCCGACCCCGTTTAGCCCGACCCCGTTTAGCCGGCGACCCCGTTTAGCCGGCCGAGAAACCGGTCCTTGCCCGATGGATCGTCACGCGACCTTCAGCACCAACCTCTTGCCGCAAGCCTTGACGTACTTGCGCAAAGTGGCGACCGATGGCGAGTGTTTGCCCGTTGCGAGAGAGCGCTCCAAGCGGGCAACCGCGGGGGCCTGAGTGCCCATGCGTTCAGCGACCTCAGCCTGAGTGAGGCCTGCTTCCTGGCGCGCTTTGAGCAGCGCATCGAGAAGGGCGGATTCTTCGCGCTCGATACGCTCGAGCTCGGCCCGGACACCGGGGCGCAGCAAGAGTTTCTTTACGACTTGATCATGAGTTCGCATGCTTGATCTCCTTCAACCGTGATTGCGCAATTTCCAACTCCCGCAAGGGTGTCTTGTTGGTCTTCTTTGCGAAGCTATGCAGCACGACGATGCGCCGGCCAACGATGGTGCAGAAGAACACCCTTGCGATACCTTCAGCGCCCTTTAGTCGAAGCTCGAACAGACCATTACCCAGAGCTTTTGTGTGCGGCTCGCCGAGATTGGGGCCTAGCGCGACCATCCGCCGTGTAAGCACGATATACCTCGCGGCCAAGGTGTCAGGCAGATCGAGGATCTGTTCCTGCACCGCTACGCTGTAGTAGGTGATCGAGTAGTCCACTAGCCGACATTAACAAATGTGTTATAGCTTCGCAAGCTCGGGAACGTGTCTCGCCCAACGAATGGCCTTTCTCCGCCGGCGTGGGGATGGTAGGTCGCAGAGCGGTGACCTTGCGGCGGTTAGACCTTGTTGGACTAAACCGTAGCGCCGGCGGTCGGTAGGACGACCAGCGCATGCAGGTGTATGTGCAGCCCGAGGTCTTTCTTCCAGCTGCGCCGCAGCCGCGTAAATGCCGCCTCTGCGCCCAAGTGTCGCGGATCGGCGGAAAATGCGGTCGACGTGCTGGTCGCGACAAGATGGACACGAAAACGTGGCGCGTTCGGCTGGCGATCATGCCGTTAGATGCATCGGGACTCCCGACCGCCTCGGACTCCCTTCCAGCTACGCAGTGGCCCACAGGTTAGACATTTTCGGTATGGCAAACTGAAACGTTCAACGCATCGTTGCGTAGAATATATATTGACATTCAATGGGCTTTATACTACTATGGCAAAAATTGCTTCGGTGAAGGAAACGCTATGGCTCCAGAATTCTCAAAGGGCGCGTTGATGGAATTCCTGAATATGGTGAGCGCCAAAGGCCTCATGAATTCCAATACGGCAGGGGGGTTGAAGGCGGCCTGCTCGAGGATTCTTGACGACTTGGCGGATGGCGACGACGTGCGTGCCGTCGATGTGAACACCGCAGTGATCCGCTACAGCAACCGAAACCCAGGCGCCCTTGCACCCAATAGTCTTGCTGAATACCAACGCCGCGTTAGCCGCGCCATTTCGGACTTTGTGTCCTGGAAGGAGAAGCCCGCCAGCTTCAAGCCGCGTACACGTGGAACATCACAAACGAACGGGCGCAAAACAGAAAACGAAGCTAGCCGGCGGCCCGTGGCACCCCCTTCGGAGACATCAATTCTCCCCGGTCAGGCCGCTTCGCCGCCGCTGGCAACGACGGGCCTACCGCTCAGCTACCCGCTACGTCCGGACTTCCTCGCGCAAGTCGTTATTCCGCGAGACTTGACTTCCGAAGAGGCCCGCCGCCTAGGAGCATTCCTGCTGACCCTGGCGGCGGATTTTCGCCCGTCGGCATCTGGAGATTCAAAATGAGTCGCGGAGTCGCCGGCAAAGAAGAATTCCTTGCTTCCGCCGTTGCGATTGAACGTTCAATATTGACGATTCGGGGCCAGCGCGTGATCCTTGGCGGTGATCTAGCAGCATTCTACGACGTGGAGCCACGCGCTCTCGCCCAGGCAGTAAAACGGAACCCGGAGCGTTTTCCGGCGGACTTCATGTTCGTTTTGTCAGAAGATGAGTGGCAAAACTTGAAGTCACAAAATGTGATTTCAAGTTGGGGCGGCGCCCGCAGCGCGCCCATGGCGTTCACTGAACAAGGCGTAGCCATGCTCTCGAGCGTTCTTCGCAGCGAGCGCGCCGTGCAGGTCAACATTCAGATCATGCGGACCTTCGTGCAAATGCGTCGAGTACTCACAGAGCACGCGGAACTTGCAAGCAAACTCAATGCACTCGAACGCAAGTACGACGAGAACTTCCGGGACGTCTTTGAGGCCATCCGCCAGTTGATGACTCGGCCCGTAGAGAAAAAGCGACCGATCGGGTTCGTTCAGGACGACTGAGCCATGGAGCAATCGAAATGACCCCCTACCGCAACGCCACCGGACGATCCAACGTGGCGCAATATGAATTCACCGACGACTCGATTCAAGTGGTCTTTAAGAGCGGGGCATATCGTCACTACCTTTACGATCATGATCAACCAGGTAGAGCCGCAGTCGAAAAGATGAAGCAATTGGCCACGCGGGGTAGCGGTCTGAACTCATATATCGTTTCCGTTGTGGGGCGCAAATATGCGCGGAGATGGTGATTACGGCTCCCGACTCCGTTTTCCCTAGTCAAAAAGGCGAATTGCACATGCGGGTTGGCGGCCCGACTGCACACGTCGAATCCGTTGTTGGGGATAAGTATGCGCGGAAGTGGTGAGAAAGAACATCCGGCCACGCAACCGCATTTGCCGCAATAAATCCGCGGGTTACCGAATGTTTATGACAAACAATGGAAGCATGTGCGCACGTATGGGTATGAACTGTGTTGGCGGCAATCGTGTAATCGCAGTTGCATCTTGACAAGAGGGGGGGTGGATGTGTTAGCATCCACGCACATAAAAGGAGTGTGCAATGGGCTCAAATGAGAGGTTCAATCAACTTAAGGCTGCTGCCGAAGCGGCTCGTGCGACACTAGTGCAGCTTGAACAAGAACGCACTGATCTCAACAAACGATTGAACGAATTAGTCGAGCCAATAAGTATGCTGAGAAATGTTGTGTCAGCGTGGGAGACGATAAGTGGCGGGGGTGGCGAACAAACAGATCCCGCAAAAAGTTCCGCCACTACTAGCGGCCCAGTTCTCCAAGTGCAACCTTGTGTGGAAGTGGCTCCAGAACGCATCGCCCGTGGACAGGTAATCAGTCGAATTGAGCAAATCATGGCAGATGGTCGACCGCGGTCCATACGGGACGTGCGCGTTGAGATCAAGAGCCGTTTTGGTGTCGACGAAAACGCAAATTCGATTGCAATGGCTCTCAAGCGACGTGCGGCACGAGGAACGTACGTGCGCGAGGGCGACATGTATCGTTCAGCATCATGACTTCGCGCAAGGAGTTACACATGAGAAGATAAGAGCGGGTCGCGTCCCTAGCATCACACCACCGACGCGACGCCAAAAGATAAGGGCTACATGAGCGGTCCCCAGAGAAGGTAACTCATGTAGCCCTTGGTGGTGGGATTTGCCCCCGCTCTTGGACAGAGACCCGGGCGTCGGAACTCAGGACTGCCAGTTCGATTCTGGCCGGGGGCGCTTTTCCACTACTTTGTGATTATACATGGCACGAGTCGAGCGTCAATGCCAGTTGTTCCCAGCCTACTCGACGTGCGCCGTCATTTCGGTGCCCCCCAAAGGAGGGCCATGGATTTCCGCCGGATACCTCGAAAATAGGCGCCGCCTGGTCGACTCCGTGGCAGAGAAAAGACCTCAGCCAATCCAAAGAAAACCGCTACGCCGCCGCCCCAAAACAAATCACAAGAAAAGCAGGCACGAGGGCCCAAACCCCGCGCGCTTCCATCGACCGCGGCATCACGAAGACCCAATCCTTACGCACTTCCATCGACAGCAAGCCGAGGCCAACACCCACATCAGCCCTCGCCAACCTGCGCGCCGCGAATAACCGAAGAACCCGCCCCCGCTTTGTCCCCGCCTATGCCTCGCCAACGACCACCGCCGGCGCCGCCTCCTGCATGCGCTTCAAGCGATACGCCAACTGCGGCCGGGTGATGCCCAACATACGCGCTGCGGAGGAGAGATTGCCGCGTGCTTTTTCCACCGCGCTTTGCAACAGCAGGGCTTCGACCTGATCGAGGTTGAGGGTGCTGTTCAAGACCGCTTCGCACAATTCCTTGCAGCTTTCCGGCGCGCTAGGGGCGAGTTCGCCGTCGCGGTTGATGGCGAATTCGGCGGGGCGGGCGTCGCCCAGGGCGGAAAAGAGATGCTCCATTTCGATGCGGCCGCCGTGCGGTGCGAGGATGACGCCGCGCTCGATCATGTTTTGCAGCTCGCGCACATTGCCCGGCCAGTTGTAGGAAAGAAGCGCGCGCTTGGCTTTGTCGGTGAAGCCGCGCAGTTTCTTGGCGTGGATGGCGGCGTATTTTTCGAGGAAGGCTTTGGACAGGGGCGAGATGTCTTCCTTGCGCTCTCGGAGCGGCGGAATGAGGATTTGAAAGGCGTTGAGGCGGTAGTAGAGGTCCAGGCGAAAGCGGCCTTCTTTCACGGCTTTGGACAAATCGGCATTGGTCGCGGCGACCACACGCACATCCACCTTGCGCGGGCGCGCATCGCCAAGACGCTCGATTTCGCGTTCCTGCAGCACGCGCAAAAGTTTCGCTTGCGCGGAAAGCGGCAGGTCGCCCACTTCATCCAGAAAAAGCGTGCCGCCTTCGGCGCGCTCGAAGCGCCCCGGCCGCGCCGACTGCGCGCCGGTGTAAGCGCCTTTTTCCACGCCGAAGAGTTCACTTTCCACCAGCTCCTGCGGCATGGCGGCGCAGTTGATGGCGACGAAGGCGCCGCTTTTTCGCGGGCTCATTTCGTGCAGGTTGCGCGCGAACACCTCCTTGCCCACGCCGGTTTCGCCCAGAAGCAGCACCGGAATCTGGCTGTCGGCGGCTTGTTTCAAGAGCCCGTAAGCGGCGCGAAAACCGGGTGAGACACCGATCATGTGCTGCGGCAGGGTGAGCTTTTCGCCGATGGAAGAGCGCAATTGCGTCACCTGCGTTTGCAACTCCATGAGTTGATCGGCGATCGACTCGGGGTTGTAGTACTTCAGTTGCTCGGCGGCGTCTTCCCATTCTTCGGCGGGTTTGCCGACGATGCGGCAATTGCTTGCACCCGCACCGGTGCATTCCACTTCTTTGTAGAGTATGCGCCGGCCCATGAACGTGGAGGTGTAGCCCGAGGCGTAACCGATTTGGGTCCAGCACACCGGCTCGTGGTGAATGCCGAAGTAATGCCGGTGCCACATGCCTTCCCAGGAATTCTCCCAAAGGAACTCGCCATAAAACTGGCCCCGCGGCCGGTCCATCTCCAAGCGTATGGGGGTTACTTGCACAATGCCTTCGAGGGTGTGAAGCTTAGGCCCAGTCATGAAAGCTTCCATGTCGTCGGCGCTCTGCGCCTGCTTGCGGGCGAGTTCGGCGTCGCGTGCGCCCGAGGCGTAGCCCATGCGGGTCAAGAGACCACGGGCGCGTTCCATACCCAGGGTGTCGATCAATTCCTTGCGCAAGAGCGCCTGCGCTTCGGCGTGCACCAGCAACATGCGATTCTCATGCAGCCAGATCTGGCCCGTGGCCGCATCGAAATGTACGTGGGCGCGCAGGTCGTCAGCGAAGGGTGGGTTGGCGATTAGCTTGCGCATGGTCTTTCCGAAAGTGTAAGTTTTACCAAATGATCAATGGTCGATTCATGCCACAATCGCCGGGGCGTCGGTTCTGGCCCCCATGGGCGGTCGTTGTTTAGCAAATGATGAAATCTTACCCTTAACGCGGGGTGGTTTTGATCAAATCATTAAGTGTTCTGACCTCGAAGTGGCGAATTCTGTTTGCTGCAATGCAGCGCAAAAGCCTGCCCCCGGCCCGCCGATTTTCCACCGCCAACCTCCCTGGTGAAGGGGCGCAGCCGGGTTGGCGGCTTCTTGTTGCAGTGCAGATGGTATGCCCCTTGCAATAGGGTCCTCACACCATCGGGCGCATCGGTTTGCGTGCGCCCGAGTGTCAGGTTTCAGAACGATCACCGCCTGGAGGAGTCATCGAAATGAAATTTCCTGTACCACACGATGTAAAAGCCGCCACCATTCCCGGCACCGAAGGCTGGGAAAGGATGTATCCGTATCAGTATCAGTTCGTCACCGACGATCCCGTCCGCAACCAGTACGAAAAGGAGATGTTCTGGTTCTACGACGGCCTGCATTATCCCGAGCCGCTTTATCCCTTCGACACCATCTGGGACGAGGC
>CAZFEK010000098.1:0-6130 GCA_964517465.1 uncultured Alcaligenaceae bacterium
CTGCAATCGCTCTGGCGCATCGCGCGTCAACCCGCGATCATCGCGAGCCTGAGTGTCTTGCCGGGGCTGGTTGAGGGCCGCAGTCGACGCGAAGCTGGTGAATTGGCTTGGCGGCGCATTTCTGCGGTAATCCAGGATGGCGACATCGGCCCCGAATCGACCACCGAAGACGGCTGGAACGAAGCAACGACGCCCGCGTTTGCCCGCTGATTCGTCTTATGCAGGCGCTCGCGGCGACATCACCGTGCAAAATTTGATCCGCAGAATAGAAGGCTGTCACGAGTTCGGGTTAATCTATGAGCGTCATGCTGGGCGCGCGCGCCTCCAAGTACCGCGATCTGATCCTGGCGATCGGGCTTTTTCTGGTGCTCGACCTGGGAGTCTTACTCTTTAACTTCTATGCCTCAAGCCGGATTGAGGCGCATACTTCAAAAATCAACGCCGGTGGAGAGTTGCGTATGTACTCGCAGCAACTCACCAAGGCTGTACTGACCTTGGCGCAGGAGACGCGCGAAGGCATGCCGATCCAAACCAGTCAAGCGCAGATCAGCGAATCCTACCAGTACTTTCACACCGCGCTCGAGACGCTCAGACGGGGACAGCAGACTGACGCCCTGACGCGTTGGCTGGCACGCGAAACTCTGGCCGAGGAAATGCGTTTGCTCGAGGCTGTCGATCGCTATTGGCAACCCATCGACGGGGTTTTGGCGCCATTGATTTCGCAGTTTGCCAAGCAGGCATCGCCGGATGCGGTGGACGTCGACATCGCCGCCACCAAAGTGGTCGCGCGAAACATTCGCCTGATGCAACTGGCCAACGATTTGACCGCGCACCTCGAACAACAAGCCGTGGCGAGTACGCGTCAGTTGCGCAGCATACAGGTGGCGGCGATTTTGCTGGCTTTGCTCAATTTTGGCTTCATCATCTTCAAGTTTGTTGGCGCCTTGCGCCGCAGCGACCAAGCCGCCGAAGCCGCGCGCGAAGAGACCGAAGAAATTCTCGAAACCTTGCGTGAAGGGCTCTTCTTGCTCAATCGCGATGGCACGATCGGCAGTCAGCGCTCAGCGTCCCTCGATCGCCTATTTAGCAAGAAACTCGGCCCCCGCGAACGCTTTGCCGACGTGCTGCAAGGCTTAGTCGAACCGGATACTGCCGCGCTGGCGCTAGAGTATGTGGACTTGTTGTTCAACGAGAGTATCAAAGGCAATCTCCTGGGCCAGCTCAACCCCCTGGATGAGGTGGCGTTGCGCCCGCAGGCGGAAGGGGCGCGGGAGGAGCGGCATCTGAATTTCGAGTTTACTCAGGTGCGACGAGAAGACAAAGTTATTGCGGTCTTGGTATCGGTCCACGACATCAGCGAGAAGGTGCGTTTGCGCAAGGACCTCGCCGGCGCCGAAGAGCAGGCGCGCAGCGACGTGGAGCTGCTCCTTGCCGCGCTCGACCAAGATCATGCGCTGATCCATTCTTTCCTCGAAGGCGCCCTGGCCAAGTGCGAGGCATTCAACGAAAATCTGCGCCAAGTCGAGGCCAGCCCGAGAGCCTACGCCGGCATGATCGATCGACAATTTCGGGCAATCCACTCAATGAAAGGTGAAGCGGGTCTGCTCGGCTTTGTCCACATCGAGCGGGAAGCCCACCAGTTGGAGGATCAGCTCAGTGGTTTGCGTAACCGCCGCGATGTCGGGGGCAGCGACCTTATCGTCCTGGCGGTCGGGCTCAATAGTCTGCGCACCCAGCTCGACCGCCTGGGGGAAATCTGCCGCAAGCTCCAGAGCTATGCGGGCAAGCCCCAGGCCGATCCTCTGCGCGCACTGTTGCAGCAAATCGAACGCCTCACCAAGGATGCCGCCAAGGACCTGGCCAAGGAAGTCCATTTTGAGGCCGTCGCGGCGCCCTTAGAGCGCGTTCCACCGGCGCTAGCGCAGCTGCTGAGGGAAGCGGTGCCGCAGCTGGTGCGCAACGCGGTCGCGCACGGTATCGAACCGGCTGATGAGCGCCAGCGTGCCGGAAAACCATTGGCCGGGCGAGTCCGGATCGTGGTTGAGCCGCGCGATGACGATTTGGTGGCGGTTTCGGTTTGGGACGATGGGCGCGGCATCTGCGCCGAAACGCTGCGGGGTGAACTGGTCGCTTCAGGTCGGAAGTCGGCGGACGAGGTGGCCGGCATGAATGACCGCGAGGTGGTCGCGCAGCTCTTCGAGCCTGGATTCAGTACCGCTGGCAGCGTCAATCGCCACGCCGGGCGAGGCGTGGGGCTGGATGTGATCCGCGAGCTGATTGGCCGACTGGGCGCTGGTTTGCGCGTTTCATCACTACCCCGCCAATACACTCAATTCACTTTGCTGGTTCGAACATGAAGCTTCTGATCGTCGACGACTCGATGGTCATGCGCAATCACATTGCGCGACTGACCACCCAGGGTGACCTGCCCGATATCGAAATCGTTGGCATGGCCGCCAATGGGCGTGACGCGCTGACCCAGGCGAAGCGCAAAGGGCCAGACTGCATCACGATGGACCTCACCATGCCCGAAATGGACGGGGAAGCCTGCATCGGCGAGTTGGCGCGTCTGCTTCCCAGAATTCGAATCTTGGTGGTCTCCGCGCTTTCGGACAAAGCCACGGCCTTGCGCGCGATCCGGCGGGGTGCCCACGGATTTGTGCACAAACCCTTCACCGACGAGCAGTTGCGTCATGCATTGCGGGAGATCATGCAATGAGCGGGCGGAGTTTGCGCGCCACAGACATTCGAGTCTTTTCTGAGGCGGTGAGAAATTTCTTCGCGACCTTGACCAGTGAGCGAGCTGAGGTGCGCTCGGCTTATGTGCTGGAAGGCGACGAGGCAGTATTGTGGAACGATTTCAACGGCCTGATCAAAGTTGATGGCGGCTTTAACGGCTGCATTGCGTTCTCCGCGCCGCGAGGCCTGCTGACGCATGTGCTGTTGCGCATGGGCGACCAAGAATTTTCCGAAGCCAGCCATCGCGACGTGGTCGGGGAAATTGCCAACATATTGTCGGGCAGTGCTCGAAAACACTTTGGCGAGGGTTTGCGAATTTCGCCGCCCACCACCTTACCTGGCCGCAGCGGCCCGGTTCCCAAGCGCGTCGATAGTACCGCCTATGCCATACCGTTGCTATGGAATGGCTATGAAGCCGATCTGGTCGTCAACCTCGACGTGGCGTCTTGATTCTGGGCGGGTGGCTCCGACGGAGTCAGCAGGCGCCAATTGGGAAATACCGCCACGAAGCTGCTGCCGCTGCCTTGTTCCGACTTGACCTCCAGCGTGGCTTGATGGCGCAACAGAATATGCTTGACGATGGCCAGCCCCAGGCCCGTTCCGCCGCTGTCTCGCGAGCGGCCGCGGTCCACCCGATAAAAACGCTCGGTGAGCCGCGGCAAGTGTTCCTCGGCGATGCCGATGCCGGTGTCCTCGACCGCAAAATGGCCGCGCCCTTCGCGTACCCCCCAATGGATGAGAATTCGGCCGTCCTCTGGGGTGTAGCGCACGGCGTTGCTAACCAGATTCGAGAAGGCGCTGCGCAGCTCCTCGCGGCTGCCTCGCAGACGGGAGGGCGAGGCTTCGGCGAGTATGCGGTGCCGATGGTTGGACAGGCGAATCGCTTCGAGCCGCAAGTCTTCGACCAAGTCCTCCATGTCGATCTCCTCTTCGCGCACCGCTTGGTTCTCCACCTCCAGACGCGACAGGGTCAAGAGGTCGTCGACCAAGCGCAGCATGCGCCGCGCTTGATCGTCCATGATCAGAAGCTGGCGTTTGGTGATCTCGTCGGCCCCGTCATCTTCCACCAAATGCTCGATGAAGCCGGTGATCACGGTCAAGGGTGTGCGCAATTCGTGGGAGACGTTGGCGACGAAATCGCGGCGCATCGTTTCGGCGCGCTCGATCTGGGTGACGTCGAAGCTGATCAGCAGCTTGCGATCTTTGCCAAAACGAATGACCTCGATCGAATACACCGTGCCGCGCCGGTCCGCAGGGCGGTGGAGCAGGGTTTCGCCCTCCCGGCCGGCGGCGATCAGCGCGGGCAGGTCAGGCAGGCGCAGGAGATTGGTCAGCAGCAGGCCTTGATCGCGGTCGCCCGACAGCCCGAGGTGTTGCTCCGCGACGCGGTTGCACCAGAGTATGCGATCTTCGGCATCGAGAATTACCAGCCCATCGGGGGAAGCCTCGGCCGCTTGGCTGAAGATCTCCAATTCACCCTGAACGCGCAGCACCGCTTTGTGTTCCCGGCGCAGCATGCGATAGAGTTCGACGAAAACGTTGCCCCAGGTTCCCCAGGCGTCCGGAATGTCGCGCTGTTCAGGGGCCTTCAGCCAGCGCTGCAAACGCGCCAGATGCAGGGTATGTGCAACGAGCAGGGCGAGGAGTGCCGCGGCCGCCAAGGCGAGGCCCAGCAGGGGCGAAACGATGACGGCCAGGAGCGAACTGGCCGTCGCCACACCCAGAAGGCGCAGCAGCAGCGCCAGCCAGACTTGCGCCATGATTCAGCGCGGAATGGCCAATTTATAACCTGCGCCGCGCACGGTCTTGACCAGCTCCTCGCCCTTGGGGCCAAGCGCCAGCCGCAGTCGGCGGATACGCACATCGACCGTGCGCTCCTCGATGAAGACATGGTCTCCCCATACTTGATCGAGAACTTGCGTGCGGCTGAAGACGCGCCCTGGGTGAGCCAAAAAAAAGCGCAAGAGTTTGAACTCGGTGGGTGCCAGCTCCACGGGCTGACCATCGACGGTGACTTCATGTGAGATCGGATCCAGATGCAACGGACCCACGGTGAGGCTGGTTTCCGCGGCGTGCGGTGCGCGACGCCGGAGCACCGCCTGGATGCGGGCCAATAACTCGCGCGGGCTGAAAGGTTTGACCAAGTAATCGTCGGCGCCTTGTTCGAGCCCCGCGACGCGATCGGCCTCCTCGCCGCGGGCGGTGACCATGATGATAGGCAAATCTTCGGTGCGCGACGCTTCACGCAACTGACGCGCCAACGCCAGGCCCGACATCTTGGGCAGCATCCAGTCGATCAGCACCACGTCGGGCAGCACCGAGCGCAGCGAAGTCAGCGCCTCCTCGGCGCTGGAGGCGGTGGCTGCTTTTATGCCGGATTTTTCCAGGGTGAAGCGAATCAGCTCCTGGATGGCGGGATCGTCTTCGACAACCAAGGCATGGGTGGCCATGTGCGTCAAACCCCGTCGTCCGGTTTTTCGTGAACCTCACGGGCGGTATGGCGCACGTCGGTGCCATGCACGACATAAATCACTTGTTCGGCGATGTTTTTGGCGTGATCGCCGATGCGTTCGATGGCCTTGGCGATCCAGACGATGTCCAGAGCGGTCGAGATGGTGCGAGGGTCTTCCATCATGTAGGTGACGAGCTGCCGGACGATGCCGCGAAACTCACCGTCGATGGTGACGTCTTCGGCGATGATCCGCTCGGCCTCCGCCGCATCGAGGCGAGCCAGCGCATCGAGCACACGGCGCAACATGCCCACGGCCAGTTCCCCGGCGTGGCGCACATCGGCTGAACGCGGAATCTGCAGGCGGCCACGGTCGTAAATGCTCTTGGCCATGCGGGCGATTTTTTCCGCCTCGTCGCCGGTGCGCTCCAGGTCGGTGACGATCTTGCTCACCGCCATGATCAACCGCAAGTCGCTGGCCGCGGGCTGCCGCCTGGCGATGACGTGGGCGCAAGCGTCGTCGATTTCGACTTCGTAGCTGTTGACTCGCCGATCGGTTTCGGTGACCTGAGCCATGAGGTCGTAATTGCCGGTGGCCAGGCACTCGATGGCGGCACGGATCTGATTCTCCACCAATCCGCCCATTTGCAGGACACGAGAGCGGATGTCTTCGAGATCGGAGTCGAACTGTTTGGATAGGTGTTCGCTGTGCGGCATGGCGCTTTCCTTTACACAAACGTCGCGAAGCGACGCTGAAAACTCCCCTTCCCCCGCAAGTGGGGGAGGGGCGGGGGTGGGGGAACGGGCACGGCGACGTTCATGTTGAGGGTGGCTGTCGCCATGCCCTTCGGGGTAAACGTCGCGAAGCGGCGCTGAAAACTCCCCTCCCCCCGCAAGTGGGGGAGGGGCGGGGGTGGGGGAACGGGCACGGCGACGTTCATG
>CAZFEK010000098.1:6230-6329 GCA_964517465.1 uncultured Alcaligenaceae bacterium
TTGAGGGTGGCTGTCGCCATGCCCGTTAGCCGAAGCGGCCGGTGATGTAGGCTTCGGTCTGCGGGTTTTTTGGCTTGATGAAAATGTCGTCAGTCCAGC
>CAZFEK010000099.1:0-6172 GCA_964517465.1 uncultured Alcaligenaceae bacterium
CATTTTCTTTTTCTTCAGGGGCGGTGCGGCTTTCGGCTTAAGGTAGTGCCATGGGACCCCGACCCCGTTTTCACCGACCCCGTTTACGCCCCTCAGGGTTAACGGTTACGGCACGGCGCAATGAGCGATTGCGGGCAATTTTCCGATTGACGATGGATTACAGGTGCGAAGATACTGTCGGGATGGCGGTTGAATTTCCTATTCTTCTTGCTACAATCTCGACGAACTCACCGTTTGGTTACAGGAAATAGTCACCGCAATCGCCGATAAACCGCGCATACCCAGCGTTACTTCAAAGAAGGGGAAATAATGCAAAAGATCGTGACGGGCGCATTCTCAATGATCTTGGCCGCATTTGTTCAAAACCAAGTTCTTGCGGCAGCTGAATTGGCGGATCAGAAATACGAACAGTATATCGAGCGGCGTATCGTCATCCTCGCTACAAAAGAGGGTGCGGTCGGTGGTGAGGCTAGTGTTGTGGAATTCTATAATCCCGACCTAAAGAACTACTTTGTTACCGCTGACCCCGCTGAGCAAGCGATGATCGACACTGGGGCGGTTGGTCGCTGGCAGCGAACCGGAAATGTTTTCTACGCGGGAGGCCCGAGTCAGGTTTGCCGCTTCTATGGGAATGGTACGATCAATCCCACCACGGGGACAATTTATGGCCCGAATTCGCACTTCTACACCGCGGATCCCGCCGAATGCGCGAGTCTCAAGGCGAGCTTTAACCCGGCCGCGAAAAGTTGGAAATTCGAGAGCAATGACTTCGCCATTACAGTTGCAACTAATGGAAGCTGCCCAGAAAGGCTAGTCCCAGTCTACCGAGCGTACAACAATGGGTTCGCTCAAGGAATCGATTCCAATCACCGCATTACAAGCAACCCCACCTCCTACCAACAAACGATAGCCGCAGGATGGTCGGCGGAAGGAGTTGTGATGTGCGCACAGGCAGGCGCAATCGATGCGACGATATGCCAACCCTCAAGCTCTCTTTTCAGCACCGAATGTTCGCCCAAGCCCTTGCCGTTCACTACCTTGGTTACCCAGAACATGACCGTAGTGGGGCCGACCATCATAACGGTGGATACCTACAGGATAACGGCCGGCGATGCTCCTATCACCTTTAGTTCACTGAGAGCTATCGACTCACGAGGGTATGTGGCGGCTTCATTTTCAGGCCTGCAGGAAGGCCAAGTCATACCGGCGTTCGGCTCGGTGACTTTCAATCTTCAATCGCAGTTCACGCATGGTAAGCAATCGGACATTACCTATTCATTCAGCACAAACGGTACACCCTCGTTCAGCGCGCGCTACTTGCTTACGACGAACTAAACTAAAACCCAAAGGGCCAGGGTCCCATGGCACTACCTTACTCACTAGTCGCAAAATAGGTCGACAACCATGGCATTTGCTTCGGGCATTCAATTGGGGACGCGCCACAATTAATTGGCATGCGATAAGGTGCCATGCAATGGGGAACTCGCCCCCTGAACTGTAGCTACTGCGGCAGCGCGCGCTCTAACGCCGGCCACCGTGGGAACAGCCGAACCAAGCGTCATGCCTTAACTTGCACGACGGAACCGCCGCCCTCTCTGTAATGGACTGTCGCGAGTGCGCCATTTATGAGCGTGAACTGGGGGGCTGGTGGCCGATGTCCACATCGAAGAGCACGGCGTAGCGAAGTTCACTCAAAACGGAACGCAGGGCTTCGACATAGCTTAAACTCGTCGCCGATTCCGGGTTGGGGCCTTTGCTGCGGCCGATCATCAGGCCGGCCAGGACATCGAACCACCCATGCCGCTTGAGCGCCAAAAGGGCGCGAACCAATCCAGATGGTGCGATTTCGACGTTTTCGAGAAAGAGAACCCACCTTGGTTTAGGTGTTGCCGGACAAATGAAGGGCGCGAAGCGGTCTGGCACCGCGCGACTCAATACCTCAGCTCGGCGCCTCATCAGCCTTGCGCGAACCATCCTCGAACAAAGCGTCGTCGCGCACGACCTATACTGGCTCATCCACCTCGCGGTCGCGCTTGGAACAAATTCTAAGCGTCAGGATCGTTTCCTTCGTCGATCATTCTTGCTTGCTTCTGCGGGTGTGGCGACGGTGATGCCCTGACCGTGACGAAGAACTTGGTCCTGCGCTGAGCCGCGAGGCCGTCATTGCATTTGGCGATAGGCCAGGTAAGCCAGCACCACTGCCGCGGCCACCGCAAGAAACGCCCACCGCCCGGCGCGCGGGCGCGCTACCTCCCCGGGCGACAGCCCAGGGGTCGCGTTGGGGGTCGAACTCGAAGCACTCCGCCGGCCCCGCGCTACGGCGGCGTCGATGCGGTCTTTGGCATCTTTCAGTCCGAGGCCGGTGGCTTCGCGCAAGAGACGAATGGCCTCGATCTTGTTGCCTTGTGCAAGGGCGGCCTGAACATTGCCCGGCAGCGAGGCCTCGGTTTCGCCAGGGCCGGCGAGGCTTACTCTCGGAACGGCCTCGAGCAGGCTCTTGGCTTCGGCAAGCCCCAGCCCGGTCGCCTCGCGCAACAATTTGATCGCCTCGATCTTGTTGCCGGCGTCCCATGCAGCTTGGGCTTCTCGGGGAATTTGTGGGCTCATGTGACTGAGAAGGGTGGAATCACTGTGGCGGCGGGGTCATGCAAGGCCGCCTACGGCCACATTAGACCGCGATTCATTAACCTTAGCAATGGACGGCGCCATGTGCCCTCGCACTGCCGTTTCTCCCATCCAGCCCGCCCGTCTCGCGTTTCGGCTTGTTCGGTTTCGGGAGTACGATGCTGGCTTGGGACCAAAGACGACCTGGCGACGATCCGCGCGCGCGGGAGGGAGACCTCGATCATGAAATCACCAATCGCAATGGCACTGGCGCTTGCCGCATGGACGCTGCCGCTTGTGGCAGCAGAACCCGAGGGCGTTTTCACCTGCAGCTACGAGATCAGGAAACCCTGCACGCAGGGGTCCGTCAGCATCGAGTGGAAAGGTGGGCAGGCGCAGAAGATCGCCTTCGAGAACTTTTTCTGTGGCGTCGCGGGGCGCCCAGGTTACAGTTGCAGCCTCGAATCCGCGCGCAGTGGCGGCGAAGATCGCTGGCGCCAGCAGGGCTCGAAAACGGAAATCGAATTGGGTCATCCGTTCAATCCTGACGAAAAGGATACCGTCCTGATCTCGGTGGAAAAGGACATTTTTCGCGTCGACTTCAGCGGCACACAATCCGGCGGCAAGTGCGGCGCGGGTGCCGAATTACCGCAAACGCTCGCACTGGACCGCAAGTCGAAGAAATGCTCCGTTCGACATTGAAACCGCCTGGGGTCGCTCGATCGCGGCCGGCTCATTTTTCCGCCCGTCGGCTGGACCACGATTGGCGCGGTCGGGAGCACGACTTGGCCCTTTCCGCGCTCGATCAGACTCAGGGCGATGCTCACCGCAGGACGATGGCGCGTCTTGGGCGCATGATGGGCCGCAGATCTTTGGTCTTCCCGTTGACCACGGGGCCAGCGCAAGCCCCGCCAGCTATGGCGGGGTGAGCGAGACGAAGCGTATTCCAACTGAAAGGTGTACGGATACGACCATGGCAATGCTTACCGAAACACCACTGAGCCCGCGTACCGAGGCGCTGCTGCGGCACCTTTTCCCTGAGGCGAGTCTGTGCGAAAAGGTGCGCCGCAAGCTGATCGAACGCTGCGGCACGGGCATGCCGATGTGCGAACACTCAAGCCCGGAAGGCCTTGAGCGTCTGCGTTTCGCAGCACTCAAGCTCTCGCGCGGCACTTTCGAAGACCTCGATTATGCGGTAGAGCTTGCCAACACGGATTGGCGTGACGTGCTCGTCGCCGCAGGTTTCGGGAGCGGCCTGGACGCGCACGAACAGTGGTACGCCGAAGTACTGGCGCGCCCAAACCCTTGGGCTGCGGCCTTATCAAGCATCGGGCAGCCGCAGCGAGTTGTTCCAGCGTTTGGGTGACGCAGCCCGCTGCGAGGGCCTCACCTCGCTCGCTCCAGCGCGACCTTGAAGCCGATGCCAACCAGCGCGGCACCGGCGAATTGCTGCAAGCGCCGCAGGAATGCCGGCCCGGCCGCAAGCACTGGGGCGTCGCAGCATTTGCCGGCCGAGCCAAACGAGGTAGGCGGCGCCGAGCAGTTTGACCGCCAGGAAGGCAGAGGGAACGGCGCCGAGAAAGGCCGTGACGCCGAGGGCGGCGGCCGTTACATGGACCAACGCGGCGCAAGCGATGCCCAGGCAGACTTTCACCCCGGCAGCTGTGCCGCGCGACACCGCATTGCCGCGGATGCAAATGACATCGGGCCCCGGGATGAGCGCGAAGCTCATGTTGAGCAAGGTGAAAGCCAGGAGGGTTGCCGGATCGATCATGCGCGTGGAATGTTCCCGCGTTGCGGGCGAGTTTCTCGTTTCAAGGCGAGTTTTTCGTCATCCCCGCGACCGTGCCTTGGGCCCGAACTGTCTTGGCGAAGACGGTAGCGGCCAGGCCATCACCGATCGCGAACACCACCCGCCTCAGTTGTGCCTGGCCTAGCCATCGCGATCCGGCAATGTGCCGACGAACCTGAGACTGTCTTCCACCCAGCGACCTAAATCGCGGTCCTTTTCATAGCCGGGCGGATCGATGAACACGTAGCCCTTCATCGGCCGTCCGGTGAAATCCATCACTCTGGCGTGCGGCCGGCGCAGCGCCGCTTCGTAGGCCTCGGGCCCGACGCGGGCCATCAGCGCCTCGCCGACGATGCCGACGAACATGTGCCCGCGCCAAAGCAGGCACAGTCCACCGAACATCTTCTTCTCCGTTGCGCCTGGGCGATCCCGCAGGAAATCGCGCAGCCGCTCGGCCAAACCTTCGTCGTAAGCCATGGCGTCTAAATCGACCGGTGCCGGCAACGCTGCCGGCGCAAAAAGAAATTGGGCAAGATCACGGTTTAGCGCTGGGTCGCTTGCCGGCAATCATCATACGCCGGCGCGCTTTCATAGGGTACGGAGATGAAGGTGTCGATGAGTTCGGCCGCGCCCAGGCGATGACATTCCCATGTTCCGATTGCTGACGAAGCGCCGTGATTCTCATTGACGATCCCCGAGGGCTGTCGCAAGATGCCTTTCCCCAACCCCGATCAAAAGGAGCGCGTCATGAATGGAAAAGCCATAGGGCTGGCCGCGGTCGGCGTGATGGGCATGCTGGCGGGTTGCGCCACCATGCAGTCCGGCCCGCAGGAAATGAGCTTCTTCGTCACCAGCGTCAACCCGGGCAAGGGTGGCGACCTGGGCGGTCTCGAAGGGGCGGACAAACACTGCCTGTCGCTGGCGCAAGCCGCAGGCGCCGGCCATCGCACCTGGCGCGCCTATCTCAGCACCCAGGCCTCCGCGCTGGCCGGCAAAGACTTCGTCAACGCCCGCGACCGCATCGGCACCGGCCCCTGGCACAACGCCAAGGGCGAAGTCATCGCGCGCAGCCTCGACGAACTGCACTCCGCCGGCAGCAACCTGACGAAGCAAACCGCCCTCGACGAGAAGGGCCAGCTCGTCAATGGTCGCACCGAGAAACCGAACAAACATGACATCCTCACCGGCTCGCGCCCCGACGGCACCGCTTTCCCCGGCAAGCCCTTCCCCGACATGAGCTGCGGCAACTGGACCAAAAGCAGCGACGACGGCGCCGCCATGACCGGCCACCACGATCGCGTCGGGCCCAGCGACGCCGCCTGGGCCGTCTCCTGGAACTCCGCTCACCCGACACTCGGCTGCAGCATGGAGAAAATCAAGCCCACGGGCGGGGATGGATTGTTCTACTGCTTTGCACTGAAATAGCCCCCGCAATCAGGCAGCCAGCGCATCAGGCGCATCGTCGGGGAGGCCTCAACGAGGCGGCGGCTCCGACGTTCGTTTGCGCGCACGGAAGCGTACGGCACCCTCGCCGAGAAGACTTCAGTAACGGGTAAGTGCCGCGGTCGGTGCAGGGGGGGGGATTCAATTGAGATCCCATCATGGGTGGCCGCGGCGCGAGAATGATCGCGTCTTTTTCAGCCCCGACTTCCGACGCGGGTCATCGAGTTTGTGCAGCCCTTGAGAAGGTACTCGACGTCGTTGTCACGCCGCGGATCTACGACTCCCGACCCTGACGTTTCCCCACGAATCACTATGCGGCTGAGCATATAGATA
>CAZFEK010000100.1:0-6129 GCA_964517465.1 uncultured Alcaligenaceae bacterium
CGTGGTAGCCGGGCTCCTGCACGCCGGTCTCGAACTCGCGCATGTCGCCGCCGGAGAGGAAGGTCTTGCCGGCGCAGGCCAGCACGACGGCCTTGACTTCGCTGCGGCCGCGCAGGGACTCGAAGGCGGCCTTGAGCCCCGCGCGCACTTCGCGCGTCAGGGTGTTGACGGGCGGGCTGTCGACGGTGACGACGGCGATGCCCCCGTCGATGGGATGAATTTCGACTTCACGCATCAAATACTCCGAGAGGGCCTGAAAAGAATTTGTGGCAAGGCGGTATTCCCCACCTTACAGCGCGATCACCGGCGGCAAGGCCGGCTGGGCATAGAGGGTTTGCACCAGCGTCGCCCGTCGGGCCAAGACGGCGCGCTGATTGATATAAGCCTTGTCAGTGATTTCGTTGGCGTCTATCGAGGCAGGTTCGGTCATGAGCAGCGCGCGGGTGGCATAGGTGGAACTTCCGCCCCCTTCCTGTTTTAGGGCAAAGAGGGCTTTTCGAACCTGGGCAAGGACTCGGTCATCGGCGAGCACGAGGTCCAGCGGATGGTCCGGCGGCAGATCGGGGCAAAGGCTGCGGCAACCAGAAGCATGGGTGAAGACCAGGAAGCCGACTTCCTCACGGTCGTGGCCGGCGACCACGACATCGAGGGCCAGCGGGGCAAGTGCAGCCAGCGCCTTGATCCGCAGCGCCCCGACATGGACCCAAACGCCGGTGGAGAGCTTGAAATCCTCGGCAATTCGACCATCGAATTCGATCCCTCGGGCGGGATCCTTCGGAACGGCAAACCGGCCCGCATCGCCGATGCGATAGAACCCCTCTTGGTCGAAGGCCAAACGGGTCAGATCGGGCCGCTTCCAATAGCCGGGGGTGACGTTGGGGCCGCGAACCATCATCTCCAGCTTGTTCTCGTTCGGGACCAGCTTGAGATCCGTGCCCGGAGCGGGCAGGCCGATCACGCCCGCGCGGTCGATCTCGAAATGCACCGTGGTTACCATGGGCGCGGTTTCGGTGGCGCCCCAGGCCGAGACCATGACCGTGCGCTGGCCGCGTTCTCGGATCGAGAGGTCTTCCAGCTTTTCCCACAAGTTTTGCGGCAAGGCCGCGGCGGCATAAAAGATCATTTGCAGCCGGGAAAAGAACCGCTGGCGCAAAGTCGCGTCGGACTCCAGGAAGGGGATCAGGGCGTCGAAACCGCGCGGCACGTTGAAGTAGATGGTCGGAGATACTTCGCGCAGGTTGGCGACCGTCTTTTCAATCTGGCCGGGCACTGGCTTGCCGTCGTCGATATAGAGCGTGCCGCCGTTGGTTAGCACCAGATTGAAGTTGTGGTTGGCGCCGAAGGTGTGATTCCACGGAAGCCAATCTACGATCACCGGGGGCGTTTCGGCGAGGAAAGGCCAAAGCTGACGGATCGCCTGCTGGTTGGAACAGAGCATGCGATGCGTGTTGATCACCGCTTTGGGTTCTCCGGTGGAGCCCGAAGTAAAAAGAAACTTCGCGACCGTATCCGGGCCAAGTGCCGCATATGCCTCGTCGACAGCGGCACCCGGTGTGGCGCGCAAGTCTGCGAAGGAGGTCGTCTTGATGCCCGAAGGCGGATTCGTTCCCACGACGATTTCGGCATCGCCAAAGTCGACGGCCTGCAGCACGCCGGCGAAGCGTACGCCATCGGCCGCATACACCATCCCGGGGCGGAGCAAGTTAATGATGGATTTGACTTTGGCGTAGTCCCGTGACATCAGGGAGTAGGCGGGCGAAATGGACGCCACCGGCACGCCGACCTGCATCGCACCCAGCATAAGCAGAGCGTGGTCGATCGAGTTCTCGGAAAGCACCACCAGCGGCCATTGCGCCGACAAGCCCCGAGCGAGCAGGGCAGCCCCGATCGCCCGCGCCTCGGCCCAGGCGGATGAATAGCTCAATGGGCGCCAGTTTGCTCCAGCGCGCTCGGCGATGAATACCCGGTCCGGCGTTTCCTGTGCCCAACGTTCGAGATGAAGACCCAGACAGCGCGGGTAGGAAGCGAGAACTTGGCGGGAGCGGAGCAACTTGCTGCCGTCGCTGCGGTGCTCGACGTCGACCGCAGCCGGGGCGAAGTGCAGGCCGGCCAAAGGCGGCTTGGTCATGAATGTGGCCCCTGTGGCTGGACCACAGCTCGAGCGCTCACCCCGCTGCCGGCGCAAGCGAGACCAACCCAGAGTTCGGAGGTGCCCGCCTTGGTTCTCGCTCGTGGCGAGGAAGCCCCCGCATTCCCACAGCGGAGATTCACCTGGCTACGTGGGCGCCGAAAATGCCCCGTGCGCTCGGGTCGTGCTGGGCTTGCGTCGGGCTGCGCCCGGCTGGGGCATTTCATGGCTTTTTCCTCCGGCGAGTTGGCTTTGCATCGAGCGGACCGTGTTCTTCCCCAGTTTCGTCGATTGCCGGCACAAATTAACAGCTCAAAACTAACTTGTCAAACGCACGGTTAAGTAGTTAACGCGAGTGAGGCAAAACACCGGTGAGTTTCCTGTTGTGTTCCGGTATGCTTGAACCGAGAAACAACCGTCGGCAGCGTTGAGCAGCAGTTGGCCGCGTTGAACACATCAAGTTTTGACCAAAGTGAACAAAGCGGAGAAGGATGTGGTGCGAAAGGAAAGGATCAAAGCGGAGCCGAGTAGTGCCGAGGTGGAAGCCGCGGTGCTCGCCTATGCGCGCGACTACCCGGACAACGGCCAGGCCCGAGCGGCGCTAGACCTAACGCGATCGGGCTTTGCCGTGTCGCCTTCGGGGGTGCGCATCATCTGGCTGCGCCACGGGTTGGAGACGGCATTCAAGCGCTTGAAGAACCTGGCCAGGCAAGCGGGCGGAAACGCGGCGTTCAGCGAGCGGCAGCGCGAGATCCTGAAGCGCGGCGAAGCGGGTTTGCGCCTCGTGCGCCGGGCGCAGCGCGCGGGGGGTGGCGAGGACGGCGCAGAAGCCCGGGATCGCCGTGAGCAAATCATGCTTGCCGCTGCCCAGCTCTTCGTCGAGCATGGGTATGCCGGCACCTCAGTGCGCCAGATCGCCGATCGAGCGGGCATGCTTCCTGGCTCGGTCTATCACCACTTCTCGGCCAAAGAGGACCTCTTTATCGCGATTCAGCGGGAGAGCTTTCGGCGTCTGGCGCGCGATATCGAATCCGCCCTCAAAGAAAGCAAGGATCCCTGGGAACGCCTGGAACTTGCCTGCGCCGAGCACATCCACGATGTCGCGGCCGGGAACCCAATCGCGCAAGTCACTGCCACTGGGTTGTTTGCGATTCACGAGCAGCGCTTGCAGCGACGGCTCAAGGCAGACCGTGAGGCTTACGACGAGCTGTTTCGCCGACTCGTCGCCGACCTCGAATTGCCCGCTGGGGTCGACCGCTCGCTCTTTCGTCTTACCCTGCTTGGGGCGCTCAACTGGACCCACGTTTGGTATCGGCCGGGGAAGCTGAGCCCGCGGCAGATTGCCGGCGAGATCATCGGCCTGCTGCGAGGCCGGTCTATGCGCTTACCGAAAAGCGATACGCGCAAATAGGCGTTGCGGGTTGGGGGCAAGGGAGCGCAGTGCCTTGTGAGTCTCCCCCGCATGAATGCGGGGGCCTCCTCGCCACGAGCCAGAAGTGAGGCTGGCGCCTCCGAACTGAGGATTTGTCTCGCTCACCCCGTCATTAATGGCGGGGCTTGCACTCGACCCATGGTCACTCAGGTGTCTCGGCCGGGAGGGCCGGCCGGAAAAGGCGAGTCGGTTCAGGGCAAGACGCGCAGCACCCGGAAGCCATAGCCCCGTTTTGCGCTGGCGGTTTCATCGTGTTCACGAACTGTGGCCCGCGCATAGGCGCTGGCGTTGGACCAGGAGCCGCCGCGCAGAACGCGGGTGGCGCATTGGCCCGCGTTCCAAGCCGAACCATCGGCGGGCGCGCCTTCATAGTCTGGATTCCAGCAATCCCCGACCCACTCCCAGACATTGCCGCTCAGGTCATGGAGCCCCCAAGCGTTGGGTCGCTTCTGGGCCACCGGTTGCGGGCCGTGGGCACCGTTGTCAGCTTGCCATGCCAGGGCTTGCGCATCGTCGCCGCCACAATAGCGGTGGTCGCCCGCAGCCCGGCAGGCATATTCCCATTCCGCTTCGCTGGGCAGGCGGTAGGCCTTGCCCGTCTTCGCGCTGAGCCGGGCCAGGTAGGTCTGTGCGTCCTGCCAACTGACGCCTTCCACCGGACAATCGGCGCAAGTCCTGGCCTGTTTCGGGAACTCTCCCATCATCGCCCGCCATTGCGTTTGGGTCACTTCGGTGCGGCCCAGAGCAAAGGGCTGCGCCAAGCGCACGGTATGTACGGGGCTTTCCTCGCGGGTGTGGTCGGCCGAGCCCATGGCGAAACTTCCGCCCGGGATGGTCACCAGCTCCGGGCACTCGTTGCAGTCGCGAAAGGCTGCTCCGGGCGTATGGCGCATCGCGGTTTCGCGCAATTGGGCGATTCGTTGGCGAGCCTCCTCGCTGTAGCGGCTGCTGGGATAACGCGCCAGAAAACTCGAAAGTGCTTCGAGTTCGTCTGCCTGGCGCGCTGCCGCCCAAGCCGCGGACTCGCTGCTCGCTGGGCCGAGCGAGCCTGTCGCCGTTGCAGCTTGGCGCTGCAAGCCGGCAAGTTTGATGCGTGCCGCGGCGCCAAAACGGCCCTTGGGGAAGGCGCGGAGGTAGCTCTCGTAGGCCTCGGGTGTGTCCGCTTCGCTGGCTGCCGCCCAGGCTTCGGTGTCGGGGCTGGCGGGGCTTGGCCTTTTGGCCACCGGCGTCGGGGGCAGGAGGTAAAAGCGGTCGGCCTGGATGTAAATCGCGGGCGTCTGTTCGTGCCGGATGCGCGCCGCCAAATCCTTGACCCGAGTGCGCACGTTGCGCACGATTTCGGCGACTTCCACGCCGGGTTTGCGCATTTCGCGGATGAACTCGCGGGCGAAGACGCCATTGGGGTCCGCATCGTTTTCGCCCAGGCGATCGAGCGCTTGCTGGCCGACGCCGGCCGAATAAATCACCACCATGCCTTCGGGCGTGCTCGCCACGGTGGTCAAGCCGCGCGCCCCCCCAATGCTGCGTCCAGCGCGTTTGGGGAAGGGGTTGTCCCGGCAGGCGTCGATGACCAGCAGCGTGAACTTGGCGCCGCTTTGGCCGACTCTGGCCATCACTTCCGAATTGAGCTCCACGCCTTCGTCAGGCAGGGCGGCGAGGTCTTTCAAGGCGCCGACATCGACCGGCAGCAAATAGTTGTTGCCGCCATCCTGGACCCCGTGGCCGGCGAAGTAGAAGGCGCCCACGCCGCCGTTGGCAATGCGTTGCACGAAATCTCGCAGGGCCGCTTTCATCCCACGCTGATCGAGATCGATGCGCTCGATCACCTCGAAGCCAAGCTGCCGGAACTCATGCGCCATGGCCCGCGCATCGGCGGCGGCGGTGCGCAACCGGTCGACCTGGCGGTAGTCATTGTTGCCGATGACCAACGCCACGCGGCGAGGCCCAGGGTCGGGTGTTTGGGCTGCAACCCAGTGAGAAACGCCCAACAGGGCGAAGGGGAGCAAGAACCCGATAACGAAGTGGCGCAGGAGATCCATGGAGCGAGCGTGTGGTTGCCAAAATTGCCCCGCCTTCGGCGAACCAAGCACTGGGGGGCGCGAGATTATCCCATCCTGCTCGGGCAAAGTGCAGCATTTGCGGCTGGCGCCGAGAAACCGCAGATGACTGCTCATTTGTTTCTGTCCCGCCAAGCGGTACAAGGCACGCGGGCGGATCGCACGCATCAACTGCCGGGTAGGCGCGCTGCACACGGGTCAGTGCGCCGGGCCGGACGAAACGCAGCCCCCTGCATGTGGACAAACGCGTCACCCGGCGGGCTTAAGCAAAGCGTCGCGGTCGGATCGGGAAAAGCGCGCAAGTCGATTCGATCCAAGCGCGCCGTGGACAGGCTTGACAGGGTTTTACTAACAAACGATAATCATTCTCATTCCTGTTGCCTAGTGCCCCGTTGTGTCCAGTTCGCGTTTTCTTCCCGCCGATATTTCACTGCGCCGAGCTTCCCCCCCGGCCAAGGGCCGAACTATCGCCGTGATGGTCGCAGCGCTCGTGCATGGCGTTTTGGTGTGGG
>CAZFEK010000101.1:0-5989 GCA_964517465.1 uncultured Alcaligenaceae bacterium
CGTTGCGCCACGGCGCCCAATACGAACTGTAGGAGCGGCGGAAGCCGCGATCGGGCGGTGGAGAATGCGCCGGCTGACCCAATCACCCAAAAACCCAAACCAAAAGCGATCGGGTGGTGGAGAATGCGCTGGCTGACCCAATCACCCAAAAAACCAAACCAAACCCTCGCGCCTTCCGGCGCTCCTACAGGGGAGGTAGATGGGGGAACTGACATCAGCTCGCGCCTTCCGGCGCTCCTACAGGCACGGTGGGTGGGGAACTGGCTTCAGGGCGGTGGGGCACCTTCGTTGAGCAGATACCGCGCTTGCGCCACTCGGCCTTCGGCGGCGCGCTCCAACCACTCGCGAGCCGATCGGAGGTCGGGCGGACCGCCTTCGCCGGCGCGCAGCATGCGCCCGAGGTTGTACTGCGCCGCGGGCAATCCGGCCTCGGCGGCACGGCGATACCACATCCGCGCTTTCTCGGCATCGCTTTCGACACCCTTGCCGCGTTCGTAACACTCACCGAGATTGTTCTGGGCCACAAGGTTGCCGCGGTTCGCCGCCGTGGTGTACCAACGCAAGGCTTCTTTCGCGCTGCGTTCGTCGCCGGCCACGGCGAGAACCCACCCCAGCAGCGCCATGGCCGCGGGCCGGCCCGCCTGTGCGGCGGGCTCCAGCCAGAGACGCGCACATTCGAGGTCGCGCGCCTTGCCTTCCAAACACGCGCGCGCCGCCAATTCCTGGGCGCCCGCATGTCCGGCGCGCGCCGCGGCCAGAAGCCAGCGTCGCGCGTCTTCAGGCTGCACCCCGGCAAGACACAGGGCGGCGCGATATTGGGCGGCGACATGGCCCATCGCCGCGGCTTCCGCAAAAGCCTGGCAAGCGAGCACGGCATCGCGCGAGACCACGGTGCCCCAATCGTGCCACAGTCCGAGTGTGGATCGAGCCGCCGCGTTGCCGCGTTTGGCCATTTGCCCGAGACGCCAAGCCGTTTCGCCAAACTCCGCGGTGGTCCATTCGCGTAGCGCCGCGACGCGCGTGTTGTCCTCCAGCGACTCGGCGGCGAAGACCAGCTCGGCGGCCTCGACAGCGACATCGGCCAAGCCCTGGCGCGCTGCTTCGTCGCGCGGCGCAGTCCGCACCACCGCTTGGTACTTCGCCACGCGCGCGCGAAGCACCGGAAGTGGATCCGCGCTGCCAGATAGCGGCGCCGCGCCAGGCGTCGGCGCTCGAAGCGGCCCGGGCATTAACGCGGATTTGATCGCGGCCTCGCCAGGTTGGCCCGGCTCCCCCGGCAAATCACGCAAGGCTTTGGCCGCCTCTTTGCTCCCGCGCTCCACAGCAGTACTCAACAAATCGCGCGCCCGCTTAAGGTCGCGCGATACTCCTCGTCCATCGCGATAAAGCAGACCCAAACGCCAGTAGGCCGCAGGCCACTCGCCGTTGGCGATGGCGCGCTCATACCAGTAGGCAGCGCGCGTCTCGTCGCGCGGAACACCTTGGCCGCGCTCGCGTAGAACGCCCAGAAGATATTGGGCTTGCGCGTCATTCTGGCGCGCCAGGGGTTGCAAAATCTTCACCGCGCGCGCGTAGCGCCCGGCTTTGTAAGCCGCAAGGCCGTCTTGTGCGGTGGCCGCCCAAGCGGGCGACGCGCCAAGCACACCAAGCGCCAAGCCAAGCACCAATGCCTGCGCAAAAGCCACACCACGCGGCCACGTCGAACCGGCGCGCCAACACCTCACCCGACTCAGCGAACTCATACGCCCCGTACCTGCGCGATCAAGCAAGCGCCGGACTAATTGGCGGGCGCGGGCTAGCACGCGCATCGTCGGCGCCGTCAGCCCCAGCGAAACCGCGTTTCAATGCGGCTGCCAGAAAATCGTATGGTCAAACATTGGCTCGGCACAGACAGGCCAAACTGCGGATGCCAAGTGTCCGGCTCGATACTGGCGCTGCCACCCAGGCAAGTCCAAAAAATTCTGCGTCCGTCGGGCAACAGGATGACCCCTTCGGGCGTGATTTTGGCGTCGGGATGCAGATGAAAGCGCGCCACCGCCACTTTGGGTAGACCGGTCAAATCGTCCACCACTTCCAGGCACTCCTCGCCCAGTTGCCAGGCGCGCCGATGCACCACCTTGCCTGGCAGCCGCAGGTAACCATCGTGCGCGCCACCGGCGCACAAGCGATTGGCCGTTCCCACCACCGACACCTTGAGCGGCCGCGCCCGCCGCGCCACCCGAAAACCCGCCCACACTTCGGAGGAATTTTCGCCGTCCACCTCCACCGTGTTGTGCGCCGCGGTGCCGCGCTGCCGCTGCCGCTCCGGCCCGGGCTCGTAAGTGGAAGTGCCGCCGTTGACGAACACGCGCTGCCCGCCCAAAGAAAACTCGAAGCTCAAGGTGTCGGCATGCGCGTGGCCAGGCAAGTAGTCCGGCCCCACCGGAGCGAGGTCGGCCAGCACCACGGCCTCGCCACTTTGCAGGCGCAAGTAGCCCGAAGCCGAGAGTTTGCTAACCCCGTCGATCGCCGGTTCCTCCAGGGGCAGGGCCAAGGCGAGCGCATACCGGCGCAAGTCCTCGTGCGGCGGCGCAATGCCAATGGCGGCGTCGTTGAAAAACGCGATGTTGCCGTCCGGATGCGACATCACCCGCAACCAATGCAGCATCTTCGCCGCCAGCGCTTGCCAAGTTCGTATTTCGCTATCTTCGAAAAGCTCCGGGTACACCGTCGCCAACTGAAAGAGATCGAGCAAATCCTCGAGCACGATGGCGTGGTACATGGGGCTGCGCTCGAAATGCCCGCCGTCATCCAGCACCTGTTCGCGCAATTGCTCACGCACAATGTCGAGGCCTTGACGGCGCCAGGCCGCCGCTTCGGCGCCCTCGAAGTAACTGCCGGCAAACACCAAAGCCTTGGCGTTGGCCCACAAATGGTTGCCCAGCAGATGCATCTCCAGGCGCTGCGTGAGCCACCGCGCCTGCACCGCGAGGCTTAGCGAGGCCTCATCGTCGAGCACGTTTTCGGACAACGCCCACTTCACCCAGTTGACGATGCGCAACGACACCGGGTAGGGCTCCCAACCGCTGCCCTGCGCCGGCGGATTCTCGGCGATCCAGCGCTGAATGATTTCGCGGTGCCAGGCGCGCCGCGCATTGGCGTCGCTGGCCACCAAGTCGTCGAAGTAATGCAGATTGTAGCGCCACAGCTTGGGCCAATCGGGCCGATCCCAATCTTCCGCCCACGCTATACGCCGCTCAACTTGATGAAAGCGAAAACTGTCCGGGCTGGTCATCGACACCGAACGCGCGCAAGGCACCCAACTCGCCCAATTGCGCCGCCGCTCCCCCGCCGGCGCTACCACCACCCGCGGCCGATGCAGCTTGGCCCAAGCACGGCCATAAAACTGCACCGGCTTGAGGTGTCGCAGCGTGTGCCAATAACGCGCCACAGTTGGTGGCAGCTTGGCTTCCGCCGTTGAAATACGCTCTCCCATGTGTTGTCTCCCTGGTCAGATCACCCTCACCAGAGGCCCAGAGGCTGCCTCCATTTGCCTTGCCTACGCCAGCAGCGCCTTGCCCAACCGCCCGCAAGCAGCGCCAAGACGGAAGAATGCCACAGCGAGGGCCGGGCGCACCAGATATTCCCGCGGGTGGCGGAAGCGCAGAGACGTGAGCGGAATTCGGGCCAGTGAAAGGTTGGAGCGCCGGAAGGTGTAGGAGCGCCTGCAGTTGTAGGAGCGCCGGAAGGTGTAGGAGCGCCGGAAGGTGTAGGAGCGCCTGCAGTTGTAGGAGCGCCGGCAGGCGCGAGCTTTTTCGTGGAGCCCTCGCGATGCCACAAACGCAACCCCTCGCGGCTTCCGCCGCTCCTACAGCAAATCTACAGAAGATCGATCGCCAGCCAGAACGGCATTGTCGACGCCGTCGTTTCCGCGCACGCCGCCCATGCAGGAGCGCCGGCAGTTGTAGGAGCGCCGGCAGGTGTAGGAGCGCCGGAAGGTGTGGGGGTGCCGGCAGTTGTAGGGGCGCCGGCAGTTGTAGGAGCGCCGGAAGGCGCGAGCTTTTTCGTGGAGCCCCCGTGACGCCACAAACGCAACCCCTCGCGGCTGCCGCCGCTCCTACACAAAGCTCCCGGGAACGCGGCGCGCGATGGGGCGCGTAGGCTAAAGCGGTTTCCAATCGGGCGTCGCCAAACACGCCGCAGGCACCGCGGTGATGCCTTCGGCCATCGGCACGGGCTTGCCCGCACCATGACACACCACATACAGGTGCTCCAGTTCGAGCGCCTCGCGGCAGGAACGCATTGAAGATGTCACCCGAGGCGACTGCGTCAGTTTGAACTCGAAACCCACCCGTCGACCATTGCGAAAAATCAGCAAATCGAGCTCCGCGCCGGTATGCACGCTCCAGAAAAATGCCTCGCCTCGCTGCGCGCCGGTGCGGCGAATCACCTCGTGCAGCATGAAGCCCTCCCAAGACGCGCCGCACTTCGGATGCGCCAGCAAATCCGCCAGCGTCTCGATGCCCATCAGGCTATGCACGATGCCCGAATCCGCCAGATACACCTTGGGCGCCTTCACCTCGCGTTTGCCAAGATTGGCGTGCCAGGGCGGCAGGCGAAAGGCCATGAAAGTGCCCTCCAGAATATCGAGATACCGCGACACCGTTTTGCCGGTGACCCCCATCGCGCGCGCCAACTCGTTGCCGTTCCAGGTCTGCCCGTGATAGTGCGCGAGCATGGTCCAGAAACGGCGCAAGGTGATTGCCGGCAGGTTGACGCCCAATTGCGGCACATCGCGTTCGAGGTAGGTGCGAATGAACGCACTCCTCCAATCGCGGCTGCTTCGCAGGTTTGGCGCAAGAAAGGCGCGCGGAAATCCACCCCTTAACCAGCGCGCGTCCAACCAGGTGTCGCGCCCCCACGCGGGCGCAATCTCGTCCAGCGCAAAACCACCGAGTTCGTGAAAAGTCACGCGACCGGCAAGCGATTCGGAAGTATGACGAATGAGTTCCGGAGCCGCACTGCCGAGCAATAAGAACCTTGCCGGCCGCTGCGGGCGGTCCGCCAGAACGCGGAGTAGCGGAAAGAGATCCGGCCGCGCCTGAATTTCATCGAGAACGATCAGCCCCTTCAGTGGCTTCAAAACGAAGGCTGCGTCAGTCAAGCGAGCTTGGTCGTCCGGGTCCTCCAAATCGAAACGATGCACCGCCTTGGGCCACTTCGCCGCCACTTGCGCGGCAAGTGTCGTCTTGCCGACCTGCCTTGGGCCAAGCAAGGCGACGACCGGAAACTCGGTCAGCGCTTTTCGGAGTTGAAGAAGATGCCTTGGGCGAGCAATCATGATTCACATTCTATACCATGAAAAGCGGGAGTGTTACTCCCCTTTTTCACGGTGTAATCTGCGAACTTCCATGGCAGATTGCTCGCGGCCCTGAGTCGCGGCGACCGGAAGGCAGCCGTCGAGCCCTGTCGTTGTAGGAGCGCCGGAAGGCGCGAGCTTTTGCTGTCGACGGACACAGCCCGAGCATTTCCACACGCCCTTTCGCGGCTTCCGCCGCTCCTACAGAAAATCTACAGAAGATCGATCACCGGCCAGAACGGCATTGTCGCCGCCGCCGTTTCCGCGCACGCCGCCCATGCAGGAGCGCCGGCAGGTGTAGGAGCGCCTGCAGTTGTAGGAGCGCCGGAAGGCGCGAGCTTTAGCTATCGACAGACACGGCCCGGGCATTTCCACACGCCCTTTCGCGGCTTCCGCCGCTCCTACAGAAAATCTACAGAAGATCGATCGCCGGCCAGAACGGCATTGTCGGCGCCGTCGTTTCCGCTCACGCCGCCCATGCAGGAACGCCTGCAGGTGTAGGAGCGTCTGCAGGTGTAGGAGCGCCTGCAGGTGTAGGAGCGCCGGAAGGCGCGAGCTTTAGCTGTCGACGGACACGGCCCGAGCATTTCCACACACCCTTTCGCGGCTTCCGCCGCTCCTACAGAAAATCTACAGAAGATCGATCGCCGG
>CAZFEK010000102.1:0-5770 GCA_964517465.1 uncultured Alcaligenaceae bacterium
TCGCCCCGCCCACGGTGAACATTACGGCGCCGGCGGACAACACGACCATCCTTTCGACCGCGACGCTCACCCTCAAGGCCACGGCCAAGTCGGTCGGTAGCACCATCAGCAAAGTCGAGTTCTACGATGGCAGCACGCTCTTGGGCAGCGTTACGGGAAGCTCCGCCACGGTTTATGCGCAACTGACACGCAGCGGGTTCAGTGTCGGAGACCATGTGCTCACGGCCAAAGCGTTCGACGCCAAGGGCCAAAGCACCATCTCTTCGGCAATCCGCCTGCGGGTGGAAAGCGCCGGGCCGACCGTGCGCATCACCACGCCGGCCGAAGGCGCTTTCTTCAGCCGGAATGCGCCGGTTCATCTGGCGGTCGAGACATCCTCGCGCCAAGGCACCATTACGCTGGTGGAGTATTTCGACCAGGACGTGCTGATTGGCAGCGTCGAGTACAGCCCTTTCGAGTTCAATTGGTACGGTGCGCAACCCGGCGATCATGTCCTCACCGCCAAGGCGACCGACAGCAAGGGCGCAATCGCCACGTCGGTTCCGGTGAACATCACGGTCAGCTCCAACATCGCACCGACCGTCGGCTTCAGCTATGCGGGCGAAACTTTCCGCGTCCCTGCGACATTGACGCTGACTGCATATGCCGCCGACGAAGACGGCTCGATCAGCAAGGTGGAGTTCTTCGACGGAACGCGATTGCTGGGCACGGTAACGAGTTCGCCCTACGAGTTCGTTTGGGCCGGCATACCGCGAGGCGTTTATCAAGTCTCGGCGCGCGCCACAGACGATCAAGGCATGAGCACGTCCACCGAAGCTTGGGAGATTCATGTCGATGACACCTTGCCGACCATCGCCTTTACCAGCCCCAATCCCGGGTCCACGCTTTGGGTGGGGCAAAGCTACGAAGTGAGCGTCGCCGGCAGGGTGCAGGGGCCGCCCGGCACGAGGGTGGAGATTCACGAGCCGCTGGACCCCAGCGGCGTCCACAGCGCTCGAATATCGGGCGAGACCTTTTCGGCCAGCTTCCCCACTTGGTTCAGGGGGAACGGAAGTTTCGTCGCCAAAGCCATCACGCTGTCGCGTGCCAGCGCCACGGCCTCCCTCCCCGTGAGGGTATTGCGGCCCCTGATCCGGTTTACCGATCCGGGGCAGGATGCCACGACCTTCGACGAGCAGTTCCTGGTGCGCGGGGGCTTCTTAGCACCGCAGATCGAAGCGCTCACCGTCAACGGCCAGGCCGCGCGCATCGACGGCTCGCACTTTTCTTTAGGCCCGATCCCGCTTACGCTGGGGGTGAACTTCCTGAAAGCAGAAATGACTGCCGTTCTTCCCGGCGGCGAGCGGGTTGCCACCGACGTGAACGCTGCCATCACCCGGCTCGCATCGAGCGCGCGAACCCTTAGCATCGATTCGGTTCAGGGCTTCAACGCCGATCGCGTGGGCGGGCTGCCGCAGGTCTCGCTGGGTAAAATGTGGCTGGAAGTGCGAGGCACCTACACCGGCGGGCCAGATACCCAGATTACGGTGGAAGACGGGCAGGGCAACCGCGTTCTGGCACGGCTCAATGCCGGAATTTTCCGGGCTCCGCTGGCCGTCGGTCCGGGAGAGAACACCATCACCGCGCGGGCCTTCGGCCCCTCGGGGCCGGAGGTGACCGCCACCGCCAGCGCCTTCGGATTTCCGCCCAGCGGGCATTCCGTAGCCATGGTGCGGATGGCGAAACCCGAATCCTGCACCATCGTGCCGAGTGCGCCAGCCAGCATTACCCTCGAAGCCGAGTCGCAGCCGGTGGGAACCATGCCCATCATCGGCGTCGAGTTTTCGTCGATCGAGACGGGCGTGATCGGCCAAGTGACAAAGGCTCCTTATGTGCTCCAATGGAACAACGTTGCCGCTGGCGTTTACCATGTGCGCGCCCGCACCCTGGGGAGCGTTGGAAATTCCGCTTATTCTCTGCCGGTAACCGTGGGCGTAGGCCAAGCGGTCTCCTGCACTTTGGTTACACCGCCGGCGCAGACGGACAACTACTTCATCCATCCGGCCAAGGTGAACCTCGAGGCCAAAGTGCTGGCCTTCGGCGGCGAGGTCGAAAAAGTCGAGTTTCTTCGCGACGGCGTTTTGCTGGCCACGAAGCCGGAAAAGCCCTACCAATACACCTGGCAAGACGCCCCCAAAGGCCGGTTTTTCGTCACTGCGCGGGCAACGACCAAAGGCGGCCTTACCGCCACCTCGCAGACCATGGTGACGGTGGCCGATCTGGCCGTTACCCTGCGCGCCAGGGACCTGGAATACAATCAAGCGCTGGACCAGCTAGGCGCCCCGGCAAGACTCAGCCTCCTCGCGACGCCTTCGGTGCACAATGCGGCGCTCGATTACATCGACTTCATAACCTCGGGCAGCACCATCGCCCGCGTGAACGCGGCGCCTTACGAATTCTGGTGGCGGAGCATTCCGCCCGGAAGCTATGAAGTCATCGCCCGCGCTTTTGGCAGCAATGGCGCTACGGCGGATTCGGCGCCCATCACGGTCAAGGTGGCACCGCTGTGGGTCATGCTCGACCCATCCACGCCCGCTCAATTGTATGCCCCGGGACGGGCTTTTCTGAGAGCCCATACCAAAGCCTGGCAGAGCAGCGTCGAGCGCATCGAATTCTACGCCGGCGACACGCTGCTCGGTAGCGGCACAGCCATCAACCCGATGGTGGAATGGAACGACATTCCCGCCGGCACCTACACCCTCAGCGCCAAGGTGTTCGACAGCAGTGGCAACAGCGCCACTTCGCTGCCCAAGATGCTGCAAGTGCTCGGGCCGCCGACGGTCAAAATCATCGCGCCGGTGGACGGCGCCAGCGCCCCGGCGGGCGGGAGCATCCTGCTCGAAGCCGAGGCCACCGCACCGGGGAGTAGTGTGAACAACGTGGTGTTCTACCGCGGCGCCGGCATCATCGGTTCCGACGCTACCGCGCCCTATCAATACCAATGGACCAACCTGCCCCTGGGCACGCACACCCTCACCGCCACGACGAGCACGCCTCAGGGCTGGTCGGCCACCTCGGCGCCGATCACGATCAACGTCACCAACGATCCCGGTGCCAGCATCACCGAGCCGCGGGCGGGTCAGAGCCTGCCCAGCGGCAGCCCGATCAATATCGTGGTGCAGGCGACCATGCCGCTGCGGGCGATCGACCGGGTGGAAATCTTTGCCGATGGGGCGCTGCTGAGCACCGTCACGGCCAACGGCGCGGCCAGTTTCACCGCCAATTACAGTTGGGCCGACGCAGCCGTTGGGCCGCACACCCTCAAGGCCACCGCCCACGCCCGAGACGGCACCAAGGTCGATACCGCGGAGGTGGCGATCACGGTGGTGGGGCCGATCAAGCTGCGGCTCGACAGTCCGCATCCCTTGATGACCCTGCTCGCCAGCGACACCTTCCACCTGAGCGCCCGGGCGTCGCAGGAAGCGGGGCGAGTCGTCGCAGTGCAGTTCTACGCCGGTGACACTCTCCTGGCGACGGTGGAAACCGAGCCCTACGTCTACGCATGGAAAAACCCCCCAGTGGGCATCCACCGCCTGCGCGCACGTGCGATCGATGCCTCGGGCAAATACGCCGACACTCCCATCACCGCGGTGCGGGCGATCGAGCAGCCGGTCATCGAACTCGATGCGGGGCTTGCGGGGGCGCAGATCGATGGCGATCACTTGCGCGTGAGCGGACGCATCGTAGCGCCCAGCAACAGTGCATTGACGGTGAACGGGCTCCCGGCCACCATTACGGAACTCGACCGGTTCTTCGTCAATGATCTGCCCTTGCAGATCGGCAGCAATGTGGTGACGTTGAATCTTTCCAGCGAGGCCACGGAGAAAGCGAGTTCTTCGTTTGAGGTAAGCAGTCTGCGGTTGGCGGATTTCCTCGTCACTGTGGATCGGTCCGAGGGGCTTGCGCCCTTGAACACCAACTTGATCATCACCAACCAGGGCCAAGCGGCTTTTTCCCGAGTCGAGGTGGATAAGGACAACGACGGGCATACCGACCATACGTTGCTGTCCCTGCCAAACGATCAAGTGGTCATCCCGCTGCAATACACGGAGCCGGGGATCTACAAGATCGAGGTGGTGGTGTTTGGAACGAATGGTAATCGCCTCTTTCGTGCCGAGCTGGAGGTTGTGGCCGGCAGCCCGGTGCTTGTCGCGTTAAGTGGCGTGTCGCTCTATCAGGCTTTTCTTGGTCGCTTGCGCGCAGGCAAAATCGATTCCGCTGCCGCGGCGCTGGGTTCTGCAATACGTGACAGTTATCGGCAGGCATTGGAAAATCTCGGCGCGCATCTTGTCGAGGTGGTCGATTCCCTGGGTAGCGTGAGGTCGGTCGATGTTACCGACGACTACACTATTCTGCGCGTTCATAAACAAACCCTCGCGGGCTTGCGCGAATACGAAGTCACGCTGATGCGCGACGAGGACGGCGTGCGGCGGATCATGGGATTCTAAGGAAAGATCTTGCCATGCTTGTCGCCGCGCCCTGCGGCCGGGTGTTTCTGTCGGGAGCCAAGCCCATGCGACTTGATCGTCTAAAGCAGCTGCGTCGCCGCGAAGGCCGCGCCGCGGCACTCGCTGCACTGCGCGCTTGGGCCAAGGCCCATCCGAAGAAGGCGCGGGTCGCGGCGGTGGCCGGGTTGCTGGCCTTGGGGTGGATTTACGACAACTACCTCAGCCCCACGGTCCAGATCATCGATGGTGCAACGGGCAGTCCGTTGGAGGGAGTGTTTGTGATCGCGAAATGGTCTGGATCGGTTCCCGTGCCCCCCGAGTCCAGGACGGGCTGCTACCGCATTCGAGTGACACGCACCGACCGTGACGGTCGCTACCGCATGCCCAGCTGGTCCTGGGCGATCGGAGCGCTGGTCTCCCAGGGGAAGGGGAGAAGAGTGATTGTGTACCATCCGGGCTATTTTGAAGCGCTGAGTCAGCCGGAAAGACAAGACGATCAAATTGTCCTCTGGCCAGACACGCGGTCGGTGCAAGATCGATTGATGGCGATTCGCCAAGATCAGACCAGTGTCCAGTGCAGGCCCTTCGAGAATGCGCAACAGCGCAAGATGCTTGAGCCCGTCTATGAGGCCATGTGGAAGGAAGCCGAAAGTATCGCCGAAACGCCGATGCATCGCATCTCGTCGGAATCCGTTCGGTGGAAGTACAACATCTTGCGTTTTGGCGAGCCGGAGGCAACGCGGATCGAAAGACAACTCGAAGGGAGAAAACCGTGAGAAAGTGGATTCTTTGCGTGTTGGTGACGGGGGTAGCGGCTGTTTGCCATACCGCTCGAGGCTACGAGTTGGCGACCCATGCGCGCCTTACCCACCGGGGGTACGTGCAGTCGCACCTCAACCAACACCATCCGACCCGCGGTGCCCTGGCCCTGCCCGAGGGCTCGTTCACCAAACTGGGCGAGCATTATTGCGACTTGAGCAACGACGGTGCGTGTCGTCCGCGGAGTGCATTCAACTTTGATTGGAACAACGATAAGTTTCCTGAATTTACGGACGTCGATCGTGAGGTCGTTCGCGAACTGCCTTTCGGCTGGATGATGCGCGGTGCCGTCAGAGAGGATGACGTCAGCAGGACGGTGAACTTGATTCTTGATGATCCGAATCCGCAAGACGATCCGGACAGCGGCATCACGGCCTTGAATCGGCCCTGCAATCACTTCCTCGACCCGCTCAATAACAAGCCCCTGCAAAGTACCTTCAGCACTCAACTGTGTTTGGGGGACA
>CAZFEK010000103.1:0-182 GCA_964517465.1 uncultured Alcaligenaceae bacterium
TCAAGCGCTTGAAGCGCCGCGGCCAGCAAGTGGAACTCTGCCCCGAGAACCCCGAGTTTCAACCCATCGTGGTCGATCCGCGCCGCGAGGCTCTGGTCATCGAAGGCCTGGGCGTGGGGGTCATTCGCCAGGGCAAGGTTTTGTGATGTATGCCTTCCCCCCATCCCCCTCCCCGCGGGAGG
>CAZFEK010000103.1:282-5745 GCA_964517465.1 uncultured Alcaligenaceae bacterium
GGGTGATTGCGGTTCGCGGACTGCGTCCGCTCCGGAGTTTGGCTTGCGCGCCCTTTGTGCGGCTTCGTCGCATCCGGCCTTTGGCCGGACCCGCCATTCGGCGGTCCTGCGCAAGCCGTTGGCTTGCTGGTGGGCGGCCGGGCGGGGGGCAAGGAATCCTCCCCCCATCCCCCTCCCCGCGGGAGGGGGTGATTGCGGTTCGCGGACTGCGTCCGCTCCGGAGTTTGGCTTGCGCGCCCTTCGGGCGGCCGGGCGGGCGCGCGCATCCCCTGTAACGGATATGTCTGCTGCGCTGGAAACGCTCCTTCGTCACCCCGCCATTTGGCGCGGCGCAGCGCTGGCCGCGGAAACGGCCACGCTCTCCAGCGGTTATCCCGAGCTCGACGCGGAATTGCCCGGTGGCGGCTGGCCGCGGGGTGCAATCACGGAAATTCTTGGCAGCAATGAAGGCATAGGCGAAATGCGCCTCGCCTTGCCTGCGCTGGCGGCGGTCACGCGCGAAGGCGCCTGGGCGGTGCTGGTCAATCCGCCGCATCAACCCTATGCGCCGGCTTTTGCCGCCGCAGGGGTGACCTTGCCGCGCCTCCTGGTGGTGAAAAGCGCCGCTGCCTGCGACCGCCTCTGGGCTTGCGAACAAGCGCTGCGCGCCAGCTCTTGCGGCGCGGTGCTTGCCTGGTTGCCGAGCATCACCGAACCCGAAGTGCGCCGCTTGCAACTCGCGGCGCGCGAAGGCGGTGGTTGCGGCATGCTTTACCGCACCCCGGGCAGCTCTGCGCATAGCACCTGGGCCGCGCTGCGCCTTTTCCTGCAGCCTGCCGGCGCAGGGCTGGAAGTGCGTATCCTCAAGCGCCGCGGCGCCATGGCGAGCGGCGTGTTGCGGGTGGCGGCGGCTTGGGCAGGATTCTCCTAGGAAAAAAGGCATAGGAAAAAAGGCATAGGCCTTTCGGCCTATTGCTTTTTGCGAAACAACGACTCTACAATCGCTGCGGCAGATGTAAAAAATACAACATCGCAGAAAGGGAGGTAGCAATGCGATATGGCATACGCCTATGTTGCGCTTGGCACGCAGCTCTTTATCTCGCCATCGTTCTCACCCTGCTTTGCTTCTGCAAACCCTCCGTGGCGAAATCCCCTGCCGCGGCGCCAGAAGCGGTGCTGCTCACGCAAACCATCAATCCGAGCTTCGAGCCCAACCAAGGCCAGTTCCATGCCGCGGTGAAATACGCGGCGAACCGGCACCCGTATCAAGCCTATTTGCGCAGCGACGCCATTGCCTTGAGTCTTTCCCGGGCGAATCCCGGCAATGCGCCGGCTCAGGCCAAAGAGGGCGCCGCTCCCGCGACCGTGGTCATTCAGCTCGTCGGGGCCAATCCCGAGGCGCGTGTTATTGCTGAGCAGCAGACATCTGAGCGCAGCAACTATTTTCTTGGCGCAAAGCCGGAGGGCTGGGTCACCGATGTGCCTCATTTTGCCGCCGTTACCTTTATCGAGGCCTACCCCGGCATCGATCTGAAGCATTACGCCAAAGATGGCAAACTCGAATACGATTTCGTCGCCAAAGCGGGGGCGAAGCTCAAGGCCCTACGCTTGCGCATCGTCGGCGCCGAGCGCACGGAAATCGATGCCGCGGGAGACCTCCTCATCCATGCCGGGGGGCAAATACTCAAACACCGGCGGCCCGTTGCGGTGCAAGACGCGCAGAAATCCGGCGCAAGCCTTAGCGCCCGCTATGAAAAAGCCGGTGCCGACGAATACCGGCTGGCGATCGATGCTTACGACGAATCACAGCCGCTCATCATCGACCCGATCATCGACTTCGGCACCGTCTACGGCGGCGGCGTCGCGGCGCTAAAGGCTGCGGTCGACGCCCGTGGTCATGTGTACCTCTCCGGGGCGACCACCTGGCCCGGCTACCCTACGGTCAACCCCTTCGACGGCACCCATCCGGATGAACATGTGGGCGTGCTTCCCGTGCCGGCGGCTTTTGTCACCAAAATCGATCCGCTGGGTCAACAAGTGCTTTATTCAAGCTTTATCGGGGGCGAGGGCGGGGCCGTCGTCCGAGCCATTCGCGTTGACGATTCCGGCAACGTGTATTTGGCGGGCCAGGCGGGTAACGGCCTGCCGACCACTCCGGGTGCCTTCCTTAGCGGCGACGCCGCGCCACAAGTCCCGGCCATCAACTATTACTACAGTCAACTTGAACGCGCGGAGACGAGCCTTGCCTTCGCGCTGAAACTCCAGGCGTCCGGAAGCGCTCTTGCTTATTCCACTTACCTCGCGCAAGTGGATCAAGTGAATGCGCTGGCCGTCGACGCGGCGGGCGCGGCGCACATCGCCGGCGCCACGAAAACGGCGTCATTTCCGGCTAGCGCGGGGACACTGCAGGCGGCGCGTGTGGCGCAGGTCGGAAAGTTCTCCGGGTTCTTGCTCAAGCTCAATTCTTCGGGAAGCGCGGTGCAGTACGGCACCTACTTCGGCGGCGCCGGGGGCGATACCGTCGTCTCCGCCCTCGCCTTGGGCGGCGATGGCAGCGCGCATCTCACCGGCTACACCACTTCGAATGCGCTGCCTTTGGAAAAGCCGTTTCAGTCCGCCAAACGCAGCGGCGAAGATGCTTTTGTCGCCAAGTTCACCCCCGATGCGCGCGCCTTGGTCTATTCCAGCTATCTGGGCGGCTCCGATACTTACTCGGGTTGCGAAAATCTGGACGGCGTGGATTTCGGCACAGCAATCGCGGTTGACGATGAGGGCTACGCATATGTCGCCGGGCGAACGTATTCTTGGCAGTACTTTCCGGTCAGCAGCGGCACGCGAGGTTCGCTGAACGGTTATGTCGATATCTTCGTGAGCAAATTTGCGCCGCTCGATGGGTCCATCACGCGCAGCGTCCTCCATGGCGGGAAAGATTTGACCGGCGTCCCTTGCGGGGCCGGTCTTGGCAATGGAGAACATCCCACCGCGATCTGGCTGAATGCCGACAAGACCGTGTCGATTGCCGGCTTCGGTGCCATTCCGAATGTTGATGACCCGCAGTTTGCCTACCCCTTGGTGAATCCGGTCGCTACCGCCGGAGGCGGGTTTGTCATCGCCCTGAATCGAGAAAGCCTGGCGCCGGTTTTTTCCACCGTCTTTCCGGGCATCGACAGTGCGGCAGCGAATCGTTTTGGCGACATCTATCTCTTTGGAGCGATCAACAGCGGTTTCTTGCGCAAACCGGAAACCGCAATGCCTTTGCTCCCCGGGGCCTTATCGACTGCCGATCCGGGCGGCAAAGTCGCCTATTTCGCAAGAATCCTGCGGCCGACCGCGCATCTGGTGCTCAGCACCGAGTCCGACACCGCGGCGCCGGGACAGGCCTTCGATCTCAAGGCCAGCCTCAGCGGCATTCACGAAGCGGGAGAAATCGAATTTCTCGATGGCAATACCGTGCTCGGGCGGGCGTCGACCGCGGAAGGCGAAACGAGCGCAAGTTTCCGCGTCACCGGCGCCACGCTGGGCTTTCACCGCTACGCCGCACGTTTCGTGAGCCCGCTACTCCCCCGGGGGCTGCGCTCCGGCACGCGCTACCTTACCGTAGTAGCCCCCGAGTGCGATTGAGGAGGCGACCATGAAATCACTTTTCCGTCTCCTGCTGGCATTGATCTTGGGCTGCGGCCACCTGCCCGTCGCGCAAGCCGCCTTGTGGCTTGCCGATTCCCAGCGCGCCTACCGCATCGACACCAATCAGCGCCTGGTTCATTGGGTGGATCTTCAGCCCGGCGAGCACGGCATCCTGGCCGTGGCCGGCGGCAAGGCATGGTTCGTGTCCCACCAAGGCGGCCGCTTGATCGACGCCGACGGCAACGCGATCACGACCGTGCAGTTTGATGCCGCGCCAACCGCCTTGACCGCCGACGCCTCGCGCGGCGATCTTTTCGTCGCCAACACGAGCGGCATCTTGCGCTACGACTTGCATGGAAACGCTGGTTACCTGCCGCTACCGCCTGTATCGGTGGTGGTGATGCGCGTGGCCGCGGGCGGGGAACTGTGGGCGCTCACGAAACGGGGCTTGTACCGCTTCGCCAAGGAGGTCGGCTGGAACGCCGAAATCGAATGGGATCAGGCACCGGCCGAACTTGCCAAGGATTTCTACGTCGATCGCCTGCGCGGCGTCATTTGGTTGGTAGGGCAAGATGGTGCGAAGGCACTGGTCAGGCGCGAAAACGTTTGGGCCGAAATGACCAAGCTGGAAGGTGGCAGGGCCAATTCCGGCTACGCATTTGACGCCGAGTCCGGACGCCTGTGGCGCATCCACGGTGGCGCACTGGTGGGTCACGAGGTGGGCGAGAAAGCCAGCGCCTTGGACCAAGATCTCGACTCCAGTGACTCGGGAGTGCTTCGCTACGATGCGGAGGAACGCACGCTCTGGTGGAAGACCGGCTTGCGTTTGGTCGCATGGCATCTGCCCTCGGGAAAGCGTCTTGACTTCCGCCTCGACGAGGAGCAGCAAGCCCTCGGTGCCTGGGGGCATCAGCCGGAATTCGAACTGGGGCTGATGGAGCCAAGCGAAGGCGAGGAGGGCGTCCTGCCCTTCAGCATCCAGGCCAATTGCGGGCAGCGAGCATGCGCGCTCGCGGGTAGCGCGCTGCATGGAATGCGTTTGTTTGCCCGCCTGAGTGAACAAACCTTGGCGCCTGAGCTCATCGATTGGGAGCTGGGTCAGGCCGTGTTGCGCATGCAGGCGAAGCTTGCCGACGGGACCTATCTGCTGGATGCGTGGATCGAATCGCCGGCCGAACATCGCATCGCCGAGTTTGCGCTTTTGCTCACCCAAAGCGAAGGGCGTTTGACGCTTGCCATCCGGAACAAAGCCAATCAGGCGCCGAGCATCAGCATCACGGCGCCAAGCAGCAACGCGGTCTTTCATGCCCCGGCCAAGATCGACCTTCAAGTCAGCGCCAGCGATCCAGACGGCACGGTGAAGCAAGTCTCCTACTACCGTGGCACCACCTTGATCGCCACCAGCACGACCGCGCCTTTCCGCTACTCTTGGACGAATGTCGGCAAGGGCACCTACCAACTTACCGCCAAGGCCACCGACAACTCCGGTGCCTCGACCAAATCGTCGGCGATTACCGTGATCGTCAATCAATTGCCGACGGTGAGCCTCAGCTCTCCGGCAAACAATGCCAGTTTTACGGCGCCTGCCAACGTAACCCTCACGGCCAGCGCCAGTGATGGCGATGGCAGTATCGCCAAAGTCGAGTTTTTCGAAGGCAGCAATCTGTTGGGTAGCAAAACGGCGTCGCCCTTTACGATGGGGTGGAACAGTGTCGCCGCGGGCAGCTACACCCTCACCGCCAAAGCCACCGATAACCGCGGGGGAAGCAAAACATCCACCGCGGTCGCCATCAAGGTCAATGGCGTCGCCCCGCCCACGGTGAACATTACGGCGCCGGCGGACAACACGACCATCCTTTC
>CAZFEK010000104.1:0-5610 GCA_964517465.1 uncultured Alcaligenaceae bacterium
CGGCTGCGGCATCTCCTGCCACGGCGGCGAGCCGGGCAAGCCCTACGGCAACAAGTACAATGAGGAAGCTGGCGAACTGGGCGACCTCTGGCACCTGAAATGGGTGCGCACCGGCCACCTGGGCCAGCTCGACGACGGCTACCTCGACCACACCCGCTTCCACCCCGAGACAGCCAAGGGCGCCGGCCGCAAGACCGATCCGAAAACCGGCGGCGGTTACGACGACGTCAAGCTCGTCAATGGCAAGCCCGAGTTCATGAGCAAGGACGCCAAGCCCGCCAACAAGGGCGGCACCTACTGGATCAAGGCCGAGGACAAGGTCGCCTTCGACGACAGCAAGTTCAAGCCCGGCGATGAGGTGGCCTCGATCATGGTGGCGCCCTTCGCCGGCGACCGCGGCGACGTGCGCATCAGCGGCAAATGGGTGAAGGGCAAATGGACCTACGAAATCACCCGCAAGCTGGTTACCGGATCGAAGTTCGATGTCCAGTTCGACGACCTGAAGAAGACCTATAACTTCGGCATCGCCGTCTTCGACAATGCGCAGGTGCGCCATGCCATGGTTGAAGAACCGCTAGTCTTGCAGTTCAAATAGACGCAGTAGACCAAGCCGCCCGCCTCGCCCGCGGGCGGCTTGCGTCTCGCCAGCGGCGTATTGACCACGGGTCGACGCAAGCCCCGCTGGCGGGGTGAGCGAGACAAATCCTCAATTCGGGGCGCCAGCCTCCGTTCTGGCTCGTGGCGAGGAAGCCCCCGCATTCCTGCGGGGGAGACTCACTCCTGACATGGCGGTTGATGCAGCTTAGTCACTGAGGCCCCAAGTCTTCCTGCCCCAGGAGAAGAAGTGAGTCGAAGAAAAGACTTAGGGAGATTCACAAAGGAGGCTTGCCCCCTTGTTCCTCGCGGGGGGTATGCCAGGGGCTTCTCCCCTTATTGGCATCAGGCTTGGCTCGCGGTTCGCGGCCGCGTGCGCCGCCCGCCAAACCTCTTTGGTTCCGGCTGGTTCGGCTCAGGGGTTAAACTCGCGTGGCCATGACAAAATTCACCGCTATCCCCATTCACCAGCCCCTGCTGCGCGGTGCGCGGCGCCCGCGGGTGGCGCTGGTCGGGCGCAGTCGCACCGGTAAAAGCACGCTCTTTCAGGCCGCGGCCAGCGTTGCCGTGCATCATGAACACCTGGCCGGACCAGCCGGCTTCTACGACGAATGTGTGGTGGGCCTCGGGCTGGAAGAAATTTCGCTGGTCGATCTGCCGCCTATCGACACCCTGCACCGCTTGCGCGAAGCCGATCGCGTGGTGCTCATGTACCTTTTGTGGGGGGACGCCTGGCCCGCCATCGCGCGCCACGAGCCGGGGCAGCCGACGGCGGCTTTCGCACCGCCCGAGGTGCTGGTGCTGGTGGCCGATGCCACCACACTGGAGCGCGACCTCGAACTCGCCTTCGAACTGTCGCTCCTGGGCCGCCCCCTGGTGGTGGCGCTCAACCGCATCGACGAGGCGCGCGAAAAGGGGCAATACATCAACGTGGAGGCACTGTCCGAAAAGTTGGGCGCGCCCGTGGTGCCCACCGTGGCGCATATGGGCAAAGGCGTGGCGACACTCTACGCGGCGGCGCTGGAAGCGGCACGCAGCAAGGTCTGCCCCTTGCCGCAACCGGTGAGCCCGCATGTCGCCGAACGCCTGTTGGGCCTCGCCGCGCTGGTGGCGCGACCCGACATCGAGGAGGCCTTTCGCGTGCCGCGCCCCTTGCTGGTGACTCAGCTTGCCGAAAACGACGACTGGTTCCTGGCCGAACTCGCGGCGCATTTTCCCGGTTTGCAGGACGAGGTGCGCGTTCTGCGCGAAGCCGCCGGACGCGGCCTGCCGCGCCCCCTTTCCGATGAGTTACATGCCGACCGCCACCATCGCGCCGCCGAACTCATGGAAAGCGTCTGCGGTCGCGCCGGCCTCGGCGAAACCGAAGGCTGGCGCGGCCTCGCCGACGCGCTTTTTTTGCACCCCCGCTGGGGACTCGTGGGCAGCCTGGCGGTATTCGCCTTGGTGCTTTTTATGGTCTTCGAGGTGAGCGCCGTGCTGGACGGACTCACCTCGGCGCGACTGGTCGAGTGGGCGCAATCGTGGCAACCGCAGACCACCCTCGGCGTGGTCGGGCGCGCCGTTGCCGACGGCCTGATTGGTTTGATCGGCATCGTCGTGCCCTACATGCTGCCGCTGGTTTTGTTGCTGGTCACCCTGGAGCACGCTGGCATCATGCATCGCGTGGCCTTCGTCGTGGATCGGGGCTTTCACGCGATCGGGCTGCATGGCGGCGTGGCCGTGCCCTTCCTGATCGGCCTGGGCTGCAACGTGCCGGCGATCTCGGCCGCGGCGGCGCGGGCCGCGGGCCGCGACCGCATCGTCGCCGCGCTTCTGATCACCTTCGTGCCCTGTTCGGCGCGCTCGGCGCTGATCCTGGCGCTGGGCGGCAAATACCTCGGCGCACCGGGCGTGATTGCCCTTTTCCTGCTCACGCTCGCGCTCATCGCCGTGTTGAGCCGCTTTCTGGCGCGGCGTTATGCCGATGCGCCGCCGGGTCTGGTGCCCGAAATTCCGCCCTATTCGCTGCCGCGCGGATCGGCGCTGCTGCGGGAAACCTGGGCGCGCACCCAGGACATCGTCACCATCGTGCTGCCGCTGTTGGTGGCGGGCAGCGTGGCTTTGGCGCTGCTCGCGCATTTCGGTGCCGACGCGCTCATCAACACCTTGCTGACACCCATCACCCATTGGTGGCTGGGGCTCCCGGTGGCGCTAGGCGTGCCGATACTGTTCGGCGTCTTGCGCAAGGAGCTGTCGCTTTTGATGGTGTATCAGGCTCTGGGCACCCAGGAAATCGCGCCCTTGCTCGACTGGGTGCAGATTCTCACTTTCCTGGTATTCCTTACCTTCTACGTGCCCTGTATCTCCACCTTCGCCGTCATGCTGCGGGCCATAGGCCGGCGGGAGGCACTGTTTTCGGTCGGGCTCTCGGTGGCGGTGGCGCTGCTGGCCGCGGGCGGCGTGCGCCTGGCGATGGAAATCGCGCGTCTGGCGGTTTAGCCCGGGGGGGCGGCCAGGCCGTCTGGCGGCGCGGCGAACACCGCCCGCAACCGGCGCGCGGCACCGGCGATGTGCCCCGACCACCAAAGGCCAAGGAAGGTTTGCAACTCGTCGCGATCGAAGTTTTCGGTGGTGATGATTTCGTCGGCGAGGTAATCGAACTCCTCGCATTCGGCGCGAAAGTCTTCGATATCGGCATAGGCGCGCAGCGCCAGCGCCTCGTCCTCGGCGGCAAAATGGTCGCCGGCTAGGACCATCAACTCCTTGAAGCAGGCGTCGAAACCCGGTTCATCGGCCGCATCGAGACGATCGGCGAGCGCGTTGCATTGTTCGAGAATGGCGCGGTGCTGGGCATCGAGCGTCGCCTGCCCCAAGCTGAAATTCGCTTCCCATTGCACGCGCTTGGCCACGCTCAGAACCCCAGGCTTTCGACGACGGCGACCAAATCCGCAAAACTCGCGGCTTCGAGCTTTTTGGCCAGGGCGGGCTTGTCCAGCCCCTCGCATTCGAAGGCGGTGAGGCTCACTTCAAAGGCAAGTTCGCGGATTTCCAGGGCGGACATGAAGCCGATATTGCAGATGTGCCGCAAGCACTGGCGCTCGGGTTCGCTGAGGTCCAGGCCGTGTTCTTTCAGGATTTCGAGATAACGCTCGGCGGTGAGATTGAGCCGCCCGCTGATCTCCATGGTGTTCTTGCGGCCCTCGGTGAGAATCGCCAGAGGCGGCCCAAAAAACACCGGAGTCTTGCCGACGTTCCGGGTCTTCTCTTCGCGCGTCAGAGCCGGGGGCACCCAGGTCGGGTCGCCCCTGACCGCAGCGGGCCGCGGCGTGGCCTCGCCCGCGGCGGGCTCGGCCGGCACCGGCGCGCCCGGCCTTGCCTCGAGCCCCTGCCCTAGGCTCTGCCCGCCCTGGGAGGCGGGAAGAGCATGGGGTGCGGAGTCTGCGCCTTGGGACATCAGTGCGGAATCGGATGCACTTTTTCGTGCTTCGCGTCTTTCATGCCCTTGGGCAACTGGGGCGAAGGCTCGGGCTGCAACTGGGCAAAGCCGCGGTTGCGCGCGCCGTCTTGCACGTTGTGCGGGTTGTGGCATTCGGTGCACACGAACCAGCGCTTCTTGCCGCCGGTGGTGAAGTCGCCGATGCGCTTACCGTGTATGCCATCGCGCCAGTCACGGAGCTTGTCGCCGTGGCACTTGCCGCACAAGAGCTGCGGCTGGTCGAAGCTGATCGGGTCGCCGAAGTGGTCCACCAGCTTGTTGCGCTGGGTGGTGTGGTGGCAATCCAGACACCAGATGCGGCCGCGGCCATGCTGGAAGTCCTTGGAATCGGGATACATGGCTTCCATGGTCGGGATGGGGATCGGCTTCTTGTCCTTGGGCAAGGTCGGCGGATTGGCCTTGGGGCCCACGCCGTTATGGCAAGCCGTGCCGCACATCGCCAGCAGGTTCAGCTTTTCCGAACGCGGCCGCACCACGGCATGGCCTTCGGGAAGGTTCTCCATTTGCGGCATTTTGCCCATGGGCACGGTGCCTTCATAGGGGTCGCCGTACCACAAGGCTGCGTTGGTGGTGGGTGAACATTTCACGTTGGGCCAACCCGGCTTGATCTCACGCTGGGTGATTTCGGTGGCCCCTTTGCGGCCTTCAAAACAAACCACCGGCTCCTTTTCTTTGGCAGGCTCGGCCGGAGCCGCGGCCGCCTTGGCCGGATCGGCAGCTTGATTCGCAGCGTAGGCAGCGAACAGTGCGCTGCCGCCGAGGGCAAGAGCCAGGCTGTAAATCGCAAGTTTCTTCATGATCATGATCTCACTTCGCCGCGGCGTATTTGATCTCGCCCTGCAGGATGCCAATGGCACCCTTCAAGAGGATGGTCAGAATGAAAAAACCGAAGGCCCAGATGCCCAGGGTCATCAACACTTCGACGAAGCTCGGGTAATACTCGGTGACTTCGCCTATCGGTGTGGGGATGAAGCCTGGCACGATCAGCCCCATGCCCTTTTCGATCCAGATGCCGGCGAAGGCCATGACGCAGGGAATGGGCAGGAGCTGCATGTTGTTGCGGAAATTGGGAATCAGCAGCAACACGAAGGCGCCGACCATCAGTAACACCGCGGCCCAGAACCAGGGCACGAGCTTGGTGAGGCCGTGCAGACCGAACATCAGGTAGTAAAGTCCATTGGCGTGTTCGGTGCGGGCGTAGAGTTCAACCACCACTTCCGACATGGTGAGGAAAAGCGCTATGCCCAGGCACCAGGTGACGATGGTGGTCAACAGGCTGATGGCGCTGTCGTCGACCCAGAACTTGGTGTTGTTGCGGATGATCAAGAAGGCCAGGATGATCAGCGCGGGTCCCGCCGCAAACGCCGTGGAGATGAAGCGTATCGGCATCATGCTGTGGAACCACATCGGACGCGCCGGCATGGTCGCGATGAGGAAGGCCGTCACGGTATGGATGGAAAGCGCCCAGACGATCGCGACCCACACCAGCGGCATGAACCACTTCTTGTTGATTTCGCCGCCGGTGTATTTCACCCACA
>CAZFEK010000105.1:0-5427 GCA_964517465.1 uncultured Alcaligenaceae bacterium
AATACGCGCTATTTGACTGTATTACCACATAAATTTGTGGGGAAACCTCAGGGTCTGTCCCTATTTTCCTTCACGGAGCCGGCAGCCAAATCCCCATTGCCGGCCCGAACTTGGCCCGACCGCAACGGGGATTTCTTGCGGCAAAATCGGCGCGATCTTCGCGGCGCCCTTCGGGTCAGCGTGCGCTCAGCGGATCTCGCGCTTTGACACTCAGCGCCGCGGCGCTGGCGAGCAGCAGCTTGTCGTAAGTGACCAGGATCGCCCCCGCATGGCGGCTGATCGCCAGGTGCAAGGCGTCGCCAGCACGCAAATTCAAATCGTAACGTCCCAACATCTCCTGCGCCGCGATCTGATGCTGCGGTCCACAGGCGATCCGCTCACAGGACTCTTGGGCGAAGCTGGCAATGGCGGAGAATGCGCGGGCCGCATCGTCTGCGGCAATTTCGCCGCGACGGCACTTCAGCGCCAGGGCCGATGCGCATTCGGTCAAGCCCCAATCACTGGCGGCAAGCGGCTGGCGCCTTTTCGATAGCCAGGCTTGCACGGCACCCGAAGTGCTTTCGCCCACGAACAGGGTCAGCAGAATGGCCGAGTCGAGATAAAGCATCAGGCGCGGGAGTCACGAACTGCGCGCACCAACTCGGCGGCAGTTGCGCCACCCGCCTTCAGCGACTCGCGGAAGGCGCGGACATGTTCCCAGTCCGGCTCGCGCCGCGGTGGACGAACGGGGACCAAACTCGCCACCGGATGCCCGCGGCGAGTGATGACGAGCTCCTCGCCTTTCTCGACGCGGGAGAGCAGATCGGACAAGTGCGCCTTGGCTTGGGCAACCGTGCAGGTAGTCACGAGTTCAATGGGTCATTCAGATGACCATCAACATAACAAATTCCGAACCTTGCCGCAAGCCATCGTTTGGACAGTGCGGCGCGAACGGGCGCCGGTTCTTCTCCCCACTCGCCAGGCAGTTCACAAACTGCCCCGCCGCGCTTTGCGCCGCAAGAGCACCCGCGCCGGATCGATGGCGGCGACGATGCTTTTCGCCATCGGCAAGGGGTCGCCGGCGATTTGGCAGGCGATGAGTTCGGCCGCCAGCGGCGCCCACACCAGGCCGCGGGCGCCCAGGCCGGCCAGCACGTAGAGCCCGGCCTCGCGCTCGACCTGCGGCCCTTGGGTGTGCCAACGCGGCAGCTCGCCGACGTAAGGCAAGCGGTCGGGCGAGGTGGCGCGAAAACCCACTCGGCCACCGAGCGTGCTGGCATCGACCTCGGGCACGAGGCCGGGCAAAAGCGCGGCCACGCGGCGCAAGTTCTTTTCGTGATCGGAGACGCGCAACTGCGGGTCTTCATCGCGATCGAAAGTGGTGCCCAGAATCACGCCGCCATCGGGCAGAGGCAGGGCATAACCGTCGCCGCAAACGGGCACTGGCAAGGGCCGCAGCGCTTGTGGCAGATAGCTCAGTTGCCCGCGCGCCGGGATGAGGCAAATACCCTGCGCTTGCGCAAAGGCGGCTAGACCATTGCCAGGCGCCAGCACGACTCGTGACGCGCGAGCCAGGCAAACGCCTAAGGCATCGAGCGCGCACCACTCCTCCCCATCGCGCACGAGCTGCGCGACGGAAATATCGTAACGCCGCCGCAAAGACTCGCCAGCACTTTGCAGCGCGGCGTCGATCACACCGGCGGGATGGATCCACGCGCCGCGCTCGTACCACAGACCGCCGCGCGGCACTGGCCCACCCGCGAGGCGCGCAGCTTCTGCGCCGTCCACCAGACGTGCCAACTCCGGTGGCACGCCCAAGCTGGCGATGATCTCGCGCATCTTGTCGAACTCTTCGTCGAGTGCGGCAATTTGCAGCACACCGCAAGCGCCCCAAGCAAGCTTGGGAAACACCGCGGCCAAATCACGCACGCGTTGCAAGACAAAGCTCAAGGCCGCGCGGGAGAGCCGCGCACCCGCGGTGTCGGAGGGGTTGAGCGCCGGCAACAAAAGCCCGGCGGGGTTGCCGGAAATCTCCTGCGCCGGGCCGCTGCGCCGCTCCAGCAGGGTAACCCGTTGACCATGACGAACCAATCGCTCCGCGACCAGCGCGCCCGCGTAACCACAGCCGATCACCAGGGTTTCGCCGGTTTCGGGCGCACGGGCCGCCCATGTGCCCGGCGCCTTGGCCGCCAACATGCTGCGCTTGGGCGGCAGACCCGCGCGTTTTTCCACCGCAAAGCCTGCTGAAGTCAAAGCATCACGCACGCCAGCGGCGACGGTGTAGGTGGCCAGTGTTGCGCCGGGGCGAGTGAGGCGCGCGATTTGTGCGAACGCTTCCGGCGACCACATCGCCGGATTTTTCGAAGGCGCGAAACCATCGAGATACACCGCGTCGACCGCGGTTTCGAATTCGTTGAGGCCCTCGATGACATCGGCAAAGGCCAGGGTGAGCGCGACGCGCCCCTGGGCAAACTCCAGGCGGTAAACGCCGCCCATGAGCCATGGCCAGCGCGCCACCAATGCTCCAGCTTCGGCTGCACATTCGGGAAAACGTCCGAGAACCTGCGCGAGATCGCCCGCGCGCAGCGGGTGTTTTTCCACGGCGAAGTAATCCAGGCGCGCATCCGCCGGCGCGGTTTCGCTCCAGGCCTGCCAAGTGGCCAGGAAATTGAGGCCCAGGCCAAAGCCGGTTTCGAGTATGCAGAACCGCTTGGCGCTGGCAAAGCGCTCGGGCAGTCCGTTGCCGCCAAGAAAGACATGGCGTGCCTGATTCAACGCGCCACTGCCCGAATGATAAACGTCGTCGAAAAGCGGCGAACGCAGGCCGTCGGTGGAAGTCTCGATGGTTGCGGGTTCGATGCGGGCTTGGCTGCTCATGCCGAATGCCCCGTCACCGGGAGGAACATCCCAACACCGGGTCGAACAAGGCGCTTGGCGAATGAACGCAAACGCCGTTGAAACTGCGCCCGCAGCCCTTGCCGAAATGACGCTGGTCGCCGGTGAGGAGAACATCACATCGACTGGCGATGGAGGCAGCGAACACCGGCCGGTCCTTTTCTGGAAGCCAGTCGATGAGCGTGGGCACCACCTTCAGGTCCGCAAGCGGCAGCAGGGTGAGTTTACGCAGCAAGCGCTCCAACTCATTCAGAGTGGGAACGCCCTTATTGTCCAGATTCCGCCGCGCTCCAATTTCGGCGAAAGCGTTCACACAGAAGATGTCGCCGCGAACAAGGTGACGCCGCCGCGGCAGGTGATGGTCAAGGTGGCTCTCATGGATTGCATAAATAGCAGCAATTCTGCGGCATGGCCACCACCCGCAAAACGCCAGCACGGCAAACGGTTTCGCGGCCAAGGCCGCTCCTAAAAACCCTTGCCGAGTCTTTGTAGGAGCGGCCTTGGCCGCGATGGGCGTTTCCGCTACCCCGAACCGATTCGCCCTGAACCGATGTTCGCGGGCAAGCCCGCTCCTACCCATCGATGCGTCACGTTTTATCGAAGCGGCCTTGACCGCGAAATGGTCACAATCATTGCTGCCCGCAGAGCAGGGGCTCGATGGATCTCGCTTTAGAACGCTTCGTCCGCCAGCGCCAGCACCGAGGCCCCGCCGCCCACCACTTCGCGCGACAGCGAAGGGGCTTTGACGAGGATGTGTTCGGCGAAATAACGCGCGGTGATGATCTTGGCTTCGAGGAAAGCACGGTCCGGGTCGCCCGCGGCAAGCCGCTTGGCGGCGGCCACGGCGGAGCGCGCCATGATCCAGCCGCCGCAAGTGATGCCCCACAGTTCGAGGTAAGGCGCGGCACCGGCAAACACACCGCGGGTGTCGGCCTGGGCGTTCATGGCCACATATTCGCCGGCGGACTTCACGGCGTTGAGGGCCGCGCCCATCGCCTTGCGGATCGAGGCGAAAGCTTCGCCTTCCATTTCCGCGAGATCGTTGTCGATTTTGGCGATTTCCATGCCCACGCCAGCGGCGGTCCGCCCGCCATCGCGCAGGGTTTTTCGGCCGATCAAGTCATTGGCTTGAATACCGGTGGTGCCCTCGTAAATGGTCATGATGCGCGCATCGCGATAGTGCTGCGCGGCGCCGGTTTCTTCGATGAAGCCCATGCCCCCATGCACTTGGATGCCCACGTAGGTGACGTGCTGCGCGCATTCGGTGATCCAGCCCTTGACGATGGGAATCATGTAATCGGCAAAGGCGAGGCTTTGTTTTCTCACCTCGGGATCGGGATGGCTGTGGGCATGATCGAAAGCGGCCGAAACGACGTACGCGAGGCCGCGTGCGGCCTCGGTATGGGCGCGCATCTCCATGAGCATGCGGCGCACGTCCGGATGACGGATGATGGCGCCTTTTTCTTTGTCGCCCAGCGCCTTGCCCTGCACGCGGTCGCGCGCATAGGCCACGGCACGCTGATACGACCGCTCGGAGATGCCCACGCCTTCGAGGCCCACTGAAAAGCGCGCCAGGTTCATCATGATGAACATGTACTCGAGGCCGTTGTTCTCTTTGCCGATGAGATAACCCACCGCCCCGCCTTTGTCGCCGTAAGACATCACGCAAGTGGGGCTGGCGTGAATGCCAAGCTTATGCTCAATGGAGACACACTGCGCATCGTTGCGGTCGCCAAGGCTGCCGTCTTCGTTGATCAGGAACTTGGGCACCAGGAACAGCGAAATTCCCTTCACGCCTTCGGGCGCGGTGGGCGTGCGCGCGAGGACCAGGTGAATGATGTTCTCGGTGTAATCCTGTTCGCCGTAGGTAATGAAAATCTTCTGGCCAAAGATGCGATAGCTTCCGTCCGGCTGCGGCACCGCCCGAGTGCGCAGCGCGGCGAGGTCGGTGCCGGCCTGGGGCTCGGTGAGGTTCATGGTGCCGGTCCACTTGCCGCTCACCATATTGGGCAGGAATTGGCGCTTCTGTTCGGGTGTGCCGCACAACTCGATCGCTTCGATGGCGCCGGTGGTGAGCAAAGGACAGAGCGCGAAGGCGACGTTGGAGCCGTGCCACATTTCTTCCACCGCCGTGGCCAGAATGTAGGGCAGGCCTTGGCCGCCGTAATTCGGGTCGCACTTCAGGGCGTTCCAGCCGGCTTCCGTGAATTGAAAGTAGGCATCTTTGAAGCCGGCCGGTGTAGTGACTTTGCCATCGGCGAACTTGGCGCCCTCTTTGTCGCCGACGCGATTCAAAGGGTCCAGCACGCCCGTGGCGAATTTTCCCGCTTCTTCCAGAATGGCATTCACCACGTCTACCGACGCCTCTTCGTTGCCCGGCAAGGCGGCAATCTCATCGATGCGCGCCAGCTCCTTGAGCGCGAACTGCATGTCTTTGAGCGGTGGGGAATAGGTGCTCATGAAATCTCTCCTGAATGAAGCGGGTTGGTCGCGTTTTAGCGTGAACGTCGCGACAGCGACGCACAAAACTCCCCTCCCCCCTCGCGGGGGAGG
>CAZFEK010000106.1:0-5415 GCA_964517465.1 uncultured Alcaligenaceae bacterium
GCGCCCTTGGGGCGGCCCGGCGGGGGCTGGTGGGCCTTCCCCCCGGCCCCCTTCCCGAGGAAGGGGGTGAGTACGGTTCGCGGGCTGCGCCCGCTCCGGTGGCTGGCTTGCGCGCCCTTGGGGCGGCCCGGCGTGCTGGGTGGAACCTTCCCCCCAGCCCCCTTCCGGGGGAAGGGGGTGAATACGGTTCGCGGGCTTCGCCCGCTCCGGTGTTTGGCTTGCGCGCCCTTGGGGCGGCCTTGCGGGCCCGGCGGGCTGCCAAAGCGGGCGTTTCATTTGACCTTGATCTCCGTCCACATTCGCGCGAGAACGCGACGCTCGCGGGCATCGAAATCGCGGATCATTTTCAGGCGGCGCAGTTTTTCCGGTGGCGGAAAGATTTCGCTGTTGGCGGCGACGGCCGGTTCGATGAATGCGGTGGCCGCGGCGTTGGGGTTGCCGGCGCCGATGAGGTTGGACAAGCCCGCGGCGTTTTCTCCTTCGAGCATGAAGTCGATGAAGCGGTGCGCCAATGCCGGGTTGCGCCCGCCCCGCGGCAGGACCATGTTGTCCACCGCGAGCACCGCGCCTTCTTGCGGTGTCGCATAGGCGATGCGAAAGGGCCGGCGGGCAGCGCGGGCGTCGGCCTTGGCGCGGAACATGTCGTTGGAGTAGCCGTGCGCCACCCAGATGTTGCCTACCGCCAGGTCTTTGATGTAAGTGCTGTTGGAAAAGGCGGCCCAATAGGGTTTGGCGCGCAGGATCAGGGCCTTGGCGGCATTCCATAGGGTGGGGTCGCGCCCGTGGATGTCGTGGCCGAGGTAGATCATGGCTGCGGCCATGAGCTCTTTCTGGCTGTTGAGCACCGTCACCTTGCGCTGGAGTTTTTGCAAATGGCGCGGCTCGAAAATCAGGGCCCAACTGTCCTGGGGCAGCCCGAGATCGGCGATGCGCTCGGCATGATAACCCAGGAGCGTGATCGAATAGGCGTAGGGGATGGAATAGCGGTTGCCCCGGTCGAACCACAGATCGAGGAATTCCGGCTTGAGGTTGCCGAGCTTGCTGAGGCGGTGGCGTTCGATGGGGCGCAGGGCCTGCTGCCGAATCAGGGTCTCGACGGTGTTGCCGGTGGGCACCAGCAGGTCGTAGCCGGTGGCACCGGCTTCGAGCTTGGCGAGCATCTCTTCATTGTCGGAATAGAAGTCCTGTTTGACGACACAACCGCAGCGCGCCTCGAAGCGCCTGAGGGTGTTTTCGCTGATGTAGTTGTTCCAGTTGTAGAGGTAGAGCGTGCTCGCGGCGCGGGCGAGCCGAGGCGAAAGGAGCAGGGCGAGGAGCGCCTGGCGGCGATTCATCGCCGGCCTTGTTCGCCGCGCCGCGCCGCGGCCACCCTGGCGTGCGCGGCGTCCGGCGCCAGACGCGTGGCCAGGGCGATGAGGCTCAGCGTCAGCGCCATCAACAGGCTGGACACGACGTTCACTTCCGGCGTCACCGCCACCTTGATCATCGAGTAGATTTGCAGCGGCAGGGTTTTTACGCCCACGCCGGCGGTGAAGAAGGTGACCACGAAATCGTCGATCGACAAGGTGAAGGCGATCAGAAAACCCGCCGCCACCGCGGGCAAAATCAAGGGCCAGGTGATGTGCCGAAAAATCTGCGCCGGGCGGGCGCCCAAATCCCGCGCCGCCTCGAAGATGCTCGGGTCGAGGCCTTGCAGGCGCGCATGCACGATGATGGCGACGGCGCCGATCGAAAACGTGGTGTGGGCAATGATGATCGACGCATAGCCCAGCGTGAGGTCCAGCACCTGGCGAAAGAATAGCAGGAGCGCCACACCCAGCAGAATTTCCGGGAGCGCGATCGGCCCCAGCACGAGCGGCAGCAGGAAACGCAGGCGCTGCCACAGGGCCAGCGCCGCAAGGCAACCCAACACGGTGGCGGCACAGCTCGAAACCAAGGCGATCAGCAAGGAGTTGGCCGCGGCGGCGAGCATCTCGGCGTCGTCGAAAAGCACGCCATACCAGCGCGTGGTGAAGCCCACCCATTGGGCGTTGAGTTCGGAGTCGTTGAAGGAGAACAAGACCACCAGCGCCAGGGGCACATACAAAAACGCGTAGGCGGCGACCGCGCCGCACACCACCCAGGGAAGGCGCAGCATCCACGCCGCGACGCGATGCCGCGAGGTCCTCACGCCACCGCTCTCCGCCGCGCCGTGAAGCGCGCGGACAGGCGCGCCGCCAGGAGCGTGGCGACCATGAGCATGATCGCCAGGGTGGCGCCGAAAGGCCAGTCACGGCTTTCCAGAAACTGCTCCTTGATGAGGTTGCCGATCAGCACGTCGCCCGTGCCGCCCAGGAGTTCAGGCACGGCAAACACACCTAGGGCGGGAATGAACACCAAGGCGCTCCCTGAGGCGATGCCCGGCAGCGACAGCGGCAAGGTCACGTGGCGAAAGCGCTGCCAGGGGTCGGCGCCCAGGTCCCGCGCGGCTTCGAGCAACAGCGGATCGTGTTGTTCGAGGTTGGTGTAGAGCGGCAGTACCATGAAGGGCAAATGCACATAGACCAGGCCGATCAAAACCGCGCTGGTGGAGTAGAGCAGATCGAGCGGACCCAGGATCAGGATCCAGGCGTAGATGCGCACCAGGAAATTGCTGGCGAAAGGCAGCACCACCAGCAGCACCAGGAGTTCACGGCGACGCTGCCCCTGCCGCGCCATCAGGAGCGCCAGCGGATAGGCGATGAGGAGACACAGCACCGTGGTAAGGAGCGCCATGCCAAAAGACTTGGCGAGGACTTCGAAAAAGATCGGATCGGAAACGAAGAAGCGATAACTCTCCAGGGTGAGCCCATGGTCGCCGCTTGCGCCTTCGGGCAGGGCAAGCGGGGCCACACCCCCGAACTCTCCGGGATACCGAAACGAAATGCCCAACAGCAGCAAACCGGGCAGAAGAAAGAAGAGCAACAAAAAGGCGGCGGGCGCCGCGCCATAGGCCAAGGCGGCGCGCGGGCGGCGCCGGGCCGCATCACTCATGGAGAAAGCGCCCCACCTCGGGCGCCCAGGCGAGTTCCACGGCTTCTCCTTCTTCAAAAAAATGCACCCGGCCCGGCGCGGTGTTGGCGAGCAGCGCTTCGAGGCGCAGGCCTTGGGGCGTTTCGACGATGTAGGTGGTGACGTCGCCCACGTACAGAAAATCCCGCACCGTGCCTGGAACGCAATTGGGCACACCAGTAAAACTCCCGGGCCGGCCGATGCGCAACTGCTCCGGGCGCAAGGCGAGCCAGCCTTCCTGCCCGGCCATCACACCCTCGGCCGCGGGCGCCAGCACTTCACCCAGGTTCGGCGTGGTGAGCCGCAGGAAACCGTCTTGCCAAGCCGCGACGCGCGCTTCGATCAGGGTGCATTGACCGATGAAATCGGCGACGAATTTGTTGCGCGGTGCGCCATACACCTGCGCGGGCTCGTCGAGCTGCACGATGCGGCCGAAATTCATCACCGCCATGCGGTGGGAAAGCGCCAGCGCCTCGGCCTGGGAGTGAGTCACCATGAGAAAGGTGATGCCCAGATCCCTTTGCAGATTCAAGAGTTCGCGTTGCATCTGTTCGCGCAGCTTGGCGTCGAGCGCGGCCAGCGGCTCGTCGAGCAGCAGCAGGCGCGGCAAGTCGGCGATGGCGCGGCCGATGGCCACGCGCTGCCTCTGCCCGCCTGAGAGTTCGTGGGGGTATTGCGCCGCCTTGTCGGCGAGCCCGACGTGCTCCAGCACTTCCTGCACGCGCGCTTGGATGGCCTCGCGCGGTTTCCCCGCCATACGCAAAGCGAAGGCGACGTTGTCGGCCACATCGAGGTGCGGAAACAGCGCGTAGCTTTGAAACACCATGTTGAAAGGCCGCGCTTCCGGCGGCGTGCCGGCGAGGCTCAGGCCGTCGAGCAGAATCTCGCCGGCGTCGGGTGCCACCAAGCCGGCAATGATGCGCAGCAAGGTCGATTTGCCGCAACCCGAAGGACCGACCAGGGTGAAGAACTCGCCCGCCTCGATGGCGAAGCTCACCTCTTCCACTGCGGCAAGGTCGCCGAAGCGTCGCGATACCTGGCGGACTTCGAGGAACTTGGCCATGTGCCCCCTGCGCGGTTCCGTGACTCACGATTATCCGGCGAGGGCGGCGCGAGGGCAAATTGCTGCGGCCTGATCGCCGCCGCTCCTGCCCTCTCGGGCTGGCGTGTGGTCGCACTGTCGCTGCTTCTGGCGCTCGTGGGCGTGGGGGTGAAGTGGCGGCGGGCGTAGCGGTGCGTGGCCGACTCGGGCCGTCAATGCGCCGGTTGCGCCTCCACCGGATCGAGTCGCGCCGCGCGCTGCGCCGGCAACACGCCGGCCAGGAGCGCGATGACCACCGCCGGGGCCTCGGCCGGGAGCACAAACGAAAGGGGTGTATGCACCGGCAGGCTGGGCAGGGCGAGTTCGGTCAGGGCGGCGCGGTTTAGCCCAAGCCAAGACCGGCAAAAGGCCAACCGATCCATGGATCGGGGCGCGCGGCTGGGTTTTCCAGGTTGCCCCAAGCTGGGCCCGAGGGGAACTTGCGAATTCGTATCAGATTTGGTACGTTTCGGTCCATGACGCCGAGATCGTTCTTGGAAGTGCGTTTCTTTCGCACTGAGAGCGGCGCGGAACCGGTCCGCGACTGGTTGCGGGCGCTGCCCGCGGCGGAGCGCCGAATCCTTGGCGAAGACATCAAGACCGTGCAGCTCGGTTGGCCGCTGGGCATGCCCTTGGTGCGCTCGCTGGGGGATGGATTGTGGGAAATCCGCTGCGGTATCGAGCAGCGAACCGCGCGAATCCTGAGGAAAAGCAAGTGAGCAAAGCACATCTGGGTAGCCAATTCGACGAATTCCTCGAAGAGGAGGGCATGCTGCAATCGGCGACTGCCACCGCGGTGAAGCGGGTCATTGCCTGGCAAATCGAAGAAGCCATGCGCAGTCAGCACCTGACCAAGACCGACATGGCGAAGAAGATGCGCACCAGCCGCGCGGCATTGAACCGGCTTCTGGATGAGAGCGATACGAGTCTCACGCTCACAACGCTGGCCAGCGCGGCCGCGGCCCTGGGAAAGAAGATCCATGTCGAATTGATCCCGGTCTGAGCAAAGCGCGACCGGCGCGCAAGAAACGCAGACGTTCAGCGCGCTCGCCGCGCCTCACCCTACTCCGCCCGCAAGGCCTCCACCGGATCGAGCCTTGCCGCGCGCTGTGCCGGCAACACGCCGGCCAGGAGCCCGATGACCACCGCCAGGGCCTCGGCCGCGAGCACGAAGGAGAGGGGGGTATGCACCGGCAGGCTGGGGACGGCCAGTTCGATGAGGCCGGCGAGGCCCAAACCCAAGGCCAGACCGAAGAGCCCGCCCAGCGCCGACAAGGTCACCGCTTCGCCCAGAAAAAGCCCGA
>CAZFEK010000107.1:0-5377 GCA_964517465.1 uncultured Alcaligenaceae bacterium
AAGCCGCAAGCCGCAAGCCGCAAGCCGCAAGCCGCAAGCCGCAAGCCGCAAGCCGCAAGCACCGCCTGGCGCGGTGCTGAGCGTCTCCCCCAGCGCTTAACGAGCGCGATGCGTCGCCTGCTCTCGCGGCTGGCGCTGCTCGCGCTGTGGGCCGCTCCGGCGGCCGGGGTGTATGCTGCCCTTCCCCAAGTCACTTCCTTCCAAGCCAACTGCGTCGCCCCTTGCCTCGACCCGGCGACCATACGCCTGGGGGCCACGGTCAGCGTCAGCGCCCCGGCCACGCTGAGCAAAGTCGAGTTCTTCCGCGCCGGCGAACCCGTGCCACTGGCAAGCTTCACGAGCTATGCCCCCAACTACAACTGGACCCAAGTGCCGCCCGGCAGCTACCCGCTCACCGTGGTGGTCACCGACAGCCTGGGCCAGGAAGCCCGCGCCAGCGCCCCGGCGATCACCGTGCGGCATACTCCGCGCATCCGCGTGCTCTCCCCGACGGCCGGCAGCACCGTTGCGAAAGGTGTGCCCACCTCCCTGAGCGCCGAAGTCAGCGACACCGATGCGATCGGCATCGACAACGTCGTCTTCAAGAACGCTTCAGGAAGTTGGATCGGCGGTGCCAGCACCCCGAGCAATGGCGCCTACACCACCAACTACACCTTCCCGAGCCTCGGTGCGGCAAGTGTGACCGCCATCGCCTACAACCGCCTGGGCACCAACGCCAGCTCCGCCGCCGTGCAACTGCAAGTCGCCGCCGCGGTGGCCCCCCCGCCGGCGCCCGGACCTTTGGCCTACCTCAGCAACGCCGGCGGCAACACCCTGAGCGTCATCGACACCGGCGCCGATGCCCTGCGGGCCACCGTGCCCACCGGCCCCGGCCCCAAGGGCCTGGCAGTGAGCCCCGACGCGCGGCGGGTCTATGTCGCCCTGAGCGGCGCCAACAGCCTGGCGGTGTACGATGCCGAAACGCTCACCCTCCTCGATACCCTGGCGCTGCCCTACCGGCCGCTGGGGGTGGCCTTATCGCCCGATGGCGCGCGCGCCTACCTGAGCGCCGAGGCCGCCGCTCAGCTCTTGGTGATCGACACCGCGAGCTTGAGCCTCACCGCCCGAGTACCGGTCGGACCCGAGCCCCAAGGGCTGGCGGTGAGCCGCGACGGCGCGCGCATCTTCGTCGCCCACGGCAGCGGCCTGAGCGTGATTGACGCCGCCACCCTCCGCAGCGCCACCTGGGCCTTGCCTGCCGGCGCCCAAGCGGCGGCGGTGGCGGTGAAGCGCGACGGCAGCCGGGTCTACGTCAGCGGCCGCGGCAGCAACGCCGTCTATGTGATCGAGGGGGCCAGCGGCCAAGTGCTGCAAACCCTGGCGGTGGGTCCCCAGCCCATGGGCCTGGCGCTCGACCCCGAAGAGACCGCGCTTTATGTCGCCAACTTCACCGGCAGCGGCGCCGGCACCATCGCCCGAGTGGATCTGGCCAGCGGCACACTCACCGCCACGGCGCTGCCCGCCGGGGCCTACCCGCTGGGCCTGGGGGTACACCCCGAAGGCAGCCGGGTGTATGCCGCGGGCAACTCCACCGGCAAGGTCTACGTGCTCGACACCGCCAGCGGCGCCATCAGCAAAACCTTGAGCGTGGGCAACGGCCCCTACGCCCTGGGCATCGGTCTGCCGCAGACCAACCTGGTGCTCGTTCAACCCGCGGCGGGCGCTTTGTTGAACCAGGCCACGCCCGCCTTGCAATTCACCTACCAGACCCGCTGCCAAGGGGTGCCCTGCCAGCTGGCGGCGAACTACGACCCCGGCTACCGCCTGCTGGGCCTCATCAACGGCGCTGCCTTCGAAGGCGGCGCCAGCGCCGGGCAAGCCACCTGGCAAACTGCCAGCCCGCTGCCCGAGGGGCTGAACCAATTCTCCGCCTGGCTCACCGACCGCTACGGCACGAGCTCCAACACCGTGAGCGGCCGCTTCACCATCGACACCCTCGCGCCGCGCTTCACCACCATCACGCCGCCTTCAGGCAGCGTGCTCTTTCGCCCGAACGCAAACCTCGCGGGCAGCGTCGATGACCCCAGCGCGACCATCTCCCTGGGCGGCGTCGCACCGCAGGCGGGGCCGAATTTCAGTTTCCCGCTGACGCTGAACACCGGGCTCAACACCCAAAGCTTGGTTGCCACCGACCCAGCCGCCAATAGCACCACGGCGGTGGTGAGCCTCACTTACGCCGCCTTCGCCCTCACCCTCAGCGCGCCGGAGGACAACGCCACGGTGAACACCGCCACGGTGACGGTGCGCGGTAGCTTCAGCAACGCCACGAGTGCCAGCGTCACCGTCAACGGCCTCGCCGCGAACATCACCGGACAAGAATTCAGCGCCGAAGTGCCGCTCGCCCTGGGGGCCAACACCCTCACCATTACCGCCACGCGGGGGGACGATGGGCAGGTGGCAACCCGAAGCCTGACCGTGACGCGCAGCACACCGGTGCTTACGCCTCCCAACTTGAGTTCGGTGCATGTCGGCCCGGCAGCCAGTGGGGCGTCCACCGTCACCGGTTTTGCGGGCGCGGTCGCGGGCCAGATCGAAGTGGAAATCGCCAATCAGCGCACCGGCCAAGCGGTGGAAGTGGGCACCCAGGCGGACGGCAGTTTCATCGCCACCATCGGCGCCATGGCGGGGGACACCTTGCGTCTCGTGGCGGTGGATGAAGCGCATCAACACAGCGCGCCGGTAGAGACCATCGTGCCTGCCGACCCGAACAACCCGAACAACGTGGTCTTCGCCGAAGGTTATGTCACCGGCACCGTCACCCATGCGGGCACCGGTGCGCCCATCGAGGGCGTGCAGGTCAAGGTGCGCGGCCCCAACACTCAGGTGCTCACCGATGCGCAAGGGCGCTTCACCCTGCCGATACCGGGGGCGAGCAACTTTGCGCTTTTCTTCAAGAAGACGGGCTTCATCGAAACCCGGCGCGACACCTATGTTCGCCCGGGGGGCGATGCCACGGTCGGGGAAGTGGCAATGCATGCCGGTGCCACCGAACTGCATGCCATCCGCGCCGCGACCGGGGGCAGCTTCACCGACCCCACCGGCAACGTGCAAGTGATCATACCGCCCGGCGCGCTGGAGCGCGACGCCAGTTTCGGCGCCACCTTCCTGCCCACCGCCCAGACTTTCCCCTTGCCTCTGCCGCGCAATTTTTTGTACACCGGCGGCGTGCAGATGGCCCCCGAACACCACGTCTTCAAGCAGCCGGTGACGGTGCGGGTGAAGAACAACCTGGGGCTCCCGGCGGGCACCCCCATCACCTACTTCTTCGCCTCGCACGACGAAGAAGACCCCAACGAGGGCTTCTACGACCCCGGCACCGGTGCGGTGACCGCCGATGGGCAATTCGTCGAGTTCGAGGTGATGCATTTTTCTTGTATGGCGCCGGGGTTTCCGGGGCCCGCGGCACCGCCCCGGCCCGAGCCCGATGGTCCGCCCGATCCCTGCGGCAAAAAGTGCAGCGGCAGCTCGCAAGTGGGATATGCCCAAGGCAATCTTTCCCTCGACCACAAGCTGCTGTCCTTTCAAGCCTTCGGGAGAAACGACGCGCCCAGCTTTGTCTACGACAGCTTAGTCGCCGACTACCGTCTCACCATCAGCAATGATTTGACGATGCCGGACTGGCTGCCCGAGCAAGTGCCGGAGCGCCTGGAGTTCGGTATCACGATGGAGGGGAACGCCGCCCGAGTGCATACCGCAGTGCCCTCCGAAAAGGCAAAACTGGCAGTCGGCTGGTCGAGAGCCAACGTTCGGGGACTCCCACTGGGCACCGGCACCTATCCTTATGTGCTGGAGGCTTCGAGCGTCATCAGTGCCAGCAGCGCCCTTGCCGCCTACTTGGCCAGTTACAGTTCCTCGCCTTCCACCAGCGGTGCTGTTGCGGCGCCGACCAAAGGCGCGCTCGCCAAAGTAGACAGCGCCACCAAGGGCGTTGCCACGTCATCCTTCACGGTCGGACAGGCAATCGTCAATGATCGCAGCGATAGCGCATTCGGCGCGGGCTGGAACCTTGCCGAACTGGCGCGCATCCATCGAAATGCCGATGGCAGCCTGCTGCTGACCGAAGGCGCCGGCGCGGCGACCCTCTTTCTTCCTCGGTCCACGGCGGCGTCCACGGCAGCAACCGAACTGATGGGCGCCGTCGGCGTGGCGGCGGGGTCGGACGGCGCGGTTTACGTCACCAGCAACGCCGACGGGAAGATCACTCGAATCGCGGCGGATGGATCGAAAACGGTAGTTGCATCGAACCTTTCCTACCCCAAAGGTATTGCGCTCGCGCCCAAGGGCACGATCTATTTCGTGGACGGAAACAACCGCTTGCAAGAGATCCAGCCGGGTGGCGAGCCGAGGGAATTGACTAGGCTCGTCGGCGACCATTTCGATGACATTGCGGTAAGCCCGCAAGACGGACAGATCTACCTGCTCGATGGCGGCCTGGGCAGAATTTGGCGGGTGAACCCCAAAACCGGGACCAGCGAACAGTTCTATCGAGGCACGCAGCCCGGACGGCTTTCCATACTCACCAACCCGATGACTCTCGCCTTCGACGCCGCCGGCAATCTCTACGTGACCAGCAACTACAACACCCCGGGGCAAGTCAGTTGCGGGCGGTCCTTCATCGTGAAGTTTGACCGGGTCGGCAACGCGAGCTACTTCCGCGTCGGCTTGAACATACCGCGCGGCATCGCCGTGGATGCCAGCGGAGACGTCTACGTGGCCGATTATGACTGCACCGGCAACGGCCGCTACGATGTCTGGCGTTTCACTCCCGCAGGCGACAGCGTCGTGGCCGAGTTCACTGGGGAAGGACTGGTGTCCGGGCTTGCCTACGACTTGGCGATTCAGCAGGGCAAGCTGTTCGTTACGCGACCGGCACAAAGCAATGATCTGCTCGATCTCGGGCCGGTTCGCCTGAACGCTTTCACCGCCAACCGCTTTGAAGCGACTCACCGCGACTTTAGCCACATTCTCCGCGAGGATTCGGGGAGCTTTACCCAGGTGCGGCGAGATGGAAGCCGGCGCCACTTCGACTCCAATGGGCTCTTGTTGTCGACAATTGAACCGCAGGGGTTGCGCTGGGACTACCAATACGACGGCGCCGGCCGGCTGCTGAGACGCACCAACGCCGCAGAACAAAGCTGGAGCTTTGACTACCTCGATGGCAAGCTGCGCGAAATCACCGATCCCGCGGGCCGCGTGACGCGGTTCACCGTCGACGGGCAGAATAATCTCATCCAAGTGGTCGAGCCCGGCGGCTCGACCATGAACTACGAATACGACTCGTCGGTAAGCGTCCACCCGCCCCACCTTCCGATCGCTCACGCTGTCGCGCACACTGCAC
>CAZFEK010000108.1:0-5309 GCA_964517465.1 uncultured Alcaligenaceae bacterium
TCGAGATGAACGTCAAGGACTCGGTGGCAAGCAGAAACGCCCATGGCGTCTACGCAATTGCATCCGCTGGCACGGTCCTGGCCATGGTGAGCAACAATCTCGTCAGCGGCAACTCGGTCAACGGGTTGTACGCCAGTGGCAGCGGCGCGAAACTGGTGGCAACCGGCAACAAGGTGAGCCACAACGGCACGGGCCTTCGTCAAGCGTCCTCCGCCGTCTTTCAATCGACCGGCGACAACACCGTGACCGACAACACCACCGCCACCTCGGGCACCATCACCAGCCTCGCCAATATGTGAATAGCCGCCCCGCGAGGTCTGCGGGGGACGAGCGCGGCGCGCCCGCCCGGCCAGGGCGCGCACTTCTCACCACACATGCCCCTGGTGGTAGCATGGGCGTGGCGCCGCGGTTCGCCAACAGAACAATCCACCGCGGCACTGTATGCAAGAACCATGTTCAACCCGCAAAGGAGTGAATCATGCTACACGCTTTCGCCCGCAGCACCTTGCTCATTGCCGTGCTGACCCTGAGCTTCCACGCCACGGCGGCTCAGCGCACCTTTGTAGCCACCAGCGGCAGCGATGCCAATACCGTCAGCAACTGCTCCAATACATTGCCCTGCCGCAGCTTCGGCAGCGCGCTCACCGTTACCGACAGCGGCGGCGAGATCGTCGTGCTGACTTCCGGCGGCTATGGGCCGGTAACCATCAACAAGTCGGTCGCCATCATTGCTCCCGAGGGCATTTACGCCGGCATCAGCGTCTCGTCGGGCAACGGCGTCACCATCGCTACCCTTGGGGTCGAGGTGGTGCTGCGCGGGTTGAGCATCAACCGACTGGGCGGCAGCGGCTACGGGATCCATATGACCGCAGGCGATAGCCTCACCGTGCAGAACTGCGTCATCACCAATTTCGGTTATGGAGGTGGGCTATACGTCACAGGATCGTCCCGGGTGCGCCTTCTGGACTCGCTCTTGCGAGGCAACTGGTCCGGCGCTGTCTTTGCGAATGATGCAAGCGCGCTGGTCTCCGGCAGCCGCTTTCTCGATAATTCCGCAGATGGTCTGTACGCCTCCGCCTCCGCCAACGGCGTTGTAACCAAGGTCGAAGTGACCCGTTCCGAAGCGTCGGGCAACGGTGGTGCTGGTTTCGCATCGTATGCCCCGAGCATCGGCCGCACAGAACTCAACGTCAAGGACTCGGTGGTTAATCGAAACGAATATGGTATCTACGCCTCCGGGACCAGTGGCACGACCCTCGCCCGAGTGAGCAACAGTCTCGTCAGCGGCAACACCTACTACGGGTTGCACGCTAGCGGCAGCGGCGGGAAACTGGTGGCATCCGGCAACAAGGTGACGGATAACTGGGTCGGCCTTTTTCAAGCGGGTTCTGCCGTTTTGCAATCGACCGGCGACAACACCGTGACCGACAACACCACCGCCACCTCGGGTACGATCACGAGCCTGGCCAATATGTAGCCGGGAACTTGGCGCACCGCTGCGCGCGCTGGTGGTCGCGGCGGGGGTTTGCACCCTCGCCACGCTAGATTCCACGGGAGCCAATGCCCGGGCTGGGTTTGGCCAGCCTGGCGGTTGGGGTGGCCTCTTCGCGGGCAAGCCCGCTCCTGACCAACCCATCGGCGCCTGGGCGGGCGCGCTTCACCTGGGAATGCACCGGGCTTGCTGCACCGCAAGACTGCGCGCTGGGCGGCGCTGCGACGCCGACCGCGCCGGTACGCTTCTCCGCGCTTTGTTATGCTTTGCGCTTTTCGGCCTTGCGGCGACAGGTGCGCCGCAAGGCCTTTGGTCATTTTTCCCACGCCCGATGAGGAGGTGTCATGTTGCGTTCGTCCCTTGCTGTTCTGGTGCTCTCTTTGACCGCCGTTCTTCCCGCCACCGCCGCCCAGCGCACCTTCGTGTCCACCAGCGGCAGTGATGCCAATACCGTCAGCAACTGCTCCAACGCTTCGCCTTGCCGCAGCTTCGGCAGCGCGCTCACCGTCACCGACAGCGGCGGCGAGATCATCGTTTTGACTTCCGGCGGCTATGGGCCGGTGACCATCAACAAGTCGGTTAGCATCATCGCGCCGGAAGGCATTTATGCCGGCATCAGCGTTTCCTCGGGCACTGGCGTGACCATCGCCACGGCGGGGGTCGATGTGGTGCTGCGCGGCTTGAGCATCAACCGCTTGGCTGGCAGTGGTGACGGCATCGAAGTGACCGCAGGAGATAGTCTCACCGTGCAGAACTGCGTCATCACCAATTTCAGTTCCGGTGGGTATGGACTCCGTGTGACGGGTTCCACTCAGGTTCGCCTCCTTGACTCGCTTCTGCAGGGGAACTCGGTGGGTGCCAGGTTTGAGAATGGCCCGACAGCGCTGATCTCCGGCAGCCGCTTTCTCAGCAGCATCGGTAGTGCGCTCTATGCCTCCGCCAGTGGCGCCGGGGTGGTGACCCAGGTCGAGGTGAGCCGCTCCGAAGCATCGGGCAACGGGGGTACAGGCTTCTACGCCGATGCCAATACCAGCGGCCGGGTCGAGCTGAACGTCAAGGACTCGGTGGCAAGCAGAAACGCCTATGGCGTCTACGTACTTTCAAGCGCTGGCACGATCCTGGCCATGGTGAGCAACAATCTCGTCAGTGGCAACTGGATCAACGGGTTGTACGCCAGTAGCAGCGGCGCAAAACTGGTGGCAACCGGCAACAAGGTGAGCCACAACGGCACGGGCCTTCGGCAAGGGTCTTCCGCCGTCTTTCATTCGACCGGCGACAACACCGTGACCGACAACACCACCGCCACTTCGGGCACGATCACGAGCCTTACGAATATGTGATCCGACCCGCCGGCTTGCTTGTGGGGTGGATTAGGCTTGCGAATGCGAGCGAATCCGCCGCGCCGGCAGAATGGCGAGCGCGGCTGCGCCAGCGAGGAGCGCTGACGCATCGTGGTGGATTCAACCCGGCTGGCCGTTGTCCAACCTGCGATCTTGGGCTATGGGCTGGTAACAGTGGCCCTGGTAGCGAGCCGCGCGGGGTAGATGCCCTTCCTGGGCAAGCCCGCTCCGCGCACCGCCTCGGTGTGCTCATGAAGGATGGGATGAGGCTTACGCGCACTTGCGTCGGCTTACGCGCCTTTTCCGGCGGCCTTGCTCACGCTTTGCTATGCTATGCGCACCTCGGCCATACGGCGCGGGGTGCGCCGCACGGCTCTTGGTCCTTGGTCAACCCCACGATGAGGAGGTCGTCATGTTGCGTTCGTTTCCTGCTTTTCTTGCCCTGTTGCTGTCTTTGACTGCTGCTCTTTCCGCTTATGGCGCCCAGCGCACTTTCGTGTCCACCAGCGGGAGCGACGCCAACACCGCCAGCAACTGCTCCAACACGGCGCCTTGTCGCGGTTTTGGCGCCGCGCTCACCGTCACCGACACCGGCGGCGAGATCATCGTATTGACTTCCGGCGGCTATGGGCCGGTGACTATTGACAAGTCGGTGAGCATCATCGCGCCGGAAGGGGTTTACGCCGGCGTCAGCGTTTTCTCGGGGAATGGCGTCACCATCGCAACCGCGGGGGTCGACGTGGTGCTGCGCGGGTTGAACGTCAACCGTTTGGGTGGCACGGGTCACGGCATCAACATGACCGCGGGCAGCAGTCTAGCCGTGCAGAACTGCGTCATTTCCAACTTCAGTGCCGGCAATGGGCTGCGCGTAACCGGATCCACCCGGGTGCGTCTCCTCGATTCGCTGCTCCGGGGCAACACTTACGGTGCCTATTTCTCCGATGGCCCGATCGTGTTGATTTCCGGCAGCCGGTTCATCGGCAACGCAGCCGGCGTCTACGGCGCGGCCAGCGGCGCAGGGGTGAGCACCAAGGTGGACATCAGCCGCTCCGAGGCTTCCTCGAATGTGTCTGGCACGGGTTTCGGCGCTGATGGTGCTGACGGCGGCTTGGTCGAGCTCAACGTCACCGATTCGGTGGCGACCCGCAATGCCGTTGGCATCTATTTGGGGGGGGCTAGCGGTTCGGCGCTAGGCAACGTGACAAGAAGCGAGGTCAGCGGCAATACCGGTTACGGGTTTTGGGCCACAGGTGGCGGCGTCAGACTGGTGGCAAGCGCCAACACCATCACCAAAAACACCTACGGGCTGGTTCAGACGTCTTCCGCCGTGCTGCAATCGATCGGCAACAATACCGTGAACGATAACATCACGGGCAACACTGCCGGCACGATTACGGCTCTAGCCAGTATGTAGCGCAGACGCGGCGCCCCGCGCTGCGCGTGCCCCAAGGACCGAAAGTCTGTAGGGTGGATCGAACTCGCTCACGCCAGCGAATGAATCTGCCATTTTGGTCAGGCGACAAGCGCGACGGAACCATTGCGCGGCGCCTGAGCGTGGAGGTGGATTCGGTCCTCTCTCGGGCCTGGCTCCACCCTACAGTCCTGGGCGTGTGTTTGGTAGCCGTGGCGCCGCCGGCGAACGGCGCAAAGCCGTGCCTTTCGCGGGCAAGCCCGCTCCTACAGGCCCTCTGAGGCCAGGCGCTGGCCGCTGGCGGCGTCGAACCAGTGTTCGTGCCGCGGCGCGTAGCGTACCGGGAGCTTGCCGGTTTGCGCGGCGAAGGATTGGTGCAGGCGCACCGCCACGCGGGCGCCGCTGCCGTTGTCGCCGAGATGCCCGTAAACGAGCGTGTCGCTGCCCAGGGGTTCGACCAGGTCGACATCGACCACCATCTTGGCGTCGCTTTCGGCGCAAGGTTCGAGGTGTTCGGGGCGCACGCCCAGCAAGCGCTTGTCGCCCTCGCGTTCGACGGGAATGAGGTTCATGGGCGGTGAGCCGATGAAGCTCGCGACGAAAGTGGTGGCGGGCCGGGCGTAAACCTCCAGCGGGGCGCCGATCTGCTCGGCACGGCCGGCGTTCATCACCACCATGCGCTGGGCGAGGGTCATGGCTTCGACCTGGTCGTGGGTGACATAGAGGCTGGTGGTGGCCAGGCGCCGGTGCAAGGCCTGCAATTCGGCGCGCATTTGCACTCTGAGCTTGGCGTCGAGGTTGGACAAGGGCTCGTCGAAAAGGAACACCGCCGGCTCGCGCACGATCGCGCGGCCCATGGCGACGCGCTGCCGCTGCCCGCCCGAGAGTTCGCGCGGCTTTCTTTGCAAGAGCGGTGCCAGTTCCAGAATCTTGGCCGCGCGTTCCACGCGCGCGGCGATTTCGCTCTTCGGCAGGCCGCGAATCTTGAGCCCGTAGGCCATGTTGTCGGCGACGTTCATGTGCGGGTAGAGGGCGTAGTTCTGGAACACCATGGCGATGTCCCGGT
>CAZFEK010000109.1:0-3849 GCA_964517465.1 uncultured Alcaligenaceae bacterium
AGCCGGACATCAACGACGGCGTGCGCATGAACATCCGCCCCTTCGTCGAGGCCGGCGTATTGCGCATCCCCCGCGCCAAGCTCGGCATCAAGTGGGAAGCGGATCGCGGCAAGGATGTCGCCTCCGCGCCCTGGTACAAGCTCGGCCCGACCTACGGCGAACCCGAAGGCACGCGCATCAACGACCACCACACCCGGCTTGCCGAGAAGAAGGCAGCGAAGGAGAAGGCGAAGCGATGACTTTCGACCCGCAACGCGCGCTCGAACTGCTTCGGATCGGCTCCGGCCGCCCGGATGCGGCCTTTCGCGAGGGTCAGAAGGAGGCGATCGAGTATGTGGTCGAAGGCCGCGGCCGTCTGCTGGTCGTGCAGAAAACCGGCTGGGGCAAAAGCTTCGTCTATTTCATCGCCGCGAAGCTGCTGCGCGAGCAAGGCGCTGGGCCGGCCTTGCTGGTGTCGCCGCTGCTGTCGCTCATGCGCAACCAGATCCAGGCCGCGCAGCGGATGGGCGTGCGGGCGGCCACGATTCATTCCGACAATCAGGAGGAATGGGATGGCGTCGAGGCCGCCATCGCGCGCGACGAGGTCGACATCCTGCTGATTTCTCCTGAGCGCCTTGCCAACGAGCGCTTCCAGGCCCAGGTGCTCGGGCCGATCGCCGGCAGGATCTCGCTGCTGGTGATCGACGAGGCGCATTGCATCTCCGATTGGGGGCATGACTTCCGCCCGCACTATCGCCTGCTGGAGCGCGTGGTGCGCAACCTGCCGCGCAACGTGCGCCTGCTGGCGACGACGGCCACGGCCAACGACCGGGTGATGGACGATCTGAAGACCGTTCTCGGGCCTGATCTTGCCGTGTCGCGCGGCGACCTCAACCGGCCCTCGCTGTTCCTGCAGACCATCCGCCTGCCGAGCCAGGCGGAACGGCTGGCTTGGCTGGCGCAGACGCTTCCGAGCCTGGCCGGCCACGGCATCATCTACACGCTCACCGTGCGCGATGCCGGCCAGGTGGCCGAGTGGCTCCGTTCTCGCGGCCTCGCGGTGGAAAGCTACACGGGCGAATCGGGTGACCGGCGCCCCGCGCTGGAGCAGGCGCTTCTCGACAACCAGGTCAAGGCGCTGGTGGCCACCACGGCGCTGGGCATGGGGTTCGACAAGCCCGACCTGGGCTTCGTGATCCATTATCAGACGCCGGGCTCGGTGGTGGCTTACTACCAGCAGGTGGGTCGCGCCGGCCGTGCGCTGGACGCCGCCTACGGCGTGCTGCTGAGCGGCGAAGAGGAAACCGATATCACCGACTGGTTCATCGAGAGCGCCTTTCCGACCGAAAACGAAGTGGCCGCGATTATCGAGACCCTCGAACAAGTGCCGGCCGGGCTGTCGGTCCCCGAATTGCTGGGCCGCCTGAACATCAGCAAGGGCCGCATCGAGAAGGCCATCGCGCTGCTTTCCCTGGAATCGACGGCCCCAATCGCCAAGCTCGGCAGCAAATGGCAGCTGACCACAAAGCAACTCGGCCGCTCGTTCTGGGAGCGCGCGGAACGCCTGACCGCGCTGCGCCGCGCCGAGCAACTGCAGATGCAGGATTACGTTGCCCTGGAATCCGGGCACATGGCTTTTCTGATCCGCGCGCTAGACGGCGACCCGGCCGGCGTTCACCCTCCCGCGTTGGCACTGCTGCCAACCCGCCCGGACGAGGCGCTGGTTCGCGAAGCCGTGTCCTTCCTCCGCCGCACCAGCCTGCCGATCGAGCCCCGGGAAAAGTGGCCGTCGGGCGGCATGCCGCAGTACGCTGTTAAGGGCAATATTCCGGAAAACCTGCGCGCGCAACCCGGCAAGGCGCTGTGCATGTGGGGCGACGCGGGATGGGGCGGCCTGGTGCGCAAAGGCAAGTATCATGATCGCCGGTTCTCCGATGAGCTGGTCGATGCCTGCCGGGCCATGATCGCGCAATGGCGGCCCGATCCTTTTCCGCAATGGGTCACGGCCGTGCCGTCGCTGCGGCATCCCGAGCTGGTGCCGGATTTCGCGCGGCGCCTGGCCGAGGCGCTGGGCCTGCCGTTCCATGATGCTCTGGCGAAGACCGACGCGCGGCCGGAACAAAAGACGATGGCGAACAGCGTCCAGCAGGCGCGCAACATCGATGGGTCGCTCGCCGTTGCCGAAACGAGCGTTCCGGAGGGCCCCGTCCTGCTGGTGGACGACATGGTCGATTCACGCTGGACGCTGACCGTATCGGCCTGGCTATTGCGCCGCCGCGGCAGCGGGCCGGTCTGGCCGCTGGTACTGAGCCAAACAGGGAAGGATTCATGAGCGACGCGCTTTCTCCCAACACCCAGGCGATCCTGTTGCTGACGGCGCCGCTGGTGGCCGGCCGGTCCGAGCCGGATCGGGATTTATTGACGCCGGGCGAGTACAAGCGCCTGGCCCGCCAGCTGCATCAACTCGCGAAAGAACCAGGGGATCTTTTGGGGGGTGAGGCGGATGCGATCCTGGCCGAGTGCCGCGGTGTGGCTGAGCCGGATCGTTTGAAGCGCCTGCTCGGCCGGGGCTTCGCCTTGAGCCAGGCGATCGACCGCTGGCAGTCGCGGGGCATTTGGGTCGTCAGCCGCGCCGATGCGGATTACCCGGCGCGGTTGAAGGAACGTTTGAAGGAGGATCGACCGGCTGTCCTGTATGGCTGCGGCGAGCGGGAAATCCTCGAGCGTGGTGGCCTGGCAGTGGTCGGATCGCGCGAAGTGAGCGATGCGCTGCTCGAATACACCCAGGCCATCGGGGCGCTCGCCGCCAGGGCGCGAAGAGTTCTTGTGTCGGGAGGGGCGCGCGGCATCGATCAAGCGGCGATGCGCGGTGCGCTGGAAGCCGGCGGCATGGTGGCCGGCATTCTGGCGGACAGCCTGGAAAAATCGGCAATGAACCGGGAACACCGCCGCATGCTGATGGATGGGCAGCTCGTCTTGGTCTCACCCTACGATCCGGGCGCGGGATTCAATGTCGGCAATGCCATGCAGCGGAACAAGTTGATCTACGCCCTGGCAGATGCGGCCCTGGTGGTGAACTCGGATCTCGAGAAAGGCGGGACCTGGGCGGGCGCCGTCGAGCAATTGGAGAAGCTCAAGTTCGTTCCCGTCTTTGTGCGCGCCGACGGGCCGCCGAACAAGGCGCTATCTGCGCTTCTGAACAAGGGGGCGCTGGCCTGGCCCAATCCAGCGGATTCGGATGGCTTGATTGCGGTGCTGGAGCCGCCGCCGCTTGCGACCCACGGGAACGCAACTGCGTTGCAGTTGGAGCTTGCCGCTTCCAACGGGGCTGAACCGGGTCATGGAGCGAAAATCACAGCGCAGCACGCGGCCGAAGAACCGGTATCGTCCTATGCGAAGCCTGGATCGCCTTCGCCCATGGCGGTCCTTTCGAGCCCGGCAGCCACCTTGATGGCGGCTGCGCGGGAGTCGATCCTCCAGGCATTGGCAACGCCGAAGAAAGCCCGTGAGATTGCCGCCGACCTGCGGGTCACCGAGACGCAGGCCAGGACCTGGATCGGCGCGCTGCTGGAAGAGGGCGTAGTCGAGAAAAGGAAAGGCGGGCTCTTCGCGATGCGAGCTGCCGATCTCGTCGATCTTTGCAAGCCGGAAGCGGATTCGAAGTCATGAGAACGAATGCCAAAACGGTGCTGGAAGCCTTTGCTTTGCGAATCAGGGAGCAAGCGCGGCGCTTCAATCCCGCTATCGAGGCCCCGCCTGTTGCAGTGCTCTGGACGGACGAGAAGCGCGAATGGGAAAGCGTGCTGCCCAGGATTAAGGAGGCGCTGCCGGAACTGTTCTCGCTCGGTGACTATGCGCCGGACGAGCGCA
>CAZFEK010000110.1:0-3754 GCA_964517465.1 uncultured Alcaligenaceae bacterium
CCCACTGGCTCGTATATGCCGGACATTGGTGGCTCTATTATGGCGGTCAATGACAGGGCGCAAGGCGGCTTGGTCCAGTGAGGCCGACGCCGGGATTGCAAGATCAAATGCACGGTTGATCTCGTCGACAGTTGCGCACAATTCTTTTGCCGTCAGCTCTTCCGGCTGAGTGCGAATATTGATTTGGGCCAGAGATCTTTCAAGCCTGAAGAATTCGTCGCGGGTGCGTTCGTCCAGTCGGGCGCGCACTGCGAACAACCCACCTGCCAACCGCTGCAAACCGCGCCGGGCCTTCTGCACAGCATCATCGCCCACATCTGCGACTGCGCCAAAGAAATTGACGGCGCAGTCCAACCCATTCAGGTTGACTAGAGCCTCGTCCCAATCATCGCCATATGTCAGCGCCCAGGCCAATCCGCAGGAGTTCACAGCAAGACGGGCCCGCTTGAGCGGCGCGGTCAGATTGCTGCGTCCTTTCTCACGCTCGACCCGCAGTAGTGCGACACCGGCGTTGAAAAGCGCGCTGGGAATTTCATCACGTTCGTTCCGACCGTTGGCCGCCATCCTCAGCACCGCCGCCACAACGGACATTACCGTCATCCAGTCCTCGCCGTGTACCGACACCGCCACAGTGGCGGTCGGACTTCCGTTTTCACCGTCAATCTGTCGCGACACGCTGCGCCAACTCGAAGGAACATTGGCGATCTGCATAATTGCCCGGGCGTAGGACTGCAGCTCGATCGACGATTCTTTCCCCTGAAAGAGCCCCGTCGCCTCAAGAATACCCTCGACCACCTTGGCGACCTCCCCACTCTCGAAACCGGGTTGGGCGCGCAGAGCACCTACTATCGCCAAGCTCTGAATGCGGCTTAACACTTCGCCCTGCAACGGGTCTGGCGCATCCCGCCAATACTCGGCAAGCGCCGCAGCGAGGTTATTGGCGACATTCCGCACAAGCTCGGGGTCGCCCAATCGCGTCGGTCCAAGCGATAAGATCTCGTGATAGTAGAAGACAACAGTTTCCAAGGTCAGGTGGTCACCTGCGCCTGCGCTGGTCAGCCATTGGGCGAGGCCGGCGCGGGTGGTGTAATAGCCCTTTTGCCTGGCTTGCGGCTCTTGAGACTCCAGAACTCCGCGAAGCGCGCCTACCAACTCGATTAGGCGCGCGGGCGACAAAAACCGCAGGCCATTCAGTGGCGCGAATACGACATCGACGAGTTCCTCTGGTGTGGTCCGTCCGTCGCGCTCTAGTCGAGCGATAGTGGGCACGAGATCGTTTTCAAGCATTCTTACGAGACCGGTCGCATCGTGCTTCAATGCGGTCACGCGCGCCAAGAGTTGTAGGACCAGTTCCTGCACGTTGCCGCTCAATCCTTTGGCATCGATGTTGATCTCGGCCTCTTGTGCGCTGTCGCTACGCTCTGTCTTGGCGTGTTGCGCCTCGCTTGGTGATGCCGCGGGACTGCCCACAGCGCCCATCCAATACCCGCCCTGCTGTTGTAGCACGTCGCTCAAAATCTGGACCCCGGCTCGCCTGTCGGCGTCAGAAATCAGACCGTTGAGCCCAGTGTGTGTTTCGACCTGCACCCATAGATCGGTCAGCGCGGCCAAGAAAGTTTCAGCCTCGGTAGGGGTTCCAGGGACATAGGAGTGCGGAATAATCGCATCCAACGAGGCCGCCAGCCCTTCGGGTTCGTATTGCCTGCGCTTTTCCTGCCCATCCTTCTCCTGGGAAGCCATCACCACTCCTCGGCAAGCCGGCGGATCTTCATAGCCGCAAGAATGATCACAATGAGCAGCAACACGCGACCCACGTTCGGTGTGAGCTTGTCGCCCGCACTGCTGCGCGACATCTTCTGTGTCACACCTTCCAGCAGTGCATCCAGCGCGCCCTCGAAGCTGCGAAGAGACCGCAGTTCGATGCCGCCACCCATGTCCCCTACAAACAGAGCTGTGCTCGCGCTTCCGACTCGCGGTTTGAACCCCCCCAGTGTTGCAATGTCCTTCCGGAGCAGCTTGGCGTCCACCTGGTAGTCTGCGAGCAGGTTGTCCCAGCCTTGGCGAAAAACCGTGGCGCAATCCAATACAAAGGTTGCCATGTCGTCCCCTCGCGCTCCATGTATGGAGAGAGACCAAGCAAGATATTTCTCGGCGATCTTGGCAAACAACCGTTCCCGGTTGGCGTCACTGCGCAGCTCTTCCAGATAGAACTCGAAGAGCTGGCGACGGTGTCGATCTTGAACTTTGTTTTGAACAGTCGATTTTTGAGCCAAATCTGGTCGCTCAGGTGCATCCTTGGGGGGGCCACTAGGCGGGCTCGCCTTCGATGCGCTGCCTTGGTCCACATCCTCGGCCTGGTTCGGCGAGCCACTCTGCTTAGGGGGAGGCATCGGCAGTTTTCTGAGGAAGGCGCCTTGAAGCACGGCCTCGATCGTGCCTTCCAAATCGCGAGTGATCACGTTGAGAGGGTTGAATACCTTGTATTGCAACTGCTCTTCAACATAGGGGACTACGGTCAGCACCCCCGGGATGTCGAGGGCACGCCGGGCCAGAGTAATGGCCGCTTGGGCGATGGGGGGCTCGGCGCGGTCGATTTCGTCGATGACGACAATAAACCTCCAGCCCTGGGCTACCATCAGTGTGATCAATCCACGGAATGATCGCTGCCATATCATGGGTACCGTTGCACCCAAGCGAAGAGCGGCGTGGGACCCGCCGAAGGCAAGTTCTAGACCGTTAGGTAACAGTCTCCCCAGAGAAGCAACCACAGGTGCTAGAAGCAGGCGCCATGGGTAGCGGCAGACAAAGCGCTCAAGAAGCCTTGGTTCGCCGAGGAAAGAACTGACGAGCACTAGGTGGATATCTTGGTCACGCTGATGTTCCCACACATTTACCTGGATGCTCGCGAGCTTGTCGATGTTTGCGGCTTCAGCGAGCAGAGCTTGCGCTACAAAAGACTTTCCCGAACCCCACGTGCCGTTCAGACCAACCATCCGCCCCGGTGCCTGGGGCGACAAAGCTCGCGCTTCTTTGAGCAAGCGGTCCACCGCCGCCTTCTGGGATGAAAGCAAAATCGGGGTGCGAGACCGAAGGTTTGTGGCAGAAGGCACCTTCGCAGCTGCCGACTTGGCGGTAACCGGCCAAAGCGATCTCAGGCGCCACCAGAGGGAGCTCAGTTTACTCATGGCACTCTGACGATCACTGCTGTGCACCGCTCGGAGATCCGGCCGCAACCACAAAGAAAAGAGACGTCGCTTGATCAGGTTGCGCAACTTCCGATATGACCAGAGCGAGGCGGCTATGCCAAGCAGGCCCAATCCAACATGGCTGGTTAACAGCACCAGAAGTTCCGCGTGCTGCGGAACGTAGTGCTTTGCAAGCCGTCCGAGGGGCTCGATTATCGCAACTAAGGCAAGCGAAACCGGAGCTAGCCAGTCCTGCGCCTTGTCGACAACGGTCGCTTCCTCGCAACTTACCTGGAATTGGCGGCCGGGAACGGCATCGAAGACAGATACGCTGACAGCTTCGCCGTGTGAGCAAACGACAGCGAACTGTTGACCACCTTCTTTAGCAGCTACTCCGCCCGGCCCCGCGGGACCGTTTGACGCGACCGCGGAGCCTCCCCACAAAGCGGGAACCGCGATTACGGCGAGGATGCAACCAACTATCTGCGCGACAAAACTAGCCCGCCATGGGCTCGGCTCGGCTCGGCTCGGCTCGGCTCGGCTCGGCTCGGCTCGGCTCGGCTCGGCTC
>CAZFEK010000111.1:0-3479 GCA_964517465.1 uncultured Alcaligenaceae bacterium
GGTTTGGGTAGGAGCGCCGGAAGGCGCGAGCAGTTTGGTCGGGCGAGACGCGCGGTGGTCGGATGAACCGTTGTTCGCGGCTGCCGCCGCTCCTACAGAAAACCTGGGGCGGTGGTGGTCCGAAGAACCGTTGTTCGCGGCTGCCGCCGCTCCCACAGAAAACAGCTGTGGGTACCGACATTGTAGGAGCGCCGGAAGGCGCGATGGGGCGGTGACGATCATGAGGCGGCCTCGCGGGATTGGGCGCTCAGGTTTTCGGCGCATTCGGCGGGACGCTGGGCCAGGCGGGCACAGAGCCAGGGCATTTGACCTTTTTCGCGGGCGAAGGCGAGGACGCGTTTGCGCTCCAGGCCAAGGGCGCGTTCGGCCGCGCTGGCGACTTGCGTTTGCACTTCGGGGCGCAGCGCGGCCCAATGGCTCATGCCGGCTTCGAGCATGACGCGGTGCACGGCGGGTTCCCACGGACCATTGCGCCCGGCGGCGAGCAGGGCGCGATCGAATTCGGCGTCGATTTCGCCCAGGCCCAACTTGGCCAGGGCGATGTTGGCTTGGGTGTAGGGCGAGGTGGGTCGCAGGGCGGCGGCGCGACGCAGGTGCTCGAGCGCTTGGCGATAGTAGGGCCGCGCGAGAATGGGATCGGCCCGCGGGCCGGTGGCGCGCTGCAGGGCCAGGGCGCCCAGGCGCTCCCAGGCTTGCGGGTCTTCGGGTAGTTTGTGGGCGGCTTGCAGGAGCCCTTCGCGCAGGCGCACGAACTCAGGCGGGGCAAGGCGGGTGTCTTGGCTGAGCACTTCGTCGGCGCGGGTACGGGCTTCGAGGCTGGCAAAGTCGGCGAGCCCCAAGCGCAGCGCGAGCGCCAGGGCGAGCAGCAACACGCCGGCGGCCACGGCCAAACCCAGTCGTTCGAGGAGTTGGGGTGGTGAGTCGCTCAATGCGTGACCCTCCCCAGAATGCGGCCGGGCACGTGATAGACGTAGTCGTAGGCGGCGTCTTCGCCCACGGCCAGCTCGAGGGCGCGGCGCCCTGCGGCGAGGTCGGGCGGGCGGTGCAGGAGGTTGTGAGCGTCAGTGGCCAAAAGGCTCACCCAACCGTGGTCGAACATTTCCCAGGCACGCTTGAAGGCGTCGTCGCCAAAGCCGCCGACGAGCGACGAGGCGGTGATTTGCAGCAAACAGCCGGCTTGCACGAAGGGGCGAATTTTGTCGAGGCTGCGCATGACGTCGCGATTGCGCTCGGGGTGGGCGATGAGCGGACGGATGCGATTCTGCAAGAGCCACTTGACGAGCTCATAGGCGCCCACGGGAATGTGGCTGTGGGGGAACTCCAGCAGCATGATCCAGTAGTCTTGTTGGCGGCCGATGAAGGGAATTTCTTCGCGTTCAACCAGGGCGATGACGTCTTCGGAGCAGCGCACTTCGCCGCCCAAATGCACGCGCAGGCCCACGCCCTGGCGCTTGAGTTCGGCTTGGAAGGCGGCAAAGGGCTCTTGCAGGGTGCTGCGGGTGTGGCCGAAGCGCTCGGGGTAGATGTGCGGAGTGAGAACCACCTCGCCGATGCCATTGGCGAGCGCCGCTCGCGCCATGGCAATGGCTTCGTCCATGGTTGCTGGGCCGTCGTCGACACCCGGCAACAGGTGGCAATGCAGGTCGATCACTGACACTTCGCTCCCTGACCACGTGGCTGATCGACGCGCACCCACCTCTGCGGGCTGCGTCAAGCAGCGTGCCCTCACGACTCGTACGCTCGCGCCGCCCACGGCGGTGCGTCGTGCAAGTCCCCAATACCCAAGGTGCGGCGGCTTGAGCCGCCATTGACTTTTTTTGAAGCGACACTTGTGGTGCCGTTGGAAAATGCCGGTCTGGCCGTAGCCGCCGGTTCGTCGATTTCCGGAGTGGATTGTAACTGCCCTTCCCGCACGGCGCATCCCTCAAATGGATGAAAAGGCGACTTTCCGATTTATTCGCAAATGCGCCGAGCCGCTTGCCAGCCCATGGCCCAGAGGACACTGCGCGCGAACCTGCGTCGGGTCGGAGCCGCGCCTTGCCACAAGCCGCGGCGCAGCCATTCTGGTGGGAAAAGGTGACAACTCGATGACTGGCCTGGGCTCACCGACACAGGCTTCATGTCGTTGAGGGCGTATCGTATCGCTTTCTGAACAACTTTGACAATGTCATATTTGTCGTTTGTTTTTGAGCAATTTTCCAATCTGAAAGGGCTTGCGCCGCTATTCCTTGTCTGAAAAGTCCACGGCCGAACTCGGCCGGCGCCGCGCGACCATACAATTTCGCATCACGGTTTCGCCGTTTCTCCGGGTTTTCCCGGATCGACTGTTGGTGGTGTGGCGGACCGAGCACACCCTTGGAGTCCCGATACGGCATCGTCTAAAAAGGGGCTTGTGCGTGTCATTGGGGCCGCATATCATTGGGCCGTTTTCTCCCCGGTCATCGCTTGGGGGGGTCGTCAATCTAATCAAAGGGAGGCTTCAACATGTTGCCTAAATTCGCACCCGTATTCTGCACGCTTGCCGCGTTTGCTCTGAGCCAGGGCGCCGTCGCGGCGATCGGTTCCGCTTCGTCGGTGGATGACATCGCCGCGGCGCTGGCCAAAGACTCCGATCTTCGCCAGGTGACCAATTGGTTCAAGGCAGGCGCCACCGAGGCGCCACTGGTGGGCGGTGTGTCGAAGGCACAAGGAAAAGATGGTGTCGCTTCGGTTCTTTGCCCCTTGGTCAAAATCGGCGCGAATGCCGCCACCCTGACCAAAGCCGCGGTTGCCGCCGGCGTGCGCCCGGCCCGGGCCATCGAAGAAGCCGCCTGCAACGGCGCATCACGCGAAGAGTTGGTCGCGGCGGCCATCGAAGCCGGGGCCGATCCGACGGAATTGACCGAAAGCACGGCCGCTGGCGGACAAGCCCCGGGGTCGCGCACGATCATCATCACCACGCCTTTGCCCGGCGCCGGTGGCCGCGCAGTGGTCAGCCGGAGCTGAACTGCCCTGGCCGCGTTGCGGCGCATGGCGTTTGCGAAGGTGAACGGGGAGCGATGGAGCTCCCCGTTTTGTTTCTGGACCCGCCGCGTGTTTCGCGGGCATTCGATGTGGCGGTTCGCAAGGCGCAGCATAAGAACATTTTTCTACGGCCGGCGGCCGTACCGCGTGCTTTTTTGTAGGAGCGGCGGAAGCCGCGAGGGGTGGTGGAAAACCCGCCGGCTGATCAATCACCCAAAAACCCAAACCAAAAGCTCGCGCCTTCCGGCGCTCCTACAGGACAGCGGCGCGTCGTTGCGCCACCGCGCGTCGTTGCACCACCGCGCGTCGTTGCGCCACCCCGCGTCGTTCCACCACCCCGCGTAGTTGTACCACGGTGCGTGGTGCGAACTGTGGGAGCGGCGGAAGCCGCGAGGGGTGGCGTTTGGCACCACCGCGACGGCTCCACGAAAAAGCTCGCGCCTTCCGGCGCTCCTACAGGGCAGCGGCGCGTCGTT
>CAZFEK010000112.1:0-3149 GCA_964517465.1 uncultured Alcaligenaceae bacterium
GGTGGTTCGATTCCGCCCTTGGCCACCATCCCCTTGAAGAGGACTGACCACGCGCGAAGCGTGTGGCGGCGAAGGCTAACATCCGCGAAGTGGAGTTAAGCGAGGCGCCAGCCGAGCGGCCGGAGCCAAAATCCTTGTGTCGGTGGTTCGATTCCGCCCTTGGCCACCACCCCCCCGAAGAGGACTGACCACGCGCGAAGCGTGGCGGCGTAGGCTAACTCGGCGACAGCCGAAGTTAAGCGAGGCGCCAGCCGAGCGGCCGAAGCGCCAAATCCTTGTTCCACTGCTTCGATTCCGGCCTTGGCCACCACCAAATTTCAAAAGCCCGATCTCGTTTCTGGTTTTTTCACATCGGCTCGCTCAACCCGTGCAAACGGGTCTTCGCGGGTTTGCCGCGCGAGCGCCACGCCCATCTTTCCTACGGCTTTGGCTTTAACCTAGAAACCTCAGTTGGGCACGCCCGATGGTGCGTTTGGCCGGGTGTAGGGCGCGAAGCGACGACGCGGAATAGCCATTAGCCAGGCGCCCGGCCAAACGCGTCAGCGGGTGTGCAACGTGACCACCCTTGAGGTGATGACCCAGACTAACCCGCTGACTTGGCCCAGCCTGACCGGTAGCGAATCGATGAGCAGTCAACTGAGGTTGCTAGGTTTACAGGACTACTCTGCTCCCCGTCTTTATCGGGTGGTTTCGCGAGCGTGTGCAAGACCATTTTCTGTATTGGCGCGGGTCTTGACGCTTGTGCTTGAAGAGTCCTCGCCCGATCGGTTATGCCCAAATGCACATCATCGCCTTCATCAATGAGGGGGCCACCGCGAAGAACACTCTCGATCACGTGGGGGAATCATGCCTGCCGCCCGGAGGGCCGCCGCCAGCAGCTCCCGTCGGGGCGGAAGGCGGTGAAGGAGGCGCGATTGGGGAAGTTCTCGAGGCTTTCGCGAGATCAATCGGCGATTGACACGTGCAGCCTGAGTCGAAGACACTCCGGCGCTCCGATTGAACTTACTTGCCTTCGCCGCCGCAAATCGACAAGGGTATGACCTCCCTTCGAGCTTAACCTCTCTCTTTTCCTCGCCTCCACGCCGATCATGTCGTTGCTACGCCTCGCCGCTCCAGCCCTCTTATCCCTGTGCATCGCGTTGGCGCACGCGCAAACCGATAGCGGGAAAAAAGACCCGCCCAAGCCCGCGCCCAAAGTGCAAAAGATCGAGGAGGTCGAAGTCAAGGCCTCCAGCACGGTCGACGAGCGGCGCGAAGACACGGCCACGAAAATCGTGGTGACCTCGGAGGAAATCAACAAATTTGGCGATACGCAAGTGCTCGACGTGATGAAGCGCCTTCCGGGCATCACGGTGACCAATAACCAAATCCGCATGCGCGGGCTGGGCGCCGGATATACGCAGATCCTCATCGACGGCGAGCGGCCCCCGCCGGGATTCACGCTCGAGCAACTTTCCCCCGCGCTGATCGACCGCATCGAGATCATTCGCGCCGCCACGGCCGAATTCAGCACGCAGTCCATCGCGGGCACGGTCAACATCGTGTTGAAGAAGAAGGTGTCGTTCTCGCAGAAGGAGTTGCGCGCCAATTACGCGAGCGGTGGCTTCTACAAGTTCATGGGCGGCAACTTCGTCATCGCCGACAAGGCAGGCGATTTGGGGTACACCCTCAACGGTTGGGGCGGCAAGAACACCAACACCTATCCGTTCATGACCACCGAGCAGGGCTTCGATGCATCGGGCGTGCAAACTCTCAACCGCGCCACCGAGTCCTTCAGCGACGGCGACGGCATGCACGCCGGCATGAGTCCGCGCCTGACCTGGAACCTCAAGGGCGGCGATTCGCTCAACTGGCATGCGGTGTTGAACGGCTGGCGGGGCGATGGCGTGAACCGGTTTCGGTATGTATTGGCCGAAGGCGCGCCAGTCCCCACTTTTTCCAGTGTGAGCCGCTACCGCTACGAAGGCAACTTCGCGCGCACCGAGCTCAACTGGATCAAGAAAATCGGCGACGCCGGCAAGCTCGACACCAAATTGAGCTTCCAGGCCAACAAGAACGAGCGGGAGACCTTCATCGACGGCTACAATGTCCAAGGCCAACAGAATGTCGCGCGTTACAACCTGACCGACGGCACCGAGAAGGGCTGGGGCTTCACCGGCAAGCTCTCCTTGCCCCTGGGTGATGGCCACTCCTTCGTCACCGGCTGGGATGTCGGCCACAGCGTGCGCGACGAGAACAACATCCAGCGCGATACGCCCTTCGCCGGCGTTCTGCCCGCGATCCCCGCGTTCAACAGCGCCGCCAGCTACGAAGCGACCCTGGAAAAATCCGCCGCCTTCGTTCAAGACGAATGGAACGTGACCAAGAACTGGTCGCTCTACCTCGGGTTGCGCTGGGAGGGATTAACCACCAAAAGCTCGGGCAACAACTTCGTATCGGTCAAGAGCCGCTACGACGTGATGAGCCCGATCCTGCAAACGCTTTACCGCCTACCCGACCGCAAGGGCGAGCAAGTGCGCTTGGCGTTGACGCGCACCTACAAGGCGCCCGGCACAGGGCAACTGATTCCCCGCCGTTTCACCGTCATCGACAATACGCCCACCACGCCGGATTCCTCCGGCAACCCGGATTTGCGGCCGGAGTTGGCCACCGGTATCGACGCGGCCTACGAAAAATTCTGGGACAAGGGCGCTTCGATGAGTGTGGCGGCCAGTGTCCGGCGCATCAACGATTACATGCGCCAGGGTTTGCGGTTCATCGATAACCGCTGGCTGCAGTTGCCGGTCAATAACGGCCACGCCAACACGCGCAGCATCGAGTTCGACGCCAAGTTCCCGCTGCAACTGTTTTTCCCCGGTGCGCCGCCCATCGACACGCGCTTCAACATGAACCGCAACTGGTCGAGTGTCGATTCCGTTCCAGGGCCGAACAACCGGCTTGACTCGCAAACGCCGTTCTCGGCCACGCTGGGGCTCGATTACCGCATGGCGGGCGGCGTGGTCACTGCCGGGGGCAGCTTGACCTACAGGCAAGGCGGCGACGTGCGCACTTCGCCGAACCAATCGCGCTTCATCACCGCAAAACGGGACCTGGACCCCATGGCACTACCTTAAGCGCTGAGAGCGATTTCTTGGCGCCATGATTTTCGC
>CAZFEK010000113.1:0-3125 GCA_964517465.1 uncultured Alcaligenaceae bacterium
CGGTGTGCGAGCCTTGCTCGTCCATGCTCTTCATGATCGTGCCAAGCAGTTTTACGAGCACTATGGCTTTCAAGAGTCACCGCAGCATCGAATGACGTTGATGCTGCGCCTCAATACCATCAAGGCTTGAGATGAGTCGGCGTTAAGAACGACAACGTGTCTATCGCAAGCCGGGTCGTTTACGACCGGCTCAGCGAGACCCAAGCTCGTGATAGCGAGCTCGGTCCATGCAGAACGCAACTGCCAACCGCTATCTGGGCGCAAGCGGCGCAGAGAAGAATGATAGCGCCGACCGCGAACCGTTGCACTGCCGCGGCCGCCCCCGACCAGGACAAGGTGGCGCGGCTCACGGAGTTCTCTGCAGCGCGGTGGTCGGCTGCGCGCCCGGGAAATAGAGCAGGGCGTCGAAGGACTCCAGCACCGCCATACGTTGCAAGGCGCCCTCTTCCGGGTTGTACATGGCGGCGATGTCTTGATGGAGTTGCCCGCGATTGAACCATGTGGCAATAGGAGAATTGCGGGGCAGCGTGTCGAGTGGCCAATAGCTGTCCGAGGCCGCAAGCGTGTGCAGGGCACGCTCCAGCGTGGGGACTGGGGAATTTGCCATATCGCCGATTTTCTGCACGCGCAAGCCTTCGCTGTGATGGACGGCACGTACCTCGCCGCTTCCCAACAGCGTTCCGATGGCGAAGTAGCTCGAACCGAGAGCCTTCTTGAGCACTTCGCCGAGGCTGGGCGAACCGCCGTTCTCGCCAAAGGCGGCATGGAAATTGTGCGTCAAGACCAGGGCCTTCGCCCCAGGCCGCGCATCGAGGGCTCGCAGCAGCCCAGCCGCCATACCGGCATCGCGCGCGCCCAAGGGGTCGTCAGCGTAACGCCAGCTCAAATACTCGCGCAGATACCGCAGATCTTCGAGCGCGGGCGCGAGAGCTCGCTCGAATCCGCGCTTGCGAAAGAAGATGTCCGCCACATCTGCAATAGCCTCCTTGGTTTGTCAATGGTCGCAGCGCCGCGCCAGGCTTTTCGCACCGCCCCTGGGACGCAATCGCGACCAAGGCGCGAAAAGAAGAGGCCGCGGCACATCGAAAGTTCAGTAAGCGAAAGCGGGAAAATCGCCGCCCGTTCGCTGGTAGGTGTGGGCTGGCATTCGACCAGCGAAAGAGTGGCCAAGCTCAAGCAAGTTACCAGGAGGGACGCTTGGTCTCAGAACCTGCGAAGCGCCACCCAAGGCCCGCCAAAGCTGGACGATGGAGCGATATCCTGCGTCGCCCTCTCGCGCCGACCGCTTTTGCGTTCGGAGCCCACGGATACAGCAATGCATCTGCGACCGGTCACCGACTTGGATTCGCAGCAGCTTTGCCTTTCGCGGCATCGATGCGCTCCCTTATGCCCGGATGGCTGCTCAGGAACCCGCTCTGCTTTTCGTCGGCCCCATTTTTGGCGGCGAGCAGGCGCAGTGCCTCGGCGAGGTCATCGGAGGACCGCCCGGTTTTTTCGAGCAAGCGCTGCGCAAAGGCATCGGCCTCGCGCTCGGCGTCGCGGGAATGACCGGCCATGAAAACTTCTTTTGCAAAGCGCTCGGCGATCTTTTGCGCCATATCGGGGTCAGGCAGCACAAAAACGAACAGCAATCCCAAACCGGCGTGGCGCAAGTATGTGCGCATGCCGTGTTTGGCGTGCAGATGTCCGAGTTCATGCGCCACCACGGCATCGAGGCGCGGCGAATCGCCAAGCAAAGCGACCAGCTCATCGGTGATGATCACCACACCCCCCGGCACCGCGAGCGCGTTAGCACCAACCCGGTTGCCTTTGCGAAACTCGACCGAAAGCCCCCGGATCTGGGTCGCGCGGGCAATCTCGTTGGTCCGCTGGGTGATGCGAGCACGTTCCACTTCGGACAATTCGCTGGGCGCAAAGTAGGCGCCATCGATGGCGCGCAGTGCTTCTGCGCCGAGGCGCTTTTCAATGGACGGTGGGAGGTGCGCGGCGGCCCAATCTGCCGCGGGCGGTAGAGCCCAGCCCACGAGAAACACTACCAGCGCCAACCACAAGAACAACGCCACCATTAGCGCCGGAGTGGTTGCCAAGATGCGACGCAGGAGCGTCTCTTGGGGTGGCTGAAGTCCGAGTTTCCGGGCAAATTCGCGACTGGGCAGGAGCACCTGCCCACCTTCAGGCGTGCGCAAAATCGGCCGCGGGGCATCGCATCCGCCCAGCCATTCGAGTTTCGGTCGTGCCACCCGCAGCACGGCGCGGCCCTCCTGCAAGACCAGCAGGCTCTCTCCTTCTGAGCGCAGCTCTGTAGGCCAGGCACGTGAACTCTGGCCATCGAACCAAAACGCCATGGGAACCTGCACTTCCGTCGGATTCATAGTGACACGTTCAAACCCAGACCCTCGGAAAACGATTCTCCGAATGCGCCTTCGTTTCGGGTGGGTGACTTCATGAACTCATCAAGGCTGCCGTCGACGTAGATCGTGACGGCCTGCAGACGCGCTTCGCGCACCTTGACTTGGCACCAGGGCGCGGCGAGGCCCAGCGTGCCCAAGGTGAGGAGGGTGTTGCGCAGAAAGAGCCGGGCGTGCGTTTCGAGCGACAAGGTGCTGCGGAAACGCACCCGGTCGGCGAGACACAATCGATGCAAAATCAAGTTGAATCCCCGTGCTCCAACGTAGCCGCCTGCGAGAGCAACGTAGGTCAAGAAAACGACCGTCCATATTGCCCCACCAAGTTCAGGACTCAAGTAAGGCACAATCAGTCCGCAAAGTATGACGCCGCCGAACAGCAGCTTCATGAAGCGCCGCCCGCCCATACGGGAATTAAGTGCGTTGAGGTCTTGGGGGCTCGCGGCCAGCGTCACTCGCGCATCGCCAAGCCTCAGGCCGTCGAACTTCAGACAGACGATCGCGGCGGCTGTCCGCGGGAATAGCAGCGCGTAGATTAGCAGCGGCACCCAGTATTCCCCAACTTCGGAAAGCCGGTTGGTGCCCAATTGCCCGAGTGCCCAGAAGGCAAGCGCTGACACCGGCCAAACCAACAAGGGATATACGGCTCTTGCTGCCTGGCGATAGGTGTCATTGACCGCCATAATAGAGCCACCAATGTCCGGCATATACGAGCCAGTG
>CAZFEK010000114.1:0-3107 GCA_964517465.1 uncultured Alcaligenaceae bacterium
GGAGAGTATCGAGGGGTAGGTCTACCGGGGCAAGGTGGGACGGCTGGACGCTTACACTCGTCGCACAAAGTCGTAGCCAAGAGCGATCACCGCGGCGCTCGAACACAATACGAATACGGCCCCCAGGGCAATGTCATACTTGCTGCGCAGAATAACGGTGAACAGCGTCGCTTCCAGTCCGGGCGCAGGAGCGCAATACTCGCGCCAGCACAGATACAATCGAGCAGCGCGGGAAATCCGCTCAGCTTGCCGACGGGCGCACTGCTCGAGGACACTTATACCAACGCCAAAGGTTTCACGACCCGCTACCTGACCAATCGTTTCGGCGCGGTCGAATCCGAGATCGATGCTCTCGGTGTCACCAAGCGCTACGAATACAATCGAGACAATCAGATCATGAAAAGTATCGATGGCAGCGGCGCGGCCACCGTTTACGCCTACGACGCGCGCAAGCGGCTGTCGTCGGTAACCGGGCCGCAGCGGCTGACCACCTGGTACACCTACGACGCGCTGGACCGCCTGACGCGCCTGGAGAGCAATGACCTGTGGTCCTACGACTCCCGGATGTACGTCGAGTTGAGCTACGATGCGCAGAGCAACGTCACTCGCGTGTGGCGAGGCTGGGGGGGCAACATGGTGGTCAATAGCACCCACAACGCCTTTGGCCAGACGCTCACCTCGGAGGTCGGGGGCAGCACAACGCACTTCAGCTATGACGAGGCGGGACGACTGCTGGCAAGCACCGACCCATTGGGCCGCGAAACCCGTTTTGCCTACGACGCTGCGGGAAACCGCAAGGAAGTGCGCGACAACGCCGGTCTAGTGACGCGCTTCGAATATGATGCGGCCGGGCGCTTGATCCGCCAGACCGACCCGGCGGGCCAGATCACGCAATACGCCTGGGAAGCGGCTTGCGCCACTTGCGGCAGGGCCACGCAACTCCTGACCTCGCTCACCGATCCTATGGGGCGCACCACGCACTTCGAATATGACTTGCTGGGCCAAATCACCCGCGAGGTGAACGGGGCGGGGGAAGCGACCACCTACGCTTACGACGACAACCGGAATCTCGCCACGATTACCCGGCCGGACGGCACCGCAGTGGCGATGAGCTATGACGCCTTGGACCGCCTCGTCCGCAAGGATTTGCCGGATGAGACCATTACGTACCACTACGATTCAACCGGCAATCTGACCAGCGCGCAGAATCCGGCGAGCACACTGAGCTTCAGCTACGACTCGGCCAAGCGACTGATCGGTTTTGGTGCCAGCGGCGTCCGCCAGGCGGGGGCTAGATTCACTCAGGAATACGACACTGCAGGGTCGTTTCGCAACAAGCTGATAGGAGCGGTGGGCGATGGTAGCGTACGCCACCGGATGGCTCCCACCACCTTGGGGCGCCTCGGTTGGGTCGGCGTCGAAAATACCTTCGGCTTCGCCTTGAGCTACGACAATCAGGGACGAATGACCCGGATCGGCCGATCTACCCGCAGCTATGATGACGCCTCGCAACTGCTGCAAATCAAGAACTACCTGAACTACCTTTCCTTCCCACAGCACAGCGACATTCTGGACTATGCCTATGACACCCGCGGGCAGCGGGTGAGCAAGCGCCAGAGCAGCGGCGACAGAGCGGTTTCGGCTGCGGTCGATGTGGCGACGGTACGCAACCAAGGCATTCTTGCCGCGCGCGGCACTGCTTTGGGCGGGGTGGCGCAGATTGCCGTCAACGGCCAGGTGCTGAGCCTGAATGCGGGCGAGGTGAGCGGCGCGGTGGTGCTCCGTCCCGGAGTGAATACACTGGAAGTGGTGGCCACCGATGCGTTGGGGTCGGTGCTCGCGCGCTCGGCGCCGATCAGCGTCAGCCGGAGCGATGTCGTCGAAGCTGCACTCGATACCCAAAACGTGCAAAACGTATCGACCTTGGCCGTGACCGGCACCTTGGCCGGCAATGCGGCGACGGTGCGCGTCAACGGTCAGGTGATGAGTGTGAGCGAAGGCCGTGTCACCGGCAGCGTAGCGCTTGCCCCGGAGTACAACTTCCTCGAAGTGCAAACCTTCGACCCTGCGGGCCTGCTCCTGGCTACTGCAGGCGCGAGCGTCTTCAATGCGACGGTGAGCGCCACGCAGTACCAGATCAAGCGCATCCTCGCCCTGGCCCCCAACGGTGACGCCTACGTGCTCGCCTTCGACCCCGCCAGCGCCGGCACGATCACGCCGGACGTCCGGGTAGGGTCGGCCAAGTCAATGCGAAGGCTCAAGAGCGGGGAGGGCGTGCCCGCCCTCCTGCCTGCCGGTGCCAGCGCCTTGCAATTCCCAGCGTGGCTTGCCGATGCCGAACAAATTGCCGTCGATGCCGCCAACGTTCTTTACCTCCTGCGCGGCGATGGCAGCCTGTGGCGGCACGAAGCCGGGGGCGACACGTTGGTCGCCGAACTCTCGGCGCATGGCGCCCTCCTGAGCCTGGTGCCCGGTAGCGCGAGCAAACTCCTCTTCACCGCGACGAACGACACCCAGGTGCGCGAAGTGGATGGCACCACGGGCAGCGTACGCAGCGTCCTCACCCTGCCGGCAGCCGGCGAGGGCTACCTCCTCGCTGCTTCCGCCTGGGGCGTGATCGCCCTAGGCCGCGATGGCAAGGTCTATCGCCTCGAAGGTGCTGCCGCCACCGAAATCTTCACCGCCGCCTTTGCCGACCCCACCGGTCTCACCCTCGCCCTCGCGCCCGAGGGCAGCGTGTGCTGGATCAATGCCTACGGCCAAGGCGCCTGTCGCGCTGTGGACGGCACCCAGGTTAATCTGGGCGGAGAAGTCTTCCCCAGCGCTCTGGCTTTCGACACCGTCGGCCGCTTCTACAGCAACGGGGTCAACAACGCCGACAACCTCTACCGCGGCGACTGGCGGCGCTATCCGAGCGAGCAGATCGCCCTGATCGCCACCACCCCGGCCGAATCCATCCCCGGCACCTTGACCCTCACCGTGCCCACCCCCATCCCCGGCACGCTGAGCATCAGCGCCCAAGGCAACGTGCTCGAAGCGCGGCGTTATGGTTATGACGAGGCGGGAAGGCTCCTGAGCGAAGAAGGCACGCCCGACCCGGCGCAACA
>CAZFEK010000115.1:0-3002 GCA_964517465.1 uncultured Alcaligenaceae bacterium
CGGCGCCCACGGCTTGCGCCATGCCGGCGCCGAGCATGCCGAATTTGAAAGTGGATAAGATGCGGTTGGGCCGATCGGCGCGGTGATAAAACATCGCCCAGATGGTGGCGTTGCCGCCGTCGGCCACCAGCACGCTGTCTTTCGGAAAAACCTCGGCGCACACCGTGGCGATATGTGCCGGGTGCATGGGTATGGCGGTGTCGGCAAGCGCCTTGTCCCAACCGGCGCGATCTTCCGCCATCATTTTCGCGTAGCCCGCGAGGCGCGTCCGGCGCGGCGCCGTTTTGATCTCTCCCTGGCGCTTTTCCAATGCGTCGCCAAGCAGTTCGAGGAAACGCCTGGCGTCGGCTTGTATGGCAAGGTCCACGGGTTTGTTGAGGCCGAACATGTCGGGGTCGAGATCGACTTGAATGGCCTTTTGTTCCGAAGGATGGCGCCAGTAGGGGGGCTTGCCCCACCAGTCGGTCTCACCCAAACGCGAGCCTACGATCAGCGCCAGGTCGGCGTCGTTGCGAACTTGGTGGTTCACTTTGACGTGCGGCATGGGCATGGCCAAGGGCGAAGTTTCCGGCAGCGCGCCGCGCGCCGCCCAGCTCGTCGTCACCGGCGCTTGCAAGAGCTCCGCCACGCGCGCCAGCGCCTCGAAGGCTGCGGCATGCACCACACCGCTGCCAGCATGGATCATCGGCGCCTGCGCAGCGATCAGCAGTTGGGCGGCGCTCGCCACTTGCTCCGCGGTCGGTTCGAGCGGCGTTTGGTTGCGGTATTGCTGCGGCGCCCAGAAGGCGACCTCGGCCTTCACTTTGGCGTTCATGATGTTCTCGGGCACATCGACATGCACTACGCCCGGCCGCCCCTCCCAGCTCTTGCGCAAGGCTTTTCGCATCAGCTCGGGCACGCGCTCGAAGCTCGAGGCCGCGGCGCTCCACTTGGCGATTTTTCCGATCACGCCGCTTTGGTCGAAACACTGATAGGCCCCGCCCCGATCGGGATACATGATGCCGGGCCGGCGCGCGCTGGTGATGGCCAGCACGCGGTTGCCTTCACCTTGCTCCACCACCAGCCCCGGCAATATGTTGGCGACCCCGGGGCCATTGCTGGCCATGCACACGCCGAGTTGACCGGTGAGGCGCGCATAGGCGCCGGCCATGTGCGCTGCGCAGCTCTCGTGGCGCGGCGTCACGATTTCGATGCCCAGCTTGTGCAGCGTCGAATAGAAACCGAAATAAGTGCCGTCGATGATGCCGAAGACTTTTTCGACGCCTTCTTTCTGCAACATGCGGGCGATGACTTCGCCGCCGCAAATCTCCGCCATTCTTCTCTCCTCACATGCAGTGTTTGTATTTGTCGAGCAACCTCACCGGTTTCTTCAAGGCATCGCGCCGGAAAGGGTCGCCCAGTTCTTGGGTGACCATCATTTCCAGCACCGTGGTCTTGCCTTGCTGCTGCGCCGCGCAGGCGGCGGCCAGCGCCGGGCCTGCGTCGGCGAGCTGGTCGACAACGATTCCTTCGGCGCCCATCGCCCGCGCAATCGCCGCGAAGCTGGGGTTCTGCAGATTGGAGCCGACGAAACGGTTGCCGTAGAAATCCACCTGGTTCTTCTTTTCTGCGCCCCATTGCCGGTTGTGGAACACCACCGCAGTCACCGGAATGTTCTCGCGCACGCAGGTCAGCAACTCGCCGAAACTCATGCCCCAGGCGCCATCGCCCACGTAAGCCACGGCGGGCCGATCGGGTGCGGCGACCTTGGCGCCGATGATCGCCGGAAAGGCATAACCGCAATTGCCGAAACTCATGGCGGCAAAGAAGCTGCGCGGCCGCTCGAAGCGAAGATAACTATTGGAAACCGAGCAGATGTTGCCGATATCGGTGGACACCATGACCTCACGCGGCAGGGCGCGCTCCAGTTCGCGCAACATTTGGCGCGGGTGCATGGCCGGGCTGTCTTTCGCCACTTCGATGCTCCAGGGGTCGCGCTCCTGCGTCCAGGCCTCGAGCTCGGCCTCCCAAGCGGCCTTTTCCTGCGCGATCGCGGCGCGGCGTGGCGCGCGATTCGCTTCGCCCGCCCAGTTGCGGGCGCGCAGCCGCGCCAGCAACGACTCGGCGGCGGCTTTGGCATCGGCGCATAGACCGATGGAAATTTTCTTCACCAAGCCGAGCATTTTGGCGTCGGCGTCGACTTGAATGATCTTCGCGGCTTTCGGCCAATAGTCCAGGCCGTGTTGCGGCAGCGTGCCGAAAGGGCCCAGGCGCGTGCCCAACGCCAGCACCACGTCGGCCTGGGCGAGCAACTTCATCGCGGCTTTGGAGCCTTGGTAGCCCAGCGGGCCGCAGCTGAGGGGGTGCGTCGCGGGAAAAGCGTCGTTATGCAAATAGCTCGTCACCACCGGTGCGTCGAGCCGCTCAGCCAGTTTCATGCAGGCTTCCACAGCGTCGGCCAGCACCACACCGCCGCCGGAGATGATGACCGGAAACCGCGCTGCCGCCAGCAACTCGGCGGCCGCATCGAGGCTCGTTTCGCCACCGGCGCCGCGCTCGATGCGTGTCGGCGCGGCGATTTCGTAGTCCGCCTCGCCATAGAAATGGTCGCGCGGAATGTTGAGCTGGGTCGGCCCCATCTCCAACAGCGCGCGATCGAAACAGCGCGCGGCAAGTTCCGCCAAACGCTGCGGTCCGCTCACCTGCGCCTGGAACTTGGTGATTTTCGAGAAAAGCGGCAGTTGCTCGGTTTCCTGAAAGCCGCCCAAACCCAGGGTGGCGCTGCCCGTTTCCGGCGTGATCACCACCACCGGGCTGTGCGCCCAGTACGCCGCGGCCACCGCGGTGACGAAATTGGTAACGCCCGGCCCGTTCTGCGCGATACATACGCCATGGCGACCGCAAACGCGGGCATAGCCATCGGCCATGTGCGCCGCGCCCTGTTCATGCACCGTCGGAATGAAGCGTATGCCCGCCGCGGGAAAGAGATCCAGCGCATCCATGTAGGCCGAGCCGACGATGCC
>CAZFEK010000116.1:0-2971 GCA_964517465.1 uncultured Alcaligenaceae bacterium
CAAGGAGGCCGCCTGAGGTGCAAATCCGTGTCCAAACAACCGGTGCCGGTACACCTACGGCATGGACTATTATCTGATCGGCTACGCCGCCGGCAAGAAGGCGGCGCTCGTGCTCAAAGGCACGCGCGCCGGCGACATTCCCTGGGGCTTGATGGAGCAGTTCAGCTTGGTCGTCAATCGCAAGGCCGCCGCGCTGCAGGGTGTGAGCCTCGCGCCCGAATTGCTGAAAAAAGCGGACAAAGTCATCGACTGACCCGGCGCCGGAGCTTGCCCCGATGCGCCTGCCCTTAAGCATCCTTGCGGCAACCCTGCTCCTGGTCGCCACCATGGCGGGCGGCTGGTGGGTGGACCAGCGCATCGCCCAGATGCATACCCGCCACGTCGAAGTCGCCGCCGGGCTCGAGCGCATGGTGCGCTTGAACCAGGCGCTGGCGGGCATGGCCATGGTTGCCGTGCTGGAAGAGAATGCCTTGCGCAGCGCCAGCTACGAAACGGTGCATGCCGAACTCGAAGCGACCGCCAAAACCATCGAAACCCTGACGCGTGAGCTGGGGCTTTCCGACGAAGTGGCGCCCCTGGCCGAGCCGCGGGGGACGCTGCGCCGCGTAGAATTCGTCGCGCTCACGGCGATGCGCGCCGATGACTGGCCGACGGCCCGAGGGCGGCTGTTTTCCGAAGACTACGTGCTGGCGAAGAAGATCTACGAAATCGAATCCGACGCCGCCGTCGGCACCCTGAGCCGCGAAATGACCGATGCCGCGCTGCGCTTCGAGCGCATGCGCGCCGGCTCTTTGGCGGCTCGCGCCGCCGCGGTGGTGTTGCTTCTGTGGGCCGGATTTTCGTTTTCGCGCCGGCTGGCCGCCGATCTCGCGGAGCAGGCCCGCTTGCGTGAAGCCGTAGCGGCGGCCAACCGCCAGCTCGAAGACAAAGTGAAGGAGCGCACCGCCGCGCTCGAAGAAGCCAACCAGCGACTGGAGGCACTGAGCACCACCGATGCCTTGACGGGGCTGGCCAACCGCCGCTGCTTCGACCAGGCCTGGGAAGCCGAATGGCAGCGCGCCGCGCGCCAGGGGCTGCCGTTGGCCGTCGCCATGCTCGATGTCGACGAATTCAAGCTCTACAACGACACCCTCGGCCACCAGGCCGGCGACCACTGCCTGCAGCGCGTGGCCCAGGTGCTGCGCGCCACGGCACAGCGCGCGGGCGAGCTGGCCGCGCGCTACGGCGGTGAGGAGTTCGTCGTCATATTGCCCGGTCTGCGCGCCGACGAAGCGGGTCCATTGGCTGAACGCATGCGCCAGATCGTGCAGGACTTGGGCATCGTCCACTCCAAGAGCGGCTCGGCCGGAGTGGTTACCGTCAGCATCGGCGTGGCCACGGGTGTTCCGCAACCCGGTGCCCCCACCCGCAGCCTCGTCGAAGCCGCGGATTCGGCGCTCTACGAAGCCAAACGCAAAGGGCGCAATTGTGTGGTCGTCGCCGGGGCGCTGGCCTAGAGCGAAACGTCGGGATCGGCGCAAGGCTGTGCGACCCGGCTGAGCGTTCTGCCGATTTTGCTCTACACTTCGGCGCGGTTGATTGGAAGTGCCGTTGCCGAATCGCGCGCTGCGCGTCGGGGGCCTTCGAAATCCTGAATACGGGAGTTCACTCCAAATTGAAGCGCTTCTTCAAGTACGCTTTCGCCCTCGTGGCAGTTCTGTTCATTCTGGGTGCCGCGGGCGCATGGCTGGCGCTGAAGGGAATATCGCCTCTGGTCGATCGGCAAGTGTTTGGTAACGGCAAAGTCGTCGTGGCCATTTTCTGCACCCATTCGCACGACGACCACATGGGCGGAACGGCAAGCTTTCCCAATGCGACCATCTACCTCATGGAAGATTCACAAGTCGACGAGAACGGTCCCTCCACGAGCAACTGGAACAAAGAGCAGCGAGCGGTTACATCGAGCAAGGAAAAGCCGGGGGCCGCCAGTCCGAACCGAATTCAAGGCCTGCGTGACGGCCAGATCGTCTCCTTCGGAGCCGACCGCATTCAGGCCTTCTCCGTTCCCGGCCACACGCGCGATAGCGCCGCATTCCTCGCCTTTGGCGTGCTTTTCCTGGGCGATGCGGCGGCAGGGCAATACAACGGCGAGATTGGCGGCCCGCCCCCCTTTGTTTCCGTCGATCGGGCGGCGGGGCAGGTTTCGCTCAAGAACCTGGCCAAGCGCCTCGCGTCCGCGGGTTTGACCATCCAGACCCTGGCCTTCGGCCATCAAGGGCCGGTGAGCGGCTTCGAGCCGCTCTTGCATGGGCGGAATCCAACTGACGCGAGCCAAGAAACGGTTCATTTTCCGGCCTGCCCAGGGAAGACACGGAAGTCATGGTCGCCAGGCTGAAGGCAGTCGTTTGCTTAGGTGCTTGATGTGCTCGCCGTGCTGACGGGGGTGCATGTGGCGCGCGAAGACGCCCTGCGGATCGTGAGCTTTCGGTCGGCGGGCGAAGAGAAAAGGAGCGCTTACCATGACTGGCTTGAAAGTGACTTCAACGGCGGAAAACGAAATGCGCGCGGCTTGCAAGCGTGCCCAAAGCAAGACTGAAGTCGGCAAAGTGTGTACCAGGACGCCCTAGGTTTGGGACGGCAAGAACGAAGACCAAGGGCCACTGACGCGCGAGGAAATGCAGGCGGGAATCGAGGCATACCGAAAGCAGCGCGGACGCCCAGCAGGAAGCGGCAAGGAGTCAACCACCATACGCTTCGATCGCGATGTTCTCGCGGCTTTCCGTGCCGAAGGCCCAGGCTGGCAGACTCGAATGAATGCCGCGCTACGCGATTGGCTCAAAACTCACTCGCCGCGTAATGTCTGAGGCAGAACGGGCTGATAAACATCGCGCGTACCCGGACACTGCGATTGCGGGCAGGCATTCACCGAGTGTTTTTGACTCCCGACCCTGACGTTTCCCCACGAATCACTATGCGGCTGAGCATATAGATA
>CAZFEK010000117.1:0-2516 GCA_964517465.1 uncultured Alcaligenaceae bacterium
GTGCGTCGCGAAGAGCTTTTGTTGCTCGCGCGCCGCGGCGAGGCGGTGGTGATCGACGTGCGACCCGAGGTCGAATACCATGCCGGACACATCGCCGGCGCGATCAGCGTGCCGCTCGACGCCTTGCCGCGTTTCTTGAAGAAGCTGCCCAAGGAGCAGGAGATCGTGGCCTATTGCCGCGGCCCCTATTGCCTGCTCGCTTTCGACGCGGTCGCCCAATTGCGCAAAAAAGGCTACAGCGCGCGCCGCCTGGAGGAAGGTTTTCCCGAATGGGCGGCGCGAAAGCTGCCGGTGGAGCGTTGAACCTATTGAACCGGAGCTGACCCAGCCGGGAGCCGGCAGGCGCGGGAAAATCCACGGCCCTCAAAGCCGCGCGCGCAATACCCGGGTGAGTTCTTCGTCGCCAAGTAAAACCGGATTACTTTGCATGCTCGCACCGCGTGCGTTGGTCACGATGCGGGGCAAGTCGCCTTCGCCGATGCCATAGGCACCAAGGCGCGGCAGATCGAGCGCCGCCTGCCAGTTGCGCAAGGTGTCGAGCAGAAAGCCGCGGGCTTCGTCGCCGTTCAAACCTTTTTGCCTGGCGAAGCGGCGGCCGATTTCACCGTACTTGGGCAAGGCCGGGCTGTCGGGCGCGCGGGCTTGCAAGGCGGCGATGTTGGCGGCGGTGACCTCGGCGACCAAAGTGCCGCAGACCACCCCGTGAGGAATGGGGAAAAACGCGCCCAGGGGCGAGGCCAGGCCGTGTACCGCGCCCAGGCCCGCTTGTGCCAGACAGATTCCCGAAGCCAGCGCCGCCCAGGACATCTTCTCGCGGGCCGGCCCGCTCTGCTCGCGATATAGGTCAAGCAAGGCGTCCTTCACCGCCATGATGCCGGCTCGCGCCAGGGCATCGGTCATGGGGTTGGCCCTGTGCGAGACAAAAGCTTCGAGCAGTTGCGTGAACGCATCCATGCCATCGGCGGCAATCAGCGCCGGCGGGCAACTGGCCAGGAGGTCGGGATCGACCACCGCCCAAGCCGCCACCAGGCGCTCGTCGCGGAAGGATTTCTTGTAGCGCCCCGGGTGCGTGAGCACCGCGTTTTTGGTCGCTTCCGTGCCCGTGCCCGCAGTGGTGGGCACGGCGATGAAAGGTGTTTCCGGGCCCAGGTAAGGCCGCTCGCGGCCGACACCTTCGAGGTACTCCAACACCGAATGGCCATCTTTGAGCAAACCCGCCACCGCCTTGGCGGCATCGAGGGCGCTGCCGCCGCCGATGCCGAGCACCGCGTCGATAGGCTCGTTCTTGACGCTGGCCACGGCATCGTCGATCCATGATGTCCCGGGTTCGCCCGCAACCCGCAGCCGGTGCACCACACACCCGCGCCGCGCCAATTCGCTCAGGAGCCAGGCGCTCTCCTGCATCGCGTCGAAACTGCTGCGCCCGGTGACGAGCAAGAGCCGTTTGCCGAAAGACATGGCGATGTCGGGCAGTTTGCGTAGCGCGCCGGCGCCGAATTCGACGCGGGGCAGCCGGGAGAGTGAAAACGGGGAGATCACGCGATTTTGTCCGAGCAGTTCTGACGGGTACCAAGCTCCGCTGGCCGGGAAAGCTACGCCTAAGCCCGCCCCGCATCAAGCGCGGGCATCTTCCCACTGGCGCAGAGCGGCCCGCAGCCGCGGCCGGGGCCTGATGCAGGGCGATAAAATTGATCCAAATCACAGTGTTAGAAGCTCATTTCCAAGTATCATCGCGGCACCCTTTTTTCGTCTCGGTTTATTGGGGATGGCCGAGTTTCCAGCGGCGCTTTCCCACTTCATGGAGGACCACAGAGTGACCCCGAACGAGTCTCCCTCGGCCTGCGAGGCTTGCACGACCGAGGAGCCGAGCGCTTCCTGCTCACCCCCCACGGCATCCGCGGTTTCCGCTGCGCCAACCACGCGGCGCAACTTCTTGAAGACCGGAGGGGCGCTGAGCCTGTCTTCGCTCATGGGCACCGCGGCGCTGATGACCCAAACCGATGACGCCAATGCGGCCATCGAGTGGGCCGAACATTTCCAGAAGAATTACCGCCTGATGACCGATGCGGAAAAGGCCGAGGCGCGCGCCCGTCTGGAGAGGCGTTATTCGCAGGAATACGGCAAAGAGGTCAAGGTCGACACCACCGGTCCGCAGCCGGGCATGCTCATGGGCTACGCCCTGAATATCCGCAAATGTATCGGCTGCCGCCGCTGCGTGCATGCCTGTGTGGCCGAAAACAATCAGTCGCGCGGCACCCGGCCCGGCGAGAAGATCGAGTGGATTCAAGTGCTGCGTATGGAGCGCGGCAAATTCGAAAAAGAGAAAATGGATCACGGCTACCCCGAGGGTCTGGGCATTCAAGTCGGCGGCAACGCCTACACCCCGGCCGGCCAAGTGCTCGAAGGCCAATACCACTACCAGCCCGAGGCGGTGCCCGAGAAGGACGCCACCTACATGCCCATCGCCTGCATGCAGTGCGAGAAGCCGCCCTGCGTCAAGGTCTGCCCGGTGCGCA
>CAZFEK010000118.1:0-2457 GCA_964517465.1 uncultured Alcaligenaceae bacterium
TGGTGGTAATCGGCGCCGGCAGCGCCGGCTTGGTGACGTCTTACATCGCCGCCGCGGTGAAGGCCAAGGTGACCTTGATCGAAAAACACCGCCTGGGCGGAGATTGCCTCAACACCGGATGCGTGCCTTCGAAGGCGCTTTTACGCTCGGCAAAGTTTCTCGCCCTTAGCCGCCGCGCACACGAGTTGGGTATGCAGCAAGCGACCGTGAAATTCGATTTCGCTCAGGTGATGGAGCGCGTGCAGGCGGTGGTGAAGACGGTGGAGCCGCACGATTCGATCGCGCGTTATACCGAGCTGGGCGTGGAAGTGATCGAAGGCGAGGCGAAAATGATTTCGCCTTGGCAAGTGGAAGTGAAAACGCCGGCCGGCACGCAAACCCTCAGCACCCGCGCCATCGTCATCGCCGCGGGTGCGCGGCCCTTCGTTCCGCCGATTCCCGGCCTCGATGAAGTGGGTTACCTCACTTCCGATACCGTATGGAATTTGCGCGAGTTGCCGCGGCGTCTAGTGGTGCTGGGTGGCGGGCCTATCGGTGCGGAACTCACCCAAGCCTTCGCGCGCTTGGGTGCCAAAGTCACGCAAGTGGAAATGATGCCGCGCCTCTTGATGCGCGAAGACCCGGAGGTGTCGGAGATGGTGGCGAAACGCTTCCGCGACGAAGGCATCGAGGTGCTGGTCAACCACAAGGCGAAACAGTTCCTCGTCGACAACGGCGAGAAGGTCCTCGTCGCCGAGCACGACGGGCGCGAGCTGCGCGTTCCTTTCGACGCCGTGCTGGTGGCGGTGGGGCGTGTGGCCAATCTCAAGGGCTACGGCCTGGAGGAACTGGGCATTCCGGCCGGCCGCACGGTCGAGACCAACGAATACCTGCAAACGCTCTATCCCAACATCTATGCCGCAGGCGACGTCGCCGGCCCTTTCCAGTTCACCCACACCGCCGCCCATCAGGCTTGGTACGCGGCGGTGAATGCCCTTTTCGATCCGCTGAAGAAATTCAAGGCGGATTACTCAGTGATACCTTGGGCCACTTTTACCGAACCGGAAGTGGCGCGCGTCGGCCTCAATGAACTGGAGGCGAAAGAGAAAGGCATCGCCTACGAAGTCGCGGTGTATGGCATCGATGACCTCGACCGCGCCATCGCCGATAGCGAGGCCCATGGGTTCGTGAAGGTGCTTACCGTGCCGGGCAAGGACCGCATCCTCGGCGTCACCCTCGTCGGTGAACATGCCGGGGACCTCATCGCCGAATTTGTGTTGGCGATGAAACAGGGCATAGGCCTCAACAAAATCTTGGGCACCATCCACATCTACCCGACGCTGGCGGAGGCCAACAAATACGCCGCCGGCGCCTGGAAGCGGGCACACGCGCCGCAAGGGCTCTTGGCATGGGTGGGCCGCTTTCACGCTTGGCGGCGAGGATGAACCGCGCCGCTACCCTCGGCTGGAGCTTGGTGGTCGCCGGCGCATTGGCCGCCACTTCCGCCCGCGCTTTCGACCACGAGCATAGCGCTTTCGGCGCACTTCTGACGCGGCATGTGGTGGTGGCCACCGAAGGCCATAGCAGCGCCGTGCGCTACACCGATTTGGCGGCCGAGCGGACGGCCTTGCAGGCCTATCTCCAAAGCCTTTCCTCGGTGGCGCCGAGCGAATACGCGGGCTGGACCAAGCCGCAGCGCCTGGCTTTTCTGATCAACGCCTACAACGCCTTCACCCTCGATCTGGTGCTCACCCGCTATCCGGCTCTAGCATCGATCAAGGAACTGGGCAGCCTGTTCCAGTCGCCCTGGAAAAGGCGCTTCTTCACCCTCTTAGGCGAGGAGCGCAGTTTGGACGACATCGAGCATGGCATGATCCGCGCCCCTGGCGCTTTCGACGAGCCGCGCATCCACGTGGCCGTGGTCTGCGCTTCCATCGGCTGCCCGATGTTGCGACCGGAAGCTTTCGTCGCCGCGCGACTCGAAGCGCAGTTGGAGGACAGCATGCGCCGCTTTCTCGCCGACCCTGCGCGCAATCGCTACGACGCCGCGAACGGCAAATTGCGCGTGTCGCGCATTTTCGATTGGTACCGCAAGGACTTCGAACAAGGCCATGGCGGCTTCGATTCGCTGAAAGCCACTTTCGCGCGTTATGCCGATCAGCTCAGCCCGGAGGCGGCCGCTCGTGTCCACATTCACGCCGGCGACTACGCCTTGAGTTACCTCGAATACGATTGGCGGCTCAATGATGCTGCTCCGGCGAAAGGCAAGTGATGTGGGTTTTCGCCGGCGTGAATGTGAAAGCGAGATTTCAGGCTGATGCCGCCGCGGCGTCAGGGTCGAGGTAGACATTCATCGCGGCTCCCCGCTAGCTTCCAGACCTTTCAGCACGAACGCTCCCACTGGCCGCGGGAAGCCCTTGAGCTGCAGCGGCCCGACCGGTTCGAGGGCGGCGCCGGACTCGATCGCCGCGCGCGCCT
>CAZFEK010000119.1:0-2413 GCA_964517465.1 uncultured Alcaligenaceae bacterium
CGCTGCTGCGCAGCTCCGGTCCGTGGATCGCGCCCCTTCGGGCGGCCGTGCGGGGGCGGTGTTACCCTCCCCCCACCCCCCTCCCCGAAGGAGGGGGTGATTGCGGTTCGCTGCTGCGCAGCTCCGGTCCGTGGATCGCGCCCCTTCGGGCGGCCGTGCGGGGCGTTCATTTCTGTTCTCCCATGTCGAACTGGCGCGGCGCGCCTTCGATGACGTCGTGCGGGCAGCAGGAGATGCAGATGCCGCAGGACTTGCAGTAGTCGGCGTCGACCTCGAAGGCGAAGGGCTGACGGCCGAAGAGGTCTTCCATGTCGCCGAGCGCGGCGTGGCTGCCGTCGGCCTTCAAGAGCCAGGCGCGCAAACCCCGCACCATGGCCGGCATGGTTCCGGCGGGTACCAAGGGAAGGATGCGAATGGCGGAGGTTTCGCCGCCGCCACCCTCGGGGCAGTGGGTGACGCAGAGCGCGCATTCGGGTCCCAGGCATTTCTCCAGCCGCGTGTAAACGGGCACCTCGTTGCCATAGGGCGTCTTCCAAGCAGTCGAGGTGCCCGGCGGCAAAAGGCCGCCGATGGGACGGCGTTTGGCGCCCAAATAGGCCTGGCTCACGCGCGCCGACCCGATCAACTCGGCGAGCCGCTGGCGCCCGCCGGCCGAGTCGATCTCGATGCCGGCATGCAGCACTTCGTCGATGATCGCATGCAGGATGGCGCTCAGATCATACTGGCCTTGGGTCAGCCCGGGCAACGAGGGTAGCGCCTGAACCAAGAGCCGTGCAGCACGGCGCGCAAGCGCCGGTGCGCGACCGTTCTCGCCCGCCCAACGCTCGAGAACGGCCTCTGGATCACGGCTGTCGACGAAATGGCTGGCCACACCGCGGGTCTCGATCAAGGGATAGAAGCCGGCTTCGTCGAACGCGCGATTGGCCGCGCGCAAATCCTCTGCGTCGTAGGGGCCAAACGCCAGTCCTTCAGCAGCGGCAAGCGGATTGGCGACGACGAAGTCGGCCGGCGGCGGGTTGGCGGCGGCATCGGCGGCATAAGGATTGGGCAGCTCGATGAACAGCGTGGACTCGTAGAGCGGATTGACCATTTCCAGCGAAATGGCACGCTCCGGGCAGATATAGATGCACTGCGCGCACTGCGAATTGCCGGTGCATTCTTCGTCGCGGCGCTGCTCGTCGGGTTTGCCGAAACCATCGTCGCTGTAGACGCGCTTGGGACAAACTTGGATGCACAAGCGGCATCCTTTGCACAGGGCGTAGTCGACGACCTGGCGGTAGATCGGTTTCGATTTGGCCGAAGGTTCCAACAGCAGCTCGGGCGGCAGCGGCCCCTCGGCGATGAATTCGAGGCGACGCGCACGGCGCTTGGCCTCGGCCAGCGCCTCCGGCGCGAAAAGCAACCGCTGGAGACGGGCGAGCACGGCTTCATCGACCAGGGCGCGGGCCAAGGCCAAGTTCTCGACCTCAAAGCCGGCGGACTCGGCTTCGCGAACCAGGTCTTCGAGCGCGGCGGCCGCCGCAGCCGGCGGCGGCGCGACACGGCGCCGGCTGGCGCTGCTGGCAACAGGAAACAAAACACTCATCGCTTTCACCTCTTCAAAGACCCTTGAGACGATCGGCCTCGGCAAAGCCGGTGGCGAGCGCCTTCTGGTTGAGGGTTGGGTTCTTCTTGCCGACGCTTTTCATCACCGCGGCGGTGACTGCCTCGCGCGACATCAGGCCGAAGTAGTCGAGCGCCAGGGCCAGGGCCAGGATGTTGATGCCCAGCTCGCGCTTGGGCGGCCGCACCTCGCGTGCCAGTAGGTCGCCGATAGGCGAGGCAATGACGCGCGGGTCGTCGTAAGTCTCGCGCACCGCGGTGGCATTGGCGAGGATGCGCCCCTTGGGCGCCACCTCTTTGCGAAACTTGTCGAAGGTTTCCTGGTTCAAGGCCACCAAGACGTCGAGTTGCTCGGACTGCGGGAAATGAATCTCGCCGTCGCTGATGGTGACATCGGAATAGGCCTCGCCGCCGCGGGCTTCGGGGCCGTAGTTCTTCATGAAGACGCCGTTCTTGCCGGCGCGCACCGCGGCGGAGAGCGCGATTTCGCCGGCGCTGATGACGCCCTGGCCGCCCGATCCGGCAAACCGCAGCGAGGTGCGCTTGGCACGCATATCGGTTTCGGGTTGCGGCGACACGGCTTCGACTTCTTCCGCTGCAGCCTCGACGGCCTTCTTGCTGCGCGCCACACAATCGGCATAACCCGGCGTGTTCTGCAAGTCGGGGCGGGCCAGGCGGTGTATGACTCCGATCGGCTTGAGGCGCGCGCGCTCGGCTTCGGTCATGTCGCGCCAGCGCTCCACCGGCGCGATCTGGTGTTCGATGTGCTGGCGGTAGCGGAAGGACTCGGCGCGCTTGTTGCGCGTGCCCC
>CAZFEK010000120.1:0-2098 GCA_964517465.1 uncultured Alcaligenaceae bacterium
CTTCCAGGTGTGCAGCACCAGCGTGAAGGCGGCCTCCCCGCCCAAGTGTCGCGGACGCCGGCCCTGTCGGTTCAGCGCCAAGAACCACAAGTGCAAACCGCCAAGGAGGCGAAAGCAATAGACCAAAACGGGCTCGCACAAACTGCTCGCACAAATTCGCATCTTGTCTGGCTCGGTGCGCGGCAAACGACACCCCGCAGCCCAAGCCCATTGCCCCCACCCCCTTTTCCCCGCTACAATGCCGCTTCGTTCAACCCTTAACGATTTCGCCATGCCAACCTTCGTCTTCACCACTGCCGCCGGCAAGGCCCGCCACAATTGGCGCGGCGCTGCTTTGGGTTTGGTGTCGCCGTTGCGTGTGGGTGGCGGCATCTCGGTCTCCCCTAAGGTCCACAGGGGCGGCATCCGGTAATTCCCTGGTCGGGGTGTCCCGCCAGGAAGTTGCGGCGGGAAAACTCCGATATCCTCGAAGAGTCTTTTTCCCGCTTTGATTTTGGCGCTTGGCGCCGATTCGCGCGTGTGGCCACGAGCCGCGCCCGCGGGGAAAAAGTCATGAACAAGAAACGATTTTTGCGGTTTTGGCAGTGGCGGCCCAGCGGCTTATGGCGCCGGCCGGCGTTCGCGCGGCTGTGGGCCTCGCTGACCGTCACTTCTTTCGGCGGGCAGATCACCAATCTGGCGCTGCCGCTCACCGCGGCGCTGCTCTTGAACGCCACACCTTTCGAAATGGGTTTGCTGGTGGCTTTGGAGTTGGCACCCTTCGCTTTGATCGGGCTGTTTGCCGGGGTGTGGGTCGATCGACTCGCCAAGTTGCCGCTGATCATCATCACCGACGTGGCGCGGGGCGTTTTCCTGCTCGCGGTGCCATTGGCGGCGGCCTTTGGGTATTTGCACATGAGCGTGCTCTACCTCGTGGGCTTCGTGTGCGGCGTGGGCAACGTAATCGGCGGTGCGGCCTACCAGGTGTTCATCACCCAGATCGTGGGTCGGCAGAACCTGGTGGAGGCCAATGCCAAGATTGCGGTGAGCCAGTCGTCGGCGGAACTGGTCGGGCCGGGCGCTGCGGGTTTTCTCATTCACGCTTTGGGCGCGCCGTTTGCGATCACCCTGGATGCCATTTCTTTTCTGGTGTCGGGCTGGATGCTCAAAGACATCCAGGATCGCGGCGAACCCGCTCCCGGCGGGAGTGGGAGCACCTCGATTTGGGCGGAGATTCTGGAGGGCCTGCGCCTCGTGTGGCACAACGACGTCTTGCGCCTGCTGGCCTGGACCGTGGCGCTGTGGCAATTTCTGCACTGCATGTATCTGGCGGTGATCATTCTGTTCGCCAGCCGCGAGCTGGGTTTGTCGCCGGGGGCCATCGGCTTCATTTATGCCATGTCCGGCGCGGGCTGCCTCTTGGCCGCGGTGTTGGCCAAACGGGGCGGCGAGCGCTTCGGCGTGGGGCCGCAGACGGCTCAGGGGCTTGCGCTCACGGCCTTGGCCTGGCTGCTTTTTGCCGTGGCCAGCGGCGGCTATTGGGTGGCGCTGGCCACCTTGAGCCTGGGCATGCTGCTGTTCGGTTTCGGTGCGACGCTGTTCACCGTGAACTACTTGAGCCTGCGGCAAGCCATCACGCCCGATGCCCTCTTGGGCCGCATGACCGCCACCATGCGCTTCCTGACCGTGGCGGCGGCGCCGGTGGGTTCGCTGTTCGGTGGCATTCTGGCTAGCGCCATCGGCTTGCGGGCCACCTTGTGGTGCGTGGGCATCGCCGGGCTGGGCCTGGGGGCATTCATGACCGGGTTTTCCGCCTTGCGCGAGGTGCGGCGTTTGCCCAGCGGAGAGTGAGGCCGGGTGAGGGTGCGGCGGGTTGCTCGTGCGAGGTTTGCCCTCCCACACTGCCTCGCGGCTGCCGCCGCTCCTACAGGTCGCGCTGCGCACTGCGGTGCAACGAAGCGCCGATGCCCTGTAGGAGCGCCGGAAGGCGCGAGCTTTTTCGTCGAGTCGTCGCCGTGCAAAAATCGCCAGCCCTCGCGGCGGCCGCCGCTCCTACGGTTCGCACTGCGCACCGCGGTGCAACGAAGCGCCGATGCCCTGTAGGAGCGCCGGAAGGCGC
>CAZFEK010000121.1:0-2028 GCA_964517465.1 uncultured Alcaligenaceae bacterium
TAAATGGGAATTTCGGCGTTGCGAAAGCGAATCTCGGAAATGAAGGCCCGCAGGCTGCGCAAGGCCACTTCGATTTCGTCGGCTGAGCCGGTGCCGAATTCTTCGTCGTCGACCGAGAGAATGAAGGCCGAAGCGCGGCTTTGCTGCTGGGCGAATTGCGACAAATCGCCGTAGCTCGTCACCCCCAGCACTTCCATGCCCTCCGCTTCGATCGCCTGCGCCAGGGCGCGTATGCCTAGGCCGCTGGTGTTCTCCGAGCGGAAATCTTCGTCGATGATAAAAATCGGGAAACGAAACTTCATGCCTGGGCCTTCGAAGGAGGAGGTCGATGTGGGCTGCGGGTGGACGAAGGGAATTTCGCTTGCCGCAGCCGAAAGCCACGCTGGGCGCCGAACGGCCCGCCATGGAAGGGGCGGATTATACGCGCAGAAGAGGCCAGTGCAAGTGCAGCCGGTCGGCGGCCGCGCGAGTCCTCAACCGACGTTCCGAATCGCCCGCAGCCGGCGCCCCAGCCCCCCTCTGGGTGCCTGCCGAATGCCCCTGGGCGTCGTCGAACCGACGGTCCTCAGCGCAGCAGCGCCATCAAAATGGGTCGAACGATCGCAGCCGGGCTGACGGCGCCGGCGCGGCTTGCGGCTCCGGTGGCTGCGCCGATTGGTTCGATGGAGTCGGTCATGTCACCTCCCCGTCATTTGTTTGGTCATCAGGCGTTGACTTCCGCCCAGGCGCTGGGGGTTTCGTAAAGCCGCAGTCGCGCTAGGCGCAGGGCGTTGCCGTAGCGGCTCCGATATTGCGGGGCGAGAATCTCGAAAGCGATCTGGGCCAAGTTCTCCACCGTGGGCACGCGCTCGAGCAGCACGGTGTTGTGGCCCGGCAGGGTGGCGAGGAATTCGACGATGTGGCGATCTTCGCGCCAAACCAGGAAGGCGTGATCCCAGGGCTCGACCACTTCGGCCATGGCGATGGCCTTGACGTCGGTGAAGTCCATCAACATGCCGTGATCCGAGCAACCGGGCGCGTTCACCGGCTCGCCTTCGAGGGTAATTTCCAGCACATAGCGATGCCCGTGCAGGCTGCGGCACTTGCTGCGGTGGTCGGGAATGCGATGACCGGCATCGAATTCCAGGCGCTTGGTAATGGTGAGCATGAAGGTAAGCCGTTTTCAGGGTATGCCGATGAGCTTATGCGTTTGCAAGGAAAGGCGCCAGCGCGGGTGAGTCAAGCAATACTGCACGGCCCTATGGGTATTTTCCTCGCGTGCCGGACCATCCATGGGTTGCAAAAACAACGCCCGGAAAGGCAGGTCTTCGCAGAACTCGGGCTCCAGCCCCTCCTGAGGATACACCAGCTTGAGTTCGTCGCCCGCGCGAAGGACCCAATCCGCCCCCGCCTTGGGGCTGACGCAAATCCAGTCCAGCCCAGGAGGGGGAGACAAGGTGCCATTGGTTTCCACGGCAATTTCGAAACCTCGCGCATGGAAGGCATCGACCAGCGCCGTATCCACTTGCAATAGCGGTTCGCCCCCGGTTAATACCACCAGGGGAAGGCCTTGGCCCGGCGCGGGCCAGGCACGCGCCACGGCATCGGCCAGGTTCGCCGCGTCGGCGAACTTGCCTCCCCCCGGCCCCTGGGTCCCGAGAAAATCGGTATCGCAGAACCGACATACCGCTTGCGCCCGATCTTCCTCTCGTCCAGACCACAAGTTGCATCCGCTGAAGCGGCAGAACACCGCCACGCGACCGCAATGCGCGCCTTCGCCTTGCAGAGTGGCAAAAATTTCTTTGACCGTGTAACCCATCACATGCCCAAGTACGCTCGCGTGCGCGAGGGCGCCATTTTACCCCGAGTGTATCCGCCCATCTGCTGCGCCGGACAAGCCGGAACCGAAGAGGATCATGGCGCGGCGCCGGAGCGGCCACGCCAAGGAAACGGCGTAGCGAAGGCGCCGCGTTTCGCCCGGCTTCGCTGGGCCGTTGCCTTGGCCCGGACGCTTCGCCGGGCGGCGCCGGAGCGGCCACGCCAAGGAAA
>CAZFEK010000122.1:0-1854 GCA_964517465.1 uncultured Alcaligenaceae bacterium
GCGTCATGTCGAGGTTGCGCCGCGCGGCATGGATGAAGTGGTTGCCGCCGATGGCAAAGATGTCGCCGTCGCCGGCAGCCAACACGACCGTGAGTTCGGGCCGAGCCATTTTCAGCCCGGAGGCAAAAGCCAGCGAGCGGCCGTGGGTGGTGTGCACGGTGTTGAAATCGAGATGACCCGGCATGCGCGAAGTGCAGCCTATGCCCGAGACCATGGCGACTTTGTTCTTGATCGCCTCCACGCCGGCCGGGTCCATGTAATCGACACCGAGGCGGCGGCCGAGCTGGCGCATCAGCGCCACCTGAATCGAGCGCTGCATGTTGCCCAGGCCGCAACCCTCACACCAGATGTTGCGCCGCATTTCTTTGCGGCGCAGATCGGGCATCTCCAGCGAACAGACATCGACGATGCTCATCGAACTACCCTCCCCCCAGCGCCCTCCCCTAGGGAACGGAAAATTGCGGTTTGCTGCGGCGTAGTTCCAGTTCCTGGCTTCATCGCGTGATCTCCTGGTAAATCTCCCGCGGCGCGATGAGGCGCATGTCGACGCGGTGTATGCCGTTCACCGGCGGTGGCGTCTTGCCCGCAGCATGTGCCGCCTCATAGGCCAGGCGCTCGACTTCGAGGCGGTATTGGCCGAGGTTCAGCTCGGCGACAATCACTTTCTTGGCGCGCGCCAAGTGCGGCAGAAACGCGCTGGCATCGGAAGGCCACAGCGTGATCGGGCGCAGCAGGCCCGCTTTGATGCCCTGAGCGCGCGCTTCGAGCACGGCGTCCTTGGCGGCACGCGCCGTGATGCCATAAGCCACTACCAACACCTCGGCATCGTCGGCCAGAAAGGCTTCGGTCTTGAGAATGTCGGCGCGCGCTTCTTTCGTTTCCAGTTTGGCGTGGATGCGCTTCTGCAATTGATCGATCAGACGCTGGTCTTTGGTCGGCAGGCCCTTGCGATTGTGGTAGAGGCCGGTGAAGTGACTGCGGTAGCCTTCGCCGAAGGGCGCCAGCGGCGGCACGCCGGACGCGGTTTGGCCGAAAGCCTCATAGTCCTCGGGCGCCCCCGAGGGGTAAGGACGATTGACGATGGGCACCAGTTCCAAAGGCGGCAGCACCACCGGCTCCTTCATCTGCGCCACTTTGGCATCGGGCAAGAGGATCACCGGTGTGCGATATTTCTCGGCGATGTTGAAAGCACGCACCGTCTCTTCCCAGCACTCTTGCACCGTGGCCGGCGCGATGGCGACGATGGGGTGGTCGCCGTGGGTGCCCCAGCGCGCTTGCATCACGTCGGACTGGCCAGGGTCGGTAGGCCCGCCGGTCGAGGGACCGCCGCGCATGACGTTGACCACGACCAGCGGCACTTCGACGAGACAAGCGTAACCCAGGTTTTCTTGTTTTAAGGAAAAGCCGGGGCCGGAGGTGGCGGTGAAGGACTTCACACCGCCCAGGGATGCCCCGATGGCAGCGGCAATGCCGGCGATCTCGTCCTCCATTTGTAAGTAGCTGCCGCCCAAACCCATGATGTGGCGCGCCGCGTATTCGAGCACTTCGGTCGAGGGCGTGATCGGATAGCCGCCAAAGAAACGCGCCCCGGCTTCGAGCGCGCCTTGCGCGATGGCGTCATTGCCGCCCAGCGTGGTGCGTCTTGCTTCTTTAAGGCGGCCGTCTTGTATCGCTTTCCGGACGGGTGAAATTTCCCGGAGGTCGATCACCGGGACCTTGGTTCGCCGCGGCATCGCGGCTTCGAGTGGAACTGACATCTTGCCCCCAGCATTTCCGCGCGCAGCCAATGGCCAACCCCACTGCGTGGCAAATCGCGCGGCGTGTCGATGGATGAACGATGGTCGCTTGCGCCCG